>CAYFXC010000008.1:73767-127456 GCA_964347045.1 uncultured archaeon
GGCTTCAACATCATTTGCCCCAATGGTGTTCAGACGATTTTCTTAATCAGTTTAATGAGGTCGATTTAGTAATTGCGAAGGGAATGGGACACCATGAGACTCTGCCCGAATTTTCAATACCTACACCTACTGCGCATCTGCTTCGAACAAAGTGCCAGCCAATTGCACGGTCTCTAAATGTAGCCAAAAATCAAAATGTAGTGAATGTTATAATTAATCATCAAGGACCATTAGGATTGCTCCGAAAGAAGAATGTAAAATAATGGCTATTCTGTTTCAGTACTGATATAGTAGTATTCACCGCGTTGTTTTTGTTCACGATCTAATCGGCTGTCTTCTTTGTTAACTCTTGGTCGCCCTGTTGCATAATCGCGACGAAATGTTACACCCATATCTTTAAGAAAAGTATTCATTCCTAATCTAAGGTCAACCGGCGCTTGACAAAACCCAGATTTGCCAGGTTGCCCAGTGAAGACTGAAATTGTATCAGCAAAAGCGGATAATGCTACCATATCATGTTCAACAACAAAGGCGGCTTTCCCTTTATCATGGACAATAGACCGAATCACCTTTGCTGCTGCTAGCCGTTGTTCAATATCTAAGAATGCAGAAGGTTCATCAATCAGGAAGAGGTCAGCAGGTCGAGCAAGGCAAGCAGCAATTGCAACCCGTTGAAGTTCGCCACCACTTAGCTCATTGATCTTCCGATCTTCTAATTTATCTAGTGATAATGGACGTGTAATATCCGATCTGAAAATGCTGGTCAACACTGAAGCGCCTCCCACTTCTTGGAGTGCCTCGATAACAGTGTTTTCACTTTCAGCACTTAGGTATTGGGGTTTGTAACTGACCTTGATATCTGTTTCAGGAATTGAACCCTCATCAGGTACCAAATCTTGGGCTAGTAGACGAACAAAGGTAGTCTTTCCAATACCATTAGGCCCAAGCACCCCGATAACTTCACCCTGATGAATCGTCCCAGGCATTATTTGAAGATTAAAATCCTCGAACCGTTTCACCATGGCATCATATTCGAAGAGCAGTTCGACACTAGCCCAGAAATCTTCGGTGGGAGGACGAGTATCAAATCGAATTTCTTCATTTCGAAAGCGTACGTTGCTGTCAGGTAAAAAGCCGTTAAGGTAGATATTGATTCCTTCTCGGACTCCATGTGGATTTGAAACAATTCCATAGACTCCTGGTTCACCGTAGAATATGCATACGTAATCGGAGATATAATCTGCGACCGCCAAATCGTGGACAACGCTGATAACCATTTTTCCTTCTAATGCTAGTGAACGAATAGCACGAGCGGTACGAACTCGTTGATAAACGTCAAGATAGGAAGTGGGTTCGTCTATTAGATACACATCTGCGTCTCGAGCCATGACGGCAGCAATTGCTACCCGTTGTAATTCACCTCCACTAAGAACAGATACATCTCGGTGAAGCACATTATCAAGTTCTAGCTGTTCTGTGAGAGGGCCGAGAATTCCTCGTTCGTCAGTGGATTCAAGGAGTGACTGAACAGAGCCTTTGTAAGCTTCAGGAATAGTAGTTACAATTTGGGGTTTGTAAGCAACGGTAAGGTCACCTTTTGAGGCTTTTTCAAAATAGGGTTGCAACCCTGATCCCCGATAATGAAGAATGATTTCAGACCAGACGGGGGGTTCTTCGAAGTTTCCTAAATTTGGTTGTAATTGAAGCGCAAGAATTTGTAATGCCGTTGATTTCCCTGTTCCATTTGCTCCGACAAGCCCTGTGACAGCACCAGGCGTAGGGATGGGTAATCGGAATAATTTGAAGCTATTGGGTCCGTACCGATGAGAGGTATCAGTTTCTAGTTCATCAGCGAGATTGATGATACGCAGTGCCCCGAATGGGCATTTTCGCGTACAGATTCCACAACCAGTACATAAGATTTCAACAATGCGTGGTTGAGCGTCTTTTTTTTCTTCAAAAATGACAACTTCGTCGCCCATTCGTTGAGGAGGGCAGAATCGTTGGCATTCTTTTGTACACTTGGAGGGGTTGCAGGCTCGTGGATCTAATATAGCGACACGCATTGAGGGAACTCCGTCATCTTCGACTACAATGCTGGTTTTTAGTTTTGTGGGCATGCTACTAGAGTAGCATTAAATTACTATAATTGAAGCCATTCAGCTCGTTGCTGAAGAAACTTAAGAGCTTTTGCGGCTCGCTGTGGCGTAGCAAAGTTGGGGATTCCGGCTTCAGTCAGAATTGGAATCCCTGGTTCCACAATATCCTCAGCTAGCCAACAGGTAATCAAAGGTTTCTGCGGGTTGCATAGTTGTGCTTGTGCGATACTCTCCGATATTGTTTTAATGTCAGAAAAGGGTGTAGGAACACACAAAACAAGCACCATGTCTACATCTTCATTTTTGAGAAGAGTTTCTGTGACTAGTTGATAAGTAGTCGGAGAGCCTTCTGGTCCTAAGTCAACAGGATTTGCCATTGAGCAAAATGGTGGTAGGAATGATTTAAACTCTTGAACTAGCGAAACCGGGAAAGGATTAACATCAAGACCATTTTGAGCACAGGCATCAACCGCAAGAACTCCGGGACCCCCACTGTTTGTAATGATTCCAACTCGTTTTCCACGAGGCAGTTTCTGATTCAATAATATTAGACACCCATCAATGAACTCGTCAAGAGTGGAAGCTTGAAGAACCCCCGCCTGCCGAAAAGCTCCTTCATATACTGCCTTTACCCCTGCCATAGCCCCCGTATGTGATTGAATCGCCTGTGTGGCTACTTGAGTTTCTCCAGGCTTGAGAACAATAACAGGTTTATGAGGTGTTATGGTGCGTGCTTCAGTTAGAAACTGACGAGCATTTCTGATCCCTTCGAGATAACAGCCAATTAATTTCGTAGGTTTGTGTCCACCCAGAAAGGAGAGTATTTCTTCTGACCCAACATCTGTTGCATTTCCGTAGCTGACAAACATACTTAACCCAATTCCAACATTGCGTGCCATAGCAAAAATTACCGCACACATGGCGCCACTTTGTGAAAGAAAAGCTAGGTTTCCAGGTTGAAGTCGATTTTCAATACTTGCATAAATTCCCTCCGTTGTTGATGCAAACCCAGCGCAATTCGGCCCCAACATTCTCATACCATATTTAGTTACACGTTTTTGTAGTTCCTGTTCTCCGGGTATGTCACCTAATTCACTAAACCCAGAACTCATTACTATAACAGAATTGACCCCTTTGCGCCCACAGGCGTCTATGGCATCTAGTACCCGATCCTTTCGTAAAACAATAATTACCATGTCAATATCATTTGGTACTGCTTCAATTGAAGGATAAACAGGGATATCAAAAAGGACTTTGAGTCGTCGATTTATTGGATAAATCGGACGATTATATTTTCCAAGTATCAGGCTTCGGACAACCTCGTAGCCAATACGGTCGGGTTTATCCGTAGCTCCAAGCACTGCGATGGACTGGGGTCGAAACAATGAATTTAGGGATGTATGGGACATACAACACACCACTGGGTTGAAATTGGATGGCTACCCTATGGCAGGCAGCCTTTGGAGTGCAATAACCCAGAGTGTTTTAAGACTTGCTGGCGAGGCAGTGAAAATAATTGTGTAGAGGCCATGAATTTGTGTTAGGTGAATTGGATGATTTTAGCGATTTCCCTTTGTCGCGAGCGAAGCGTGACCTCGGTTATGCCTAAGGTAGTAGCAACAGCTTGTTGTGATCGGGTTTCATCAAGTTGTTTAGCGGCTAAATAGATTGCAGCAGCAACATAGCCTTTAGGATCTTTCCCAGAGAGCTGAAGTTTTTGTGCGGTGATGCCAAGAATTTCAATAGCCCTTTGTTCAACGGGTGCTGATAAGCCTAAAGCATTAGCAAAGCGTGGTACAATTGAAGCTAGATTTTGCTGCTTGGGCTTTAGGTTAAGCGTTTTAACCAATAGAACGTAGCACCGTTTGATTACTCGATCTTCTTCAGCTGAAGTTTTTAAAATACTATCTAAAGTTAATGGAAAACCACAAGTTTTCGCAGCTGCAAATACGCAAGCAGCAACCATGGCTTTAATACTATGCCCTCGGAGTAGGTCATGTTTGTACGCTTTCCGATAGTAAATTGCTGCTGTTTCACGAATATGCCCGGGGATACTCAACTTTTCAGCCATACGCCGAATTTCAGTAAATGCAATAGTGAAGTTTCGTCGACGCCAAGTTGATCGTGAGTTCCAGCGCATAATCCGTTCAAGGCGACCAGCATGTTCAACAGAAATGCCATTTCCGTTCAATCGGGTGGACACCTTTGTTGATAAACCAAAATCAGGGAGCATTTGAGAAAGAGGTAATCCGTTGGTACTCCGTTGCGCCTTTTCCTCAGGTGTGAAAGCTCGAACTCCAGCACGGTGATCAATCATGGCTTCGGATAGAACCATACCGCAGCCGGTACAGATGAGTTCACCCCGTTGAGGATCATGCACAATATCCTGTGACCCACAATCTTGACAGCGGGTAGCATCAGAATGTTTTGTGGTGACTGCTTCATTATTCGAATATTCTACAGTCAAGAAGCCTTTAACCTCACACACTAAGAGGCGTCAGCGTCTTTTTTTAACTCCGCAATAATAGCACTAAAAACATCAACTTATGCTTATAAACACGGATATTTTTAGGAAGTCAGCCAGCTTCTTTGATAAGTGTAGCAAGAGCTTGATGGCGGAGACCAGGGAAGTAGTTGTGATGTTTAGAAATCTGAACAGTCACTGTAGGGATGTGTTTATTCTGTCGGGTGGTTCGAACAATTTTATCTACTTCAGTTAGGTTTTCCCCAACGAGAAGGCTAATCATAATAGGAGCTTCAACAGAAATGTAAGTTTCCCACAGTGAGAGGGGAAAGGTCTCCTCCAGCCAAGAGGCTATTGCCTTATGATCTGCTGCCCGTTCATCCCATGAAATCCGCATTAAAAAAGGAATATTTTCTGCGACGCCAAGTTCGACGAAGGCAGAAAACCTCACGGCTTGGCCATCAATAATTTCATTGATTAGTTTTCGGACGCGCCGGGCAGTTAGCCCTGATTGATCGGCGATGTCAACAATGGATTTTCGAGGATTATCCATTAGTGTTTTCAGGATGCGAAGGTGGAGTTTTGAGAACTTCATTGTAGAGCTTGGTAAACTCAACAGCTGGTGTGTTTCAATGTTGTAAACACAATCGAAGCTTCGAAGAAATGCACCGAGATCCCAGAGATCTTGCGAATCACGAAATTCAGCAATGAGGGCATAATGTCCGCCCGTGTAAGATGCTGCGGCGATTACTTTGTTATTTTCTCCCAGCGTATTTACAAATTCTGCTTCATCTTGTGAGCCATCAGTTGATAGCATCCCAAAAAGGAGGTCTGTGCCAATCATATTTGGGGATAGTTTGATTGTGTAACCTGTGATAATACCTGTATCTTCAAGTTTTCGGACTCGTTTTTTAATAGCGCTAGAAGAAATGCCATATTTGATTGCAAGTTCTCGATAAGTGATTCGGCAGTTAGAAACCAAATCCTTGAGAAGGCTAATATCTATTTCATCCAAGGATTACCACCTTGACTCGCTATTACTGAGTTGGAACTCGACCAACCTTCCATTTGGTGTGAGGTAACATATTGGTGGTGTCAATTAGTCGATCTTCAATTCTTGCTAGTGTTGATTTAGCCTTTTTAAATTCAGCATGGGATGCAAGGAGAATAACACAATCTGCGCTCAGTGCTTTATCAAATGTAGCGGGAATGAATCCAAACTCAGAAAGTTCCTGGTTTGAAAAATATGGATCATGGGCTAGTATGGCTTTAGGATTGTACCCCCGAAGTTGTTCAAGAATTTGAAGGCTTGCAGCAAATCGTGTTTCTTTAACATCAGCTCTGAATGACACACCCAGCAGGCTAATTTGAGAGCCTTTGATGGATTTCTTTTGGGCATTTAGGCACCGAATCACTAAATCAACTGTGTGAAAAGGCATGCTATCATTGATGTATCGTGCCTGACGAAGTAAAGCTGAGTTAACCCCCAACTCCTTGGCCTTATTGATTAAAAACCATGGATAGACCGGGATGCAATGCCCTCCTACGCCAGCACTAGGTCGATGAATCATACAATGTTCGCTCGTATCCTCGTTGGCTGCAGCGATGATTTCCCAGACATCAACACCCAAGGGTTCACAAAGTTTAGCTAAGAAATTCGCATATCCAATGTTGACATCACGGAAGGTTCCTTCAGCCACCTTGACAAGCTCAGCTGCAAGCAACGAGGAGGTTTGTACAACATCACCAAATATACCAAAAACACCAGCAGCGGCCTTTGTACTAGCTTCGTCAATTCCACCAACGATTTTGGGAAACTTGTAAAGATTCCGGACCACTCGGCCCACCATAAGTCGTTCAGGACTATGAGCAAGACCAAAATCCTTTCCAGCAGTTAATCCACTTGCAGCTTCCAGGATGGGTTTAATTACTTGTTCTGTGGCACCAGGAGGCATTGTAGTAGAGGTTATCACTAAGTCGCCTTTTTCTAGGCCTTTTCCTGCTGCTTCGGTAGCCCTTCGAATAATGGTATAATCTTCCTGACCTGTTGTATTAACTAAGAGCGTGACCAGAAGGATAATGACATCAGATTCTTTAGCTGCAGCAGTGCCATCAATCGTTGCACGGAACTTACCAGTCTTAACCATTTCTTTAAGGAGTTTGGGAATCTTAGGTTCTCCAATAAGTGGGGATTCACCTCGATTTATTTGATCAACAACAGCCTGATTCGTTCGAACACCGACAACCTTTGCACCTTCTTTAGCGAATGCAACAGCTACGGGGAGACCCATATTTCCGATACCGACAAGATCCATAGTCACGTCCCCATTGCGGATTGCGTGTGAAACTGCTGCAGCAGATTTTCCGTACACTTTGACCATTTAGCCAACCTCGCGCACTAAGCACTTCAAGCGCGCACTTAAGCATTATTGTTAACAAACTTTTCAAAAAAAGGAAGAAATCTAGGTGCAATAGCGCTAGAATTTTTTAAGATTTAATTTGTCAGTGAGAAACGCTAGGATCATTGAGATGATGTGATTAAGACGACGAGTCCAGAAATGATTTGCCCCTTTAATTATACGTAGATACTTATCTTCCACTTGCAACAGAGCATAGATTGTCTCTGCTTCAACGAGGTTGACTGTATCATCATCTTGACCATGAACAATATATGTTGGACAGGGGACATACCGAATAGCCTCCTTTATTAGTTCGGAATCCAAATCAGGGATACGAATTGGTGCACTGATAGTTACAAGTGCAGCAGGAGAGACATCCATTGCCGCAGCCAAACTCATACTCCCACCAAAACTGTATCCAAGAAGGGCAATACGCGAAGTATCCGTATGAGTGTGATTTCGTAGAAAGTTTACAGCCGCTATCGTATCTTGGATTTCACCAATTCCCTGCCCAAATTTTCCCTGGCTTTTCCCTACTCCACGATAATTAAATCGAAGAGTATTGAATCCCTTGGCAATAGCCGCTTTTTGGATTGCTCTTATGCGACTATCATCCATTGACCCACCATAAATTGGATGTGGGTGACAAAGTACTAATCCAGGTTGATTAGCTCGCTTGGATAATGCCAGAACCCCTTCCAAGGAAAGATGTGATGTTTCAATTGAAACAGCGTTTTCACTGCCGTTCAAGGATTCATCGTTGTACTTTGAATTGAACACGTAAATCCAAGCCTCCTGAAGTCGTAAGCGGCTATGAATTCGAGGTTGTCCTGTCCTTTTAAACCTGCGTCCTTCAATTGAAGCTCATTTAATTCAAGACCCATTTCGTAGTGAGTACGAAACTGCAGCAGATATTAAAGTTAGATGAGAAGGAACGCATAGAGGAGGTAATTTTGTGCCAAAAATATTAGGAAACTTTCATGAGCAGCTGGGTTTGAAAGTCATAGATAGTCATTCTCATTATCTTTCTTATGCGACTTTTCAGTCATGGCAGGTAAGCTCAAAAGCAATTCAACGACGTATCCGTACCCGAACAGATATGACCGAAGTTGAGGTGCCTGGTCAGAATGAGGATTTTGCCCAACGTTGGGTCAGGGAAATTGATCGATATGGAATTACAAAGATTGGCATGATGGTGGGGCCTGAATCTTGGAACGAATTCGCTGACGCTCTTAAACGATTTCCTGACAGGTTTCTTGGTTTTGCAAACATTAATCCTTGTTTACCGGATGCTGAAGAGAAGGCGCGCTATGTCATTCGTGAGCTTGGTTTCCATGGGTACAAACTCTACCCAGTACTCAATAACTTCCACACCTATGATAAGGAAGCGTACAAGATTTACCAAATTGCCGATGAGCTGAATGTTCCGGTGCTTCATCATTTTGGTGTTTCAATTGGAGCAGGCGTCAATCTTCGATATAGCAACCCACTCGATTTGCAGCCCCCGGCTCGGGATTTCCCCAATGTCAATTTTGGTATTGCCCATCTAGGTGCAGGAATGTTTCGAGAAACCCTCTTGCTCTTCTACCAGCAAGACAATATCTATGTTGACACATCGGGGTCGAACGTCTGGATGCGATACATCCCCTATCCTTCGGATTTGAAAGGTGTAATGAAACGAGCTCTCGAAGCGGGAGGACCTGATCGGATAGTTTTTGGCACAGATAGCTCGATGTTTCCTCGGGGATTCCGATACGATATCCTTGAAAACCAGCTACGCATTTTCAAGGACTTAGGACTGTCGGATGAAGATATACAAAAAATATTCATAAAAAACATATTATCGATTATAGGAAAGAAATGAGGCTACACTTCGGGATTGGTTTCAGTATTTGATTCTGAGGAATTCTCTTTTGGCTGTTGGCGTTTAAGAGGTTCTTTTGCATCGATGCTGTATATGGCTTTGACATAGAGTCCCCCCTCACATCGAGGACAAGGACCAATGTCTCGAAAAATGTGATCACCAGATTCCAGAGGTCCTTCGGTTTCAACACCACATTTTTCACAAGCGATCAGACGCCGAACTTCGGCAAATTCGAGCTTAGTCGGGGTACGGGTTCTGCGATAAACAAGGATTAAGAAAACGCCGAGAAATCCCACCCCGAGACCCCATAAAAGAAAATTGAGAGGTGGAGGTTGAAAAAATCCCCAAAATAATAGGACAATAATTAGAGCAATAAGAAGTGCCCACCAAAAACGCTGACTCATACCTCCGGCTGTCAATTCTGGGCTGGGTTCTCCAGCCGCCTGGTAATTCGACATTTTCAGGTCACCTAATTACGTTCTCAGTATTTATGTTTCAGCCTAACGATTCGGGATTTAGAATAGTTTCACATCCAAGTGCTATTTTTTACTTTTTCGCATTCGTTGAATAAATGAGAGGGTCTCTTCGATTTCTCGCTCTCGAGCTTCAATAAGTGGCCACAAACTTAGCCCTAAACCTTCTCCCGAAATTTCTGCAAACAAATCAATGAAAAGCCCAACTTGGTATGCATACATGTTAGATACAGTCTGTGACGGGCGCCCATGTTTGATGTGAAATTCAACAAGAGCATAATCACTCCACCTACGATAGGTTTCGTTCTTCCAAAGTGTTGCCGCATCAAGTGGAAAATGCATTAGGGCATTTTTCTTTCCAATATTTGGAAAAAGAAACGGAGCTTGAAATGGATTCTGAACATTCCATTCAATATGGAGTAAATCCTGGGTTTTTAAGGGATGTAGCTTACAGGGTATAGCTGTATTATCCCGGCGAACCTCAGGAGTAGTGAGAGCATAGGCATGCCATTTTCTAGGTACATGCAAAGCAATTGGACTATCAGCGCTCTGTAAATTATCAATATGACTAACACGAAGGTCATTAGGAACTTCTTGGTAGTGATAGCTACCCCCGAAAGCTTTAGTCATGTAATCAGCCATGGGATTGAAGTCATCTGGAGAAATCTGCAAATCTTTACTGTCCCAGTTAATAAAAGATCGAATGGTATGACCAGGTCGTTTACCTTTTAGAATAGGCTGAGCACCATAATCAGCATTAAATGTCACAATTAGGGGTTCAAAGGTTTTCCCGTCCTTCCTAACTATTACATAAACGGGTTCATAGTCATACAAATGCCGGGGGAGAAGCTGAATAGGCCAATAAGTAAAATATTGGATGCAGTATATGTTCTTATCTGCGGGATCTCGACTAACTCGAAACTTGATTACACAAGTCGGTGTATCTTCAGAGGGAAAGATGCTCGAGAAGAGGCTACGAACATATTCCTGGAATTGTACTGAGTATTCAGATCGAAGGCGGTTCCGAATCTGATCAAGTACTCCATGCATTTCTCTATCCCATGGTATATCACTTTCAGGTAGATCAACGCCTAATACCGCGAGTTTTGCACCAGTTAGATTCTGAGGGAAATCACCAAGACAAAATAGAAATAACGTATCCGCGATCCCAGCAAAATCGTCACCACGAATTCGTTTCCTTAACGCAGCGAACCTTCCTTCAGACACTGATAGACCCAAATTCTTTGCGAGATCTTCTTTTTCCTCTTTGAATAAGCGCATATCTACATATAGCTTTGGACAAAATTGTTGGGCGAGACGATGTTCTTCATCAGTTGGTTTTTTTAGAGCTGGTTTGAATCCTGCTAAAGGAAACGCCTTTTTCCACCGATTGATAACTAATTCTGATAATTTCATGTTTGAGTCTCCGGCGTCTCAACCCACGAATAGCATGGAAACGAGTAATTATCTATTTTTGGGTTAGCTTTGAGCTTTTCTTGCTTATGATAGAGAGGATTTTATTTTAACATGTATCGATTACTAGAACTTGTGAATGATATTACAATTGAACGAATTAATCCCTTATCTGATCTTCCAGAACTTGTTTCGCTTAATCGAAAGGATACAGAAACTAGTGAAGGCATCGATCCCCAAGAATGGCAGCAACTTTCTCGCATGGAACGTTGGCAACAAGGAGGTCCTTGGCTCGATCGACAAACCTTGGCGCTTCATTTAGACGTAATGGAAGAAGCAGGCGGAATAATCTTAATTGCGCGAACCCCGGAATTACTTGTTGGCGAATTAGAACTCCTTTTTGAAAAACATGTCAGTGACATAACTAAGGCTTTTATCACCTGGATGGTCGTGCATCCAGGATTTCGACATCAGGGAATCGGATCACAATTGATCAACCATGCAATAAAATTGGCTAGAAATCAAGGTTGTAAACAGCTCTTTACAACAACGGAAAATCCAGATGCTTCACACTTTTTTGAAGCTAATAAATTTAAAATTATTGACCAAGAAGCACAATTTTCGAAGACTCTAAAGCCCTTCCGTAAACCACCATCGCCAAATATTCAAAAAATCTCGCTGCAATGGAAGCAACGTGAACACACCCCAATGGGCTTTGTACCGAGTATCGGAGTTAATTATACCTCAGAATATATCTGGAGTTACCTACGCAACACAGATCATTTATACAGTATGTTAACAATTGATGTCCCCCGACCACAACTATGGTTATTGCGTCAAATAGAGAAAGAAGCTCTAACCGTAGATTACCCATTTCTTCGGATTTGGTTAGCCGAAGCCAACGCGCAAGATACAGATTTCCTTATATCCGTTTTAACCGTCACTGAATATTTGAGCTGGAAAAATGGAGTGACAAAATTATCTGCATTTTCGCATAGAGACAAGTATGAATTTCTCAAAGCGAACGGGTATCAACTTAAGCAGGAACACCCTTTCCTAATGCTAGCAATTTAGTTATTAAGAATGGATAATGCGACCATTTGCCATCCGATATTGATGTTCTGACGCTGATAATACCGCAACCTGATGACTCACTACAATAATCTGTTGGAAGGTTCGAGACAATTCGTCTTTTAATAGTCGGATAATATTATCACGGCGTTGAATATCGGAGCCTCCAAAGGGTTCATCAAGAAGAAGAAACTGGGGTGCGGTTCCCCTACCTTGGGGGAGAAGAGCAATAGCAAAGCCTAATCGTAGAGCAAGGAGAAATTGGTCTTCGGTTCCACCACTGTACAGGTTGGCTTCAACATATTCCCCAGCTGTTGAGGAGTATACTTTGAGACTATAATCCTCACTCAGTTTCGGAAACCGATACCTACCATCAGTTATTGTTGCTAAAAGCCGTTCCATAACGTTTACAACACGAGGGCGAACTTGTTCACGGCCTTTTTCTGCAACTTCACGAATGAGATCGATGACAAGCTGACCAGTTTTGATATTTTCATCAAGTTTCGCAACTTCTCGTTCTTTTACCGAAAACTCTTCTGCAACACCTTCATTTTCTTTTAAGAGGTTATTTAGTTCGACAATTCGTTCAGCAGTGGTTTTCCGATTGGTCTGCAATTCGACTTTTCTTTCACGCATCTCTCTAACTTGTTTATCGAGTTTCTCAAAAAGAGCATTCGAATATTTTCCTATATTCTCAGGTAGTGTGGGAAAACTCAAGGAGGATAACTCGTCATTCAATGCAACAATTTCTAATTTGGTTTGTGCCAAATCTTCTTCCGCTTCAGCCATTCCCTTTATCTGATCTCTAATTGAGCCCAATTGTGCTGTTATCGAATCTGCACCAGCTTTGAGTTCGAGTAGTTTCTGATCTACAATTCTTACAGTTTCGAGTAAAGTGGATGCATCAGATTCCGCGGATATTTTTATTCCTTCGAGAACAGAAGGAGAAAGCTGATTTAGCTGTGAATGAACTTTTTTGCTTTGTGCCATGATTTCTTTGTTTAAATCTTCTTTTCGATTTAGTTGTTCTTGAAGTTGATCTTGGAAATTTTCTTTTACTCGATGTTGTGTAATTACCTCGCTCAGCGTTTCTTCGCGTTGTCGAAGTTGGTCTAATTTGAGAACATTTCGTCGGAAGAAGTAGTATGTCCTTCCCAAGTAGGCTAGAAAAGGAATTGCACTTATCATTAGGATAATGCCAATTGGGAGATTGAAAAATAGGGTAGCAATACCTGCTGCGAGAAGCCCAATGGAGAGGATATAAAGAAATGGAGAAAAAATTCGCTGCTGTCTCGCTTCAGCTTTTTCCCTTTGAGTTTTGACAGATTCATATTCAACGACAACGTCATCTATTGGACTTAATCCATCGAGCTGAGCTTCCAATTCGGTGATAACTTCAGTTACCATTTGTTTTTCATCGACAATAGTTCGTAATTGATTCGAAATTTCTTGTAATTCATCAAACTTCGTTGTATCATCTTCCAAATACTCAAGTTGTTTTTGACGTTTCTTTAGACGCTTTTGTTGAGACTGGAGTTTAGATGCGCTAGCTAATTGTTTCATAATTCGCGCCCTAGTCTCATTTCTAAATCCGATTTCTCGTTTCAACTCCTCTTGCTTATCCTGGATATCTTTGTAAGCCTTAACCCCGGCGTAATCTTTCTCGGTTTGAGCTAGAATTTGACTAATCTGCTTGAGTTGTTGTTCTAGCTGGGTTAGAACTTGTTGTTTATTTTCTTGCTCACCTATTTGCTTACCATATTCTTCATTGCGATGTTGTAGCTGTTTTAGCACATCTCGTTCCGATTCAAGGGCTTTTTTCAGTGGACGAATTTCAAGCGCAACTTTGTCGTCGACACGGGAGAAACATTCCCGACCCATCATCGCATTGATGACATGACGTCGCTCCATTTTAGGCATCTGTGCCAAACGATCTAAATCCTTCTGCAAAACAATATTACTCGCGAGAAGGTCACTGAGGGCAATTCCGTTGAGAAGACCAGTGATTTCTTTATCGACGTTTTTTACACCGGTTGCAAGCAAAGTAGTCTGCCCTGATGAACCGATTTTATGCAGCTGCGCTTGAGAAGGACGTTTGCGATGAATTTGACGCGTAACTCGATAATTCGTTCCCTCGATTTCAAAAAATAATCGAACAAAAATCCTATCGGCGTCATAGTTGATAAGCCGATCTTTTTGCCCCGTAGGAGCTTTATGAGTCCGCCCAAAGAATGCAAATAATATTGCCTCAAAGATACTAGACTTTCCTGACTCATTGGGTCCACTGATCGCCAGAATGCCTTGAGGGAAGGTGATATCAACATCAAGATGTTTGAAATCTCGTGCGATAAGTTGTCTAAGAATAACCACCTTCACCAACCCCCATACTCTTCAAGGAGCTCTATTCCACGTTCTAAGGCATTTTGGAGAAGCTTCTTCTTTTCAGGGTTTTTTTCTTGATTGATTCGTTCAAGGACATATTCTCGGTATTCGGTGTTTGGAGGTTTAAGTTCAGCTTCAGGAACCAAAAAATCTGGATCTGGACTAATGTATTCAAGTTCATCAATAATTTCAGTTGAGAAGCATTTTGCAAATCCGTGGCGTACGACCTCCGAGCGACGATATAGTTCAGCAGATTTGATTGTCATAACTCCCTTAAGACGGAATCGAAGGATAAGTTGAGGATTACGAAGACGCGTTATTTCTTTGATGAGCAATTGATTGATATTCGAGTCTTCGGGAATTGTTACCTCGATAGTTTTCATGGGACGGGTTGCAATAGGAATTTGTTTGAGTTGTTGAACGCCATCGGTGTCTATTTCAAGCCAGACAAAACCTTTCTTTTGACCTTCTTCAGAAAAGGTCACATGTTCCGTGCTTCCTGGAGTGCAAATGGTAGTATTCTGGAGTTGTTGTTTTTGAAAATCATGATTATGACCTGCAGCCAAATAAGTGAGTTTTTTAGGAATCGATTTCAATAGGATATCAGGTTCGTGAGGAAAAGTCCCACGTAATCCCTCAACGTTATAATGAGCGAGGAGGAGATTCACATCACCTTTTCCAGGAATAGACAATTGTTTCAGAGGGTCTTCTGAAGGTAAAATCAGGGGATTAAACGATAACCCTGAAACTTCAACCTCCAGATTGTTAATGGTAATCGTATCGGTTTGGATAGTTTCCCAGTTCTGGAAGAAATTGACAAACCCTGCACGGGCATATTCAAGTAGGGGTGCAACACCATGGCGGCGAGCACGAGGAACATCATGGTTTCCACTGATAATGTAAACAGGAATTTGCTTTTCATGGAGTTTACGGAACGCGTCCATAACATGTGCACGGACTGGATTGCGAGGATTTAAGCCATCAAAAAGGTCCCCTGAATGTAGAAAAAGGTCTGGTTTCTTTTCGAGGGCATACGTGATGACATCATCAAAGGTTTTTAAGAAGTCTTTTTTTCGTTCATAACGTCTGGCTTGGAATTTTACGCCAGGTATATCCAAATGAGTATCGGATGTATGCAAGATTGTAATGGGCACAGATAATCAAACCTCGGAGAAGGATCCTTTGAGCTTGGTTTCTTCTTTTCGTTCTCTTACAAGTTGTTGCTCGATTCCTACAGCTTTTCGTGCTTTTTTAAGTCGTGCAACTACATCGATGTCCGCTCCACCCTCCTTTGTAAGGCGAGGACGGACTTTCACCATGACAGGAGTGCGTGTAATATCACCGACTACTACGGCTTCACCGACATTGAGACCGGGAAGATCCGAGATTAGATCTTCACTTAGTCGTTCAGAGGATTGGGCAATGGCGTTTTGGTCCCGGGGATTAGTGATTTTTAAAACAATTTGACTATTGCATTGGCTAAGGCTATCAGGATGAATTCGTCCAGGCCTTTGACTGATTAGAAGTAAAAAGACGCCAAATTTTCGCCCTTCCTGGGCAATTCGCCGAATGATCGGAGCGGAGTAGGTAAAAGTTTCTGGAGGAACAAAATTGTGGGCCTCTTCAACAACGATGAAAACCGGATAAGTGAATTCGTCTGTTGCAACTGCTTCAAATACATCTCTTAAAAGTCTGCTAACAATATAATCCGTGCTTCGATTTCCGAGTCCTGAGAGGTCCATAACAGCGGCGTGATAGGGCTTAATGATTTTTGTGATTGGTACTCCACTTCGTGAAAAAACACGTAGTCGCCGAAGACGATGAATATATTTAACTGCATTTCGGGCGCCCGCACGTATATCCTTGCTAGCTTCTTCATTCGTAGAAACGGCATTCAACTCATTTACGATGTCTTCCATGAGATAAACTACTTTCCGTTCTTTTAACTGATTCAAGGCAGCCTCTAGACCAGCACGAATAATTGTGAACTGCTCCCCTATTCCACAAATACCACATAGTTCATCAAAATCTAAATCAGCTAATCGAACAGTATATTCTTCGACTTGTCCAATGTCTTTCTTACTATAGCGACCGGTACTTTCAGGATTTTGAAAAACAGTAACATGATTAGAGAAATCGTGCGTTTCGCCTTTATCAGTTTGACTCAGAAAGACATAATCAGCGTGAGGATCGATAATAATAACTGTCGCACCCCGCTGCATTAATTCTTCGATAAGCACACCTGTGAGATAACTTTTCCCTGCACCAGTCTGGGCTAGAATAGCCACATGACGTCGAAACCCATTGATGCGTATATTAACGGGGATCTGTGGACGAGAGATGAGATTACCAACATGGAGGCTGGCTTCAGGGGGATAAGCATAAAACTGGGAAAGAAGGCGATCTGGAGCAATATAGATGGGATTTCCTGGCGTTACCGCTCTACGGGGGAGTAATATTAGCGGTGGATGTCCTTTCTTGGAAGGAGCAAGGTATCCGAGAACACGGGCAATACCCCATGTTTTGATATCATCAATATGTGCTTCTTTGATACGAGTGATGGCTTCATAATCTAAATCTCGACGCAGGGCTAGGCTTTGTGCGGTGATACGCTCGACTTGCGCCAGCACCTCAACGGATGTTAACACACCATCTACCAATTCTTCAGATTCAACGGTGAGATATTCAAATTTCGGAGGATACCTTTTCTTTTCACTCGCAAAGTAAAATTCAGTGGCTTTGGCTTCTTCAACAATAAATCCAACTGGTTCATCTTCGTATGTTTTAGGCATGACGAATCCTCCTGTCTCGACGTTTCGGCGTCAATAGAATTTTCAACTCTTTTTCTACTAATGGTTCATATAATGTTCTCACATCACTCATAGGAAGCCGCGCTTCTTGGTCAGCTTTCACCAAATAGACATTATACAACTCGCGTCCGCCATATTCTCCACGTAAGGTCCCAAGAACCCTAGTTACACGAGGCGGCGGGGGATCCAGCAGGCGTGATACAGATATCTGAGAAATTCGTGTTGGGAGCCCAGCATTGAAAGCGGGCATATCAATTCGCATGGGAGTATCATTATAGGCAAACTTGGCGCAAAATGTTACAAAGGTAGGAATTTGAAAGAAATCTTTCATCACAGGAATAGCCCACTTTTCAAAATCCTCTGCCCGCTCATAATCATCATAAGCGCTTACAAACCGTCGTCTAACATATGCTAGTGGTTTCTTCGATTCGTATTTGAAGAGGGGCACATCGGGGTACGGTTCAATTGGAGTAGTATACCCCGTAGTTTCTGTCCAAGCACGGATTAGAGAAAAGTCTGGACGCGGACGCCTAAGCTCGAAAAGTAGATCCCAAATTAAATCATGTTGATCACTACTAATTGAAAGACCCTTGAGGACGCTTCTGGCAGAAATTGATTGTTTCTTTTCAGTGTCAAATAATTGGGTTAATTGGTCTAAGTCTTTGGGAGAAATCATAGAACTGAGATTTTTTAGAATGTCATTCTTTAATGACTCGAGAAGAATTCGCGTCAGGTGTCGGGCAACAGAATCTTTGCTAATTCCCAAGATCAAGATTTGGCGTTTCCGGCATTCTTCGAGTAGCTGCATGAATGTCTGTAAATAGCGTAAATAGAGATCCCTTTCACCTGGATAATTAAAGGCAACTGGTACATGTGTTACTCGTCCATACAAAGAGCCATCTATTAGTATCAGATCTACATCAGAACTTTCTTGAACGGCTTGGAGAGCCACTTGATGTTCGATATGTTCGGAGCGTATTCCGGCAAGGTTAATGAGTTGTTCTCGGGGAGAGGCAATTATGTGAGCATTTGAGGCAATTTTACGATATTTTATACCCCATGATGTGATTGCACATGCCCGGCATATATACATGAAAGAACCGGGTGCATACTCACGGATAGAACGCCCACTATCCACAGCGATAACATTAAGATCTAGCTTCTTTTCTTCAGGAATGGGGTGCCATTCTTTTTGAAACGCTGTTTTCAAGAGTCCATCGAGATCTGTGGATTCTTCGCCAGTAAGTCGACGACGAAAGGTTTCTCGTTTTTCTTGTAACTCTGTTAGGAATAAATCAAGAAAATGTGGCATGGTACCTTCGCCCCACTGTATGCTTCACAGATGCCTGATTTGCACCTTTAAACCTAACCCACACAATATGATAAGTTATTACAGCTTATTGCAGCAATTGAACTTTAAGGAAGAATTTTTCTCACTACCCAAGTTGTATTGGTTACAAGAGCTAATGTGGGTATTACCGAATTACGTAACCGGCGATAGGTACAATGCAAGTTGACCCGTTTCATCACTTCTGATTTAGGCTAACGTTATGAATTTCGTTCTCAATTTATTCTTTTAATTCATTGCACTCTCCGTTGCTACCGAATGGTGTCTATTCATTTAGTTACACGGAGAGAAGTTTTAATCGGTATAGCAATCATCACTATCATCAATCAAATAATTTGGGTTATTGTTTGTTTCGTTAACCCGATTAATACTTGCCCATTTTAGTTAAACAACTAAACTATAAATGATAGAAATATGTAAAACAATACAACCAATAACAGCGTGGTTCTAAACAATGCAATTAGCAGAATTAATTCTTTTAGTAATCGGTTTCATCATCATTTGGCTATTTGGTTCGCTAGTCCTCTGGTTGGCAGGAAAAGTTGTGTCGGGATATAACGCTAAGTTCACTGATGCACTTTTAATCTCACTACTTGGTGCCATCATTGACTATGGCCTAGGGTGGGTAATGGAAAACTTCGTTAATCCAATACTTCCACCAGGTCTAATAGGCTTAATTATTGCTACAGTTGTTCCACTAATAATTATCCTTATTGTGTATATCTGGTTAATCATGTATTTCTTTGATACAGGATTCCTTGGTGCTTTGGCTGTTGGCATACTTTATGTAATTTTCATGATCATTATTGGGATCATTTTAGTAGTCATCGGTGGCATCTTACTACTACTTCTATTGGCGATATTCCCATAGTAACACGGAGGGGAACCAATAGGTTGGCTACCCCTTCCATTTTCCTTTTTTTGAGCTTAATTATTGCAGTTTTCTCTATGGTGATTTTGTAGCAAAAATCCAGAATATTGGAGTGTAGATGAAAGTAGGTAAAACCCATTCAATGCCTTTTTCTTGGAGCAATATTGCCTCAGATTGAATTTCGACCTCTATTCCTTTAGGATCAAACATCCATGAAAGAACTCCGAATCGAACAAAACAAAAGTTTAGATTCGTTAATTCTCCTGGCAGTTGTCCGCCTGTATAGGGATCAGCACCTAGTCGCGTTAATGCTATGGCAATGGGAAAAGGGGGCTTAGCTTTGCCAAGGGTGCCACTTTCATAAATTTCAATTCTCCCCGAATAGTCGGGTTCTATACAGGCTAGTATTCCTCTGGCTGATAGCGTTTTGTGAATTTCATTTAATGCTTGATTTCTATTCGGAATCCACATCAATGTGAAATGACTAAAAGCAAAGTCTCCAACATTGGTTCGAAAAGGAAGTGCTGTTGCATCTGCGAATATGTAATGAAGTGCTTGACGGTTCGAATGTTTTGTAATAGCATATTGAAGCAGGCTTTGATCGATGTCAAACCCAATGACTGTGCTGCAAGGTAGATTCTCGCTAATCTCAGGAGTGATTACTCCCGCGCCACACCCTATATCAAGGCAAATTGGTGCGTCTTTCAAACTCATTTGTTGGTAAAAGAACTGGCGAGTAGGGGCAGTCCGATGAGCTTGATTATAAAGAAATTTTGGTGTGTAGGGTTGCACGGGTTTGTGCCTCCCGGCATTCGTCAAAGGTGGACTTTAGTTCTTATAGTTAACCACCAACTTTATGGGGGCAACACACTTCCTTGTATTCGGTAAAGAGGGGACATCCCCCGCCACAAGCTTTGAGCAGCTCACAAGATAGGCATTTGTCTGCAAGTTTTTTATGCCCTCGAAGGGCTTGCGCTGTGGGGTGATTCCATATGGTTTTCCATGTATCAGTGAGAATATTCCCTAATGGTTCGAAGTAGCTTTGACAGGGAAGAACATCCCCATTGGGCTCAATTGCCAAGCTGGAATATGCAGCACTACAGCGCCGAGGACCTAGGCCGTATTCGGTTGGATCGAAATGACAATACATTGTGGGGCTATACCATATCAGGCGTATATCGTGTTCAGCTGCTTCCGCTAGGATATCGGTAATAATTTCGTCAAGGTCTTGTTCTGGAATTGCTTGATCGTCTGCTACTTCTTTTCCACTTCCAGAGTAGATAAGACCGTTCATGGCGAACTGCTTTTGACCTAATTTCGCTAGAAATGCCACTGTTTCAGTAATCGTGGGTTGGTTAATTTGCGTTAATGTTGTGTTTGTGAGTGTATAGATATCGGTGGCAATGAAGCGTTTTAATCCAGCGAGGGTCTCTTCCCAAGCTCCTTTGACACCGACCATTTGGTCATGTATTTCTGGGATATGTGATTCAAAGGTTATTTGAACATAATCTAAACCCGCGTTTACTAAATCATCAACCAATGCTTTTGTTAGGCGTCGTCCATTGGTGACTAAGCCAGCAATGATTCCGATGTCTTCAGCATATTGCACTAATTCGACTAGGTCATCTCTTAAGGTGGGCTCACCACCGGTAAATGTAACATGGGGGATAGCTTGATCTAAGAGCATGTCGAGGACCTTTTTCCATTTCGGCGTCTCGATTTCACGAGTGGCATCCCAGCTACGGCGTTCGGGGGGAACATAACAGTGGGGACAAGTATTGTTACAGCGGTATGTTAGAGCTAAATCTATTCTATAGGGGGCAGATGGTTCATGTGAGAAAGGTTCAACCTCCCCAAAATCAAACGTCTCAATTGGGGAAACATCTGGTTGTGCAATGAATGAGAGAATCTTATCCTTTAATTCGGCATAGTGGTTGCGAATTATATCTGGGTTCACTCCTCGGTATTTACATCGGAAAAGTTCAACTATCTCATCGTCGGATTTGCCTTCAACCGCAGCGATTGCATAGTCAAAACCACTTTCATTGAGAAAGAGAAGGCGGGAGGCATCAATTACGATGGTTCCACCCTTTGGGTCTTTTCGTAGGTGGAATCGGTGTCCTTCTAATTCGCCTTTTCCAAAGAGAATTTTGCTGCTTTCTATTTCCATTATTATAACTCCTAGCAAGTGATGTGTGTTCTTCATCAGACCATCAACAAAAGTCTATCGAACAGAAAATGCCTATCTTCAATTGAAAGGTTTTTGAGCAAAATTGTAGAGACGGAAGGCTTTTCGGGAATTACACAGAACAAGGTATGACGGATGTCGTTAATAATCATGTCAAAGATTGAAGAATTGGAACAATTAGCCCGAATTTCAAAGTTAGGACCGATTGCCCGACGCTATTTTGCTATGAATGCCTTTGATGGAACCCTTACAATATTGGGAATCATACTGGCTTCTCATTTTGCGATGCATTTTGATGCACGAGCGATTCTTGTGGCGGGAATTGGTGCGTGCTTGGCAATGATGTTTTCTGGTCTCGCTGGTACCTATCTTGCTGAAAAGGCTGAACGTGAACGTGAGCTTCGCGAAATGGAGCAAGCAATGCTTCGCAAGCTCGATCAGACACTTTACAAACAGGCTACACGATTTGCTATAATTATATCATCTGTTGTCGATGGGTTTGCCCCCTTTATGGCAGGCCTTATACTGTTAGCACCATTTTTCATGGTATTACTCAATCCTACCCTATGGTACACGGCATTAATAATTTCAGTTGCAACTGGGTTTTTTCTGCTGTTTCTATTAGGCATCTTTTTAGGTCGAGTTTCGGAACAGAATCAATGGCTCTATGGTTTACAGACTTTGGCCGCAGGTCTAGGAACTGCTTTAGCGATTATCCTTCTGGAGATGTTCCTTACTATCTAATGCGGAGTTCAGATCGAAATCGGAAGTGTTAATGCACCACGTTCTCTGAGAAATTTATGAAGTTGTTTTAAATGAGGTATAGCTTTTTTAAAATCCTGAAGGGTATGGCTATCTGAGCCAACAAAAAATTGAGCACCGGTTTCCACTAATTCATCAATAAGAGATTGCGAGGGATGCATCTGGTTCCAAGGATGATTTAGTCCACTCAGATTGACTTCGATTAGTACCCCAGACTTTTGACATAGTTTTCCAAGCTCAAGTGTTCGATTTTGCCAAAGGTTCAGAAGTTCTTCACTACTTGAATATAATGGGATAAGTCGCATTACTCCATCGATATGTGCAATTCCGTCGAATAATCCTGATCGAATTGCGCCTTCAACTTCATCAAAATACCGGCTAATGATTGATTGTAACCCAATCCGGGTTATCAGGAGATCCAATTCTTCTTGGGTTGTGACAGCTAAACCATCGATTGTATGAACCGTCCCAATGAAATAATCAAAGTCTTTCCGATAATTATCGCAGAATTCAGCAACAGAAAAGGATTGATCTGAATAGTAATCCACTTCCAATCCCAGAGAAATGTGGAGATTTTTGTTTCGGGCGAGTTTAAAAGATTTAAAGAGATTAGGCAGGCAATCATAGTTGAGGTAATCTTTGCGATTTAGAAAAGCAAGCTCAAAGTGATCCAAGAACCCAAGATGGATAGAATGCTGTTGGGCTAACTCAGAATAGGCTTCAAGGGGCGTAGAACAATCTGGACTGAACTCTGTATGAATATGCAAATCATAGATAGATTGTTGCGTTGACATGGATAAAGCTGCACCTAGAGGTTTATTTGCGGGAATGCCCCGTTTCATTCCTTGATAATATAGTTGTAGTCTTTTCGTTCATAAGTATGGATTTTTTCATTGAATGGTAAACCGCGATTCTTTACAATTTGAATTTGGCGGACTGGAGTTTCTCCGAGAGAAGCAGGCAAGGAGGTAAACCGGAGAATACTATCACTCAAGCGTTCAATGCTTTCAGCGAATTGTGGGGTATGCATTTCTGGATAAAAGGAGGCGATAACAGTTAGTTTTCGATGTTGAATAAAAGGTACAAGAGCTAACCAAAATTGCCAAGCCGCCCGATCAGACTCCATTGAATGCAAAAGCACACTAAGTGAATCGACATACAGTCGGGCAAGATCAAAACGTTTCACCGTTGCACGTAGTTCTTCATAGAATTTTGCTGTATAACGAATGTTGGAGCAACGAATCACTCCCTCTTTCGGAGGATCGGAGGGTTCCCCGAATGCAAGTGATGACAGTCCATCCATTAAAAGCAATTGATTTGGTTTGGCATCAGTTACGAGGGCCTTCACAGGAGGAAGAAGATCATATTCTCCAACTGTGTGTTCTGAAAGGAGAATTATAGCACCTTCGTCAAGTTGCAACCCATTTCGAAGAAATGATACACCTAGGAGCCCAGAAACACCTCTTGATTCACCTTTAAGCTCCTCAATAAGACACGTGCTTCCTCGCCGCAATCCACCACCGAGAAGCTTGTTGATTGAATCCCATTCACATTTAATCAATTCTTCATCATTTGCCATAATGAGAAAGATCCTCCTCGAGTTCTCTGCTTAAATCGGCAGCTAAGAAGTTTTTAACAGTTTCCTAATGAAGGACCCCTCTCACTTGAAGTTGGTAACCTATAATGAGAGAATAGAAAAGGTAAAGTTTGACAAGCCTTTGATGGCTTCTTCTGCAGACATACAGCTCAATTAAACGTTTTCTGACTGTTGATGACTAATACATGATTTTAAATTCGAACTTCTCTAACGCATAAGTGAGTTTTCGGTCATCGAATGGCAAACCTCGATTTTTCATGATCTGCATTACGTGTATAGATTTACCATCTGTAGTGAGTTCACTTGTGAATTGTATAAGAGTATCACAGATTCGCTCAATACTTTCGACAAAGGCTGGAGAATGCATTTCCGGATAAAAGGAAGCTACAACAGTGAGTTGACGGTGACGAATGAGAGGAAGAAGACTCAGCCAAAATCGCCACGCCACCTTATCGGATTCCATTGCATGCAATAGAACACTTAACGAATCGATAAACATGAGCGGATGTTTAAACCGACGAACTGTCGTTCGCCATTCTTCAAAAAATTTTGCAGCATAACGAACATTAGAACACCGGATAACGCCCTCTTCATTATCGGTAGGAATACGACCAGGTTCTCCATAGGTCATTGAAGTCAGGGCATCCATGAATATGAACTGGTCCGGTTTAGCC
Organism: uncultured archaeon; assembly: GCA_964347045.1. GTDB lineage: Archaea > Asgardarchaeota > Hermodarchaeia > Hermodarchaeales > Hermodarchaeaceae > Hermodarchaeum. The sequence goes on from CAYFXC010000008.1 coordinate 98,183, forward strand.
TTAGACAAAATACGATGCGTTCCGGGCAGGTCTTGAAACTCTTTGACGGTATGTTCTGATAACAGTAATATTCCACCATTACCGCGCTCAACACCTACGGAAAGGAAATCCATTCCAATAATGCCAGTCAATCCACTGGATTCACCATGTAATTCTTCAAGTAAGCAGGTAGTTCCTCGTCGTAGCCCCCCACCTAAAACCGCATCAATGGCTGGCACTCCAATGGATATTACATTCTCTTGATTGGGCATGTCCGTTATCCACCAGTAGGTTTTGCCCATTCAACTAATAGGCATCCTGTTAATAACGATTTTTCCTTCTACCAAAGAGGTCTCAAAATTGCAGAAAAGGAAAATCACCATTTTAATACATGGTTTTTCCGATATCTCCAATGACACCAAGTCAGTGCTCAAGAAGATGCACAGGATTGGACTAAGATAGACGTAATTTGGGTAGTGCCGTTTCTACTAATTTTACAAGATTCGATAAGTCATCTAAGTGTATGATCTCCACAGTTGAATGGAGGTATCTTACAGCAACTGATAATGCCATCATTTGAGCTCCTGTCCCAGCACGTTGAATAGCGGCACCATCGGTTCCACCACCAGTAGCTCCAACTTGAAGGGGGATTTGATGCTTATTGGCGAAGGTTTCAAATTGCCGACGGATTTCAGGAGAGGCAATAGCGCGGTTATCTAATAAACGAAGGACTGGTCCAGCGCCTAGACGAACAGGGGCAAGATGGAAAGGAACATCGGGCGCATCACCCGTAGCAAATGAGTCAATCGCGAGTACAATATTTGGAGAAAATCGATTTCCGATTACTGTTGCTCCGTGTAAACCGATTTCTTCTTGGACACTCCAAACGAAGGTTACTTTGCGATCAAGTTTTTGATTAGAGAGGCCTTCTAAGACTTTGAGGAGAACAGCACACCCAAATCGGTCATCGATAGCACGGCCACAGAGGTACTTTCCTTGAATAATAAAGGAGTCCTTCTGAAAGGTTATCGGATCAAGTAGCTTTACACCTAATTCTTCGGTTTCTTGGCGGCTTCTGGTACATAAATCAATGTGTAATTCCTGAAATGGTACTACTTGTTTCATTTGAGAGCGTTCAATCATCAGGTGCGGAGGAACCATTCCAATAACCCCACGGACCGGACCTGATTGAGTGTGGACAATGACAGGACGACTAGGAAGAAGGCGATCATCGATGCCTCCGATTTTTCGAAAGCGGAGGCCCCCGTTGTCTTCGATGTGAGTGACTACAAATCCAAGTTCATCCATATGGGCAACCAATAAGATATGAGGCGAACCTTTCCCCATTGATCCATAGAGATTGCCTAATGAGTCCGTTTCTAAAGTTAACATGTCACCGACGCTTTCTCGGATTACCTCACGAATTGGGGCTTCAAATCCTGATACCCCAGAGGCCGCGAGTAACCATTGTAATAATTTTAACATGCTATCGAATCCTATCAAGAAGATGTATTGCATTGCCTTTCAGAGTTATTTCAGCCTTTGGCTTATCATTGGTTTGAGCAATACGTGCATTACCGGAAAAAGCGATGGTTCTAAAAGTAAGTATCATCTGTAGGACGAAGTACCTGAAACCGTTTGAATCCTAAATGAGGGGTTTGAGCTGAATGTCTGATGTGAAATATAAGAGTGCTACTCGTTACCAGTTAGCCGCATTACGGCACTATCCTGGTGTCACCGTGGTAGCGATAGCTCTTGCACTCTTTGCGTCATACCTCCTAACCCTTCCCGCCATCATAATAGGTAATGCCATCAACATCCTTGAATACGATGGATTCACTCTGACCTTCATCGCGCAAGTTTGGCTAATCCTCGGCGTCGCCGCAGCCCTGTTTGCTACTATTCTCCTGACAGGCTATGCTTTTGCAATTATAACTCTTCGATGGGAACGGGATGCGCGCCAAGAATTCTTCGAGTTAGTCCAGGATAATAGTATGACTTTCCATGATCAGGTTGATAGTAAACAATTACTAGCTGTAGCAATGCAAGATGTTCGGTGGGTCCGTTTCTCACTAAACCCTGCTCTTCGCAATATAATTTCAGCAATAGGTACCCTAATTATTGCTTCAATTTTTCTTGCTTTGATGGATATTTGGCTTGGACTTATTGTCGTAATAGGCGCCCCCCTCTACCTCTTCCTCGCGTACCGGTATGCAGTGAAAGTTGAACCGGTTCGACGATCACGCGCTGAGCAGAATGAACGAATTACAGCAATCAGCCAAGAAGTGTTTCGTGGGATAGAAGTGGTTCGAGCCTTCGGATCAGAAGACCGAGAACAAGAGAAATTTAACGAGGCGGCAGGTGTTTATGAACAACTTACAGCCCGTGAAGGAAAACTTGGGGCTTTTTATCTTCCAACTCTGATTTTAATTGCGATTACAACACTCGCCTTCGTTTATGGGGCATATCTAGTCATAATAGGAACTTGGACAGTCGGTATGCTGGTCACCGCTCTTGGATTATTTGCAGCTATAGAAGGATTTAGTTTCATGCTTCCACGATTCTTACTCGTTATCCGAGGTGGCTACATCAACGCTCAACGTATTATCAATGTATTGAATTGGAAAGATCCGCTTCAAGAACCCGATCCAGCAGTAACCGATATCGAATGGGCTAGAGATATCGTCCTTGATAATGTAAGTTTTTGGTACACCAGCGATAACGGACACAATAATTCTTACGCCTTGAAGAATATCAATCTCACAATTCCAGGCGGCTCACGAGTAGCCCTAATAGGAGGACCTGGAGGCGGAAAAAGCACCATATTGAAGCTTCTTTTACGACTCTATGACCCCACAAAAGGCCGTGTTTTAGTTGGAGGCATTGATCTCCATGATGTACATACCCGAGACGTACGAGCAGCAGTAGGACTTGTTGAGCAAGATATTTTCCTTTTCCGTATGAGTGTTCAAGACAACATTGGTTTCGGGTGTGTTGATGCTGGCGATGAAGAAATTATTGAAGCCGCAAAGAAAGCACAGGCACATGAGTTTATCATGAAATTACCAGAAGGCTATGATACTGTTATCGGTGAGCGGGGGATGACACTGAGTGGAGGGCAACGGCAACGCCTTGCCATTGCACGAACACTGGTGCAAGACCCCAAGATTCTATTGTTAGACGATTCGGTAAGTGCGATTGATGCACAAACCGAGTTTTCGCTGCGAAAAGCCCTTGATGAAGTGATGAAAAATCGAACTAGCATTACTGTTACCCAACGTCTTCGAACGCTTCTGGAATCTGATTTGATTGTTATAGTTGATAAGGGTGAAATTGTTGCAACGGGCACCCATGATGAGTTAATTCAGACATCTGAGCATTATCGACGTATTTTTGCACGGTTACCTGGCGCTTTACCCTATGTTCAGAACATGACTAAAAGGGAGGAGAGCAACTAATGGCAATACGTCGTGGACCAACTGCATTAGCAGGTGAACGGCACAAACGCAGCCGTTCGCTCCGGGTTCTCCTCGGTGCCATGTTCGGATATCTTGGTCGATTTAGGAAGCTCATCGTGATTGCCGCAGCATTTTCTGTCATAGCAACGATCGTTCGTGCCATCGATCCAGTGTTTCTTGCTAATGGGATCAACCTTGTATTAGTGCCAGCAGCGCAGATAAGTGCCGTAATGTATTTGGGAATAATCTATGTGATACTAAGGGTAGTGGGTTGGTTACTGAGTTCACTTTATACATGGATTCTCGCAGGCGCTCAAGCAGGCTTTGTCCGTTCTCTCCAACAAGATGTATACAAAAAACTTGTTTCCGCAGATTTATCCTACCACCGGGCTAAACAAAGCGGTGACATCACTTCTCGAGTCACAACTGACACGGATAACCTTGCTGCCGGCATTCAGATAGTTATTGACTTTTCAAGCCAGCTCCTTCTCCTAATTGCAACGTTTATCCTTATGTGGATAGTATCTCCGCTCGTAGCCCTAACATCGCTGGTGGTTGTTCCCGTGGTCATCATCATTGTTGTGCTTTTCGGGACAGTTGGACAGCGAACCATGTTAGCCTCCCAACGCGCAACAGGTTTTGTCTCTGGTCAAATTGCTGAAAACCTGAGCGGTATACATATTGCTAAAGCCTTCAATCGAGAAGATGAAACGGCCAGCCTCCTAAATGATCTTAATCAAGAATCGTATCGCCATGGATTCCGATTCATGATGCTAATGACGCTATTACAACCTCTTGTCCGCGCTACCGGTATAGCAGCTGTAGCCGCCATATTGTTTGTTGCCGGAAGCCTTGCCGTTGGAAGTGCACCACTTCTTACGTTGGGAGAGGTATTTCTCGGAGTGATTCTCGTTCAACGCTTCTTATGGCCGTTACTAATTCTAAGCATGATGGCCACCCAATTCCAAGCATCCTTAGCATCCATGGATCGCCTCATGGATATCCTAGAAGCAGAGCCCGCAATCCAAGATACTGACACAGCTGTGTCACTAAAGACCGAGAGCGATGGTATTGTCTTTGATAATGTCACCTTCAGCTATATTGAAGGTGCCGAAGTGTTAGAAGATGTTAGTTTCACAGTACATCCAGGGGAGCTTGTGGCCATTGTAGGTCACACAGGAGCAGGCAAAACCACTATTGCAGCACTCATAAACCGGTTTTATGATCCGCAAAGTGGCAGCATCCGAATTGGTAATCAAGATATCCGTACAATAACTCTAGAATCACTCCATGAAAATGTCGCTTTGATTGCCCAGGAGCCCTATCTATTTGATGACACCGTCATGGAAAACATCCGATATGGCCGACCTGATGCGACTGATGAGGAGATCCTTAACCTTTCAAAATTAATCGGAGCACATGATTTCATCGAAGTGCTCCCTCAGGGTTATAGTACGATGCTTGCCGAGGGAGGTAAGAATTTGAGTGCCGGACAAGTTCAAATGATTTCCATTGCACGCACAATGTTAGCAGATCCTAAGATACTAATTCTTGATGAAGCAACCAGCCGGTTGGATGCTTATTCTGAATCTTTGGTGCAGGCAGCCCAAGAACAGTTGTTCTCCAAGCGAACCACGGTGGTTATCGCCCACCGATTGACAACTATTGCCAACGCATCGCGATTGCTCGTGTTCGAACATGGTAAGCTCATTGAACAGGGCACCCATGAGGAATTGTTAGCATTAGGAGGCCACTACAAAGCCCTCTATGACACTTATTACGCCCATCAAACAGCAGAGGAAATCTCCGAGGAGACCCTCAAGGTTGCCCAAGAAGAATTAGCAAAAGAAGAACCCCAACTAAAACGCAATCCTGAACCTGATATGAAGAAGTAGATAAAACAGTGATAAGCTCACCATACGGTAGACAACTGCCTGATAGTATAACCAGTGATTTCACTGAAAAGAAAGCCGTCCCTTATGAACGATTTGACCAATCTATGAATCAAGTATCTTATTTTCCGATATAGCGGACAAACCAATAACCGAAACTAGATATAATGACGCTGATTCCCATGAAAACGACGAACCAGCCACAGAATACGGCGAACGCAGTTATAAGTGTATTAGTCAGAATGAAATTGTAAGCCGCCCAAGAAACGCCAGCGCTCGTAACAATTCCACCAACCGCTTCGATTTGACGTTGATACGTATCTCTAAAGATAACCCGCAGAATCAAGACGACAATATTGATTACTAATATCCCAAGGAAAAAGAGGTAATTTGTATTATAGATGATGGAATGTACTGCAGGGGTTGCTGGAGCCCACCACCAAAAGCCAGTAGCGACTTCGGTCCACACTAAGTCAAGGACGAAGTTAATGATCGACGGAAATAGGTTCGGAATGGCAACCAAGAGCACCGCTATTAAGATGATGATTAAACCCGCAGTGACTGCGCCCAGAATGTCCGGATCTTCACGCGTTCTTCTACTCAATATCATAACCTCCAATATTGATGCTTGTGGTTAGGTTTCCCTCCTAATCCGACGTTTTCGTCGAATCGAATTTAGTGCACAGATAAGGATTACAAATCCAACAATGATACCAACAAGGGGACCAATGAGCATCCAGATTTGTATCTGTAAGATAAGAGCCAATCCAAAGACAACCACGATTAAACCAGCGAGAATACCAATGATTGCTCCTCCACCAGTGACGCCGAAGCATTCTTCCTCTGCTCGATCACCGTATTTTTCCCGCCAAGTCCGTTTAACGGGAGCTAAGGGAGCACCGCATTTTTTGCAAAAATCTGCTTCTTCGGTGTTTTCAGTTCCGCATTTCTGGCAATAGACCACGAGGAACACCTCACCCAGCAGTAGCATCCTTCTTCTTCTTATAGCTTTGGGGAACTCGCAAACGTAATAAACGAGAAATATTCGTGAAAGAGAAGTTTTTATTAGGCAAATTCATAGGGGTCTTATTGTTGGGGATCGGAATTAAAAACTCCCCCCCCAGAGTGGCAAATATTCAGGCTCCACTTACTCCCCTAGAAACCATTCCCTCTCCCCTCCAATTGTGTCCTTTTTGTGGGGCTTGAATTGCCATAGCTCCGGATTCCCCAAGTCATTTTGTATAGTGTTGGGACCAAAGTTTAAATTTCTAGTTCGATGATAGCGAATTCACGATTGTGTGGATTGTGTCTTCGTGAAGATTTTGTTTATTGAGCCTCCAAAAGAGCCCTGGTTTGTGATGGGAGAGTATCTACCACCTCCCTTGGCGCTCTTGTGTCTAGCGGCGTACCTAGAGGCGAACCACACAGATGTTGAGATTCAGGTGATGGATTGCCAAGCAGAACAGGCGAGATGGGAGGATGTTGAAAAGCAACTAAAGCGATTTTTGCCTGATATTGTGGCACCAAGTACTGTATCAACCTGTAATGCTAATATTACCCTTCAAGTTGCCAGTTTGGCGAAACGTGTTGACAAAGAAATCTTTACTATCGCTGGAAGCCAGCATTTTTCGGTGCTCGCCCAGGATGTGTTAGAAGCCTATCCACAGCTTGATTTGATTGTGCGTGGTGAAGGTGAAGTTACACTTATGAAGGTTGTGAGAGCCTTAGAAACGAATAAGTCGTTAAAAAGGATAAGCGGAATTTCTTTTCGAGAAAACAGAAATGTGATTCATACACCGGATCGCCCCGTAATTTCGGATTTAAACAGTTTACCTTTTCCTGGATATCATTTTGTGCGAGAGCATATGGAAAAATATCGTTTTCCAGCAGGACGGGATTTGCCCTATGCGCTGGTGGAGGGTGGTCGAGGTTGTGCTCATTCGTGTTCATTTTGTGGTCAATGGCGGTATTGGGGTCGATGCCGCCGTAAGTCTCCGAAACGTGTTGCAGATGAGTTTGAGTATTTATATCGTGAATTTGGCAGCCGATTTCTATGGCTTACTGATGATTTCATCCAGCTGGACGACTGGATGGTAACACTATGTGATGAGCTAATCAAACGAGGAATCACCGAAGATTTGATGTGGTTCTTTCAAACGCGAGCGGATGAAATCATCGCAGGAAAGGAACTACTGCCAAAACTTCGAAAGACTGGTCTTCAATGGATTATGACAGGATTAGAAAGCCATGATGAACAAAGGCTGAAGCAGTATAGAAAAGGCATTGATGTGCCTATGGGAAAAGAAGCGATTAATCTGTTGAAAGAGAATGATATTCTCTCTCAGACAACCGCTATTATTGGTCATCGTCAAGATTCACACGAAACCATTAATGCATTTCGAGAGTGGATTAACGAAGTAGATCCCGATATCGCAGTGTTTATGACAATGACGCCATATCCAGGTACACCGATGTACGAAGAAGCACTGAGGAATGAGTGGATAACCGATCCACAGTGGAGCCAGTTTGATATGGTACATGCAATTATGCCCACAGAGCACTTAACACGAGAGGAAATACAAAAGGAGTTATTTGCCACCTACCGAAAATTTTACGGATGGCGACGCCGAATAGGTGGAACTTTAGCGATAAATGAAGTGAAGAGAACCTATTATCGCCATATGATGTGGAAAGGGTTTCTTGGCACCATAAAAGGACTCATCCGACTATGACAACGCGTAAACCAAGTTCAAGTTTTGCATTGATTTCTCTTGCGTTATCATTGATAGGATTAGGGTTCCTTCCCTTCTTTTTATTGAGCCCTCCTCCAAGTTTGGTAATTCCTTGGCAAAATCAACTCATTGGAAGTGTTTTTACCCTAATTTGTATTTTCGGCATAATAGCCGGGGTTTCTCCATCTCATTGCTCACCCCCTTTTTACACTAGGCGGAAAAAAGAACTTGAAAAAACTGATTCAACATCTGAATCGAATAACTTTGGAAAAATTCGTAAGATAGGTCATCATCCTACCTGCGAACATTATACTAGTCATGTTTTACGAATTCGAACACGAATTTTATGTGCCGGATGTTCTGGGCTTGTCGCTGGAGCAACACTTGCTTTAGTCGGCACTATACTCTTTTTCTTTGGAAATATCCAGTTCAACTTTCCAGTGCTAGTCCATTGGCTTGGGTGGATCTTCGTCTTAGTAGGATTACTTCAACATTACCTCTACCGTTTACTTCATGTTCAACGAGGTTTGGTACGGTTTTTAGTAAACATAGTTTTTGTTGTGGGCGCATTTCTGCTCTTGGCTTCCCTTGTGCAACTTTCGAATAGCCTGGTTTTAGGTTCTTACCTACTCGCTCTAATTCTTTATTGGATTTTCACTCGGATTCTGATGTCTCGTCGGTCGCACCAACGAATATGTGCACAATGTAGGACACTGACCTGCCCCTATTCCGACACCTAAACCCTCGCATCACCGCTTTTTCTGCATTGAATAAATCGCACCGGCGACAATTAGTAACCCAACGGTAATCAAGATTATGGGCCAGAAATAGTCCCAGATACTCCATCCAAGAAATGCACCTACAGCCCAGAGAATGATGAAGACACCAATGATTATGCCACATATAGCTCCCCCATACGGGAGTCCAAAGCAATCCTCTTCCTCGGAGCCATAGCAGTCTTTATCTAGTTCGTGGACTTGAGGTTTCATGGTTTTATCGGCAAGGTGGGCGCCACAACGAGCACAGAAATCCGCATCATCATCGTTTTCATATCCACATGCATCACAGGTTTTCATAGGAAGCCTCCTTGGCTCTACATTCCTGTTTTCTACACTTAAAGTTTTCAGGTTAGCTAAAATAGCTGAAAACCTGCTTCTTTTAGGCGTAAAACCCAGGTTGTTGCTGTTGATCAGACGGCACACCGAAGTTATGACCAAAAGTCCAGATAACAAATAGCATACTGCGGAAAACATCATCTATGGCTTCAAGGAGTGTTGTCTTTGTTAAATTGTCATTGAGTAAACGTACCTGAAATTGCACAGCATCCCAGACTCCATCATTCTCTTTGACAGAAAAGCCAGGGCGGCGTGATAATAGCTGAAGTTTAAGATTATGAATTAGGGGCTTCCGTTTCTCAGGTGAAAGTTTCGCTAGCGATGTTTGATGCGAAGAAGCGACTCGTAAAACTGAAACAACTAGAAGTCCATCTTTCATATCGCGAGGTTTGACAATTTCAATATGATAGGGTGAGCCGACAGGGTAGTTAATACCAAAATGGAATGCTGATTTAGGATCATCAACTTCTTTGCGAAACATGCCTTCTTCGGCTAGCCAGTCATAGACTTTTTGTTTCCATTCATTCGCTATCTTTTTGGGTTTAGCCTTTTCTGACACGTTCATCCATTCCAAAAAGTATACACAACTTTTCATCGAGTCGGAGGAGATAAGAACTTTACTATCCCTATCTGATGCACCGCCTAAATCTTATCATACGGCCATATTGTTTTGGCTTTCAAAAAGGAAGTGACCACTTTGGAACGTAAACGGATTCGAACCGTCTGTCCGCGTGACTGTTATGATAGATGTCACCTGATAGCCGAATTTCCTGAAGGATCTCCAGTACCTGTTCTGAAAGGAGACCCAGACCACCCAATTACACGAGGCTTCACCTGTCCACGCGGAGATAAAGATCTTAAACGAGCAAATAGCCTGCAACGTGTGTTATTCCCCTATATTCGAAAAAAACAGGAGAAGGAAAAGAGGGGCAAAAGAAGTTCATGGGAAGAGGCCTTACAGCTAGTCACAGAGAAACTTCATACTACCCTTCGAAAATGGGGACCTGAGGCAGTTCTCCATATTGAATACGCTGGAAATACTGGTTTACTGACCTGGTATTTTCCTCAACGATTATGGAATGCTTTGGGTGCTACAAAAACCGATTATAGCATTTGTAGTAAATCAGGGCATGAAGCATTAGCTTTGCATTATGGTTCATCCTATGGTTTGCAACCTAGGTCACTTCCCGATCAAAAACTCATTATTTTCTGGGGGATCAACGCTGCCGTCAGCGCAGCTCATATGTGGAAACTCGCCCTTCAAGCACGTAAAGTTAATCGAGCAAACATTGTGGTAATTGATCCACGCATAAGTGAAACCGCGAAACAGGCTGACGTTCACATACGACCTAAGCCTGGGAGTGATGTCGCCTTGGCTTATGGTCTAGCCCATTCCTTGATAACAAAGAAGTTACTGGATGAGAAATTCATTAAGAATTGGACTCGAGGATACGACCAGTATAAGAATGAAGTTAGGAAATGGACTCCCCAGCGTGTGGAAGAGATTTCTGGAATTGAACAAGCACAGGTTGATATGCTAGCAAAGATTTATGGAAAGCGTCGTCCGAGTGTAATTTTCATTGGTTTAGGAATGCAGAAGAGCAAGAATGGGGGGGAGGCTGTCAGAGCGGTTAGCCTACTTCCAGCTCTCATTGGTTTGCATCGTGGATTCTTTTACAGTAATACCAAGGCGTTCAATGTTGATTTTGATTTCATCACAGGTGAAGGAATAACAACTACCCCCCATAATATTGTAAGTCAGGTTGGATTGGGTCAACTCCTTCAAGAAGGGGCATTCAAGTTCATATTCATTTATAACATGAATCCGGCTCAAACTTTACCAAACCAGAAGATGGTTCGAACCGGTTTGCTCCGAGAAGATGTTTTTGTAGTTGTCCATGACACCCATTGGACAGAATCGGCAAACCTCGCCGATATCGTGTTACCAGCGCAAACATACCTTGAGAAAGAGGATCTAATTATCCCCTGGCACGACAATTCCATACAACGGTCCAACCAGCTTATTGAACCTCGCGAAGAAAGTCAAACAGAGATTTGGGTAATGCAACAACTAGCACAGCGGCTCGAACGTAAAGAACGATGGCTATTCCAATCCCCATGGGATGCTGTAAAAATCGCATTCACTGATTCGTTGAAGGAAGGAGCCTTTGAAGAACTTTTAGCAGGAAGACAAGTGCAACTTGAATCAAAACCACTTGATAAATATTCAACCCCAACAGGAAAAATCGAGTTCTTTTCATCTATGGCACGAAATAGAGGTTATTCGCCGCTTCCCCAACATAATGATTTCAGCAGCGCACCTGGCGAATTCATTTTCTTGAACAGCGCAATTAGAAATTATACACATACCCAATTTCAAGATATCTACGGGAAAATACCAGCAGAGGTGTTTATTCACCCTGAGGATGCCAAAACCTTGGATGTCCTCGAAGGAGACCAAATTATGCTTGAAAACGAACAAGGTTCAGTTAAGGCAAATCTTCGCATTTCTACCGAGGTTTCACTTGGAACCTTGTGGGCTCCCCGACAGTTCATTGGGTTGAATGGGAATCCACAAAATTGCTTGGTCCCAGATACATGTCAGTTAATTGGAAAGGGGTCTGTATTTAATTCAACACTTGTGCGCCTACGAAAAATGTTAGATTCAGACTAGTAAGCGAATCCGTGCGGGGCGGTTAGGATTTATTTCTGCAACTTTGACATGTGCTAGAACTGCTGCAAATTGACTAGCCGAACTTGCACCATGTGTATGTGGACGAACTATTGCACCAAGAGTTCCAGGTTTGGGTTCAGCAGTGGTAGCACCAATTTTTAGCCAACCGCCCGATGGAATAAACCTGAATTCCTTGACGAGATCATCAATTGCGTTCACGTGGACAGCGACGCGGGTTTTCTTTTCGCCAACGCGAAACACCATCTCTGTTGGGGAAACGGATTCAACAATAAATTTTGCACCGCTTGCGGTCTTGAGACTAGTTCCGTTTTTGAGTTTTGATCGAATTGCTTGCCGAATGGTATCAGATTGAATCATTTTTCCTACCTCCAAAGTCTTGTACCTATTAGTACTGATACCTTTTCAGACTTACTCCTTTCAACTTGAGCGAAATAATACCAATCAGTTCGAATGTCCCGATTTTGTCTGAACCTTCAATTTCGTGAACGATGATTGAAATGCCGAAGTCTAGAATTAATACTAGCTCACGCTAGTTCCATGGACACCGCTGTCTAGGTTTTTGTTCACCGTGCAGATTGTTGTTAGCTAGATTATACTCGCGCCACAAACACCGCAAAATTGTGCATTTGGGTCAGCAACAGGGTTTCCACAGGCAGAACAGTATTTCACGCCTTCTGTCGATTTTAGTGGAGCGACTTCTTTCTTAGTAGGTGTTGGAGCGGGAATATAGGTTGATTTCTTTGACGCAATGGCCCCTCCAATTAAGGCTAAGAGCCCTGGAAGGAAACCAGAAAAGACAAGTCCAAGAATTCCAGTAAGGATTAGACCAACCTTATGTTGACTTGGATTGCCCCTCCACATGAACCAAACAATAGTAAACACTAATGCAAAAACTGTCATGATAGCGGTAGATATCATTATGCCCATCATTACAGTCATAAATTCAGCGATAGGCGGTGTTCCAGGGGGAAGCGCAGATAGTGGAATTGTGGGAAGAACAGCATATACCATTGCAAATAATGCCGTCATGCCTGCCAATACAAAGAAGAAGATGAGTTGGAGCACAGCACCAACAAGCACAAGTGTTGAGGATGTTCCTTCATCAGCCATTTTAGGAAATCTCCAATGAATTCCTAAGAACTGCTCGTAATCTAGGTACATAAAATTATGTATCTCGGATTCCTAAGATGAAACAAAATTTCAAGTTTAGAAGTCCAACAGGTTTTTCAACACTTGGCGTTCCTCATCTATTAGAGAATTGTTAAGGTTTCAGAGGTTTGAAGGAGGGTGTTGATACGAGCGCTTCACAAATGGTAACTCGTTCTCGAGGGATTGCGTTAACTGCACTCTTATCCGCGGTTTATGTCGCATATGCGCTCCTGGGCAGCTTCATCTTTGGCTCGATTACGCATGGGGCGGATAACTTCGTTGTCCGTTCGCTTGTTTTTGTGATTCTCGTAGGACTCAATTCGGGATTTGGCTTTAGCACAATAATGGGGGGAATATCTGGATTAGTCCTCGAAATTAGTATTCCCACGCCAGTTCGGTTCTATCTTTTTCCCTCGCTTCTCGCCTATGGTTTTGTCTTAGATATTGTCATTAACATTAAGAAAGCGCCGAACGCGGATCTAGGCACGATTCGTATGCTCCTGGGAACTATTTTGGCAAGTCTAGCGATGTCTATCACCGCACTTACAGTGTTTACCCTTGTCGGATTTTTCCCACCCGCGCTTATTCCTCTCATTTGGACATTTGAAATTGTCATCGATATTGTTCTCGGCATTATTGGTGCTACTATTGGGCTGGTGCTGCTGCGTCAACTCGTTTATCTCAAATCCTCATGAAATTTCATCTCACAGGAAGTTAACTTAGATGTGTTACTATTATTCAGTTCCCAACCTTGATCTGTTAGCGACTCATTTTCATGCTACCCCTTCTGAGTCAACCACGTTTGATCGAGTGTATCATGTATCGGGTTTTGTTAAACCGCGGTTACCGGTTATAACTAATGAAGCCCCAAATACAATCCAAATGCTTACGTGGGGGCTCATTCCCCATTGGGTAAAGGATGAAACCACGGCCATTAAACTACAAAGCCGGTTGCTAAACGCCCGATCAGAAACCATTCATGAAAAACCAGCTTTCCGTTCTCTGATTTCTTCAAAACGCTGTTTGGTCCTATCTGATGGCTTTTTTGAATGGCGTCACTTTGAAGGTCTTAAGTACCCGTATTATATCCAACTTGCTAGTGGCGAACCCTTCGCCTTTGCCGGCCTTTGGGATACCTGGTCCCATCCAGAAACAGGAGAAACTATGAAAACCTATTCCATCATTACAACATGGGCAAATCCTCTGCTTGAACAGGTGCACAATACACGTAAGCGCATGCCAGTCATCTTGCACCAGGCAGATGAAAAACCATGGATAGAAGTCGAGCTTAGCCGTGAAGCAATCGATAGTTTCCTAATACCTTACGAATCTAACAAAATGGTTGCACACCCCGTATCTCGGCTAATCACAACGAAGGGTGCAAAGAAGAACGTCCCAGAAGCCATAAAATCCACTCATTATCCCGAGCTTCCATCAATCGAATTCTGATATCCTTTAATTTACTAAACAATCCCCCACATACTTAATTAACAATAACCGGAATTAGATTTCATGGAACAGGGGGTCTCAACAAAATGCCTGATTTTTTCAAAACATTCTCAACTCCCTTTGGAAAAATGAGTATTGTATGGCATGAGACCAAATCACAGCTTCTTGTGACCCACATCTTTTTTTCCCAATCCCAAAAAACGTCGGAGTTGAGAGCTAAGAGGGCATATCCCCATTCGGTCGTTGGAACCGCTCCACAAATCGAAAACCTAGTACTGACCCTGCAATCATACCTTCAGGGCAATGTTGTTGAGTTTGACCTAAGCCTACTAGAATGGTCACAGTGTTCTATAACTCAACAGCGAATATTACGCGCTGAAGCAAGAATTCCACGCGGCTGGATTAGTACATATAACCGAATTGCCCAGCATTTAGGAATCGAAAATGGTGCTCGGGTTGTTGGAAATGCCTTAGCAAGGAATCCCTTTCCGCTAATTATTCCCTGCCATCGAGCCATCAAGTCCGATGGCAGTTTGGGTGGCTACCAAGGAGGCCTTATTATGAAAAGAAGACTCCTTGAAAACGAAGGCGTGCAGTTTACAGCACGCGGAAAGGTTGTTATGAAGAACGTTTATTATTAGGACCTATGAAATTCTACGTCACCACGGTCGGATATATTCGGAAACCTGATGTTAGTTCTATTTTCATTGAAATTGCGCCTCAATACTGGGATGCAACGCTTAAGTTAGACAAGTTCTCTCACATCATCATCCTTTGGTGGATTACAGGGCATGATAACCCTACTAGTCGCGCCAATTTACAAGATTATCCTCCACAAGAATCTGCGGAATTATCTGGGGTTTTCGCTAGTCGTTCTCCAGCCCGACCTACTCCCATTGGGCTATCTGTCGTTGCAATCAAAAAAATTGTCAAAGAATCTCATCGAATCTATATCGATCAAATCGACGCCCATGATAATACTCCTATTATTGATATTAAGCCGTATATGCCATTTTCTGATAAAGTTGACAATTCCAAGGTTCCAAGTTGGTTTCGTGATAATGTTCCTCGATATACTAAGATGGCGGAATGACAATTAGCTCTCTTTTATTGCTTGATGTATGGCAACGGTGCCGAACATCATTGGCTGGCACCCTACTTTTGTAAAGCCTATTTGAAGCAATTTGTCACGGAACTCATTTGCACTGTAAAACCGTTGGATCGAATTTGCTAAAAAGGCCGCCCCAGTTGCAGAACCAAAAAGTAACCGTCCTAATCGTTTGACAACTATTTTCACATACAGGTGGAACAGAATTCGAGTGAACACAAAGGATGGTTGACTAGTTTCCACGTTCACGAATCGTCCATGAACTGCTAAACTCTGGTGTATTTCGCTCAGACACCGATTTAGCAAATCCGGAGTTAGATTTAGGTTGCGAGTGGCAAATGCAATGGTGATAAGATCAAACACGTGATTACGAAAAGGAAGATCACGTGTATCAGCTAGAACGAACGAAACGAGTTCAATGCTTCGTTTTGTGGTGGCGCGGCGTAGCATAGGAATTGAGAAATCGGTGGATACCAGTGCCCCTTTCTGAGGGTGCACGTGTTTTAATGCGGCGGTCATTTCACCCGTTCCTGAGCAGACATCCATCCAACATGCTCCTCCCCCTTTTTCAGCGATTTTCGCTGTCTCTCTTCGCCATACGCCATCTAGTCCAAATGTCAAAAGGCGATTAACCCAATCGTATACCGATGCAATCTTTGAATAAATCCGTTGTAGCCCCTTTGCCATGATGAATCCGCCAACTGAACGCGTCAAATCTTAAAAACGCAAGCATTAGACTACACGAAGGAATTTGATAAGTGAAGATAGGAATACTGGATGAAAACCTAAAATTCATATCAAATACTAACTTGTTGGTTTTTCTACAAGAAGCGAAAAGTGGCTCATTGAGAAGACTTGCAATTGTAATATCACAAAGTGTTGGAAAAGCTCTTCTAATTCATCCTCTGTGAACAAATGGTGGGGAAGCCCCTTTTCACAGCCACTGCTTGGCACCCAAGTGTCTGGTTCGATTTCATTTCCATATTTTGATCCATGTCCCTCGGGAACTGGAACTGTGACCCAAGCAAGCCCTTTCGGCTTTAATACACGATACATTTCTTCAACGGTTTTTCGAATAACAGTGATTCGATCATGATGAATGACTCGTACACTGACTATAGCATCAAAGAACTCATCTTCATAAGGAAGCTGGCGAATATCAGAGAGCGAAGTATGACCAGTAAGTCCTTCTGCAGCAAGTTTCTGAATTGTAGCGCTTAGACCTGACGGAGCAATATCTAGTCCAAACACATCAAACCCTTGTTTTGCCAAATAAACCGTGTGACGCCCACTGCCACACCCATGATCAAGAACGCGGAGTACTCCATGAGTTTTGAAACGTTTTGCTATACCTGGCATTTCATGATGAATTGATTGGTCAAGAAAGAAGCCCTTTTGATATTGTCGTTCCCATGCTAATCGAGCATCATGGAATTCATCGTCAAGATTGGGGAAATTGGCCACCCTCTTGCACTCTAAAAGGCTATAGCCTGTAAGCGAGCGGCTGTAGACAATTCTTGAATTCGTCCTCCAAGTTTCATTGTAATATAGGCAATTAGAACTACTTCACGAGAGGTAAACCGGTGGCGTTGTCCCTTGAAGATGGTAAAATCATGTTTTGCGGGAGCAAAGATAAAGGAATTAAACCGTTTTAATTGATCCACGAGATCTGCAGGAATTCCCAGCTTTTTGGGCGAGAGCCGTCGCACATTACTACCTAATGATCGGGTTTTTGTTGCGGCATCATCTGTGAGTTCAAAGGTCCAGGCGCGTACCAACAGTTCGATATATTCTGCTAAATATCGAATGGCATCTCTGGTAAACCGAGGTAAAGTCTTCAGAGCTTCTTGGGCATCAAGTAATGGATGCTTGGGAGGGGGTGCAACTAGGGCTTTGAGCCGCTGCATTGCCGCATCCTTCAGTTTCTTACTGCGAACCAGATAGACGGCAGTAGTCTCCGCTTCGATATATTCCTGTTCTGTAAGTACTTCTTGAGCCAGCGTCGTAAGATATGGGAGCGCCCATAAAACCTCAGCTTTTCGGCCCGTTTGACTCGGCGTTGCCAATCATAAGTCCTCCTGTCAGAAGATATCACAAAGTAGTGTATTTTCTATTATTTGGGTCTTATCTACTGGTGTAATACTCCACCTAGATGCCTTCAAAATGAACTAAAGGGCTGGTTTAGCAGTTAAAAACACACATTTTTACTATAACTCAGTTAGAGTGAAGAGTATGAGACAACCAGCGATATTTGACGCCTATCCGGATCTTCAAGAAAATATTCCTTGGATTTCCATTCTTTCAAAACCAACTCCGACTCGACAATTGAACCAATTAGTGGAATCATTGAAGACAAAGGAGGAATTGTGGGTTAAACTAGACAATCTCACATCTGACAAATATGGGGGCAATAAGGTCCGTAAATTAGAATTTCTCATAGCAGAAGCCCTTCAACAAAAAAAGGTGCAAATTGCCACATTAGGTGGTTTGGGTACTAATCACGGATTAGCTACTACCATCCATGGACAAGCCAACAACCTAGGCACGCGGCTCTATCTCACGGACCAACCCATAACACCTCACGTGTTGAAGAATCTGAAACTTCTGTATCATTTTGGTGCCGACATGATTTACTCCAAAACAAGAAGAATCGCCAACTTACGTTTTTATTTTCTTGATCGACTCCACCAACGGCAAACCTATTGGATCCCACTAGGTGGTAGCTCAGCAGTCGGTGTTTTAGGGTATGTGAACGCAGTATTTGAACTGCAGAACCAGATTAGCGCCGGACTTCTCCCTGAACCGCGAATCATTTTCATTCCTGTAGGTAGCCTTGGCACTATAGCTGGCATTGATTTAGGATTGCAACTCACAGGGTTATCAAGCCGCGTCAAAGGAATCTGTGTTGCCCCGCAGCTACCAAAGCCAGACCATATAAATCAACTCATCCATAACGCACTTACACTAATGCAAATTAGCAAGAGATTACAACAATTCACCTCCAAACCTCGTTACGAGCTAACTATAGCCCATGCAGGGAATGAATATGGCAAACCCACATCCGAAGGTACTATGGCAACACAACTTGCCCAACGCCTTGAAAACCTAACACTTGACCCTACCTACACGGCTAAGACTTTAGCCGGTGCCATCAGAAATATCCGCCAGGGAGTAAAGGGACCCATCCTCTACTGGCATACATTCAACTCCGTGGATCTCTCACCAATCGCAAATCAGATTGAATATCAGGATCTACCCACACCATTTCACAAATTCTTCAAATCAAGTGATGCAAAGAAAGATTTGCGAGATTAACGCCTTGATTGATGAACCAGATAATGGAAAACACCCATTATACTTCAGATGCGCGTTCTCCGACAATGAGAATAAACGCTGTGATTAACCCAAGGAGTACCAAGGCTTCACCTATTTGTTGCCAGACCAACGCTGTGGGAACAGTTATTGAACCAATTAGAAGATATGTCAAACTGATAACCGAAAGCCCACTAATGAATGCAAGTAGGACCACAATGCTGAGTAGAACAAACAGGTAACGTCGGGCGCCTTGCCACCACCAACTACTGCCTAAAACACCTATCACAGGTGCACGTCGGACAAACACAATAATCGCCCAGAGTCCGAGCATACTGACACCCAATAATACTCCACCAAATAACATGTACGCGTCAGGAGTCCATGGAATCCCAGGAAGCAACGCCCAGATAATCTGTATCCCAAATTGTCCTGCAATAAACCCTTCAAATAATAAGATCCAAACCGCAAAAGCAGCTGAAAAGTACGGCAAGAAGGCCAAAAAGTAAAATTTCCAATCTTTCTGGATTTTGATAAATGGAATCGGCCAAGTAACACCCTTCGCAGCAACACTGGTTACCTTAGTTGGTGTGAATGGCTGTTGACCAGGAGTATCTGGTCCTGAAAAAGATGCAATTGTGAGCCGATAGGCTTTGTAGAGGAGAACAAACAAGGTTCCAAGGAAAAAGAGACCAACAAGAATCAATCCCAGCATGTGCAAAATGAAGGGATTTTGAATAGAAAGCCCAATCCGAATGACTTCTAAAAGGAAGATGAAAGCACGGTGCATACATATCCAGATGCCCATCCACGCCGTAAACACAAGGAGGAACCCCAGAATATATTGAAATCCACGAGGACTACGCTCCGGTGTTCCCAACGGAAGCAACCACACAAAATAGACAATATAAAGCACAATAACCCCTAATGATGCCAAGAAAATACCGATATCATGCAGCGCCGCCAAACCAAGTGGGTTCCCCTGTATAAACGGTATCTGATAGAAATCCGGCGGTAGTATACCGGTTTCAAAAAACGCAACAAGAAACAGCCAGGCTCTGTGGATTACCCCAACCCCGAAAACGTACAGTAGAAACCCAAGTAGCCCAAAAACGAAAAGCCCAATCCATTCATTCACAGATAGTGTCCTCACTCAACCACCAACTCACATCAGCCCCTAGCTAAACCCAATCATAAAAATTTATGCCGTTAATTACTCGAACCACCATACAAGCGCGCGGTTTTACAGTTGAAACCAATGATGTTTCAGATACCACTGAACCGTTTCTTCTAAACCGATTCGTGAATCAGGGTAAACGATCTGATAGCCTGTGCTTTTGAGCTTGGTATTGCTATACTGATAATCGTGAAACATCAAATCGATAGTCGCGCGTTCAAGTTTTGGTTCTGTGTGAGTGAAATTATGAGCCTTCCATTCAGCCCATGAAGCCACTGCGTTTAGAAGCCACCGAGGAAGAAGAGGAAACCGCGTATAGTAAATCTTGGTATTCAATAATGGTGCTACATACGAAAATAGATCGTATTTGCGATAGGAGGAATCATCGACTACATTATAGACTTGGCCTAACGCTTTAGAGATCGAAAGTAAGTGAAGTGCCGCACCAACCACATCCGTGACGTGAACTAGAGGAACCAACGTGTTTAGATTCTCAGAGATAATGGGGAGTTGACCGAGCGCTAGCATTCGAATGATTGTTCCGATTCCATACCGATTGCGAGGACCATAGATAGGCGCCGGGCGCAGAATGATATAATCTAATGTGCTATCGGAAGAAATCCTTTGGACAGCTTGCTCCTGTTCTAATTTTGATTGTTCATAGTTATTTGAAGGACTCGTAGGAGCACGTTCACTGACAGGTAATGATTGAGGAACTCCATACACACCTGCTGTGCTAATGAGCACTAATTTCGAGACTCCAGCGGCGATGGCAGCGTGACAAAGATTCTGAGTTCCTTCAACATTAACTGCGTACAAATCCTCCCAAGACGCTGAATAGCGAAACAAGGATGCAACATGTAAGATGACATCAACACCCTTAACCACGCGAGACAGCGTTTGGAAATCTCGTAAATCGCCAGGTAAAAATTCGGCTTTACGATTCAAGAACGAACGATCAGCTTCGGGTAAGTCCATGCCACGAACCGTATAATTGGGATTCAAGAGCAACTGGTCAATGAAGTGACTTCCCACAAACCCACAAGCCCCCGTAACTAAGATCCGTTTTTTTGGCACTCCGCGACCTCCATGAATCATAATAGCCCAACAATCCCTGTTTGTCCTTCGTGTCGACCAAACAGGAGGTATCCAAGAAATATACCACAATACAACCATAACGGATAGATTGCAAACAAGACTATAGCTACTGTATCAATGAGACCTGCTGTGTTCGTGTATTCGAAGCCAAAGACGCAACTATTGATCATGAAATCCCGTCCCGTCACCGCTCGACCCGTCCACAACCACATCCAATCAAACCATCCCAAGTTCATATACATCGACCCCGCGGCCGCCCAAAAAAGTACCACTGTAAGCAGCCCTAGGACCTTCGTGGCATGAGGGGTCACTCGATATAGCCAGCGGTTCCGTAACCAGACAATAACCGCTCCACAAAAGAGCAATAATAACGGGTCCAGAAGGAAACTCATGGCTATCAACTAGCGAACTATGTATTAAAAACCCTAAACACCTTATCCGGTTTGCTGAAAGAACCTTTTTACATTAACGCCAGCCGATTCGAGCCGACGAATTGTGGTTTTATACGGATCGCATCGTTCTTCTTCCAGCTGTTCCACCAGCTGCATATCCAAGTCAGCGAGTCGAGTAATGAGTAGCTCGCGTTCCTCTGCTGACATCAGCCGTGGATCCGTCATGGCTGCCACATGAAAGCGCGCCTTTGCCTTCAGGAGATGTTCAATGGCTTGAAATGGCAAATCAACTGCCTCACCAACGGCACCGGTTCGCGTCTGAAATCCTTTTGGTGTTGCGGCTTTCAGACTCAGCCGAACATGCACCTTCTTGAACTGTGCAATCCGTCGGGCGTAGTCGGCATCGTTACCAAGCAAAATGCCATTTGTTTCTAACATGAATGATGCAAACCTTGAGTCTTCTATGAGTGGCAACACCGCCAATAAATGTGCCTTACACAGCGTTGGCTCCGCTCCTGAAATCCGCGCCTTTCTAATATTCCTATCGCGTCCTGCCTCCGACAGGGCATTCACTAACGCTTTCGGTGTGTAAAACTGTCCACGACGCTCTGGATACTCACGTGAATCGTCGACCCAACAAAAAATACAGCGCAATGGACACCCCACCGCGTACGCGGTGGCTATCCCACCATAGACTCCTGCGACATATACATCCGTGTATTTCCGAGCACAACCCTCATGGCGGCACACAATGCTTTGAGTTGCTTCCGCTAGCAGCGTCGGATCATATGGCACACTGGAAGGCGTTATCATCCGAGGATAGGATTCCATTGTGAAGAAATACGATATCTAGTGAAAAAGTCTGTTGGAACCCATTGCACAACCAAAACCCAAACAATTAATAATGCTTAACACTGTTAAGACTCTTTGATGACTGTGTCAATCCCTAAAAACACCCTCAACCTCATTGGCAACACCCCAATGGTCCCAGTTCTCCACCTAAATCCTAACCCCAATGTCAAGATATTTTTGAAGCTGGAAAAATTCAATCCCGGAGGATCCGTTAAAGACCGAATTGCCAAATATATGATTGAGGATGCAGAACAGCGTGGGGTGCTCACCAAGGACAAAATTGTCCTCGAGCCCACCAGTGGTAATACTGGCATCGGATTAGCTCTTGTGTGTGCGGCCAAAGGCTTTCAACTGGTATTGGTGATGCCAGAGTCCATGACTAAAGAACGTCGACAAATTCTCGCTGCCTATGGCGCGCACATGAATCTCACTCCAGCAGAAGTCGGGATGGATGGAGCCGAAGACGAAGCCCACAAAATCGCGGAAGAAAACCCGGACAAATATTTCATGCCCGACCAATTTGCCAATGAAGCCAATGTCCAAGCCCATCGTGAAACCACCGCTGAAGAAATCTGGCGCGACACCAAAGGTGCAATTACCCATTTTGTGGCTGGAATGGGCACCAGTGGCACCATCATGGGTGTGGCCTCCACATTAAAACCCCGCAACAAAGACCTCCAATTCATAGGCGTCGCTCCTCACCCTGACACACCAATAGCTGGATTGAAAGACTTCACCACTCAGTACGTCCCCAAAATTTTTCAAAAATCATGGATTGATGATACGGTTCAAATCCGTCTCAACGAAGCCCAAGAGGCCGTACGCCTCCTCACCACCAAAGAATGCCTATTCGTTGGGCCCAGCTCAGGCGCTATCTTCCTCGCCGCCCAACGCCTTGCCCAAACCCTCAACTCCGGCACCATCGTCGCCATCATGCCCGACGGCGGCGAACGCTATCTTAGCACCGAACCGTGCACCACCGACCAATGTTTAACCTGCGCACCACACCACGGAATCAAATGCAGCCTCACCCACACCAGCCCCTCCAACGCCCACAAATGATTTTTGAACTATACCCCCACTTTCCTTCTCTTTTCGCTGTCATCATCCAGAACACACATGCAACCCCCCCCAAATCAAGAAGAGGGAGCACGCTTCCAAAAAAAAGGATTTCTAAAGTCCGGGGATTTTAGTTCGATCGTAAACGTAGTCTAATATCCTAGAGATTACAGAGACCAATACCAGATATATCAGAGCAATAAGCAGATAGGCGGTTAAGGTTAGAAAAGTACGGGCAACAATAAAGTGTGCCGCAGCAAAGAGATCTTCAACTCCAATAAAGTAGGCAACAACAGTGTATTTTGGTAGATAGGCGGCTTCGTTGGACCATGAAGGTATGACTCGACGTAGGGATTGCGGTAAGACAATGGAGCGGATACCCCCAACCCGCGATAACCCTAGGGATTGTGCAGCTAATAATTGTCCAGCACTCACAGAAGCGATTGCGCCTCGAAGGTACTCAGCCTGATATGCCGTACTGTTAAGTCCTAATATCAAATAGCAAGTAAAAATCCGATGATTCAAAATGGTAACCAACTGGCCACCCGGACCAATTATTTGGATACCCCAATCTAAAGGGAGTGGAGGATACCCGAGCATTTCGAGCATCGCACTTAGACTATAGGGAAAGAAGTAGAAGAGAAAAAGTTGAACAAGCAACGGGGTACCACGGATTACTTCAATGTAGGTAGTGCAAATTCTTGACAGGATTCGTCCGCCATATTGTCGACGAATAGCGAACACCAAACCAAGAAAGAAGCCCATTACTAATGCGGTAAAATATAACGTTAGGGTCGTCGCTAAACCTGAGATAATTTCAGTACTATAGGATAATACGGTAAGGAGGTCTTCAAGCCATCTAGGGAGGACTTGAATCACTAAGTACCTTCCTCCTCATTTTTCTGTTCAAGAATCGCTTCATGGTGACCGTAGAGAACTTCAAGCTGATGAAGGAATTGCTTTGCTCTCTCCGTTTCAGGAGAAACAGAAAAGTGCCTAGGAGTCCCCCGTTCGACAATAAGCCCGTGGTCAATGAAAATCATCTCATTTGCAACAGCTCGGGCGAAGCCCATTTCGTGAGTTACCACAACCATCGTTGTACCAGTTTTAGCAATCTCAAGCATCACTTGTAACACTTCACCAATTAATTCAGGATCTAACGCAGATGTGGGTTCATCAAACAGAATCAAAACGGGATCCATAACCAAGGCTCGAGCGATTCCCACTCGTTGTTGTTGCCCACCTGACAACTGGGCGGGATAATGGTCTACCCAATCCGCCATCTTCACTTGTTCTAATGCCTGTAGGGCCTTTTCGTTTGCCTCTTCTTTTGACAAGCCAAGTACACGACGTGGACCAAGGCTAACATTTTCTAATGCCTTAAGATGCAAAAAAAGATTGAAATGTTGGAAAACCATCCCAATCTTTGATCGAATTTCATTCAGATTCGTATCAGAATCCATGAGATTCGTACCTTGAAGCACCACTGTTCCTTTGTCTGGGGAAGTGAGCATATTGATACAGCGGAGGAGGGTGCTTTTCCCTGACCCACTGGGACCAAAAATTACCTTAACTTCACCTTCTTCCACGTCAAAAGAGACGCCCCTAAGAACTTGTAGTTCATCATATGCCTTCCAAATATTTTCTACTTGAAGTAACGGTATTTCCACTTCTCTTAGCCTCCTAATCCTAAGTCTTTGAGTTTCTGAGTTTGTCGCTCTCCAAAGAATCTCGTGACGGGATAGGTAAAGATGAAATAAATAACAGCGAGAACCACAAGCGGGGGAGTCAACATCTCTGGATTATTCGCCACAACTCGAAATGTAACCCGGAGCATTTCGATCATACCCACAGCTGAAGCGAACGTTGTATCCTTGATTACAACGGCATATTCATTTGACCAGCTTGGAAGAGCCATTCGAAGGGCTTGAGGTAAAACTACATGTCGAAACGCTTGTAGACGGCTCAGCCCTAATGCCCTCGCCGCCAACTGCTGTCCTGGAGTTACGGAGAGGATAGCCCCTCGAAGGATTTGAGATTGATAAGCCCCACTTCGAAGCGCCAACGAGAGAATAACCGCTGCTAGAGTTCTGTTTAGCGGGTCGATAAACCAAAAGAGTCCAGGAAAACCAAATGCAAAAATAAAAATTAACACTAGCAGAGGAATGCCGCGAAATACTTTCTCATAGGCAATTGCAACCCATTCGATTTCTCGGCCACCATAAACCCGCATCAGCGCTAATAAAAGTCCAATCAAAAATCCCCAAATCAGACCGTGTGCTGTAAGAATTAGCGTTGTAGGTAATCCTTGGATAATAATGTAAAAAAAGATGGAGGGGAGATCCGGCGCTTGCAACATGTATCACCCAAACCACTGTGCGATAAGGGCGTCCATTGTTCCATCTGCAAACGCATTCAAAATTACAGTGTTCATTGCCTGCAATAAATCCGGAGTCTCCCAACGGCAAAATAGGGCTGTAGGTGGTGCAGGAACGGTGAAAATCGTTTTGAAACTATAAATTCCTGCATAGACTGTAAAGACTGGTTCATCCACATAGGCTGCATCGAGTCCGCCAGCTTCCAAGTCAGCTAGCATGATATCTGCTCTAGCATAGCGAATTAGGTTTATACCAACACCTGCATCAACCAAATCTGTTAGATCAAAGTCTTCAACTGTACCTGATTGAACTCCAACATCGTAGCCTTCCAGATCCTCCAAGTCAGTAATTGTGAGGGTTGAGTTCCCCTTGACAATTACAACTTGATTGGTTCGGATATAGGGAACTGAATGGGCAAGCTGTTGAGCGCGTATGGGTGTGACAAACATGGCAGCCGCAATCATATCAATTGTGCCAGCTATGCATGCCGCAGGTAAGGCGTCAAAATCCATATCCACCCACGTAACCGTAACATTGAGGTAGTCAGCAATCATATCAGAAAGATCGATATCAAAGCCTTCATACTGATCTGTCGTCGTGTTGTAAATCTCAAAAGGGGGCCAATCAGAACTTGTTCCCACAATAAGCGTGCCCCGATCTTGAATCTGCGCAATAAAACTAGGCGCCGGAGCCGGCGGAAGTAAGGCTGGCGCAAACCAGCCTACACTGAAACCAACCGCTATACCGATAATCAAAGCAATAGCAGCAATTCCTCTACCATTCAAAACATAAGACCTCCACTTATATGAACCATCAGGTTCGCCACTAATTATCGCGGAGACATCATAAATATTACTAAAATAGCTTCACAGCGAAGTAACCCAAAGATTCTACGAAAAAATCGTCCAACTTATCACAACCACCCAACATTAGGTCAACCAAACCAAACTTAGTAAGACAGAAACCTCTAAGAAAAACCATTCTGAGATAAACGAAATGTGGAAGCTATCGTGAAGGAAGGTATGATTGGTGAATTTTTGGGACCAAGCCTATTCATATACACCCCCCTGGGATATAGACCAACCCCAACCCGTCTTCATCGACCTGTTAAATCGGGGCGAAGTCCAACCAGGACCCCTCCTAGATGTCGGATGTGGCACCGGTGAAAACGCCATCTTCTTTGCCCGTAACGGATTTAGTGTCACCGGTATCGATTTATCTCCCACTGCCATACGCCTTGCCAAACAAAAAGCTCACCAACACCACATTTCCGTGAATTTTTACACGGAAAATGCACTTATGCTCGCAAATCGATTTGCCCCAGCCACCTTCACAACTGTGATTGATTCCGGGCTCTTTCACACATTAACCGACGATGAACGCCCCGTTTTCACTGACCAACTCGCCAAGATTCTCAAAGACCATGGCAACTACTTCATGCTCTGCTTCGCCGACAAAGAACACCGCCCAAGCGGCCCCCGCCGCATCTCCAAAGAGGAAATCCATCACACCTTCACCCCTCATTTCATCATTAACTATATCCACGACGCCATCATGCTCTCCAACATCCATAATCCCCCCATCCAAGCCTATTTCACCTCCGCAACCAAACTCTAAAAAAAGAGCCTCTCCGAACCCCACGACGACGAATCCGAATAGCCCTCCTTTTCGAAGCCATGCGATGGCTCGGACACACCACGCAACCTGAATCACCCCCCACGCTCTCCCACGACCCACTCGAAAAGCCTATCATCGCCATCTTCACAGAAGAAGACAATCCCCCAACCGAGACATATCAAACTAAAACTCATGTTCCGGACTATTAACGCCCCTTGATGCACATCGTTTTTTGCTATGAAGAGGGGGTGGTTAGGGTTTCCTTCGTCGGAAGTATACTATGACAATGATACAAAGGGCAAGTCCTATACCAAAGGCGACGGCAAGGACAATGAGACCCGGGGGCACTGGGTGTGGTTCCCGAGAATTGAGCACTGCAAGGAAAATCTCCTCGAATAGCGGCGCATCAGCATGGACCGCCACCATGGTATTGTAAGGTTGCCAGCCAAGCGATTGGGTCCAGCCAGTTTCATTTCCCCCATCGACCAACACCGCGATATAATGCCCTTCAAAAGTCACCACAGACGGATCCGTTAGCGCAACCGCCGCTAACTGATCCCAGAAATAGCCTCCCAGTCCTGGTCGAAGAAATTCATAGATAATTGCAGCTTCCCGCGTTCGCATTTCGTTTTCCCACCGCGTCCGAAACGCCTCATTTTTCGGCACCTCATTGGTCGCATCCAAGGGAATGAGCGTTATGGGAACCCCGGATTTGAACACGATATCTGCCGCCAGAGGGTCAACCCAAATGTTCCACTCTGCCACATAGTTCGGTATTGGCGGATATTCATACCCGACATTCCCCGGAACGGTCACCGCGCCACCCATACAATGGATGCCCTCAATTCTCTCCCTTATCGACGGATCTGCTTGCAGCGCGATGGCAATGTTTGTTAACGGACCCAACGGCACCAACGTAACATTCTCCGTTGAACTCGTGATGACCGAGATAATCAATTCCGAGGCATTCAGCGCCGAAGGTTGCAAGTCCGTTGGCGGTAAATCTAACCCATAGAAGTTATAACTCCCATCCCGCCACGCGGTGGGAAACGCATTATCCCCTGCAAGAGGCGTTGCCTTTCCCCCCGCCACCGGAATATCCCGAATCCCCAGATAAGCCAACAACCGCAACACATTCGCCACCCCCTCCTCGATGTAAGTGATTCCACACGACACCGTAATCGCCCGTACCGACACCGCCGGATGCTTCAACAAATACAACAGTGCCGGAGTATCCGACGGATCCACATCCATATCCACGATCACCGGCACCACACCATGCTGAGCCACGCAACGCCCACTCAACGGCATCTGGCCAACGAACAGAATCCCCACTAGCAAAATCAACGTCAGCCTAGACCAGTTGACCAACTCATCCACCACCAATGACGAGCTCTAGACTCACGCGTATTTAAGCAAGGTCGCACAAATAATTAGTTAACCAGAAACCGGTTAATTTTTATACTATGCAGAACAGAATACTGACTACACGAGGGAAATTGCTAACATCAGACCCCGGTGAGTCTCCCATGTTTACCTCACTCCGCTACCCGTCAGCCAAACAAAACTGGATCTGGTCCCAACGCCGACGTAACGTCAAACCCTCCGACCTCGCCGCCGAACTCAACGTCTCACGACCCTTCATCAGCAAAGAACAACGCATCGCCGAAAAACGCATTAAGAAACTCATCGAACACGCCGCATCAATCAATCGCATCACCATCCACCACATTAGCCCACGTTACGGTATTGCCATCGGCTATTGTTCGGCGTCGCAAACTGACACCTACATCCTCTACTCACCTAAAATTG
>CAYFXC010000008.1:127466-129115 GCA_964347045.1 uncultured archaeon
CGGAAGGGAAGTAACCTCCATCACCGAGGCTTGTCCCAAATCTCCCAAACCCGCGATTGATAATCCTCACCAACCCCGCATTCCCCGTTCTATCAGGTTCAATCGAACCCACCTCATCGGACTGGGACTTGCATCCCTGATCGTATTCAGTGTCTTCTCCGTTGGACAATGGTACATGTTCATGGTTCCTATCCAGGAAAACACGGTCATTTCAAGCACCTTTTTTGGTACACCAGGAAGAGATCTGATCAATTCGCTGTCTCAATTGGAAGATGGAACAATCATCGCAGTAGGACATACAAGGGGTGATTTTTGGTTAGTCCGCTTCAATAGGTACTTGTACATGCTGTCGAGCCTCACATATGGCACCAATAGGTCCGAATATTATCCAGCCCTTGCCGTATGCTCCGATGGCGGTTTTGCACTCGCCGGCATTACGGAAGAGGGGAATTGGCCCGCCGGAGAACCCTATATGGATACGGATGTCTTCTTAGTTCGTACCGATAGAGACGGAAACCACCTGTGGAACCAAACACTTGGAGGACCCGCTCCTGACGAGGCATATCGCATCACCCAATGTGACGATGATGGATTTGCCATCGGCGGTTTTACTGAAAATTATGGCGAAGGTTTGTGGCTGCTAAAAACGGATTCAATGGGCATTCCCGAATGGAACTACACCTATGGCGGAGCCGGTTACCTTCGAGATCTCATCGAAATGAATTCAGGCTTCCTCTTAGTGGGCAGCAGGGGTCTGGTCTGCACTGACACGGATGGCACTCTACTGTGGAACCGCACCTTTGGCGAGTTGTATTGGCCGATTCGCTGCCTCGCCACACGTTCAGGTGACTATCTTATCCTGGGAAGACGTGGCGACGACTCCGATACCAGGATTTCGCTGAGCTACATCACGGCCAACGGCGATGTTCTCTGGGAAAAACTCGCCGGGGTAGCGGGAGCCGCGGGCCATGGAATCATTGAATGCCATGATGGTGGATTCGGCATTGTTGGCACTTACGCCTCACCAACCCAAATCTTCGTATACCCCTACGATCTCCCTACTTACGACTCTGACCTTTACCTCATTCGCACAGACACTCAGGGGAACACCCTTTGGGGACGTGAATATGGGGGCGAATTTACAGCCGAAGGTGGAACGGCTATTCTCCAACTCGCTGACGGGAGCTTCCTCCTCGCTGGAGCTATTCATACACCTACAGGCGATTTGGATATCTGGTTCCTTCGCGTCACCGACATCCCCATCTTGCACTGCGCCATCGCCCAAGCCGTCCTCGACAGCGTCATCATCAGCCTCAGCACCATCACCATCCTCGCCGTAATCCTCGCCTACCGCTTCATCAAACGCCGACGCCAATCAACCCCCACCTAACATGACTTACACTAACACAAATCCTCATCGAAACACCATAAACCAACCAAAACCCGTGCCCCACCACCACGTGTGGAGTTCTTGAGCCCCTCTAAACAGAATCTGATCAATTTCTACTCCGCTGAACGATTAGCAACATAATCACAAAAGTTAACCAAAAAACGGTTAATTTAATATACCAGTTTGCATAGATACAGAATCGATGCTGCATTAGGCTAGATGCGTAGCAGCTTGGAGGGAAGCTATTATGGTAACACAA
>CAYFXC010000009.1:0-122266 GCA_964347045.1 uncultured archaeon
CCTGGACCACTGGCGCGAACGCCGTGCGATTCGAATCCGGACCGCTCTGACCGAAGCCCGATATCGAACACATGATGATCCGCGGATTGGCCCGCCGGATTTGCGGATAGTCGAGGCCGAGCCGCGCCATCACTCCCGGCGAGAAATTTTCGACAACGATGTTAGGCTCTTTGAAGAACAGCGCCAAAGTGACAGCGCCATCGACGATGTAGGTCCTCTCCTCGGTACGAATCGAGAATCCACTCACATCGTCGCAAGTGCCAAAGGCACTGTTTTAGGTCGGGTGGTTCTTGATGATAGTGGTGATCGCATTGACTGTACTCGACTAGGAACTGGTGGATGGTCCATCACGCCCTTTCTAGATCGTGTGAAAATAGTTGAATCTGATGCTGAGTTTCTTCTTATTGTCGAAAAAGATGCAGCTATGCTTCGTCTAAGCGAAGCCAAGTGGTGGAACAATTATCCATGCATTATAATGACGGCGAAGGGTTCACCTGATATTGCTAGTCGAATCTTTGCTCGGCGTCTAACAAAAGAACTTAAAATTCCCGCTTTTACACTTGTCGATGCAGATCCATTTGGACATTACATTCATAGTGTATACCTTCGGGGCAGTAAGCGCTTAAGCTATGAAAGTCCCTTTTTAGCCACACCTGACCTTCGCCTGTTAGGTGTTCTTGGTCGTGATTTAGACCGATATAATATTCCAAAAGAATGTCGCCTCCGCATGACTCCTGAGGATATTAAACGTGCCAAAGCCGTACTGACTGAACCTTTCGTCGCTCAAAACCCAAAGTGGGTTGCAGATATCCGCTTGATGGTTAAACGGAAAGAAAAAGCAGAAATCCAAGCACTCAGCAGTCACGGATTTGAATTCCTCGCTGAAACCTATCTCCCAACGAAACTTGAAACTGGTGATTGGATCTAGGCTTAACATTCTCATCTTTCTCTTCATTACCTTTGTATTGCTAAATTGTAGAACTAAAAAGCGATTCAAGGAGCGTTGGTGAACATATCCACTCTTGTCCAACAGTTTTGAAGAGCGCTATAGGTAATTCATGAATTTGAGGGAGTTGTTTGGATGCAATAAGCGGGATAGATTCAACCGCCTCATAGAAGTCCGTCACCTCATGTAATGCATTTGTGAAAGGTACCAGACCGCCTATGGGAAGATTCACTGTGATAAGAAGGGTTGAGCGTTCTTCGTTTTTCAAATCTGTAAGTTGCCAGATTTGGAAAGATGGCAGTAAACGAATTCCTGCGATTAATTGGTTACAAGATTCCTCGGAAGAACAGTTTACTAGATTAATGATGCCTTCCGGCAGGGGTGGTCTAGAGAATTTGATGTACGGTGTAATAATCTCAGGGATTAATCGACCATACTGATTTGCCGCAGTAGTTAGCGAAGTTTCTGCAATCTTAGCTAGTTGACGTTGACTTATTCGCGTATTTTTTTGGAGAATAAGTAGAACTCGTAACGCTTCTCGCGTCAGTTTGATGGAGGGCTTTTCATAATCTAATGATGTTGTGACACTAGATTCTGAACCTCCTAGTCGAAGATTACTGCTTGCGAGAATTTTCCATTCGATGGGATTGAATTCTTCCCAATAATTGAAATCCCATCCCCATTCGAATTGATTAATTCGATATACTTTGGTTGATAATCTAAGATCTTCCTTCCATCGATCCAAATAGTGAAGAAAATCAGAGATAACACTCTCAGGAAGTGCCAAAATTGCATACAGGATAGTGTTTGTCGCCGACAAAGGTGCGTGTAATCGAAAACAATAGGGAAACGTTCTGAGCTGTTGGCTAAGGTCAAAGAGCTTGGAATGTCCAGTTTGCGTAGCGATAGGAGAAAATAATGCTAGTAGAAAAGGTGAAAGGCCAATTTTTTGGTAATTGATTTCTCCAGGAACGGAAAGGCCAAACTGTTTTTGTAATGACATAAGATTACGATTGACTGTTCCTCGTGCAAATTGAGTTGCTTTTGCCAGTTGGCGTTCACTTGCCATTGGCGCCTTAGCTAAACTGAGAAGAATCTTTTGTTGGAGTTTTGTGATGATTTGTGTAGGTTTTATATCCGTTAGCTCTTGCTGCGCAATAATTGTAAATGAGCCTGTCGGAACTTTGGAAACGAATCTATCGACTCGCTTCAAACGTTTGTAAAGGGACGGGAGGCTGTTTTTTTCAATAAGTGTCGGTGTCAAGCTTGATATTGTTGAGACCCATTGCAGTTGTTCTGGTGTTGGTTGGGAACCATTCCATTTGATCTGTGACCAAAGCTGGCGTTCGGAGGGGTTAAGAAGTTCTGTTACTACGACATTAGCAAATTCTTGTACATCTGTGGCACTTTGAAAACTAGTTGGAAGAAATACCCGGACAGCATCACGAAGTACTAAATTCTTACTAACTACCGGAAGGAAAAGGAATGGAGGATGAACATTCACAATATTGACTTCATTATGATAAGTAGTCCCCCACCATTCATGTTCAGTAACAAAAAATGAGGTTAAATTAGGGATCTGTTTCACGCTTTTTTTTACTTTGAAGAGAGTACGAAGAACATGCAGCCCCTCATTGAAATGTTGTGCTAGATTTCTTATTTCGTATTGCCAAAAGGTGGTAGGATCAAATGCTTCTCGGATAAGTTTCTTTACGTGAGTCTGGAGCGAATCTGGTAATGGTTTATGAAGGAGAATATCAGGATTTTGAAAAAAACTAAACTCATGAAGTATAGATGTGAGCTGGGATGGATTTGGGTTCATGTTATTAATTGCCCGTGCTATCAGGCAAGCGCTATAGCGAGCGCTTGCTCTCTGTTGTCCCATTGCATCAGGAATTTCTAGTGGGCGTTTGAGTAATTCCTCTAATATTTGGGGCTCTCCTTGAAATGTGTCTGGAGCGACTGCTGAAGCCCAAAGCATAGTATTACTCGGTTGAATGGAATTTTTAAACCAGCTTCGAAGCATTATTTCTAAAGACATGGGGGACTCACTCATTACCTTATCATGGCATCGAAAAGCGTAAAAAGGGAAGAGGTCAGGGCGATTAACTACCAAGTATTTGTTCTTGATCGGTTACTCGCCCCAGATTAGCTGATTTTCTAGTCGATATCTACTTCTATGCGTCTAAGCAGATGAAGAATTTTTATCTCAACAGTATTGATGTTAGGAATGTTATCAAGTAGAATGGCAGTCTTTCGTCCAGGAATTGTAAAAGTCAACCTACCTGAACGCATAAGAAGATATTCAAATAGATCTCGAATCTCTTTGTGAACCATGACGTTGGAGGTTCCATAACGCTCTACGTCGCCCAGGATTCCTTTCTTGTAAATAATTTCATTTGGTGTAATTCTGAAGTAGTACATCCGCGTCTTCAGCCATGAAAGGAAGATGACGAATACGAAGACAATGAAAAAGGCGAGATAAGCCTCGACGCTTATGAACAATCTAAGACTCGACGGATTGAGTATAAATAAGTAGCCATAATATGTGAAGACAAGTGCCACTATCAATACGATAATGACAAGAATGAGCGCCAGAGCAACGACAATGGATTTTCCAAATTCGAATGTTACAATGAGTAAATTGAAAAAGAATAACACAAACCAAATGAAAGCGATGGTGAATAGGAGACTTTCACTAAGTGTTGGATCTATAATCAAGAACGGCACAAGGTAGCTTGCTAGGGCAATAATGAGTGATACAAAGAGCATTGGATAGAAGAGAACGGTTTTTGGGTATTCGCGTACTGTAACATCTTGAATTTCCATGCTCTCTTCAATTTTCGTGGGCTCTTCAGTCGGCGTAGTTTGATCTGTTTCCCAAGTTTCTTCAGACATTGTTATTTTCACCAAGAACTATTCTGTGCGTTATTGGTGTTCCTAGCGCTAATCCTCTAGATACTACTTAATCTTTACTCCAGATATTTTGATTATACCTATCTAGTCTATTCGCCCACATCTTTTTCTTCATTTTTTTCAGTTCTAGACAGTCGAGAGTCAACTATACGTTTAGCTGCGGCATCAGTAGTGATATGGTCATATTTAGCCAGTTGAAAAACTTGCAGCATTGTTTGCTTAATTGAGTTTACTTTCGCTCGGGCTTCATCCAATGACCAACCCATTTTCTCTAATCCAATGATTGCCATGGCTCCACCAATGCTGATTATATAATCTGGTGCATACAAGATATTTCTCTTCACTAGCCTTTCGGCATCGGCCGGTCCAGCGAGTTGGTTGTTGGCGGCTCCAGCTATTGCGGTGCATTTCAGACGAGGAATCGTATCCTGGTTAAGAATTCCACCCAAGGCACAGGGCGAAAATATGTCACAGGGAGTATCATAAACGCGTTCAGGGGGGACAAATGGTAACTTGAGTTTATCGCGGAAATGTTGAATAGCTGTCTGGTTTACTTCGCTAAACAATACCTCAGCTCCGTCCTTCAACAATAGCTCAATCAATGGATAGCCAACACTACCCGTTCCCTGAACCAATACGACTCGCCCCCTAAGCGATTCATTGTCAAAAAGCTGTTTACATACAGCTTGCATGCCACTATAGACGCCTAGAGCGGTCCATTTTCCCGAACCTCCAGCTCCCCCTTTTTCGAGTGTTCGACAAAAAACAAATGGTGCCCCGGTTTCTGCGATAATATCCATATCAGCAGGAGAGGTTCCCACATCTGGTCCAGCTTGAAACAACCCGCCCAATTGCTTCAGCAATGTCCCATAATGACGCAATAAACTTGGTCTCTCATTTATATCGAAAGAGGAAGGGAGCGCGATGACTGCTTTACCACCGCCAGAAGGGAAATCAGCGGCTGCAAATTTGTAAGTCATGCTGGCTGCTAATTGAAGAGCATCCTCTAGGGCTGCTTTAAGATTCGGATAAGACTTCATACGCGTGCCACCTGTTGCGGGTCCTAGAAAAGTCGAATGAATAGCGATGATTATCCAAGCGCCTGAAGGTCGATCAAAGCGGATAATTACGCTCTCCCCATTCCAATTTCTTAGCAGCGACTCCATATAATCACCCTAGTATCAATTACTAATTCGAACCATTATACACAGCTTAATTCACTTTATAGGAAAGAACCACCGTTATTGAATTTATTTTCTATTGTTGAGGTTGGAATGTATTGACAGAAGCGCTCAAGTTTCAGTGTTGTGAATACACCCTTAGCATGAGATCGAATTCTTTCTCCACTCCCTCTTCTTAAATGACACAAAACTAATTATGTTACACCTAAAAGCTGCCATTATAATTCTTTCAAGCTTCCTGTTCATTCTCCGGTATCTAAACAAAATTGGTTCGATTAGTCCTTGAGTTAGAAATAATGCGACGATAACCCAGATTCCTGCTTGTACTGCGTCAATAATTGCCGTTAAAGCCGCGATATACAGAGGAATCCCCAAAATGAGTATTTCTATTGAGAAGGTGGGTAAAAAACCTCCAATTACGATAGCGGAGAAAATACAAAGGATTATCCAAGATACATTGTTGAGTTTTTGACGATAATATGTTGGAATCCCGGTACTTAATCCAAGAGCAACATTGCCTACTAGAGGAATTAAGATTGGTTCCCAAAAAGCTCCACTTATCCCAACAAAGGCTCCGCAAAGAATTCCCCCAAGAGGACCCAAAACAAGTCCTACTAGAAGGGGCATGGCAAACCCCGGGGTAATTGTGACAAAGGGGGAAAAAGTAGGAATTGTTAGTTGACGAAGTACAATGCCTACTGCCGAAAAAATCGCTAAAATCGTGACCCAAAGTGAAAGAGGGAGTTTTCCTTCATATAAAGGTTGGAAGGTCAGATTAGTAGAGACCAATACTTACTCCTCTTAGAAGGCAATCAAGTATCCTTTAGAATGATTTCTTTATCAGATTCGAATAGTTCTTTGGCTGTCATGACAACTTTATCAAATTCGTCAATAGGAAAAGATTCCTTCTCTTCATCACACACTTGGATTTCGAGGTTTTCTTCTCCTAAATAAAGAAAGGCAGAGTAATATCCCCAAGCTGAAACGAAAACAAAACTCAATGAAGGCTCTTGAAGGTGAAGGTTACCATCACGATAAATTACAAAAAACTCGTTGCCCTCCAATCCTCGACCTCCATGTTCACGAAGAGCGGCATCAAGAGCGGTTAAGAATCGTGTGACGGAATTAAGCGAGTATCTAAGACCGTAGTTCATTTTCCAGCTGTAGACCTCTGCGGTGGTAGTCTCGGTCTCGATTGATTCGCCCTCATATTTGAATTTTACACGTCGTTTAGATGGTCCAAGTGTTGCCTCTGCCTTGGTTTTAAGTTGATCAATCACTTCTCCAAGTAGCTCTATTTGAGATGAAATGACAGGGAGATCAATATATGCCCACAGGGCTTTTCCTGAAGACACGAAAAGGTTCAGTATTAGAGGCTCCATGTTTTGCCCTGCGCCAATTCGCATCTCAACCATATCACCAAGCGGGTGCATATGGACTTCCCATTTATCGGTTAACGCTTGATGAATATTCGCAAGAAGCTTACCGGTTTTCCAGACAAAAAGAGGACATTGGTAGTTGTTTGCCAATTGTTTTCGCCTCGAGATAATATTGCATCTGCAATCGTTCAAATAGATTTGATAGAATTTATCTGTCCGTTTCTATTTGAACGGGATGTCAGCAACATCTTCTGTTCTTCGGACTTTATCACTTTCCTTAATAATGTTTCATATTCTTCATTCGGTGCAAGGGGATGTAAAAAAACGATCTGTCATTCATCGATGTCTAGTTGAAGTTTCTGTTCAAATCCCCCAACTAGGATAACTGATTTACCTAATTATAGGTTATATAATCCGGACGACACGCGATAAAATTGGAATCATCGCTATTATAGTAGGTGTCCTTTTGATGATTTGAGATTTTCTTAGTCTAGCATTCCAATTCGTGGAATATGGGCTACCCCTATCAATCTTGACTCAAATCTGGCTTGCAGGTTACGCTAACCTCTGGCTCTTTGTATTCATCTACTTCATCATGGCCATTCGAGCCTAAACGTGAATTTAGTCTCAAATCTCAATTTAAAAATCATTCACATCGGATTTGCATACTTTGTTCAATTTCATTGAATAAAATCTCACACAATCCAAACCTCAGTTTAGAAAGTGCGTGTGCATTTAGGTGTACAAGCGTGAACGGAATTCAAAACTAAATCATCGGATGACATGTATCACATCCATTGGTCCCTCAAGTCCTATGATGTGGTCGAAGAGAATCTCATCACCAGAAGCTTTCCGCTCCTCAATAAATAGCATCCTCCTAAAATAATATCTATAACACCTAGGCGAGTATTGGGATTTGAAAGATATTTCGAAATCGCAGAATCTTCGAAATCCTACCAGATAACGGTATTATATTCAACTCTGCATTCTGCTAGGTACTTTGTGAATGCGCGGCGATTAGGTCATCATGAGTTTTATTAAATCGCTTTACGAGTTCAGCGATGATACCATCTAGAAATACTGCAGCGGCGATTTCAAATTGAGTGCCTTCTGGAGTTAAACTCGCATCTTCACCTTTTTCTTTTCGGACAACATCAACTTTGGTTCGTCCTTGAAGGTTGATAACAAAGTCACTCATTCGGCCAATCCAACTTTCTGGATAACTGGTTATTGAAATGATGCGTGGGTTCTGATCAAGATAGCTTTCAATAATGGCTTTCACGATTGCAGTTCGCCCACTACCTGAGATTACGATAATAAGATCGCCCTTATCGAGGTGTGGAACTGACCGACTATTTGTTATGAAATATACTGGAACATTCAGGTGCTCTAAGCGTGTCTGGAACATTTGTCCAACCATTGCTGACCGGCCGCTACCAACAACGAATATGCAATGACCATCCCTTGCAGTTTTTTCAATTGCGCTAACGAATTTCGTAACATTCTTTTTGTTTTTTCGGAGGAAATCAATATTCTTCTGAATATTATCAGTTATTAGTTGCATAGCTCGAAGAAATGTTCCGTCTTTATTACTTCCCGGTTTCGTTGGCAAGGGACTAGTCACCATTGCCCTCAAAGATGTTCTCTTATAAAAGCGCTTGTTTTTTGATTTTGTGTCAAGGATACTCCTTGGGGTGTGGAAGGGTAGAGGGGTAAGATCATTATTCATTTAGTAGTGGTTCAATAAATTGACGTGTGGATTCAACAATCAAGTCATCTGATAGTGTGATAGAAATTGGGCTGATGACGATTTTTTTCTCTCTCACAGATAAATAGACATCACATGTTTTGAGTGGTCGTGGTCTTTCTTTGCCAACTATCCAATGGTATTCCATTCCATGGGGATCTCTTCGTGATCTTAAAATGTTGGTGAATCGAATCCTATCAGGTTTGGCTACAACGATAGGCGTCGTTTCATTTACTGTAGATGGAAAGCTCACATTTAGAAAATCTATTCCTGCAGGTAATCCCTGTGTTACTACTAGGTCAATTATCTTCTGAGTTCTTCGGGCGGCTTCCTGATAATTTGCCCCTGAATCTCCTGGAATGAACCAGGTATTACTTGGTGTATCAATTGAAAAAGCGATGGCTGGTATTTTCCATAGTGCCGCTTCAATAGCAGCCCCCACTGTACCGCTAGTTAGAATACTATGGGCGCTCACGTTCAACCCTAAATTAGGACCGGACATCACCAGATTAACTTCTGGGGAATACGTTCGACACCACGTTACAGCATCTCCGGGTGTTCCAGTGGTTTCAATGATTGGCTGGTCGTCGATAGTTGGACCCTCAGTGAATCTAATTGGTTCATTAAAAGAGATTGCCTTTGATATTCCACTTCTGGGACGATCTGGAACAACAACTGTAAGTTTGTAATGGGGCCGTAACACCTTGATGAAATGCCGCAGTGCTGGTGAACGAACACTATCATCGTTTGTGTAAAAGATGTGAGGA
Organism: uncultured archaeon; assembly: GCA_964347045.1. Taxonomy (GTDB): domain Archaea; phylum Asgardarchaeota; class Hermodarchaeia; order Hermodarchaeales; family Hermodarchaeaceae; genus Hermodarchaeum. The sequence goes on from CAYFXC010000009.1 coordinate 8,937, forward strand.
CGAGTTGTCAATTTAAATAACAGCTCCGATTATTTGGCTCATTCCGCGCTGTAAATTACTGAACTAGTAAAAAAAGAATGTTAAATTCCATAAAAACTTGAAACGAACTGGGAAAGAACTAGACAATTCGCATCCTAAACTTACATCTCTCATTTGAAAGTTGGCTGGATATCAAACTCTTGTACTATTATTTCCATTTCCTCATCAGCTGGTTGCTTCTCAAAACGATGTGCCGCATCTAAAAACTTTGGCAAAAGTCGAATATCACCAGCTGTGATCACAAAGCTGTCTTGAAAACCTAAAGCCCAATGCACTCCTTTATCAATGGCTTCTTGAGTCGCTAATGGTTCATAGAAATATGTATTGAAAGTCTTGGGGCGTTTCCCCCACGGTCGCCGCGCTATGGATTTGATGGTTTGTACTGCAACATTTCGCTTTTGGCATAGCCCCATTAATTCGTTAAAGTCAACTGCATATTGAGGATTCTGCATCAGTGAATAATTGTACGGTAATAAAATGGTTTCAAAATCAAATCGCTCCAAGCTATGTTGGTGCATTGTTGGCACTTTAATACCGTGACCTGTTACACCCAGAAATCGCACAAAACCCTTATCACGTGCTTCAATAAAAGCCTCTAAGGCGCCCCCAGGTCCCATTGCCTTTTCCCAACCAGGTGGACTTGTCAAACCATGCATTTGCCAGAGATCAATATAATCAACGCGTAACCTGTCTAATGATCGCTTCAAATCATCCATGGCACCTTGGTATCCGCGTTTTCGGGTTTTAGTAGCAACAAAAAACTCATCTCGATAATTAGTCAACCATGGTCCGATGACCTTCTCTGCGTTGCCATACATTGGTGCAGTATCGATGTGATTGATTCCGTATTCTTGCAAAAGTACCAATGTTTTATCTGCTTCTTCCTGATTGGCTTTATTTAACGCCCAAGCGCCGAAGATGACGCGGGTGCTTTGATGTCCTGTCCGTCCAAATTTCTGTGTCAAAATCATCTCTATCTTCATCCAGTTAATCTTAGTTGAATTGGTTCAATTGGTAGTGCTGTAGTCCTTATAATGTGTCACAAAATGGTTGCCTTTGTGTTGATAGTAGCGTTTCCACTTTCTGGTATCTTCATCTTGATCATCAATCATTAACTACTCTCTGCTTCGTTATGGTTCGTTAATGCGTCCAATGCATTAAGTCAAAGTAAAAGTAACACCCAACCAAACCTCAACACTACAAAGCCATTCTGATTACAACGACCGCATGAACCAACCACCCTATCTTCTCTCTTTTTTAAGTGATCCTTTGTCTCCATTCAACAAAAATGAACACAAAGCACATTCAAACCTACGGGTCACACAACTCAGCTATTTCCACAGCTCAACCTACATCACTATCTGCTTTTTTTCCTATAGTATCTTCAGAGGTGGCCATATGGTGGGGGTAGTTGGTCTTCTAGGAAGACTCGAATATTGTCTAAACAGTTGTGTTCAAGGTTAAGGCAATGAGTACACTACTTTTTTTTCAAATAATCGACTTAGTTGACCAAGTATATCTCGTCCATGATACAAAGTTGACATCTACTTTGGGTAAATTAGAAACGTCTAGTAAAATTGAAAGGGGATTACCTATAAACCGAAGCATAAATTAAATTCCGAAGAGATGCCCAATCGTGAAGTTCTTTTTAGGAGGATTAAGTAATTTATTCACTGAATTTACGCTTATTGAGAACCCAGTTAAAGAAGCCGACACACTTGACTTTTATGGAATATTAATGCCTGATCATTATATGTGGGGACAAATGGAATGGGCGCGACGCGCTGATACCAATACAACACTAGAAACATAGGTTGCCCTATCATATCTTGCCGCAAAAACTGAAAGCATCAAATTAGGTACACTTGTTACACCAATTCCTTTTCGTCCACCCAGTCTTTTAGCAAAGATGGTTTCAACCCTTGATGTCATTTCCAATGGTAGAGTTGTGTTAGGAGTTGGAGCAGGATGGTCACAGGTGGAATTTGAAGGGTACAGTGAATGGAATGAGGCTAAAATTCGTGTAGATAAAACCGCTGAGGGTCTTGATCTTGTGATTAAATTGTGGACAAAGAATGAAGTTTCTTTTAAAGGAGATTTTTAACAAACGAAAAAAGCCGTATTAGAACCGAAACCAGTTCAGAAACCTTACCCCCAACTCCTCTTTGGAGGAACAAAACACCGTATGCTTCGTCTCGCGGCTAAATATGGAGATATTATCTACATCGCTCAATTTGGTGAAAGCGAATCCTATTTTGAGATGAAAAAGATTGTAATGACAGCAGCAAAGAAGGCAAAGCGTGAAAATAAGATTGCCTTTATGGTAGGTCCCTTGTACACAACTGATCCGTACAATTCTAAAGACTTTATCAAGCATGTTGAATCAGCAAAAGAAGCAGGGGCGAGTTATTTTTTAACATCTATACCGCGAAACGCGAAATTCATTGATTCAGTCCACAGTTTTGCACAGGAAATAATTCCGTCATTCAGATGAATGAATCAATATGCTATTAGCTACCCCATTCAGCAACAGCGAGAAAAAAGCTTGATTTTTTCGAATTCACTAATTTGACAAATTATTTGATAAAATACTCGAAATATGAGTAAAATTATTTCTGAGTTTATACTTCAAAATATTTTGATGGACGCTTGAGGTTTTTAGGATAATCTGCAATCTAGATTGTATTTGGTTTTGTTTTAGTTTTATTGAAATGAAGAGTATTAAGGCATTGAGACATCGAAGTTATGGGGTAATAGAATTCTATGTCGCATTACTCAGGTATTGTTGAACGTCCAGAAACCAGTCAAAAGGTCTTAGCCTGTCTTGCTGAACATGTTAATGCACAAATGCATCAAGGTAGTTTTATGACCATAATTCACGTTGGTAATAGTGATTATATTCGCTTACTCCATATTTTGATAATCCAGCTACTTTTAAAAAAACGTCGAGTGTATGTTTTTGATTATCATCGTCGCATTAAAACGGTATATCTCCAGCAATTGCTTAGGCAACAGAACGCAAGTAGCACTAAGATTCTTCAAAACCTTCGACTACGAATCATTCTCGATGAGAACCATGCACTAGATGAACTTGTTCAATTACAACGCCGGACACCTTCTAAACGTAAACCACCTGTCTTCTTTGTTATTGATCCATCAGGTCTATTCGGACGGCTTAGAGGGGGCGTAAAACAATCTGCGGAAGCACTTCAATTCCAATATGATGCTGCAAAAGTATTCGCCCAGAAGGGTTATGCTGTGGTTGTATCAGATTTTGGTGGTCGCCAATTTCATCGAATTGAATCAGTAGTCCCTGCTCAACTTGCCGAACCATCAACTATGATTCTTCAATTTCTCCCTCGGAGAATCATTCTCTATTGAAATTAATTTTCAGATATTAGTCTTTGGTTGGTTGGCCACATTGTGTGCAAAAAACCAAATGTGGTTTCAATGGGTTGCCACAGTACTGGCAAAGGTTTCGATTTCCTTGCATAGTTCCATCTAATGGAATGTATCGATAGCGGGAAGGTTGGTGTTGACGACTCATGAATTGTTGGTGTTGTTTCTCACGGTAAGCACCACGTGCACCTGCAAAGAATGCCACAGAGAAAAGTGGGACTAAGGGAGCTACCATAGCTACAGGAACCTGGGTTAGAAAACTGAGTAAAACTGGACCGATAAACCCAAGGGAAATTCCATACAAACTTAGGACCACTTCAATATTCAAATAGATCGTAAGTCCTAGTACACCTGCAAAAAGGATCAAGAGATATCCCGTAACATGAGTGCTAAGAATGCGAATCCAGTGTTTAACTCGAAAGCCAATGCTTAATGAAAATGCTTGAGTGAATGGAAAAGTACCTAAAACCAAAAGTAAGGGGAGAAAAAAGAAGAGAACCTGTATGAAAGGAACGATAATTGGAATAACACTGACTAGGGTCAAAATCATGGATGTTACGAAGGCTGCGACAATGGTTGAACCAAGAGGAAAACGAATCTCATTCATTTCAGATGCGATTACACGTAATGAAGGCACAGTTTTGAAAACGTGATGTATCGCAATCGTCCCCAAAACGAAGGTTCCAAAGAAGACCACGAATTTCTGTACTAGACCCCAAATTGCGCTTGCAATTAGCAGGTCAAAGATTGATATCAAATCTGGGATTGGGGCGAAGAGTTCGTTGGTTATCAATATCTCTGCAGATGCTATCATTGAATTGACTGGGATCAATATCAATGATAATGTGAATCCTCCCAAGAAGAATACGAGTATAAGAAATCGAAATTCGTGACGTAAAAGGTAAATACTACGTTGAAATGCTTCACCAAATGAGGCACTTGCATACCATTCTTCGACTCGGAAGGGCACCTCTACATTCGAGCTAATTATGGGCTTCTCGTCTTGTATGAGATTTGTGTCTGACATATTGATGCCTTATTTGAGATTATGTTTGGTATCTGCGAATGAGAACATCTTAAACTTGATGGTCTCGCCCTAGCGTTCTTGAGAAACTCGGAAATCAAAAAGAATAAGATATAGCGTTGTCAATTTCTCAATCAACCTGTGTAATTGATTCATGATTTGAGAGCGGATCTTGATGTCAAAACGTCTTATGATTAATGATTCATGGGTTCTTGAAAGAGAAGGATCGTTCAGCCCCAGTTTTTCTGGATTTATATCAGGAATTATTGGTGGCGCAAAATTAACTGACACAATAAAGACAGGCTTGAATGTTGCACGTGCAGCGACTGATTTTGGAGATACTGGGTTTCTAAAACCAATGCTCGATATAATACAGAGCACTTTAGGCCTTGAGCTCACAGCGAAAGCGCGAGCAAAACAGCAAAGGAAACTTACCAAGGCACAGGAACTAGCCAGTAAAAAAATCGATGCCATTGAACAACGCCAACAAAAAAAGTTAGAGGAAAAGCTTCGAGAGAAGATAGGCAAATTAGACATTTTAGAAAAACGAATGGTTCAAATGGAAGCAAATATAGGCGATATAGAAAACACAATTGGACAACGCCTCGCCCAGCAATTGTTTAGCACAAATATGGATTCGTTAGTGGAGGCTCTCTATTCGGTTGCTAAAGAACGTGGAATTACCAACAAGGAAATTCTCAATATTATTCGTGCGCTTCCTGAATTTGAAGCATTAATGTATATCATGAACGTTCGCAAATTCTACCGCGATCACACTGCCCATTCTCTTCGCGTTGCTGCTTTGGGTGATTTCCTTCTTGATAAGAAAGGATTGGCTGGTGGAATAGAAGGCTTCATTATGGACAAACTACAGTTCACCAAAGAAGAAGTCCGAACTACATGGTGGTTCACTGGGTTGCTTCATGACATTGGTACACCCTTAGCTAAATTGTCCACTTCACTCAATTGGTCATTAATCAATGAAATGACCCGCTGCTATTCACCTCTTGGCATTGACTTCTATCCACTTCAAATTAGTGTGGAACATCCTGACCTAGGGAACCGGAGCTATCTAAAACTCCTTAGTGAGGGATTTCCCAAGGGTTGGCAAAAAATAATATCAAATGGTTTGGGAGACACTCAAAGAATTCCCAGTTCTTTTAGGTATTTAACTCGAAAACGAAAACGAACTGAATACCAACCTACTTCTTCAGGACTAGATCATGGCGTTATTGCCGCTGTAACATTACTTCGTTCATTGGGTTCGCCAGAAGATGTCAAAGAAAAATACTCTGAGAATCGACCATTAATAGAAGCTGCTCGTGCAATCGCATTACATGATAACATTGAAAAATTAAAGCCACTTCCCTTTGAGGAGTATCCACTTCTCTTTCTACTCGCAGTTTGTGATGAATTACAGGAATGGAGTCGACCAATTCCTGTTACTACAGAAGATAGCTATTTCACAACGGCCCTCCAAAAGGTGACATTAACGGATGCGATTTTCCATAACATCGACCTCGAATTATGGGATATTCCCTTTATGAATGCTCATGCAAAATCTCTCATGAAATTTAATTTCAAGCGAATACATACAGAAAAAGAAACGAAACTTAAGGGACTTGATTGTACTGAACAATTTCCTGAAACGGATATGCTTCTAGTAGATTTTAACAAGGAAAAGTCTGAAGTCATCGATAAATGGGAAATTAAAATTCAATCTCGCTAGGATGCAAAAGATGAATAAATGAACGGATGTAGTTTTTCTCGAAGTTCAGCTAATCGATTGTATATTAATAGACGTGTTACCTGATCAAACAATTCGCCAACGTTTTCTCCTGATCGAGCTGAGGTTTCAAAGTAGTTGTCAAATTCTAAGTTGATGTGCCGTTGATATGCTTCAGCTACGGATATCATACGTTTAGAGGCTAAATCAACCTTATTGCCGACCAAAACGCTGGGGGCCTCGTCAGGTACTGCTTGACGGAAGGCTTGCAACCAGCCTTCAACATTATCAAAAGTATCTGCTCGTGTTAAATCGAAGGTTACAACTACTGCATCGCTTCCTAACAAGAACAACTTTCGAACACTTTCGAATCGAGGTTGACCCGCCAAATCCCAGATTATTAATCGAATTAGCACATCACCCACGATAATCTCGGAACAATTGAGTTGTGTTCCGAGTGTCTGGTGATATGAATGCTCAAAGGTTTTTGCGATGAAGCGGTTAATGATGCTGGTTTTGCCGACCATCGGGTCCCCAATGATTACTAACTTGAAGGTGTGTTCATTTAGTGACATGGGGAGTCGCCTGGCTTTTACGCATTCTTTTTCTAGTCGTCTTGATTGGAAATTTAAATTATGTTAATACGTGCTACCAAACAAGCAACGTTCCCTAAATGGCTTTTCCTCGCCTAATGAACTACTTTTACGCATTTTGGCTTTGGTTTGAATACATTCCAAAAGAGATGTGATGTAAGTTAGTGGCGCAAAAACATGTAAGGGGTATTGGACCTATCACTGCGATATATTTAAGCTGAAAAAGTCGTAGTGCCTTGCAGGAGTTTCGATAGTGACTATCCAAATTGATGATGCTGGCTGGGGTGATCCCATTGGTGGTGTACTCATCGGTATATATCGAGTTGAAACTAGTGAGTATGTCGTTAAAGAGATTGAAGTCACCTATTTCCAAGAACCGAATTTTGCTGAAAAAACCTTCTTAATCCGTGGTCTTGAATTAGTCTTGGAAGCTCTGACCTGTATGCGTGTATCCAAAGATGAGTCAATTCAGGTGTGTCGTGGTATAGTATTAGACGGAGTTCGGGATGGGTTAAAAGCTCATGGATATGAGGTAATTCCCACAAAGATTGAGGGACAACTTCAAGAATTGGTTGAAGCAAATTTAGTGACCTCCTTAGAAAAGCTTGGACTTTATGATGTTCCACGAGTCAGTGGGAAAGAACGCTTCTTTCTACAACTTGAATGGATACAAGACGACTTAGAACATCGTGAAAAATTTGTAAAAACAGGTTGGAAAAACTGGTCTAAGAAACTTCGAAATTGGCGACCAAAATGGCGACAATCGCAGCAAAGAATTCATGTTCCTCCCATTATTATCAAATTGGGTGGCAGCATCATTTCGGATAAGACAAAACGCTCAACAGCTCGTATAGATACGATAAAGCAATTGGTTAAGGAGATATCTTCAATAAAATCCCATCCAATCGTGGTTGTGCATGGTGGTGGGTCCTTTGGTCATTTTCCTGCAAAAGCATATGAAATACATCGTGGAGGCCGGAGCCGGAAAAAGAAAGTGGGTGTCACTGAAACGGCATTAGAAATGACCAATCTTGGGAACCTTATCCATTCCGCCTTCCTTGAATTTCAGCAACCTGCCATTCCCATCCGGTCCTCTTCTATCATTGTATCGCTCGATGGGAGAATTTCCCATATGGATCTTCAAGCGTTGCAAGAATTCTTACGCCAAGGATTTATACCAATTCTATCTGGTGATGTTGCTGCAGATACGGTAACAGGTTTCACTATTGTGAGCGGGGATCAGATCTCAATGTATCTGGCCCGGTTATTAAATGCTAAAAAAGTAATTTTCGCGACAGACGTTGAAGGTCTGTATACTGCTGATCCAAAAGAGGACCCTAGGGCTCGTCGATTTGATCTTATTACTTCTGAAATTCTTCAGGAGGTACTGGATGAAATTGCCGTAGGTGAGGCTTCAGATGCTACAGATGTTACGGAAGGAATGCGTGGAAAACTCTCTGAAATATTCAAAGGTCTTCCTAAAGGATGTGAAGTCATTATCACAGATATTCGCAAACCTGGTACATTGAAACGAATTATTGCTGGAAAATCTGTGCCTGCTACACGGCTTCGTCAGAGTTGATCCTCTTCTTCTTTAAGTGGGGAAAATGTATAAACTCTAAAACCTTTCACAAGAACTGGTCCATGAGGTGAATCTCTAAATGTTTTCTTTCACCTATTATGGTTATGCGGCAATTCTTTTACACTTAGAGAAGCACATCCTTTTCGACCCAGGAATTATTGAAAACGTACCTCTGATTGATGTAGAAAAAATCAATGCCTCCTATGTGCTCGTTACTCATACGCCCATTGAGCACTTTGGAAATGCTGTTACTTTAGCAAATGATAAGGGAAGTGTTCTAATTGGAAATAATGCTGTTTGTGATCAAGCTCGAAAAGATGGTATCTACGGATACGCGATTTTGGAGCTTGATACAAATCAATCCATAGAGGTTGGTGCCAACATCCAAATAACTGGCTATGATCTACCACGGAGTGGATTTCTCGCACCAAAGAACACAGCGTTCTTCGTAAGAAGTGTACAAGGTTCGGTTCTCCATCTGGGACATCCAAAAGAAGTGGGTCCAGTAGCTGAAATAAGACCCGATCTACTCTGTGTACCAGTAGCTGGTAAGAAACGCGGAACATTTTCACCTGAAGCTGCAGTTGAAGCAACTATGGCAATTCATCCACGTTACGCCTTGCCTATTAGCGGAACACCAAGTCAAACCAATCAGTTCTCGGAGCAACTTGGTAATAAGGAAATTGACATTATCCCAGTAACATTGTCTGTTGGTCAATCATATACGCTAGTTTAGTCAAATGTACAGTCTATTAGGGCTTTAATAACCGGCTGTATAAATCCACACGTCGATCTTCGATGATGTGGTTAGTTTTGGTAAAAAACTTATTACGCGCTTGTTTGGGGTCTATTTCTATGATGATAAGCCCAGTACGGTTTGTTCCGCTCCGAGTAAGTACTAAGCCCTTAGTATCTGTGATTTGACTTCGCCCAGTAAATGTCAAGTTTCGTTCAGTACCAATTCGGTTTGCTAGAATTGTAAAAATTCGGTTTTCAATGCTTCTTGCAATCATTGTCCTTTGAGCGTATGGCAGAACAAGATTAGCTGGTAGACAAAGAATCTCACACCCTTCTAAAGTAAGAATACGTGAAGCTTCGGGAAATACCCAATCGAAACAAACCAAACAGCCGATTGTCGCTTTAGGAGTTTTCCACACTTTAGGTGGTTTTTCTCCTGGTTGAAACCATTCTTTTTCGCGAGCGAACAAGTGGATTTTACGATATTGTCCCAAATAACCTTTAGGGCTCACTATCACTGCTGAATTGTATATCTGATTCATAGGACCAAGTTCTGGGATACCTGCGACAAGCGTCATATCATGTTGATTAGCAAGGTCAATCAACAGTGTTGTAGTAGGACCATCAGGGACATGTTCGGCAAGAAACCGAACCTGATTTTTTGACGTAAAGTTATAACCAGATACACACAGTTCAGGAAATACTAACAAATCCGTTTCTTGAGTAGCTGCTTTTTTACAATAACGTTTGAGCAAGCTTCGGTTTTTTTCGGGCTGAGCGAATCGAGGATAAATTTGTGCTGCTGCGACTTTCAAATTGCTCACCATCCTAAATTTCTACTCAGATGTATTTCAGGGTTCCTCCACGTAATTGGAAAGAGCTAGACAATTTCTTGGCGAATGTCATCGTAATTGATGAGTTCTAAACTGAAATGTTCTTTGACCTAAGAAAGGACTTCATCTGTCAGATGTATTTCCTACAAAGATGGTTTCAAATAGAAATGAATAGAGTTATAGGGCACGCAATTGGTTGCACGAAATTTTACTGCCCACATAACCTTTATGTGCATCTTCGTGTGAGCTAAAACTTGCATCCTTGCATAAGCAATCCTTGTAATTGCAATAACAGGTTGATTAGGTAGATTCCTTGATAGGGGAAAACGAAAACTGAACCCTAAACTGCGGAAAATAAGAGGCAGTAACAGTGATTGGGGTACTAAAAATTGTCCTTGTTGGCGAAGGTGGAGTGGGTAAAACAAGTCTTCTCAAAAGGTATACGTGGAACACTTTTGATGAAAGCATGAAACTCACCGTAGGAGTTGACTTTGCTGCTAAGAATATCCAAAAGGATGATTGGGTTGCAACATTGCAAATATGGGACTTGGGAGGTCAGATACGTTTCAGGGATCTTGCGATTTCGTATTTTCGAGGGGCGCGATTGGGTATAGCAGTTTTCGATATATCAAGCCGGTATACAATGGAACGGTTGAATGATTGGATTATCAGTCTTTATGAATCCGTACGCAATTGTCCATTAGTTATTGTCGGTAATAAAAGCGATTTACGCGATACGCTTGGAAGAACAAGACCCTTAGTCACACTTCAAGAAGGAATTGAATATGCTGCACAATACAATGCTCCTTTTGTCGAGGCTTCTGCAAAAGATGGTCGCGGAGTTCAGGAAGTATTTGATACGGTCACACAAATTTTAGCTGAACGGTATCCCAATCGAGAAGCTGCAGGTATGGCATTTTAATCATCATTGTTTTGTAGCAAATTGAAAAAAGAAAAAGAATTGAACAAAAACCGTGTATTCTGAGTGTGACTATACATCAAAATGAGAGAACAAGTGACAAATATTCTGAACACCTTTGAAAACTTTCTTTGATACTTTCGCAACCATATTATGAAAGTTGCAAAGATATTTAGCGAAAGCGGAGTTCTTTTTGAAAGAAATGGTGGTGGCAGTTATCGCAAAAGCAAAGCAACCTATTGAAAAGAAACCTCGTATTGGTGTATTTGTTTGTGAGTGTGGTCGCAACATCGCCGGTGTCGTCGACTGTAACGCCCTAGCCAAAGGCGCCGAAAACCTTGATGGCGTCGTTGCGACAAAGGTCAATAGATTCACATGTGCTGACCCAGGACAGGAAGAAATCAAACGCATTGTAAAAGAAGAAAGTCTTGATCGAGTCGTTGTTGCGGCTTGTACTCCACGTTTGCATGAACCTACTTTTCGGCGATGCACCGAAGATGCTGGGTTAAACCAGTTCTTCTTTGAAATGGCTAACATTCGCGATCAAGGCACATGGTGTCATGCAAGTAACCCCCAAGGATGCCAAGAAAAAGCTGCCGACCTCATTGCTAGTGCCGTTGCAAAAGCCCACCATCTCCAACCCCTTGAAGTTCCAAAAGTTCCAGTTACTCACACCGCACTTGTCATTGGTGGAGGTGTTTCAGGTATCCATGCCGCCCTAGATATTGCCGATGCTGGGTACAAAGTATACCTTGTTGAACGCTCTCCAACAATTGGAGGCATTATGGCGCTCCTCGATAAGACATTTCCGACTTTGGACTGTTCAATTTGTATTTTGGGTCCGAAGATGGCAGAAGCAGCTCGTCATCCAAATATTGAGTTAATTACAAACGCAGAGGTTACGAAGGTTGAGGGGTTCGTGGGAAACTTCAAGGTACAAGTTACACAGCGTCCGCGCTATGTAGATATTGACAAATGTAATAGTTGTGAGGATTGCCAAAAGGTTTGCCCTGTTCTTGTTCCCAATAACTTCGATGCAAATCTTAGCTGGCGTCATGCCATTTACATTCCTTATCCTCAAGCTGTACCCGCTGCCTACATGATTGATCCCGATCATTGCTTAGGACTTACCCCAAAAGAATGTATGATGTGTTATGAAGCCTGCAATAAAGCAGGGCAGGAAGCCATTATTCCTGATGACACAGAAAAAATTCATGAATTAGATATTGGGACAATCATCGTTGCCACTGGGTACGAGCCTTATGATCCAACACCCATTACCGAATATGGATACGGCATCTATCCTAATGTAATAACAGCCATGGAGCTAGAACGTCTCATCAATGCCGCGGGACCCACTGAAGGCAATGTCATCCGCCCTTCAGATAAGACCAAACCCCACCGATTCGCCTTTATCCAATGTGTTGGCAGCCGCGATGAACGTACCAACATCTACTGTTCAGGGTTCTGCTGTATGTACACGATAAAAAATGCCCTCCTCCTCCACGAAAAATACCCTGATGCTGAAATCACTATTTACTACATGGATATCCGTTCTAACTTTAAAGATTATGAGGAATTCTACCAACGCGCCCGGCGTGCAGGAATACGCTTCCAACAAGGACGCCCTGCAAATATCTCTGAAGACTCCCAAACGCACAATCTTTTCGTCCAAGCTGAAGACATGGCTACGGGCAAATTCACTAAACGTGAATTCGATATGGTCATCCTCAGCACTGCTGCTGTTCCTAGCAAAGGAACCCAAGACCTAGCCCGTGTTCTCAACGTACCAATTGGGCCATCTGGGTTTTACATGGAAGCACATCCTAAACTTAAACCCGTTGACGCTGCTACTGAAGGCGTTTTCTTCTGTGGTTCCGCACAAGGACCTAAAGATATCCCTGCCAGCGTTGCTCAGGGCAGCGCCGCTGCCTCAAGGGCGCTTCGCATCATTACTCAAGACGAATGGGAAATTGAACCTATCGTCGCTGTTGTTAATCCCGAACTTTGCCGAAGTGCCACTGGTAAATGTGGTATTTGTGTGACCCGCTGCGCCTATGGTGCTATCTCAGCAGAACCTGGATCTGCGGCATTGGTCACTCCCGCAAAATGCCACGGGTGTGGGACATGTGTTGCTGAGTGTCCTACTGGTGCAATTGAGCAATTTCACTTTAATGACATACAGATTATGGACCAAATACGTGCGTTATTAAAGGATAATCCAGAGGACAAGATTTTCGCTATGTTATGTAATTGGTGTAGTTATGCCGGAGCAGATTTAGCTGGAATTAGTCGATATGATTATCCCACAAATGTACGTGGAATCCGCGTGATGTGTTCTGGAAGGATGTCTGACAAATTCATTTTGGAGGCATTTCGATTAGGTGCAGGAATGGTGCTCATGTCAGGCTGTCGGTTAACGGAGACTGGTAGTGATTGTCACTACATTTCAGGTAATGTGTGGGCTGAGAAACGGGCCAAACGAATGTCGGCATATCTTGAACGGATTGGAATGGACTCGAGGAGGTTCCGGCTTGAATGGGTATCAGCAGCTGAAGGCGACAGATGGGCGGCTATTATTACTGAAATGGCACAACAGCTCAACGAAATGGGACGCGATTTTATTATCGAAGAAAATGCGCGAATACGTCCTGCAATTGAAGAACGGCTTGATAAATTGATGAAAAGAGAGAAGCCGAAACCCAAGGCGAAAAAGAAATCTAAATCTAAGGCAGCTAAGGTGAAGGTGAAATGAACGTGGATGAAAATCTCGAAGAAATTTCATCAAAACTAGCAAAACGCGTTGATACTAAAAGTTGTTTTGCATGCGGAACTTGTGTAGCTGCCTGCCCTATTTCTCGTTTGACTGGATCGGATACTTATCATCCACGGCGCGTTGTGAAAGCCACACTTGAAGGTGAAGCTGCTGCTCTTCTTGAAGAACCAGCTTTGTGGTTATGTACAAGTTGTCATGCGTGTCTAGAGCATTGTCCACAGAAGGTGCCTGTTTCTGAATTGATTAAGGATTTACAAAACCTTGCGAGTTCGATGGGGATTACACCAAGCGATATAGTAGCCGAAGTGGATACTATTCTTGCAACGGGATGGGCTTTGGCTCCAAGTGAGCAAACGAATAAGAAACGCGCTGAGCTAGGATTACCACCCATACCATTGGACACGGATGGTTGCAAGGACCTTCAAAAGATTTCAAAGGTAACCAATCTTTTCGAGCGTCTAGAGAAGATAAAACAACGAAATTTAGAAAAAGCCCAAGCTGCTGCAGCTGCTGAAGAGGGAGGTGAAGCGTAATGTCCGACTCTGTTTGGGCACTTTATATGGGATGTGTGATTCCGAATCGGCTTCCCCATATGGAGGTAGCAATGCGCGAAACATTACGCCACTTCGAAATCAAAACTCACGATATAGAAGGGTTTACGTGTTGTCCTAATCCCCTTACGCTTCAACATATTGATCATCATGCGTCATTAGCCATTTCAGCTCGTAATCTTGCAATTGCTGAAGAACAAGGGATGGACATCCTTACTCCCTGTAATGGTTGTTTTGAAATGCTCAAAAGCGCTGCAGTGTGTCTGCAGAATGACAAGGAACTCCTAGAAAAGACTAATGTAATTCTAGCAAAGACTGGACATGAATACAAAGGGATAACAAAAGTGAAGCATTTTATCCAACTCCTCTTCGAAGATATTGGACTTGGAACTATCGCTGAATCAGTCGTTCATCCACTTACTGATTTGACAGTGGCGGTTCATGTTGGGTGTCATATCCTTCGCCCCAGCAACCTACTCAACGTTGATGATGCTAAACGACCATCTATTCTTCATCAACTTGTTCATGCTTTAGGAGCCAAAACAGTATCATATCCCGATGAAATGGATTGTTGCGGATATGGGACACGCCCTGCTGATCGAGATCTTCCACTGAAAATGACAGGAATAAAGCTTGAAAACATGAAGCGGGCTGGAGCCCAAGCTCTGGTTTTAATATGTCCGGCTTGTTCGCTTCAATTTGATTTAATGCAACGTCTTGCAATGCGAGACTCTGATGATAAAACACCACTCCCGGTTTTTTACTATCCTGAGATCCTAAATCTTGCATTAGGAACCCCGCCTGAACGACTTGGATTTGAACACCATCGTGTTAATGTTGATCCAGTGCTCTCAAAACTGATTTCCTAATCCTCAAAGTTGAATCATCTAATTATTTTTCACTGGGCCTATGAAATAGGAAATAATACTGGAAAAAAAGGAACAAGCCATGCATATAGAAAGAATAATCCAAGCGCAAATATCGCAGATATAGGCACCGTTAACACTGATGCAATGGCGATCTTTCTTACGGCTGTTCCTCCTATGGGAGTTCGGTTTGCCAGACCGACACCAATCACTGCAGTCACGAGTACATGAGTTCCTGATAGGGGAAGGCCCATTAAAGTACCAATTAACATTACAATGGCTACACCGGTTTCAGCAGCAAAGCTCGAACTTGGTCGTAGTTCCGTTAGTTCTCTTCCCACTGTTGCAACAACACGGCGTCCTATGAGAAATAACCCAAATGCTATGCCAGCCCCCCCAAGAAGTAGAAACCATCGAATCATTGGAATTCCGTAAAGGGTTTCCGTTGGATCAGGAAATGCCATAACTAAGATTCCCACAGCTTTTGACACATCATTGCCACCTCGGCTCAATGCAGTGATGATTACTACAACTAATAATGCGACAGAAAAAATTCGCTCCAATCGTTGAACTTGATCCAACCCAGTTGCACGGGGTAACACGGTTTTTCGTATCAGAAATTGAATTCCAAAAGCTATGCCTAATCCAAATAGGGGGCTTAAGACCCAACCCAGGACAATCAGTCCAATTTCTTCCCAATTAATTACTGGCGTAACCAAGACTAGTTGTAACCAAAGTCCAATACCTAGTACACAACCCACAATACTATGAGTTGTTGAAATAGGATATCCTCTCAAGGATACCAATAGCAGCCAGCAGGTCATCGCAATCGCAATAATAATGACAATATCAAGTGGAAGATCAATCAATAGCATATCTTCGCCAATAGTTTTAGAAACTCCCACTCCCAGGAGTTGAGCCCCAATAATGACAAGGAATCCGCCAAGCATTATAGCTGCATTTAATGTCAAGACTTTTGCGCCTACTACGCCTGCCATGGTCTCGTCGTTGGCTCCAATGGCCATGGCGACAATAAACACTAAGACAATGAGGAAAAGGACTGCAAATAGAAGCTCTGTGGACATGGTTTATTATACTCCTGTTTGTCTTAGCAAAAAGATTCGGCATTTTATTTTAAGAAAACATATTCTCTATAGATTCTATAGACTAAGAAAAAAACGATTACTCCCAAAAGAATCTTACGCATGAACCCCCTATTTTTCATCATATTTTTACAGGGAGGAATTTCATTGCAAGCCTCCATTGCTGTTGAAATGCGTGAAATGCTTAATAAATGGGGGGCTGATATTGTTGGCTTTGCCCCAGTAACTCGCTTTAGTCGGTTTGCCCCAGAAAATCGACCAACTTTTTCATTCCCAGAAACCCGTTCAGTAATAGTACTTGGGATTCAGATGGTTGACCCTCTTATGGATCTTTGGCTCCATGCTCCTCCAACAACAGGGGCTGGACGAGTACCTTCAGGTCGAGCCTTTGAAGATGAAATCCTAAAAGCAATTGGATATCGTTTTGTATTGAATATGTATCGTAGGGGATTTGGTGCAAAGCTTCTACCCTATGGTCCAACTCCTGATTCCACGCGGGAGGGCTTCATCTTCCTCAAAGATGCCGCTGTCTTGGCTGGGTTGGGTGTTATTGGAAAAAATAACTTATTATTAACCCCTGAGTTTGGTCCACGTGTTCGACTTCGCGCTATTGCCATCGGAAAAGAACTTCCACCAAGCCGCATGATGACTGAAAATCCTTGGTGCAAGGACTGTGATCGTTGCATTAAGGTTTGCCCGGTTAATGCCTTAGAGGGTGGAAAATATGATCGTGACAAGTGTTTGACTAGTCCGTTTCACAAACGGGGCCTTTCTCCTGGTGCAGAGCTCTGGTGTACGCGTTGTTCTTGTGTATGCCCTGTAGGAAGTCGTGTTCCTTGTGATGACGTACTTAAGATTCATCCGCTTTAATGTCACAGGTGAGGTTTTAAGTACCTCTTCTGTTGATGAAAACATAATCAAGGAGGAACCTTTGTGACCCAACATGACCTGATAATTGTTGGCGCTGGACCCGCTGGTGCCCATCTAGCAAAAGAAGCGGCACAGCTAGGACTGGATGTGTTGCTCTTGGAACGTTTTCCTCGAGAACGTGTGGGTGACAAAGTTTGCGGTGAAGGCATCGCGCTTCATCATCTCAAAAATGCTGGTATTCCTTACCCTAAAGGGAAGGAACTAGGTAACACTATCAATGGTATCGATATCTATCCTCCTAGCATGAAAAATTACATTACCATAAGTCAACGAATGGAAGGAGAACCCTGTGATGGCTGGACAATCAATCGAATTTATTTTGGACAACGGCTCCTTGGGTACGCTGAAAAAGCAGGAGCTACGATTCAAGACCACGCGCATGTTTTAGAACCCATTTTTGAGAATGGAGCAGTCATCGGAGTAAAATACAAAGACACTATTTCAAACACTTTGAAGAAAGTTTTTGCCAAGGTTACTGTTGATGCAAGTGGAATGTCTGCAAGTCTTCGCCGAAAAATGAAAGATCCTCTGATTGAGCAGACTATTGCATTAAAAGATCAAGCGGTTTGTTATCGTGAAATTTTAGAACTTCATGAACCTTTTGAGCCAGCTGATCGATGCTGGATTATCATGGATGATCGCTTTAGCCCTGGAGGTTATACATGGATATTTCCACGTGGAAAAAACATTGCTAATGTCGGCCTTGGTACACAAGGCGGTCAAGGTCATCGACCGAAGGAACTTTTCAAACAATTTCTAGCATCCACTCCCCTCTTCAAAGCTTCAAAGGTTATACATGGTGGAGGCGGTGCAGCTCCAATTCGAAGACCACTTTGGAGTTATGTTGCAGATGGAATTGTTTTTATTGGTGATAGTGGATGCCATGTAAATCCGATTCATGGTGGTGGAATTGGATCAGCCATTGAAGCTGGACATGTAGTGGCTCCAATTATTAGACAAGCTATTGAAACCAATGACACGTCAACGAGTGGGCTTTGGCAGTTCAATGTTGAGTATAATCAGAAACACTATGGACAAAAAATTGCTTCATTAGACTTAATGCGTCATCTTCTCCAGGAGGTTGGGAACGAGGAGTTTGATTTTGTTATCAATAATCGGATTCTTACTACGGATGATATGCTTAGAGCTAACGCAGGTGAAGGTATCCACATATCTGCTCTGGATAAGGCAGGACGAATGATTCGTGGATTAAGGAAACTCGGACTTCTTCGGAGGATTCAAAATGTGTCAAGGGCAATGAGTGAAATGCTATCCCTTTATCGGAATTTCCCTGAATCCTTAGATACTTTTGAGTCTTGGAAAAAACGAGTTTCAAAGCTCTATCATGATTTGGGGTATCAGCCCTAAAGCCCCTGAACTCTTCAGAGTTATCCCTCGTTACGTTTTTTATTTCGCTCAGAGTAAGAATAATTAAAATCACATTCTTGAAGTAATAGGAATGTGAATGTCGAGTGAATGTCATGGAACTTCCTATAGTTATTGATGCACACGCTCGTCATGTTGCTAGAGTGATTTTTTCACCTGATAATACTGCTTTACTCTCCTCAGGTATGGATAACCTTGTCCAAGTATGGGCAGTAAAAGAGTGGACACAACAACACACATTTTTTGGTCATACAAATAGCGTAAATGCCATTGCTTTAACACCTTTAGGAGACTTTCTAGTGAGTGGATCAACTGATACGACGGTAAAAGTATGGAGTTATCAAACAGGGGATCTTGAATACACATTAAGTGGGCATAAAAAAACAGTATCAACGGTGGCGATCTCTCCATCAGGTGAATATATCGCTTCAGGATCTTATGACGGGCTTGTGAAAATATGGAATCTTGCATCTGGTGAAGAAATCCGCTCAATAACCAATATTGGACGAAATATTGCATCAGTAGATTTTTCTCCGGACGGTAAATATTTAGTTGCTGGCGGTTTGGGCGATGACATCTACCTTTGGGCAACACCAACTGGCGAGCTTATCCAACAAATCAAAGGTCACGAAACAGCAGTAAATTCAGTCACCTTCTCACCTGACGGTAAATGGCTTGGTTCAATTGGATATGAAGAAACCCTGAAAGTTTGGGCAACAAGATCCTGGGAACAAGTACGTTCAATTAACCTTGAATCACGGGCAAGCGATCTAAGCTTTACTTCAGATAGCAAAAAGATTGTTGCCGCGATCGATTACGGAGTCCGAATATGGAACCTACGTACAGGTGAAATTGACAAACAGTTTGAATTACCCGTTAAAGGAGTCTATACTGTTGCCGTCTCACCTACAAGACGATGGCTTGCTGTGGGATCTGCTGATGGTAAAGTTAGAATCTGGGAAATTCGTAAACCATCAAAAAAATCCGAATAATATTTTATAAACTTGAAGAAGTTGAATTGATGGAGTGCCTCACCATCCTTAAGTCACGACGGATCATCGGTACTCCCCCGGATGCTTCCCAGGCATCTGCTGCTGTTACAAATCGGAAAAGGAGCGAGGGCGTCGGAGGTTAAACGGCGCCCTCCGCCAAGAGGCAAACGCTAAGAGTATTGCCTTATAGAATCCTTCGTAACAAGTAGCTAAGGGCAATGCCTGCTTTTTATAGTGCTTGTGTAAAGAAAGGCACATCCTAAACTCATTCTTTTTCCTGCTAATAGGCTGTTACGATATTGTTTTTGAGGGGTTTGACCAATCGCTGTAGAATTGTTACTCGTATGTCAGTCCAACTCATTGCAACAAGAAGTGAGAATCCCACGTAGGAAGCGCCAAACCATCGCCAAATCGCATAATCCATCCAATATAAAGCAAAATTGTTGATGTGCGAAGTGGCTGCAAATATGATGGGAACGAGCCAAAGCGTGATTGCAAGGCTCAGAAGTGGAATTGATATTGCTTGTCGCCTTCGAGCAATTCTGATTATCCACCAACTGATTGTCCCCCAAACCACAATGACTTGGAATAATAAAACAACATAGAAAAGGGGAAGGGGAAGAAATGGCGGAACTGGGTTTGTTGGGTAGTATCCATTAAATGTTACTGGTGCTAATACATTGTAAGCAAGGACTCCAAACCCAAACCAAATGAAACCACTCAGATTACGAACAAATTCAGGTAGGTTTGCCGTCAGCATCATAGATGGATCTGGAATCGGCTGGGCAATGATAGTGTGTACCAGATACAGTCCGAAGGCTGTAATAAATATGCCTAAAATAATGCCAACTGAAAGATATCGACTTCGTAGGATGAAAAAAACTAGAATCGCAGGAAAGGCGAAAATGAAAGTCTCTTTGATAAGAAATGCAATTGCTATGAATCCACCAGCCAACCAGGGATGATCCGTCCAAGCCCAATACACGGCGATAATTACGAATGGCATCGCAAATAAAGCAATTTGAAACAGTGGAATAACATTAAAGAAAAAGGCATATTGAGCGAAGGTAGCAGCTAATCCTGCCCAACCGGATCCAATTATTTGGTAAACTACCCAAAAGGTTAGTGTAAGATTTAGTGCTGCCACAACAACACACAGAAAACTAAGTGGGAAAACAAAGCCGGGTCCTGCCCAACCTGTTAGGAAAACTACTGGATAGAAAACCAATGGAGTACGATAGATGCGCAGGTCGCCAAGATCTCCAGTTACCATCGCTGCATGTCGCCATGCAGTGTAGAAGTCCTCTCCATGTAACATGTAATAAATAACTGTTTTGTGCATCGTATCATCGTCAAGAGCAAGCCGAGGAACAAAGTCAATTCCCCAAGAATGTGAAAGAAAAATCACCCAAATTATGCTACAAACTGACAGGAAAGCGATGAACGCGGCAACCCCTTCTTTATGAAGGAGGTCTGAAATTGATGGCACCGAGATTTGGTCACCTATTCATAGAGATATTATTCTATTCTCTTTGTTGTGCTCTATTCAAAAGACTTAGGCTCTATAACAGTTTCAAGTGTGAGCGCAATTTGAGCATTCTTCTGAGGTTTCCGCACCACAAATCGCACAGGAATCTCGTACTTGTTGGCAGATATCACAAACCTTCTGTGTTATCTGGTCATTGGCAAAGGCGCCAGTGCTGATTCTATTGGCTAATGTTTCAATAGCATCTTGAATATGTTGTCCCAAAACGACCGATGAACCCCGCTCTCCTTTCATGTAATGTGATATCGTTGCTTCTGTGGTTCCCAAAATTTTAGATACTTGGACTTGGGTCATTCCCTCTTTGACTAGAGCTCGGGCTAGCGATGATTTGATTGCTGGAAGCGCCTTCCAGACCACAGTTTCACAGGGGAATGCCATGTCTAAAAACTCCATTTCGTTTACGGGTCGTTTGTTAACATTGTTAAGTTTTGAGTCTTGCATGGAATTTAAGTCTTGGGTACTCACTAATCTACTTCTTTTTAAGGGGCTGTTTTATTTCATCCAAACGGTTTTCTGAAAAAATTTAAAGCAGAATTGAAACCGCCAGTTAATTGTCAACACAAGGTGTCTAAGTTGGCAGATGATCTGAATCTTGTAGCACGCCTGTATCAACTCAATGCAAGAGACCAAATCATGAGGACTCTTGAAACCAGTGATAAACGAGTGTTTGTAGTACTTCTACCTACAGGAATGGGTAAAACTTTCATTTCAACTCTGACTCTAGAAATGCTGTTTGAACGTCGCATTTTGGATGAAGATGACAAAGTACTCTTTCTTGTTCAGGATCGTAAACTTAAACATCAATTATATGAAATGGCCAAAACATACAGGCTCACGGATCATGGATATCTCTTCCTTTTAGATGATCAAAAGACTCTTCCAGCCCAAATGACTAGGCAACATGCTGCAATGGCTAAATTTATTTTTGCTACACCAATTTTGCTGATGAATGCTGTCATTGGGAAAACAAAACGCATCAATAAAGAAACCCTTGACAAAGTAAAAGTAGTAATCATTGACGAAATACTCGATATTTTTGCTCAAAGCTACGGGAAGAAACGTCCACGCACTGAAACTATTGCATACATCGAGAAAAGATTTGGAAATGGTCGGTCCTTCAATCAAATCATAATTGACTTAAAAAACGAACTCGAAGCATCTAATAGCATTAACTACAAAATCGACGAAACGCGTATAGCAGATAAAGTGATTCCAGAGTTCTCATATCAACACTACCGCTTGAATAAGACATACGAGCCAATTCTTCAGTTTCTTAACCTTTTGAATTCACATTCGGAACGCATCATAATCGGATTAACCGCATCTCTCTCCCAAGATGTGAAGCTGGATCTCTTGAAGAAAACCTTTGGTGGCGACGAACATGTGTCTGAGATTCGTCCTATCGGTGATGATTTCGAAAATTATCAACCCGCATACGAATTGAAACGAATTCGTGTTTTTGACGAATGGATTAGAGTTATTGATAATTTGGTTTCAGTAATTAAACGCACACAACAAAAACAGTTGAATAGTGCCTATCATATTATAACCGGTACGCAGAAAATTCCCAGCGATCGGATTCTCCTTTTTATCACTGACTTATTAAGTAAAAAGGCACCTCAAAAGAAGCTCCTTGAACACTACGATGGAAACGAACAAAACGTCATGTACATTCTTGGTAGCGCTCGTGCTTATTTGTTGATGACTGTTGCTCGCCAACATCTACTTGAAGGAACCTTTTCTTCTTTCAGTTTATTCATCAACAAAATTACGAATAAAATCCTACTCTCTAATACTGAATTCATAATTATCAAAGAAAAAGTGGATGAAAGAACTCAAAATGGAGTTCTTGATCAGAAAGAACAGCGCCTCTTCTACTGGTTAGAACGATTTGCTAGCCAAGGAAAAAGGATTCTCATTCTATGTCGCTTTGTAGATATGACTCGGTACCTAGCCAATCGTGCAATACAGAATGGGATACCTAGCTCATATGTTCATGGCAAAATGAGTGGTTCAAGACAATACGAGAAGATTAAATCATTTAAAACCGGTGAAACAATTGCACTATTTGCGTCAGAGCGATTGATAGAGAAGGGCACTGATTTACCAGAAGCAGATGTGGGAATCTATTATGGGACAACCTTGTCACTAGCTCGGTACGAACAAAGTTTGGGGCGAATCCGTAGTAATGTGCAAACCATCAAAACGCTGTATACTTTGAGTTATGATCAGACTATTGAAGCGGAGAAATCGTTGAAACGCGATACAATGTTCCTTGAACTCATGGGTAAACGACTGAACGCGATTAGTTCTAAGAATCGCGCAAATGGCTAGAGAAAATGAATAACTAGCACAAAGGCTTTGAGAGGAAGTTTCATTTAGGTCAGGAATTATATGAGACGCTGCTATTCCATTTTCTGGAGGTCTTAAATGAAGCCTGAAGATATGCGCCGTGATTTACCAATCACCCAGCAATATATCTATCTTGATAATGCTGCGACAACTCCCGTTCCTAATCCAGTCATCGATGCAATGATCGAATACTTCGAGGAATACTGTGCTAATGTCGAAAGAGGTGCCTACTCCATTGCGATAAAAGCCTCCGATGTTTGTGATGCTGCCCGCGAAGAGATAGCTAATCATTTACTACATTGTGATGTTGAAGAATTCATCTTTACCAGAAATCAAACTCAAGCGGCTAACCATGTTGCATATGCCTTGGAACATCCTTTTCTCAATCGCTGGAGTACAGGCTTTAAATTTGCACCACCATTAGTAAAATGGACCTCTAAGAGTAAAATTCTGACCACGCTCATAGAACACCATTCGAATTTCTTGCCTTGGATGAGATTGGCGAAACATGTCAAAGCCCAATTCCAGACTATACCCCCCACAAAGGAAGGTCGGTTGCTCCCTGAAATGTTTGCTGAAGTTGTGGATGAAAACACAGAGTTTGTGGCTTTTCAACATGCTTCAAATGCGATAGGAACTAAACATGATGTCCGTGCCATTATTAACTCAATCAAATCAGCAAATCCAAACTGCCTAGTTTTTATTGATGGCGCTCAAGCCGCAGGACACCTACCACTCGATGTTAAAGCTTTGGGATGTGATTTCTATTCTTTTTCTGGTCACAAGGGTCCTCTTGGACCACCTGGAACAGGTGGATTATATGTCCGTGATGAACTTTTACAACGAATGGCACCAACTGAAGTTGGTGGAGGTGCAATTGCTTCTGTAACTGAAAATGATTACATGCTACGGAGCGATCATCGGGCACGGCGGTGGGATACTGGAACACCGAATATTATAGGCTTAATCGCCTTGGGGGCATCGGTCAGATATCTAAACCGCATTGGAATTGAACGAGTAGCGGAACATGAATACAAATTGACCAAACATCTCTTAGATGAAATTAGAGATATTCCGAATCTCATTATATATGGTCCAAAGGAGGATATGACTTGGAAAGTAGGAGCTGTTTGTTTTAATATTAAGGGGTGGGTATCCTCTGATGTAAGTCTAGCTTTGGATTCTCAATGGCAAATCCTTACGCGTGCTGGTCACCATTGTTGTCAACCGCTAATGCAATTCCTAGGTGTAATGGATCAATTCGGTGGAAATGTTCGAGCGAGTTTTCATTATTTCAATTTACTTGAAGAAGTAGAAACTCTAATTCAAGCTCTCAAGACCTTGGCAAGATAGGTTCATCACTAAGATTACCTTCCCTCACAAACTGGACAATCTTCACGAGGTGTAATGGGGAATTGTTCAAATCTACGATTATTGAAATCAATAAATAAGAGATGACCTACGCACCATGCTGGTAATCCTAAAAGAATCCGGAGCACTTCATGGACTTGAATATTGTTCACAACTTCAAGAAGGGTTTGATAGACTCTAACGGTTTCACATGTTGGTTGTTTTGAATCATTCACGCCACTATAAACACACTCTACACATGTGGTTTTACCTGGTAAAATTGTAGTCAGATTTCCCGTAGCTCCTAAAGCTCCGCAAGGACATATGGGACTTCCTTTCTACCGCAGGCTGCATTAAGGAGATTCCGTGGTATGAACTAATCCAGGCCATTAACAACACCGTCCATGCCTTAATTATGTCATCAACAGTATCATCTGAGAGTTGAAAATCAATAGGTTCAATTTGCATGTTCGAATTCAAAAACTGCAGTCGTTGAGCGGCAAGGTTAATCCTAGGTTTTCCAATGTTTTTCTCTCGATAAAGAAATTGGCTTTGGAGGTTTGATGCCTCAACAATATCTGAATCTACAATTCGAAGGAATTTTTCACCTAACGTTACAAGTTTAGTTGAGGAGCTGCTTCTCAAACCACTAATTCCGACAAATAAATCCATAGCGTTTCCGGATTTTTTGTAATCCTTTTCTCCGATTTCACTGAGTACAACAAAACGTGAATAGCGGTTAAGGATAGCTGGTATTGATAGCTCTCCGAGAAGGGCTAGAGGGCTGCCTTCTGTTTTGCTTCTTCAAAAAGCTGTCTCCCATTTTTTGTGACCTCTATGTTAGCTGAAGGGAGACCTCGTCCTGCCGTTCTGTGTATAGTCACAAGCTCCTCCTCTTGGAGGTCGAGGAAGAATTTGTCTAACCATGCTGCCAAAGAAATCCCAAGTGAGGGACTAAATCCAAGTTCTTTTGCGGAAACAATGTACTTACCCTCAACAATCTTGGTCGCAAACGCTGTTAAAACAATATAGTGTTGGTCTTTCTTGAGGAGTATATCCTGAATTTGGCTCCGCGCTTCTAACGCTTGAAGTCGATCCCGAACCTCAGCAAACCGCGCAAAATCTTCTTTCATTTTTTCAAGTTCAATTTGAGTCTTCTCAAGTTGTTTTTCTAGATTTTCTTTTTCTTTACTTAGTGTATCACGATCTTCAGAAACTGCCCTAAGACCTTTTTGCTCTTCTTCCAGCTCTGAAATCTTTACTTCCTGAGTTTCTTTCAGGCTAGACAATTCTTCGAGCTGGGACTCAAGTTTTGCAATCTGCTTTGAAGCTTCAGCCGTTTCCTTTTTAGCCGCTTTCAATTCCTCTTGCATTTCAGCAAATTGCTCTGTATCTACTTCTGCCTGTGCTTTTATTTCTTCAAGGCTCTCTACAGACTGTTTTAATGCCACAACGTCTTTTTGCGCAGTCTGAAGTTTAGTCTCTGATGTTTGGAGCTTCTCAGTTGATGCCTGGAGTTGCTGTTCTGCTACAGCATATTTCTCTTCCAAAGTCTTAGATTTCGCTTCAAAATCTTGAAGTTGAGCACGGGCAGCATTCCTTTCAGATTCCATCTGCTGCAAATTGGTTTTCACTTCTTCCAGATTCGAGGATAATGATGTTGCTTCCCTTTTTACTGCTAATTCAGCTTCACGGGCTTGCTGAAGCTCGGTTGTTATCGATTTTACTTGATCCTCAAGTTTCTTCTTTGAAGCAGATGCGGCTGCCGTAGCTGTTGCAGCAGCTGCTGTTGCAGCAGCTAGCTTCGCGTTTACTTCATCAACTTGCTTCACTGCGGCATTCCGTTCAATAACTGCTTTTTTACTTTCTTCTTGAACTTTGAGTAGTTCTGCTTCCGCTTGTTTGAGAGACTCTGATAACTGCTTGTTCGTTTCCCGTAGTTTGTCAATTCGGCGAGCATCTCTTGTTGATCTTGATTGCATTTGCTTCTCTAAATCTGCAATCTTCACGCGGGCATCCGCCAACTCTTTCTCCAGTTCTTCACGAGTTTTTTGAGACGCCGCAATCTCATCTTGTAGACGTTTTCGAAGTTCCTCACGCTCAGACTCAGTCATCGAAGCCAAAGCACTTAATTCATTAGCAGCTCCTGACAACCCTGCTTTTGCCTGTGTAATTTCTTGAATCTTTGCCCGAGCCTGTTCGCTAAATCGTTTCGATTCTGAGGTAACGCCTTCCCGAACATCATTGACAATTGGTCCACTTAAGCGTCCAAAACCAATCTGTTCCATACGCTGTTCTACACGATCAGCAATCATCATGAGGCTGCGCTGAAGATCTCGAACAAGAACATCGAAGGCATCGACAAGTGAAGTAGTTAATGCTTCGATTTGGCGTTTGAGCTCTTCTGAGCGTTGGGCTTTATCTGGAGCTTCTTGCATCATTTTTTTCACCATACTCTAGGGAGCCCTTCTAGCTCTAGTTGAGCTATCGAACCTAGATAAGGTTTGCTGCCTCTACAAAAAATGTCCTTCTGTTCCTGAAGCCTACGCAGTTCTTCTCGATATAATAAACCACAGCGTTTTTAGGCTAGCTCACCTTCGGAACAATGATCCTCCAAGGAGCTGATTACTATGGAACCTGAAGATGTAATTAATATCCTCCGACGTGTACTTGATCCAGAACACCCTGTTAGCGTCATTGAGATGGGTTTAGTGAAAGAAGAAGATGTAACTATCACAGGTGACGAAATTCATATCCAATTTTCACCAACCGTTCCTCAATGTCCAATGGGTGCTGTGATTGGTATTGTAATAAGAAAAGCAGTAGAGGATGAATTCCCAGACAATAAAGTTTTAGTCAAAGTGAAGCCTGGCACACATATGCGAGAAGAAGCTTGTAACAGAATGATCAATAATGATGAGCAATATAATTCTGCTATTGAGAAATTGAACGCTTCAGGAGCTCTAGATCGTCTTATTGTAAAAGAATAAGTCAATAATCAAAATACTAGGCTTCCGAATCTTTTGTATTTGCCTTGAGATAATATCAAATTCACTGCATATAATTTGTTTTTTTCGCAATAATGCCCCCTCTTTTTTTTGGTTTGATAAAATCTTAAGAATTGAAAGCGTCTTGATTTATTTGCTGGGTAGGCGTGCCGAAATTGCGAGCATCGAGTCTTAAGAAGGAACCGGAATCAGTAACGGTTCCTAAGAACATGATAGACAAATTCATAAAAGCTGAGGATTTCGTTACCAAATATTTTGATACATCTCGTCGTCTTCCCAAAGAAGGTAAATATCTTATCGGCAATCAGCGTTACATAGCTCTTCCAGCAGAATTTGTCACCGTAATGCGTGAACGGATTGCTTTGTCAGGTAGTGAGGAGCTAGCTGATTTGATTATCTATGAGGTTGCAAAGTATTTTGGGCAATTAGATGCTCGTGATTATCAACAACGGATGAATGTACAAGACCCTGTTGAGATGCTATCTGCAGGACCAATTCAATTCAGTTTTCGTGGATTTGCCCATGTGAACATTTTCCCAATTAGCAAACCAATTCCCGATGAAAATTATCTCCTCGTCTTTGAGAATTTAAATTCTTTTGAAGTTGAAGCCTCTGTTAAGAAAAATGAACATACCCATTCTCCGCGTTGCTATTTTAACGCAGGCTATTCAGCTGGTTGGTGCGAGGAAAGTTTTGGAATTCCCTTGCAGGTTCGCGAGATAACCTGTCAGGCCATGGGCGACTCTTCTTGCCGGTTTATAATGGCCCACAAGAACCACATTTTGAAACATATCACTAGCAGTGAAGTTGAGAAATACAAATTACTCTAAGTTACCTTTTTTTAGTCTCCCAGACAAAAAATTGCTGGAATCGTAAGTCTTTTTGACGGTTTACCCTATGCTTTGCGAGAGTTGATGAAATGGGAATGATCCCTCGGATAGCTGTCCTCGCAATAATCTGTTGTTTTCTAATAGTATCAATTCCTATGCTACCTTCAATTCCCCTATTGCCATCAGATTTGTCTGCAAATCTTGTTATAAAGGAAAACGAATTATCACAACCAACCCTCAGCACTTTCTCTATCAAGAATGCTGGAAACGTCTCATGGATTTGGGATGAGTATGCCAATGCAACTGGTCCTCTTCAAGGGGATGACGTTCTGCACTGGGGACCAACTTTAGGACCATTCCATAATTACTCCGAGATCCTTGCTCATATTGATGATCGGGTAACAGAATTCCCTGAGTTCCTTGATGTATTCAATATTGGAGTCAGTTATCATGGATTACCAATTCCCTGTATTCAAATTACTGCTCCTGGAGATTACTCGCATCGACGGGGATTTCTTATTGTTGCACACCACCATGGTCGTGAAGCCATCACAGTTGAAAATGCTCTCTATTTTTTAGATTATATTCTTGTAAATTCCAGTCAACCAGCAGTGCAACAGATTCTTAGCACTTTTGTATTCTATCTAATCCCAACCTTAAACCCAGATACATTAGAAATACTCCACATCAATCCTTGGCAACGAAGAAACCTACGTCCTGTCGACGATGATGGTGACGGTCTTGCAGACGAATGGGAGATACAAGACGTTAACGGAGACTATGTTGTTGACTTCTATGAGACAGAAGAGGAATGGTATTACACCTTTGAAGGGATAGATTTAGATGGAGATGGCAATACTGGTGAGGATAAGCCTGGAGGGGTCGACCTGAATCGTAACTATCCCATCGCCTTTGCATATGGCGTCGATGAGCCCCGTGCAGAGATCTATCATGGACAAGCGCCTTTCAGTGAACCTGAAACTCAAGCAATGCGAAATTTCACAGTACAATATTCTGAGAATCTTGTATTTGCACTATCTTTGCATAGTGGGATTGAGGTGTTAGCAACACCATGGGGTCACACTGACGAACCAAGTCACCATGAACCCTTCTTCGCAAATCTAGGAGCCGCTGTTGAAGCCGCTTCAGGTTATGAATGGTTGACTGCCATCCAATTATATCCCATATTTGGGTCATGGATGGATTGGATGTATGGTGAGTACGGAATCCCCGCAGTGGGATTGGAAACCTATGGCAATGAATCTGCTTGGGGACATAGCATTTGGGACTATTTCAACCCCAGTGCTAATGAAGTACTCTCATTCTGTGTTCGGGTCAAAGATGCAATCTTTGCGATGGTTGATGTGCTTTTAGATGAGCCCGGTGATCCAGTGATTGTTGTTCCTAGTGTAGTTTCAAGCGTGATATCCACACTTGTTTCTGTATATATCGATTCGAGTCTAAGTGGATTTGAAATTCTTTTGCTTGAGTATCGTTACGATCCTGCTAATAATTTCAATTGGATTGGAATCCCATTAATACATCAAGGAGGAAATCGATATGACGCCATGGTTCCTGCCCCATTACTTGGTGGAATTATGGAACTCCACGTTTATGGTCAAGACTTCGCAGGACATGTAATCTACTCGGATTCAGTTTCTTATTCAATATCCGCCTCGCTATTCATTGGGCTTGTCTCAATTAGTATTCTCCTCATTTTTATCATTGTGGTCATTATAGGAATTGTAATTCGTCGACAGCTTCGTAAAAGAACCTAGATACGCTTGAAAGTAAGGCTTTTTGGGTACATCTAGCCAAGACCAAATGACTTTCTTATTAGGAGATTCATCAATGACGAAACAACAAGACCAACTTATTGCAGTTGTTGACCTTGGCACAACAGGAAGCCGTTGTGTACTATTTAATCTTCAAGGTCAGGAAATAGTCAAAGCGTACCGTGAATTTCCCACGATAACTGAGGAACCCGAGCAAGCTGAACAAGATGCCGAGGATTGGTGGCGAACCACACGGGAGTCTATGCAAGAAGCACTCAAACACAAACAAATTGATCTCAAGAAAATCGCTGCGGTCTCAGTTGTTACTCAACGAGCCACACTCGTACCCCTAGATAAGAATAATAACCCCCTCACTCGGGCAGTTACCTGGATGGATGTACGGATTTCCCCATCAGCCGAACAGTTCGAAGCGATTGTGAAACACCGAACAAGTGTTCGACGTGCATTATGGTTTAGGGATATGCAACCCAAAATCTACAATCAGGTGCACAAATTCGCCACACCTGACGCATTCTTATATCAACGCCTAACAGGAAATCTCTCTTCTGATTTAACCAATCATAGATTCGGAATTTTAAACCTCGAAACCTTTACACTTGACAAAAAGCTAGGCGACGAATTGGAACTACCTACTTCAATTTGGCCTGACTTGGTTCACTCTGGGTCAATCGTTGGCGAAATCTCTAGAGAAGCTTCCAAGCAAACTGGAGTACCTTCTGGAATACCAGTTGTGGTTGGTGGAGGAGATCAACAGTGTTCGACAATCGGATTAGGTGTACTAAACAAAGGAGAAGCAAAGCTCACAACAGGTTCTGGCTCCTTCTTAGTAACACCCGTCGATGAAATCATGCAAGATCCTATGGGCATTCTTTTCATCCATCCACATGTTATACCAAAACAGTATGTCTTAGAAGGTGTTGTTCCAGGCACTGGAACAATTCTTCGTTGGTTCCGTGATGAATTTGGACACGTTGAATGTGCCGTTGCCGAACGCCTCGGAACGGATCCCTACAAATACATCGTCGCAGAAGCCGCACAAGCTCCCCCCGGATGTGATGGAATCGTTCTCTTTCCATTTTTCATCTTTGGAATTGGGCAGATCCATGGGCTGGGATTTCAACACACACGTGCACACATTGCCCGAGCCATTCTAGAAGGCGTAGCCTATATTACCCGGTTTTTCATTGATACGATGTCATCAATAGGTGTTGCAATAGATAATATCCGTATGGATGGAGGAGGGTCTCGGTCTCCTCTTTGGCGACAAATTCAAAGTGATATAAGTGGGAGACCAGGGATTTACACAGGTGTTGATGAAGGAACTGCTTTAGGTGCTGCGATTCTATCAGCAGTAGGGCTTAATATTTTTCCCACTGTTGAGAAAGCAATTAAGGAGATGGTACATCAACAACAAACTCATATTCCCAATCCTGATAACAATGAAGTTTATGCTCAAAACTATTCAAAATATCAACAAATCCTAATGAGTAATTTGCAAGAACTGGCAAAACACATCTAAGAATGATGAATTGAAAAAATGGATGCTCTTGAAAAAATAAAAACTAGGAAGTCAATTCGTGCATTTACAAATCAAGAAGTATCAAAAGATCAGGTTAAAACGCTACTTAATGCAATGATCGCAAGCCCAAGTGCCGGTAATAGACAGCCATGGCGGATCTATGTTGTTCGTGATGAGACTGTTAAAAAGAACTTGGCCTCTGGTGCTTATAACCAAGAATTCATCACAGAGGCTTCAGTGGTTTTTGTAGTATGCCGCATTCCGGAAGAATCGGGTGCAAGGTAAAAAGATCGTGGACGCAACTTCTATTCTATTCAAGATACAGCAGCAATGACTCAAAACTTGTTATTGGTTGTGAATGCCTTGGGACTTAGGGCTTGTTGGGTTGGGGCATTTAATGACCAGGCCATAGCTGCAGCTATTGATTGTCCAGAAGGTGTACAACCAGCGGCAATTATACCGGTTGGTTATCCGGATGAGTTCCCTCCTTATCGCCCTCGACGATCAATCGAGTCAATTGTTCACTTTATTCCGCCAACATAGAATTAGACTTACATTTGTTTCTGTAAGATCAACAGGATACAGAGGGGATAGACCCAGATAATCGCAGTCAC
Source organism: uncultured archaeon (assembly GCA_964347045.1). GTDB lineage: Archaea > Asgardarchaeota > Hermodarchaeia > Hermodarchaeales > Hermodarchaeaceae > Hermodarchaeum. The sequence goes on from CAYFXC010000009.1 coordinate 41,409, forward strand.
TGCGGAGATAATTTCGGGTATTGCAACACCCGTGAAAGGTAGGAAATTCAGGTAGTATGCTACCCAGATTAGTGCACTAATCAATGCTAGGATAAATGCCATAGCACCAATTAAGCGAAGGTGTTTCTCTTGCATTAAACGAATCCCGTAGATTATTCCGGCTAACAAAAGCGTAAGGAAGAACCCTACTGAAACCACAAAATGGGTATATCCAAATCCTTCATGAAAGACCCCAATACCGATGAGGAAAAACTGGGCAATTGTCAAAAGAATCGCTGCAATTACTCCAATAACTGAGCCTTCAAACACTTGGTGACGGATCAACCAAAAGGTTAGAATTAATACGAAAAGCCCCGCGAGTATCAAGCTGGTGTTGAAAATGGGGGCCGCAGAATTACTGGGGTGTCCTAAGTCACTGAGTGCATCAGTGAACCAATTGAACCATGGCGATAAATAAATTGCCAAGACTATTCCAATCAAAGCGGTAAATGGTCCAATTATTCCACACAATCCAGCAAACCGTGATGAAAGAATAAATTCAACAATAGGATGGCGGTCTTTTTGCTCCTTCTTTTCGGTAATAAAAATACACCCCTCATTTTTCGATTGATTACACTTGCTAAGCATTGAGGAAGAAGAAAAGACTTGTGCCTTAACAGCATTTTAAACTAAATTATAATTCAGAGCCAAAACGATACATCGTCTTGGGACCACGAATACCATAGATAGCTCCAAGTTGTGGAGAGATTAGATAGGATTGCCCCTTGTGACCTTGATTATGAGTCTTTGAAGACATAACAAAAACTCACTTGAAAGTTTTGTAGACAATACTTTGAATGTCCATAGCAGTCTGTAGAATTATTTGTTTTGTTTTTGTACGAAGGGACGAAGCTCTATGGGCAGCGGTTCACCGATGGCTGTGAACTCTGAAGCCAAAGTTGTCATGAATTTAACAAGTAACTGGTGTCTAGGTTTTGCGAGTTGTTTTCCCGTATTCGTCAGCATTCGGTCACAGAGATTCAACAACTTTTGTTTTATGTGTTCAATCGTTCCTTGGAGTCCCCGTTGTTGGACAAGACTTTCTGCGATAGTTCGAGCTAGTCCCAATGCTCCAATGGCATCAAGTTTATCGGCGTCACTTAGGATTTCACCTTCTAACGATTCTGGCATCTCATTCTCACTATATCGGTGTGTCCGAATTGCACTAGCTACAACTGGTAATTTCTCACTAGGAAAGGAGGTCGTAGCTAAAAACGCCACAGCCATATTGGCGCCGACCTTAGCATGGGATTCTCTTGTCACCTCTTCTTCAGGGCGCCCAATATCATGAAGTAGGGCTGCTGCTTCAAGTATTTCCAAATCCGCTTTTTCTTTTTCTCCTATTAGCAAACATAATTGACGTACTCGCAGTGTGTGTTCATAAGAATGCGCACCACGTTTACCAAGGCGAATAGCATTGTAGGCAAACTTTTCAATGGTTCCCACGAGTGTACTGTCCATTGGCACTCACCAAATTATTAATTTTCCATTCTTCTAATTTCTATCAGCTTCCTCCGGTGATAAAAAATTAGTCTAATTTCCAAATTGAGGAAGTAGAGAAATTTACTATCTTTCAAGAGAGAAGGCGTAAACTATAAGGGTGCTATCCTTGGGAGAATAGTTACCATATTTATGGATGTTGAATGTTATGGGTTTGTTTGGCTTTCTTTTACTGATAATCGGTGGTGGACTTCTCCTTTATTCAGGGCTGGATCTTGCTCTTGATGCTTCCTTAGCTGTTCTACTTTCAGCGTTTCTTGATTCAATTCTAGGTTCACCCTTAGGAACTCAGATTGCGCATGCCCTTGTGATTATTACCAGCCTTGGTGGTGTCTTCGTCATTGTTGGGGCTATTATTTGGTATGCTGCAGGTTCTGGTATCTTTGCTACGATTGGTCGAATTATCGTCTCGCTCGCGACCTTTACTGCTTTCTATTATATTGTTAATCAGGTTCTGATAGCCTTTGGTGCGGGTTTATTCAGTCAGCCCATTGAAGTTATTCTAGCCTATTTCTTAGGGCTAGGAATTGGCTTTGCCAGTATCATAATGATTCTAGTGGGGAACTTCATCGGAGCAGGGCGTAAGAAAAAAGTCCCTGCATCTTATGAAGATACTCAAGGCGCATAGTTGCCAATCTTATGTTTCATCTTTTATCTTTCTTTGTCGAAGGGTCTCCGGAACGAGAAGTACGACGACGAAAAAGGCAATAGTATTCATAATCATCGCAAAGAGCATGTTACCTCTAAATGTTAGGAATAAAAATTGGACTAATGCGCCGCCAATAATTGGTCCGATAGCCATTCCCAGAGAATTTGCTGTTGCAATCGTCGACATAGCTCGCGCCCTTTGCTCAATCTTACTCAGATCTGCTGCGGCTGCATAGCTTGCAGTAGATAATAAGGGGTAAAGTGGAATAAACCACAGAAGCATCGCAACCAACGGATTAACTATGAACAGATACACCAACATGAATAGGGTATACCCGACAAATCCAAGCAGGATAATAGGTTTGCGTCCTATCCGATCACTGCTAAATCCTGCGGCAAGAGTCACCCCTAATCCGAAAAATGCTGCAAAGCCATTGGCTACTCCTATCATCAAGGGTGTTCCACCAATTTCTGACACTAAATAGACTCCAAAAAAATAAGCGAAAGCATTAACCCCAATACTACCAATTGCTATGGCTACTGCGAGTATCAATAAAATCCAAAGGTGGGGTTTCCACCAGGGTTTCGATGAGGGAGTTGATTTTCGTTGATTTTTCGTAGGCCCAATTTGCTCGGATGAATTGGGGATTTCTCGAACAAAGATGAGGATAATCAGAGCTCCTGCAAGAAACGCGAAACATCCGAGGAAGAATAAACCTGTCATTCCAATGAAAGAAAATAAGAATCCGCCGGTAAATGCTCCAATAGCCCAACCAATACTGCTGGTAGCCAGAAGGAGTCCCACAGCTTCTCCCTTGAAAGTACGGGCTTCTGTGAGATATGCGTTGGCCATTGGTACCGCTGCAACCGAGAAGAGATATGCGGCACAAGTAACAATGAGGAATGTTAGACTATCTTGGATTAGAATATACAAAAAGAAACTGATGGCTTGAGCAAGGAATCCCGCTATTATAAAGGGAAGTCGACGGTGCCACCGGTCAGACAACGACCCCCATAAGTACACACCTGTTAGGCCAATAAGAACAGGTAGTCCTCCAATCAAACCGATTAGGAAAAAAGCAGTTTCACCAATCCCTGCGAATAGATAGAAGCTCCCAAATTGCCAGAAAATGGACTGCGAAAAGTGAAACAGTGAAAATCCAAGTAGAATTCCCCATATGTAACGACGGAGCACGATAGATGCAGAGCTTCGGCCATCATTTTCTACTGGTATAACCATGAGCAGCCATGTCTACATCCAATTGAAAAAGCTATGCTTGTTGACATAAAGACTCAATAGGATTCAGCTTTCCAATGATTTTTTATTATTTCACCACCGCCAAAACTTTGTGAAAGTTCAACAACAAAACAACCAGGACATCCAAATCGGCGCTCTTCCTTTCGCTACCCCTTCGCGGATTCGAAGTTTTCAAAAATATATTCTTCGCTGGTATCAGAAATATGGTCGCGATCTTCCTTGGCGACACACCCGTGATCCCTATAAGATTCTTGTGTCAGAAATTATGCTTCATCAAACCCAAGTGGACCGAGTGATTCCAAAATACCATGAATTCCTCAAAATGTATCCCGATTTCGAAACACTTGCTGTTGCCCGAGCTAAAGACTTACAAGAGCTCTGGCGTCCACTTGGCTATAATTTTCGGCCAGGGCGGCTCCAGCAGATTGCAAAATTGGTTGCTACTAAATTCAATGGACAGCTCCCTGACACAGTCGAAGAACTCATGGCTTTACCCGGAATTGGTCGTTACACTGCAGGGGCAATCCTTAGCTTTGCGTTTCACAAGAATGCACCAATTCTTGATACTAATGTGCAGCGGCTAATTCAACGATATTTTGAAGTTAAAGGGAATCCACAACGCATTCCAGCAAAAAAACAGCTATGGCACTTAGCAGAGATTGTAATTCCACGTGGGAAGGCATTTCTGTTCAATCAGGCACTTCTTGATTTTGGTGCTCTTGTATGTACAGCACGAAACCCCTTGTGTCAGACTTGTCCTCTCAATCAATTATGTCCGTATGGAATGGCACGCATGGCAATTATTTGACTCATTGTTCATGTTTTTCTTCATGGGTTTCAAGTTCGGCAGTCGGCTTTTTGCTTGGATAATTGATTAACAGGATTCCAATGATTACAAGAACTAAACCAATGATAAAGGTCGGATAGATGGGTTCTTGTAATAATATGAACGAGAAGAGGGTTCCGAAGACCGGGACGAGAGCAATGAAGACGGCTGATTTGCTCGCTCCAACGTTTTTTATTGCTAAAAAGTAGAATAGGAATCCCAATACCGTTACAATGATGCCCAAATAGAGAATGTTTAGCCAAAAGGTGAGGTCATACATCAAGGGGAGGGTCCAAAATTGTTCGAATAAGGCTCCGACAAAGAAGAGGAGGGTTCCAAAGAAAATACCCATCGCCGTGGCTTCAAGGGATGAGCGACCTCTCATAATAGATTTCCCAATAATGGAATATAAGCCCCAAGTAAACATTGCACAAATCAAAATGAGATTTCCGATAAGGTATTCGAATTGAAAATCAAGTACGGCTTGAATACCAACAACAAATACAATTCCCATGAAACTAAAGAAGAACCCGATATATCGCCATTTGGGTGTCAGTCGTTCGTGAAGGAAGAGAAATGCCAGTAGGCTAACAGTTACCGGGTTAATACCTGCGATGATAGATCCTTGTGCGGCTGTTGTAAACTGCATACCTATTAGAAACAAGATTCCGTAACCAAAGATACCGATTAATCCGATAACAAAGAAGAGACTGAGATCTCGTGATGTATATGCTTTAATCGAATCACGTTGGGTTGCTATTAAAATGGGAAGATAAATGAGGCTCGCAGTGAAGAAGCGAAAGAAACCTACAGTCATTGGTGGACCCACGGAGACCACGATTTGTGCGGAAACCCAGCTTCCGCCCCAGAATACCATTGCTAGAATCAGCAAGGTGAAATATTTGATTGCTCTGAACGTCATAGATCAAGGGCTCCAAGTTAAACGAGCACCCTTGACCTATTGAGCTAAAAATGAATGCATTAGCCAACTTATGCATTGTTATACAAATAACCCATTCAATTGGAGTCTATTCTTTGAACAGTGTCGTCTGATACGCGCTGCGAAGGCGTCGCGATCGAGATTTTATGGTGCTCCGCTGCATCCACGGACGGCTGGGGTGTTTTTCCAATGTGAAGGTTTCAATGGTGTCTTGACGTGCATGATGGATAAGAACGTGGAACCTATGGCGAGCAGCTTGACCAATTCGAAGTGGTGATTCTGATGACCGTTTCGGAGCATCAGCGCTGGCCACGACAGCAACCTGATGAGTAAAAGCGAGTTGCTTCAGATACGCCGCTAACTGTGCACGACGGAAGATACGTGAGTCAGTTAGACCATTTGGTGCTGTGAGTGTTTTTGTCTCTTCTTTCTCTTCTTCTTGGACGAGGTGCGTAAGGCCATTCACAAAAAGTATTGGAATATCTATCTTGAAGAGTGTGTTGGGTGCCTGGTCGAGGAGTGAGAGCAACTGATCTGTGGTGAACGCACGGGCGACATGAAGTCGATGCAGATGGGCTGCAGGAGGTTCAGGTAAGAATGATGCCCGTATGTGGGAGAGTATAGTGTCAGGGCGGATTGCATTGTTTGCATCGATGACGGCGACACCTCGGTGTAGGTCATAGTGAAGCAGTGCGGTGCCTATAGACTGTTGCAGCAAACTTGTACAGTGGGGGCTTCCAAAAATGAGGTAGCTTAGACCTCCTTCGAAGCCACCCCCTAGAAGGTCATCAAGGAGTGTAATGCCCGTTGGACATTTCAGTTCTTGCTGCTGTACCATCGAAAACGCCGTTTGGAACATCGTCTTCTTCCTTCGGATGCAGTGTAACTGGCATCAATCAATGGTGTGAAACACACTGATAGACTAGTGATAACAACCCTCAAAAACCCGCAAACCTACACTCATATGAGTGTGACTAAGTCAGATGACGTATCGAGCTAGTGCACAGTTCTATGATCTGTTCGCGCTAGGAAAGGAAGAGGAAAAGTCATTTTACCGAATGTTGGCTCAAGAAGCTGGTTCTCCTGCTCTAGAGCTAGGTGTAGGAACAGGAATTTTCGCGTTTTCCCTTGCTGAAGAAGGAATTACTGTAGTTGGACTTGAAAAGTCGCGAGAAATGTTACAAGAAGCCCGAAAAAAGCTCCAACAAGCACCTCCAGAAATTGCTCGTCGCCTCCTCTTCATCGCTGGTGATATAAGTAATTTTCATCTTGACCAACAATTTCGAATCATCTACATTCCTTCTGGAAGTTTTCAATACCTAGTTACTCGTAGACAGCAATTGGGCTGTTTGCGAAGTGTCAAGGCGCATCTTCACAAAGAAGGTTCTTTTGTTTTTGATATTTGGGTTGGTGAATCTGACACAAGCGGAATATGGCGGCGGTTAGAAACAGTATCTTTACCTGAAGGGGGTTCTGTAACTCGGTCTATTTCAACACACCTTCAAGAATCAGAGAATCTCATTGACATAGTTCTTCGGTTTGATATCCAAAATGATGATGGCCGTATCACTGATACGTTTTATGATTGGTCTAAACTAGCTGTGTTAACCGTTGAAGATGTTAAATTTCTGCTTGCTGAATCCCATTTTCAAGTTGAGACCATATATTCGGATTTTTCTCGAAAGCCTTGGAAAGCTGAATCGAACCGTGCCATATTTGTTACTGAGCCACTTTAGCTTATAGACGCAGTATTAATCAACAAGTCAATAAACTTTGAATCATAAGAACTGATTAACATTTGTCACGAAAGAAAGAGTGTTGCGATTATTCGGTATGCGAGTCCAATGAAGAGCACCCCTTTTTCCACGAAGTTGCTAAGTGCTGCTCTCGGAATTCCATGAGCCAATGGACAAAGCCATGTCCAATTTGTGAGTATTAACAAAATAGCATCAATTATGAAGGTTGGAGCTAGAATAGATAATACTACTTTTTTACACCTTAAGATAAAGAACTGAAATGTTTGGGCTACTTCTTGTTTAAGCGTTGTACCTCCCCTATGGAACGTAGATTATGGTTTCACAAGGTTTTTTTTATGAATGGGAACCGAATAGTACCTGCTAATATGGAAATGCTACATTAGTGCCCTTTCTAAGAACTCAACAAAAGTGGTGTTAGATTTGTCTAAGGCTTCGACGGCGTTCAATGTAAATCGTGTAAAGCGTCAACTGGAAGTTTGGCTTGGTAAAGAAAATGTGTCTGCAGCCGAAATCGATAAAATCTGCTATTCACGAGATGCTTGGCCTCTTCGTCTATTACGCCTTGGACGGTTAGTACTAGAATCACAACCTGATTTGATCGTGTGGCCACGTACAGTTGAACAGATTCAAAAAATTGTACAATTAGCGAACCAAGAGCAAATTCCTTTGATACCGGTTTCTGGAGCAGGAGGAGTTGCAGGGGGCACTTTAGCAATTACTGGAGGGATCATAGTTGATCTCAAGAAGATGAATCGCGTGCTCAAGCTTGATGAAGACTCTCTAACGGTCACCATTGAACCTGGAATCTTGGGCCAAGAGCTTGAGGAATATTTGGAGGCACGAGGGTACACTTCTGGACACTTTCCCTCTTCTGTCTTTAGTTCTGCATATGGCGGCTTTGCTGCAACTCGGTCTGCAGGTGTACTTTCATCTAAATATGGTAAGATCGAAGACATGATAGCCGGGCTAGAAGTAGTACTACCAAATGGAGAACTACTCAGAACCAAAGCTGTTCCGCGTTCTTCAATGGGACCTGATCTCAAACAATTATTTATTGGATCCGAAGGCACATTCGGAATTATCACAGAAATCATCCTTCGTATCTCCCCAATCCCTCAAACCACACATTTTGAATCTTTTCTGTTTCGTGATCTAGCTTCAGGGTTGTCGGCGGTGAAACAAATATTTCGTCATGATCTAAAACCTGCCTTAATTCGTTTATATGATGAAAGTGAAACCCGGTTCGTTTTAGGACGCTTTAAATCGCCACCCGAAGGTGCATGCGTTCTCAATCTTATGTACAGTGCTACTAGGTCGCTTGTACGCTTAGAAAAACGGACTATATCCAGAATTTGTCTTGATTCAGGAAGTGAAGCCCTAGGGCCAAAACCGTCCAAACATTGGTGGGAAAATCGTTTCGACCTCTTCTATCCTTCTAGTCTGAATCTTGGTCCGGGAATGCTATACGATGTCCTTGATGTCGCGGCAAGCTATACGAATCTAGAAAAAATGTATTGGGCTATGCGCAAGGCAATAGAAGCTACGGGAATGAGCACCATGAGTCACTTTTCGCATTTCTACCCGGATGGTGGTAACATATACGTTATTTTCATTGGTCATGAAGCATCGCCTAAAGAAGTGGAAGCAAAATATGAGCAGGTCTGGAAGGTTGGATTGGAAGCAGCCCATAAGGCAGGTGGAACACTCAGCCATCAGCATGGTGTAGGTCTACTCAAGGCACCTTGGATGCCTAAAGAACATGGTTCCTCTGGATTTGCTCTGCTCCAGGCTATCAAACAATATCTGGATCCAAACAACATTTTGAATCCCGGAAAACTGGGTCTTGGGCCTAATCTAGATTGAATTATAACTCTCCAATATCTTCTTGCCATAGCTCTGGTTTTTCTTTAATGAAATGGTTCATCATTTCTCTACATTCATCCAAGTTCAGGTTTACAACCTCAACGCCATGTTTCTCCATAAATTCCTTTGCTCCAGGAAATGTTGAAGCCTCTCCTACAATAACTCGTTTAATTTTAAATTGAACCACAGCCCCAGCACAAAGGTAGCACGGCATTAACGTCGAATAAAGTGTCGTCCCTGTGTAACTCCTCATTCGTCCAGCATTCCGAAGACAATCAATTTCCGCATGAGTTATTGGATCATTATCTTGTACTCGTTTGTTGTGACCTCGTCCAAGTATTTTCCCTTCCTTAACAAGTACAGATCCAATGGGAATCCCTCCTTCCTTTAAACCACGTTTTGCCTCTTTTATGGCTTCCTGCATAAAGGTTTCCATGATAATCACTATCCTCGATAATGTCAACGATGAAAAATCTATTGAATTCGTTCATTAAATCGTTTTTTTTACCCTGTACTGTTATTAAACTCATTAACTCTTCAAAGAGAGAACTTAGATGACGACAAAACAACTAACAAATTTACCTAATACGCTTAACGACTATGCCAAAATCAGTCGGCTTTGTAGCCTATGCAGTCGAATGTGTCGTCATTCTTGCCCTACTCATCTTGTAACCCGTTCTGACGCTTGCAGTCCCGTGGGTCGAGCACTAATTATCGAACTGTACCGTGGGAGGAAACGCGCCCTTACAGAAGCAGCCGTAGATCGACTTTTCCAATGCAATCTGTGTGGTGCTTGTAAAGCTTGGTGTAAACCCAAGCATGAACTTCCCCATATAATTGAGCTTGCCCGAGAACGTGTTATTGAGGAACATCGCGCTCCTAAAGGAACATTGGAACTTGACCAGAATGTCATACAATTCTATAATGTTTATGCTGAACCACATAACAAACGCTTCGCCCAAATCAAAAATGCTCAAAAAATCGCATCATCCCGCGCAGCTCTCACCTATTTCGTTGGGTGCACTACTGCCTATCGGCATCCCGAGATTGCCAATGCAACTCAACAAATCCTTTCAAAACTAGGACTCGAGCACAGCCTCTTAGCTGGAACTGAAGGAGAAGTGTGTTGTGGATCTCCTCTCATTCGAGCAGGATTCACTCGAAGCGCTAAATTGGTGGCAAAGCAAAACGTTGCAGCCATCAAGCGTTCAAACGCCCAGACTGTAATTGCTACCTGTCCAGGATGTACACGAACTCTTAGAGAAGATTATCCCAAACTTGGTATTGCGCTTCCCAAGAGGATTCAAGTTTATCATATTACTGAGTTTCTTGCAAAGTATAAGAAAAAGCTCGCACCCTTGCTTACAAGCTTTTCATCGAATAATCAATCAGTATTTGTTTATCATGATCCATGCCATCTTGGCCGTGAACTCGGCGTCTATGATCAACCTCGTCAGTTGCTTAATCTGATTCCAAATAGTCGGCTGGTGGAAATGTCTCATAAAAGGGAACATTCTGATTGTTGTGGCGGCGGAGGAGCATTACCGAAAACCTTCCCTGACCTTGCCGAAGAAATCACCAGACGGCGTCTGGTTGATGTTCAAAGAACTTCTGTCCATTATCTAGTGTCTGCATGTCCCAACTGCAAATTTCATTTCTCTGAGGCTCAGTCAATGAACGATGATTGGGGAATAGAGGTTCTTGATGTCATGGACTTACTGGCAAAAGCTCTTAAAGTCCAAGTGCCGGAAAGATGAACACAAGTGCGATAACGACAAACGCGACAAGGGCTAGTGCATTTCCAATGAGCCAGCCTTTTTCATACTGTTTAGGAACATAGGTGATATTTCCTGGTGGCGCTATCATCCCCTTTTCTATATATTCCACAGCCTCCAACGGGTTTTTCATCCAACGATTGAGTACTGATCGAGTGCTTGGAGCGAGGTCAAGAAAGAAGTGACAAGCACAGCCCAGTAAAAAGAGAGCAACGAAATATCTGTCAACAAGCGTCCACCAACCAAGGAAGTACACAGGAATGAAGAAGAGTCCTACTATGACCAGTGGTGCTAGCACACTATGGGTTATGATTGATCGGTGACCAAGAAGAGGTTTCCAGTGAATATCGAAATCAGGAAATAATCCACCCACCCACGCTACTAGGAAAAACCAGAAGCTAAGGGTCGCAGGTAATATCCATCCAAAGAAGGAAACAATCCATCCAAGGACAATCCAACCTATAACGAAGATTACTGTTGTAAAAAAAACATGGTCCCAGCCATTCATGGATTCACACCACCACATTCCGGAAATGAACTTCCCTAAAAATGTTCAATTTCTTGTAAAAATGAACCTCGATTAAACAGTCTGCTATTTATCGGCATTCATTAGTTCAGAAATTATTTTTGTAGCACCAAAGTACAAACCATTAAATGCCTTAGCATAAAGGTAGCTAACGTTTTTTCCTGTTTGTTGAGCTGATATTGTTATCAAAGCGTGAAAGACGTCTTGCCATTCCCCATTCTCTAGAAATGGAATTGATAAATCTGCTTTAAGAACTCGTTGCTTAGTTTCTTGTAAGAGCATCTGCATGTATTTTTTTCAGCTGAAGCTGAAGTGTCCTAAAAAATGTTCGACCAATCAAAATTGTATTCAAAGAGACTTAAATTGCCACCATCCCAGTAGATAAGATACACGCAAATTATTCGGGAGGCACTTTCATGGTTAAACAAGGAATACATGTAGAACCAAAAACTGTACAAATTGGAGATGTTACTATAGGTGGACGTCGTGGTGAATATCCCACTGTGCTCGTGCTTTCTATATTTCATCGGGGAGATCGTCTAGTTACAAATCCCAAACATGGGGAATTTGATATGAAACGTGCAAAGCGCTACCTCACACGGGCGAAGAAACTCACTATGGCGACGGGCACACCCTTCATTTTGGATGTCCTTGCAGAAACTCCCGACGCAATGAGTAAATATCTAAAATTTCTAGCGGAAAACGCTGCATCTATTCCATTCTTAATTGATAGTAGTTCTCGAGATGCCCGATTCGCGGGTATTGAAACTGCTGTGGACACTGGGCAAACACATCTAGCAGTCTTTGATGCAATTGGTCACCACACCACACCGGAAGAACTCAAAGCCCTAAAGGCTGCTAAAATCAATGCTGCGATAATCCTTGCACACAACCCACTGGATATCCGTCCCCAAGGACGCCTTGAAACGCTTAAGGGCACACCCGATTCTGAAGGGCTCTTGGCTAAAGCCAAAACGGCTAAGATTTCTAAGATTCTCATTGATACAGTAGCTCTCGACCTTGCTGGACTCAGCATCGCCGCAACTGCAATGCAGTTTGTGAAAAATGAATTGGGATTTCCTGTGGGAGCTGGTTCAGCAAATAGTGTTGCGCTTTGGCGTCACGCATCTGATATCTCACCAGCTGCAAAACGATATCTTGCTCCAGCATTATGCACCTACTTACAATGCCATGGCGCCGATTTCATACTGGCAGGGCCTCTTCGTAGGGCTCCACGATTCTTTACGGCTGTCTCAACTACTGATGCACTCTTAGCTTATACTTCCCCTGATGGCGCCTACCCTGCTCCAACTCCAAAATTACGAACTCATCCTCGTTACAAAGTCTTATAGTGATGAACAACTCACTTCGTTCTTTTCGAATATTCCGCTAGACTCTTTTGATGTCCTTTTTTCTTTCTCGTTTGCACATCGAGATCGGTTTCCTTTTCTTTATAATCAGAAATCAGAACTTGTCGCTCTCTGACCAATCGGGGTCGATGACAGCACATCTGCATACCAGTTGGCAAAATCAGTTTTGAGGTAAGCTTACCATGAACACGAATTTTTTCACTACAATTCTTACATCTATAAATCGTGTAGTACTTGAATCGCGTCACAATAAACCCATCTTATAGCATCTGATATTACTAGCCTCTATTTGGGGAACTCGGGCTTTCTTAAACTGTTGGGTTAGCTGCATAAGTGTCAACATTGATTTGCATAAGCTTTTAACCTTCGACATGTTCCGGTGATTTAGCAGCAAAGGTAGTAAGTGTATCCATTATGAATGAAAATCTTGGTAATGGTCTCATCCTCCGAACTGGCACCGAATTTGATGTTAATGCCATCAAAGCCCACGTCAAAGCGGTTCATGGCAAGAATGTAACATCCATGATTGATCGACTGTTTAAGCTACACCCGAATTTCCCTCCTTCTGATAATTTCATTATCGAAGACACAAAAACAAGTAAAGTGGTTGCTTACTACTGCCTGAAACTCAATGTGGGTGTACTCGATGGTATACAACTTCCAGTAGGACAAATGGAAATCGTTGGAACACTGGAAGATTACAGGAACCGAGGTCTGATACGCAAACTGAATGAAGCTTTCGAACAACGTGTTGAAGAATATAAGTTACCCATGATTATCATCGCGGGAATTCCCTATTATTATCGGAAACTAGGCTATGAATACGCCATAAAAATGGGCGGTTCTCTCACCTTTCCGCTAGAACAAATACCTAAGCTGAAAAAAAGCGAAAAAGAACCGATTTCTATAGAAGAGGTCACCGAAAACACCTTCCATGAGTATCTTCAAGCTCGTGAAAAACGCAATGCCTATCTTGATTTCTATCGGCTCATATCTGAAAGTGAGTTTAGTTATCTCTCAAGCGGAAAGCTAAGCGAAGAGGCGGTCTACAAATTCCATATCGTCCGTCAAAATCAGAAGGTTGTGGGTATTTTCATTCTTGCAATAGATTGGGGAGCTCTCGAAATTAGTGAATTATGGGTCGAAGATATTAATCACTTAATATCTATACTCCGTTTTTTGAAGAAAATTGCTAAACGAAAGCAACTGCCTCTTCGAATTTATCCTCCATCACGACCGGCCATTGCCCAAACTCTTGAAGCGCTCAGTCGATCAAAATTTGGTCGCCCTTATGCATGGTATGTGAAGATTCCTTCTATCAAACGTTTTCTAAACATCATCAAATCTGTTATCGAACAGCGTTTGGCACAATCCGAATTTAAGCATTTGACAGATTCGATACGTATTAGTTGGTATCAGGAAGGCATTGAACTGGTTTTTAAGAAAGGAAAACTTATGGCGATAAACGAGATACCTCGTGATGAAGTAAAAGACATGCACGTCGCATTACCCTTTCCGACTATTTACCAGCTTCTCCTAGGTCATCGTTCCATCGACGAACTTCATCAAATATACCCCGATGCTGGTGGGCGCCCCACAAAAACACCTATCATTCGAGTAATCTTTCCCAAAATACGTGCCCTCTTTACTCCCGAATTTTGACCACCACTCTTTCGTTTCAAATCAACGGTTCTTCCGAAAGCTCAGGGCTTGTCTCAGTGATCACTTTTTTACCATTCAAAATGAGCTGGGCTGCCTCCATTGCCCCATCTTTAAAAAGCGGGTAGTTGTTGTTGCCACATTGATACGAAAAAGTACAAGCCGGACAGCCTTCAAGAGCATCACAGGCACATTCTTTGATAATGAGGGTCACTCGCCGCATTGCTTCTTCTAAACGATCAAAGAGCAACTTGGCCAGACCACTTCCACCAGGGCTTCCGTCATATATGAAAATGAGCCCTGATGACCCCATTGAAACACCACCAATGGCTTTCCGCCCTCCCCCTGTTAACATATCACTACTTTCAATGAGGGTATGCTCAAGTGCATGAAATCCCCCAATAATAAGTTCTTCTTCAGCAATCACTTCATCGTCACTAGATGGGACATTTGGCTTGGTATGTGTTTTGATTTTTTTCACAGCTTTAATTGGATGTGGTGCTGTAAAAAAGAAGCCTTTCGTGGGATATGTAAATTGTAAGGGTTGGTCTAGTTCCTTAGTTTTTACAAGTTTGTCAGTATAGATGTCTTTGATGGCATATCCGGTGATGACCTCTGTCATTCGTAGATCTGCATAGTGCACTGTCATTCCAAAAACTTGACGTGAATCAAGTACCCGTATAATTTCTGGGTTTACATGGCGTATGGGTTGAGTCATTTCACGATGACCACGTGAAAGCTTTCTCATAACCGCTCTGCCAACCCCATGTCGATATTCAAATTCCAACGACTCATATGTGGATCCAGCATGCAGATAATAAGCACCGGGGTGTAATTCTCCCATGGCTACAGGCATCTGCCGTTCACCGATTATTTCTCCTTCATGGATAATTTTCACATTATCACCAATACCTCGAATCGAATACCGAGTAAGAATACGACGTGCTTCAATGATATTTGGTCTCAATCTCTTCTTCGATTCAGTCAGTAACCCCTCTCTTTGAAGTTCTTGTAAAATGGACTTAAATTCTCCGAATTCATCTTCAGTAATTGGCGAATCGAGGGCAGCCGCTATTAGTTGATGATAGGCGACCAACTCATTATGTGGTTCTACATATGCAGGGTCAATATCAGTGAAATAATCATCTGGGTGTTCCCGATAATATGTACTGATTGCATCGTTTTGACGCAGTGCTAGTACAGCAATACTTTCTTGTCCTTTTCTTCCAGCCCGTCCAATGCGTTGTGTTAAGCGTGTAATGCCCACGAGCATCGATACCACACTCTCAAGATCCCCGATATCGATCCCCAATTCCAAGGTGGGAGTAGAGACTAATAGGTCTAGTTCTCCACACCGGAAATCATCTTCAACCTTCCGACGATAAGTCATCGGAAGTCCTGCACGATGAACTGCGCTCTTCAATTGAGTTCGTCGTGCAATGAGATTAATCACTTCTGCATTCTTGTGGGTATTAGCAAATACAAGCGTCTTCAAATCATGACGGACCAATTCCCGTGCCACACCTGCAATCATCGTGCTCTGGCTTACATGCTCGGGATACAGCATCAGAAAATGAATTATTCCTTTTTTTCCCGTTTCACAATGGATTGATTCTACTGATCGACCAAACAACAACTCTGCAAATTCTTTGGCATTAGCTACAGTTGCAGATGCACCTATAAGTTGAAGTGGCGGGCAAATACGTTCTAAGCGACGTAGAAGAAAATGTACATTCGAACCAAAGGCGCCCACATAAACATGCAACTCATCTAAAACAACATGCTGTGCTGTTCGCACTAGCCGTCGAATTGGGTCCCTTGGGCGAATTAGATGGATATGAAGCATATCTGGGTTCGTAATCAGAATATCAGGTGGTTGACGAAAAATTGTAGTCCGTTCGGATTTTGGGGTGTCTCCATCAAGTACTGCAACATCCAATCCAACACTAGCTGCTAATACAGCTAGTTTCCCCGCTTGATCACGGGCTAATGCTTTCGTAGGATAGATGAAAATGGCTTGGACAGTGCGTTTTTCTGCAGCGCGAAGGGGTCCCCAACCAATCTGGCGCTCTAGTATTTGTTGGATTATTGGCAGAGCAAAGGCTTCTGTCTTCCCTGTTGCTGTGGGTGCAGAAACCACTACATCACGCCCTTCAAGAACATATTTTATCGCTTCTTCTTGAAACTTAAATAGTTGGGTGAGCCCTTGGCGCTTAAGGACGGACTTTAGTTCATCGTCTAATGGAGCCTTATCAATGGCATAGCCTGGTTCTGGAATGGTTTCTGAGAATCGTCGATATTTTACTAGTCGGTATGCTGAATCCGAAATTATTCGTTGAACAATGTCAGGTAATGTTTCGAAAGAGGTGACGCCTGCCTGCCCTAATTGCGTTTCCCATTCTTCTTTCGATCCTAGTGGTATTCGCTTTTCATGTGCTCCACTTCGTGTTTGAGGCTTTCCCTTTCTTGTGGCTTGCTGAGCGGGTTCTCCTTCTTCCATTATATCCATAAATTGAAAATATGCCGCTACTTGATCGTTCACTTCCCCCGGAATTGTCTGGTGACTGGCGCCGCAGTGTGTACACTGGATCTTGAAATGCTTCCCTAGCCGTCGAACCTCGACATATCCTGAGCATCGCGGGCAAATCCGGTGTGACATTGTTCGCTACCACCAGCGAATTCTCTATTCTGGGATTTAAAGCCTTCAGGAGAGCCTATGATAAATATAAAGAAATAACCAATAGTCAATAGTTCAGTGAAAGATAGAAACAGAAATCAATCAAGATAATTTTCGATGAGGTAAAGGAGTTCTTCTTCCAACGTTGGAAGAATTTGAGGATTCTCAACGATTCGTGCAACTTCTGTACCATCCGGAGTATACAGAAGAATGGTTGGAATCGCAATTATGTTGAGAGAGTCTACTTCTGGAGGACTAGGCGGGACAGCCCAACGCCTATTCGAATTTAGAGGATCGGATTTGACTCCACCAAGGACATAGATACGCATTCCTGTTGCTTCGGAGATGATATCTAACACTGGGATATTGACTATACAATCCTTACACCAATCTGCCCCAATCGCGACCACAATAAATTGATCTGCACTTCTTTTGATGGCTTCAAGAATATCGTGTTTGGGAGTGTATTCTGTACGTCTTGCTTCGTATTTAGAGCGAAAGTCTTTCGAACTAGTCTGCATGTACTCATCAATCGGTTTTGCACGTTCCAGCATTTCTGCAAATTGCTGAGTGTTCATCTGTCACTCATCCACTAAAGGTCCAATCGGTAGTTATAACGTGATAATCTGAGTATCGCGGGGAACAATGATTTTGCCTGAGAATGAAGCTCGAATGCTCCGGAGAGCGTCACCCAGCTCTTCATCAAGTTCGGGGTACAAGTGCATGATAACTAATGTTTTTACTTCTGCCTCAGTTGCTAATCTTCCAAGGTCACTTGGAGTTGTATGAGTGGTTGCTATTTCTTTCAAACGATCGGGAAAAGAACACTCATGAATTAGCAAATCGGCTCCTTTCGCCGCTTTGACAACTTCTTTGGATGGGGCAGTATCTCCGGAATAAACAACGCGTTTACCCTCGGCTTCAATGTGAAATCCGTATGCTTCAAAATCACCATGATCTACTGGGAAGGTTAAAACGTTCCAGTTCTTCGTTTTCACTTGAAAACCAGGCTCTAGTTGATGATATTTGAACTTTATCTTATCTGATAGATACGGAAAAACTTCGTTAGTTACTTCAATTATTTTTTGCATGATTGAAGGAGCATAGATGTTCAAAGTCTTATCATAACCGGAAAGCCAGAGGCTCTGGATGAGGGGAAAGATATCTGAAACGTGATCGACATGTAAATGACTTATGAAGATGTGTTCAATTTTAGTAATTTCCTGTAAGCTACAAGAAAGACGGTGAAGCACACCAGATCCTATGTCAAAAATAAGGGGTTCTCCAGCAATTTCCACCATTAATCCAGATGACACACGGTCAGGAGAAAGCAGCGAAGCCCCGCTGCCTAGAATCGTTACTTCCATTGGACTCGACCCCACACAGCTTGAAGTACTCACCCTTTTATCAACTTTGCCCAAAAGTAAAAAATTACCAATCTATTGAGATTAACTACGCAAAGTTGAAATAGCCTCGACTCGGATTAACAAAGGTAAGCGGAAGCTACCCTCAGGGGATCCGGATGATACACTACGTCTATATCATCGACGCACGCGATGAAATTGTAGTCCAGAAAAAATTCTGGATTATCAATGTTAATGTCAAGGAAATGCAAGATTTTGCCAGCCGTGTAAAGGAAGCACAAGACACCATCATTGAAGAAATCGGCCCAATCAAATATATCGGCAAACCTCTGGGACGAGGAATTGTCGTTCTCTGTGCTGAAGGTGTCGACGATGACGATACTCTTCGGGAAAAACTTGATCGCGTCCATTATGAATTCCGTCGTGTTATCAGTTATGAAGTTGAATACGAAGCCTTTATGGACAAAGTTGATGACTACGTCACAACAACTCTTAAAGTCAGTATTATCGGTTATGGGGGTGTTGGGAAAACAACCCTTGTTACTCTTCTCAATGGCGGAGTCCCTCCAACAAGCTATGTTCCAACAATAGCTATTGACATTCAAAAAATCGAAGGTGCCCGTATCGGAACCTATGAAGTGAGTACTTGGGACTTTGCTGGGCAAGACCGATTCCGGAAACTTTGGGAACTCTATTTTCGTGGTAGCCGAATTATCCTTCTAGTTACGGATTCAACATTAGAAAACGTGCTAAATAGCAAAGACATTATAGACTTGATTCGGCGAAAGGATATCGCTGCTCAGTTACTTGCGATTGCGAATAAACAAGACCTTCCTGGCGCGTTATCTCCTCAACTAGTGCAGCGAATTTTAGGTATCAAAGCCTATGGCATGGTTGCCATTGATCCAAATAACCGCCAGAAGGCATTGGATATTATCAAGGAAGCTTTGAAGCTAGCTGCTCCTAGAGAACCGGTTGCACCGAAACCTGAAATGGTTTTTGAGTAAATTCTTTCTCAAGCCTCCTATTCATAGGATGATAAACATTTTCTCAAGCTCAAGTTTTTCTTCTATCCTTTTTCTGTTTTAGTGTCGAAAAACTGTGTTAATGATGGTCGAGCAGGAGAATACTCCTTATCAATCTGTTTACTTTCAATAAATTTCTTGATTTGGTTGGCTTCTTCTACGCGAAAATCTAGCCCGCTACGGTCAAAAGATTTCGATTCACAGATAATGCTCACCTTTTCCAAAAATCGTTGTTCACGAAGCACTGATAAAAACAGCTTCCAAGGAACCTTACTTCCACCATTTAATGGGGCATGGCGTACTTCTCCGCGCCGATTCGCATAGATACCCGAAATGTGTACTGGCAATCGCCATCGTGATAGGTCAATTGATTGCTCAATAAGTTCAAGCCGTCGAAGAATACCGTCTTCAGAAGTAACATCTCCGCCACGAGCGAAGTCATGAGCAAAATCCCAACAGAATAAACATCCAACATCACCTGCAACTGAACTTATTTCTTCAAAGCTCCCAAATCCAGCTGTTTTACCAGCTACTTCAGGTGCAGGTACAGCAGATATTCCATCATTATCAATCTTGGCCATAATCTCTTTCAATCGCTGGGTTACTAGCTCTTTTACAATCGTTCCACGTTGTCGTGAACCAGGATGGAAGGTTACATGGGTTGCTCCAACCAAATCAGCCATATGTAAACAGCGCGTCAAATGAGCGCGACTGGTTCGGAGTTTTCCTTTTTCTTTTGTGGTTAAAGAAATAACATAGGGTCCATGAATGCTGACATGAAATTGTTTCAGTTGGTTCCCGATACTGGTCGCTCGTTCCTTTGCAGGATAACCAGGTAGACCTCCCCGGGGATTTCCTAATACATTCGAAAGGCATAGAAGTTCAGCTGCACTGAGTTTTTCTGATTGTAGAAGCGTTGTTACCTTGCTAATTACAACATCTGACGTGAAGGTGTTTAAAGGAAAGGCGGCCATTCCAACTATTACTCGTGGGGATTTAATCACTTTATTCTCGCCTAGTTTTGCCTTGTACAAAAGCACCTTTAAGTGTGCGGAATGTGCTTTAGCCTCTTGTTAGTTGAATACACTAACCTCTAATTAAATTCGAAAGGTTTATATTTGTGAACGATAATATTCTAATTCAGAACGAAAAAATTCTATCGTTTAGAAAACGTCTCTAATCGTAATTTAACCGAGTGGAGTCGGATAAAATGAAAAAAATGGAAAACACTGAATGTTGCATCAAAGAAAAGATGTATGCTGAAATTTATCGATATCGACGAATATGTTAGGGGTTGGATTCAAGATGTCTTGGTTTGGTAGAAGGAAAGACAAAGATGAGAAAACAAAAGAGGAAATCCGCAAAAAGATGGAACGGCTCGAAGAACAAATGCAGGATTTGCGTAGACGTTTAGAGAAAGAAGGAAGAACACCTCCTCGCGAAGAATATTCAACGGATTCTGATTCTCCTAAATCCTCCAAACGTTCTAAAGGTGTAAGGATTGAGTTTGATGAACAGGCATTTGGTGAGGAAATGGCTGAGTTTGGTCGGAATGTGGGTGCTGCCGGGAAAGAAATCGGGGAATACATAAAACTAGTTGTATCAGACGCTATGCGGGGAGCCAACCGGGCAATGCGGAGTGTTTTCATTGGTCCTGATGGAGCCGGTCTCAAAATAGATGAGAATGGTATTTCAATCGGTAAGTCTGCGGCAGAGGCGGTACAAAAAGTACCAGCTATGGATGCCGAACGATTACTGGCTCCTCTTGCGAGCGCTGAACGAATTGATATTCTCTATTTGCTTGCAGAAGAACCCCGTTACCATCAAGATCTCATGGAGTTATCAGGGTTAAAACCGGGAACTCTTCCTCATCATCTTAAACAATTAGAAGAAGCTGGATATGTAACACAAGAAAGAGTTCGTGGGAGATATCTCATCACTATCCCTGGTCGGATGGCACTAAAACTAGCAGAGTATCTTCATAACCAAATGGTATCAGGTATCGGAAAAGATACTAACGAAGCATAACGAGTGTGATCTAGAATGAGTTTTTGTTCACCATGTGGTTATCGAAAAAAGGAGCTAGTGCTTGGCGCTTTAGCAGGTAAGGTTACCCATTCTACGGATATTGCGCGATCAGAGAAAGCCTTGCTTATTGTCAATGAAGGCACACTTTATTTTCCAATTTTTTATCAGAATAGGGAAGTAGGTGGGGTTTTCATTGGATCCGGGCAGGCCATCATTGATGCGATTGCTGAAACCCGACGGGGCGCCGTCGGGCAAAGTCATGATTTCCATTGGAATGGCAGTCTTCTCTTCTTTAGCGAAGACGGTGAATGGGCACCGCCTAGCACCACCCTCATCAAAGATAAGGAATTACAAAAATTCTACCTAGATTCTATTGAAGACGCCGATCGCCGGGCAAATGAAATTTTCACCAAGTTCTTAGAAAATAACCAAAACTGGTTTACTGATACATTTATCCAACGTCAGCATGGTTGGGTCGCAACTATCCTAGATACTCAGCATGGTAAATGTGGAGTTATTACGAGTGAAGATCGACTAATCTTTAAGAAAGGCGATTTAAAAGTCGTGATTAGTGGAAGCAAATTAGTTCAAATTGAAGGTCGTAAGAAAATCTTTGTCGCTGGAAGAGCTGGAAAAATTGTCCGCTTCGGATAAATGTGCGTAGGCCCGGAGCGGACGCTCTTCCAATTTTTAACTTTTTACTAGTTCTTTTCATAAAGTAGTACTACTAATGACTTCTCGCTTATTAGTGGAAGAGCTTTTGAGGAGGTACATCCATGAACAGACAAATTTCGTCTGCGCTTCTTTACTATATGTGTTGGCGAGTCGAGACTATAGGAGTATTACATTATGGCGTCATTGGATCATCATAGCTTAGTGAAAGCATATCTTACGCTTTTTCAAGTCGCTCGGAATGACCTTGAAGAAATATCGAAGCATCTAACAAAAACAAAGGGGCAAGGTATTCAAGACATCTTGGAGCAAATTGCAGAATTACTCCAACGAATTGAATCCGCATCAGAGTCCCCACAACTTGAAATTGAGGTTGCTCGATCAATTGCTCGAGACTTTGAAACCGTTGCCCAACGGTGGCGTGAACTTGAGCAATACTTTGCCGATGAGATTCATTATGATGATTATGTTTATCGTTCAGATGAAGAACGTGCTAAAGCCGCTGAGAATGCTTTGAGTATTATTCATGAGCAAGCACTAGAAGCGCTTGATGCGGCTGGAACAATGTTTGGTATTGCTCGTGAATGGCGACGTGCAGCAAAATGCTTTAGTACAGTGGTTCAGGTCCGAAAGGCAGAGGATTCTCCTCTTGCTGCATTACCAGCAATTATACGCGAATACCGCTGTTACGAGCAGCTTGATGATTTTGAGAATGTTTTAATTATTGGTCGGGCTATTCAAAAGCTTCTGAGTGGTGTCAGTGATGATCTCTCAGCTCAAGAAAGTGCAATGCTAATTGAAGCTGTTGAGTTCTTCCGAAAAACTGCAATGAGCGCAGTTTCAAACCGACAGAAAAATCCAGAAGTGAATATACCACTGGCCGCGATTTTCTTGTGGAATGAAGCCGAAGCTTTGTCCCTTGTTACCACATCGGATGACGATACGGCGCTAAATCGCTTCAAAGCACTAGCAGAATTTTTCGAGCAGGTTGGAAAAGAAGAACTAGCTAAAGCCACGCCTTCAATTCAGCGGTTTGTTGCTAGCTATATGGAAGGTGCGTTTGCATATTTACGAATAACTCGTGATATTGAAGGATTCACAGTTAATGAGGCTAGACGACTAAGTCTTAATCTCACACAATTTGCTGCTGATTTCATTCTAACCCTAATGGAGCGGCTTGGATACCAACGAGTAGCTGTTGTAGATGATTCTTCTAAAGCTGTAAAAGGGCTCATAGCCGTATTTGAAATGGTTAAACGTGGATATGAGGGATCAAAGGCATTTCAAGAACTAGCAAATCAAGCGGGCTCCATTCTTGTACAGGCTCAACAGCATCAGGATCAATCACTCATCGATTTTGCAATGATTTATCGGTGGCTCTGCGAAGGATCCGCACGTGGCTTGAACGTTATTTGTTTAAAACTAATAGCAGACCTCTACCGTATTGGCATAGTCAGTGATGTCCTAGATATTGGATCAAAGGAAGAACTCCGTAAAAAAATTCTTGATCTTTTTGTGATACCCGATCAGGATGAATTATTTGATTTATTAATTGATGCAGAAGTCGAATTTGATGATGTCGTTGATTTGTTCAAAAGTTTGGAACTTTACTGGGTTGCCGCTATTTGCAAACTTAATCAAGGACAACTTCGACAAAACCTAAGCTATCTTGAAGTAGAAACTGAACCACCTTCCTCACAAGAGCCTGTCGATGATGCTAAAGATGAACGCAAAGAACCCGATGCAATGCCTTTTTGGGGCGCAGCACCTTCTCGTGATTTCTCAAGTGCTGCAGAGTTGTTCTCCCTAGCATATCGACTCCAACGCGGTGTTGAACAAAGCAAAAAAGTCAAAGCGAGAGATACCTGGATCCCCAATCGAGATCCAGATGAGATTCGGAGACGTGCGGCCTACAGCAGTTGGTTAGCGGGATTAGCAAATTTAGAAGAAGGAAATATCGAAGATGGTGGACGAAACCTATTTCGTGCAAAAAATGCTTATGAGTTGCTTGACCGTCATCACGAAGCGATTTCCTGTTTAGAGGTTTGGCTGCAACAACTAGTTGCTACCATTAGTGAGGATGATGGAAGCGGAGTTCGACCAACGCAGGCTCGCCTTCAAGAAGTGCTAAACGTTTGCGATGAACTGGTTGGTTTATATTCGATTCGACGAATGACGCAAGAAACAGTGGATGATATCCTCAAAATTGTAGGATTTCTCCAGAGTCATGTTGGTTTGGAGAATTGGACGCTAGCTGTATTTCTCCGCGCTTTAGATTATACACGTGAAGCCCTCCAAATTGCTCACAGATTAAAAATCCCAGATGCTACACTCGAAAAATTGCGATATCTCCGTGATGAGCTCAAAGAATTTCTGAATGGTGACTTTGCCATCGGGTTGTATCCTGATTTCGATACTGAAGCAATAATCTACTTTGAAGCAGAGACACCTGTGAAACTAGCCGTTCTCAATATTTCTGAAAAAGAAGCTGTTAATCTGAGTATTCGTCCATTAGGCATTCTTCCCCATATTTCCCCAAGTAGTACTCAACCATGGAAAGCCTCAAGGGATAAATCACAAGTTACGATGAAAAACTTCTATATCGGTTCAGATGACGATGCGTTTGAAATCAATGATAATATCTATTTTGAAAAACCTGCGGATGCATTTGGTCCAACTCGTCCTATCCCAGTAGTACTCACTAGTACAGCATCTCCAGATTTTGAACCAGTCTCGCCATCTGAGCAAATATCTGGAGAACAACCTTGGCTGGGAGTGATGTGGACAGGAGACTACAAAGGTATGCCACTCGGTACCCTCAAAGGAGCCACGGAAGAAATAGTCACCTCTGAGACCACCATTTCAACTATTGATGATTTAATGCAAGCCGCGTTTTTCACTGTATTTACCAAGTCCGCACGTGAAGGGAATATCTTGCCTGGACAAGTATTCCCCGTAAGCTTTGGAATCTATCAAGCTGACACAAATAACCTATTAGCCATACAAACGCTATTTTTCAAAATTTCTAGCCGACCAAAAATCCTTAAGGCAGAAACTAATTGGGCAGATGAAATCGGAGACAAATGGGAAGAAAACTTTGGAATTACTTTCGAAGAAGGAGCTCATCTCCCCATTTATGTTCCACGATTTGCTCCTGAATATGAAATCAAAGACTACATTAATCCACAAACCCTTACTCCCACAATTACGTTGGGCTCCGACGCCGTCGAACTCACAAAATACCTAAAACATGTGCCCTATCAGTTCAACCTTCGCTATAAAGGAAAACGAGAATTACAAACCGGAAATAATTACTTGGTAGAAAGTCAGATCTCAATTGAGATGCCAGTTCCTACTCGAATCGGTGGCGAATATGAATTTCTTCGAATCAAGACTCCTCCCCGCATTATGACTGCTGAAGAGCTCGCAATGCCTCGACTTCGAAACGGAGTAAACTTTCAAGAGTTATTCTATGGCACTGTTTTCATTGGTGATGCAAAATACGATGGAGAATACTTCATATATCGCCTTTGGATTTGCTTTGAACCTGGTGAAATGAGTCCCGCACCAGGAGCAAACTATCGGCAAGGTTGGACAAACCATCGAATAGACCTCTTTCTTGATCCCAAAACTTGGGACCCTCGTCTTATCATAACCGACTACTATGTCGAATTTGAGGATGGTCATGCTGAATGGGTGGAAGCGCTTTTTTCATTCAAAGCTGCTAGTTCAACTTTATTTGGTATTCGCCGACTCACAGCAGATTTGCATCGTGAGGCAAACCTTGCCGCCTACCCTGATGCTTTTGAATCTGAAATTCGAAACTCTCTTTCATCACTTGGCGTAGACAATGAAACTCCGCTCAAAATAACAGGATTTGCTCTTGGACAACGATTAGGCTCTATTGAACTCATTCGGGCTAGCTGGGCACGAAACAAATACGATGGTCCAGTGATTTTCAAACCTCCACGAGCTCATCTCTTTCGAGATTATTGGAGTCAACGCTATGAACATGGACTCTATCGTGATGACTGGCAAGGGGAAAACCATACGAATCAATATGAAATGAAAAGTAATGACCGTAGTGGAGGGCAATCGAAGTATATTCGCGGATTCCGAGAAAAAGTCTTTCCTCATGAAATTGGTATTATGGCCCGAGAAAAAGATCGCTGTGACCTCATCATCAAACCCCCAAGTGATGGTGCCTTTAGAATCATCCGTAATCTTGTTAATCCTCGAAAAATCGAACTTTGGACCCGTCCACACGTTAGCTTTAGTCGTAGATTCAACTTCATTGCTAAGTATTTTGGTCGACCACCAAAGATCCACACGGCTAGCCTCTACTTCTATAGTACACGTCGTGAACTCAATCCCTATTTTAAAACCCGTGTCCGAGGTAAAGACCAATGGGTCCAATACCCTGAACCTCGCTACTGGGATGGTAAACAATGGATTCCAACTCCTCAAGACTTCCTTCCTACTAAGCATCCTGAAAACCTTGCTCATGGCATCAATACCTGGCTGGAAGCTGACGCATATTGGGTATTTCGCTATGTCTGGTATTGGCCCCTCGAGCTAACCTTTCCTCTCCCTCACGACGATTGGGAGCGTGCAGACATCTGGGTGAATGCTCGAACAGGAAAAATCGAATGGATTACATCTGATTATCACTGGCGAGAACTTTGGTATCAAAACGCTGTCAAAGTCAGTGGTGTCAATCCCATCATCGATTTCCTCTATAACTGGAACACACCAGAACCCCTCACGGTCAAAGATGGAGCCCCAATCCACCAATCCATCACCCCTTATTTTGAAGAAGGAAAAACAATAGGCGAATTTGCAGATCAACTTCCTTGGATGTTTGCCCGCTTCAAACACAGCACAGAACACATGCACAAACTCCATGCATCTTTCTGGGGACGCAATAAAGTCAAAATCGTCTACGGCTCTATTGGAGTCTTAATAACTCTCCTCATACTTTTCCTCTTCCCACCAACTCGTGACTTTCTTCTGAGTCTACTTGGATCTCTCCTACCCTAGCAATAATTCATAACATCACAACAACATCAAGCTTTAAGAACTTCAGAATCAAACCACTTTACAATCTGAACAAGACACTTTTCATTTTGGTGATTTAGATGAAAACTGAAGATGTAAAGAACATCACTGTCCTTGGTGCAGGACTTATGGGTCATGGAATTACCCAATCTTTCGCCCAAGCCGGCTATACCGTAACGATGGTTGATATTAAAGATGAATTCATTCAAAAGGGGATAAATAATATCCAATGGAGTCTAGGAAAATTCCTCGAAAAAGGCAAAATCTCCCAAGATGATCACGATGCAATCCTCAACCGGATAACCACAACAACGAATCGTGATACAGCTGTGAAAAATGCAGATCTTATTGTTGAAGCCATACCAGAAATTCTTCCGCTTAAACAAGAAGTTTTCGCCGATGTTGGAGCCAAAGCACCCCAATACGCCATACTAGCCACAAATACGAGTTCATTACCTATTACCGATATTGCTTCAGCAACGAAACATCCTGAGAGAGTTGTTGGCATGCATTTCTTTTCACCTGTCGTTCGGATGAACATCGTTGAAATTATCAAAGGCGAAAAAACATCAGATGAAACTGCCGCGATAATTTATGAATTGACGGAGAAGATGGGTAAAGAGCCTGTTATGTGTAATAAAGATGTCCCCGGTTTCATCGCAAATGGTATTCAGATGTTTCCATTGAACTTTGTCGGTCAGCTAGTGGATTCAGGGAAGTTTACACCAGAAGAGATTGACTCTGCGACCGCAATGAAGCTTGGTCTTCCAATGGGAACTTTTGGGCTGCTAGACTTTGTGGGCATCGATGTAGTCTATAATGTGCTTAAGTTCATGATAACTCGAATACCAGGAATGAAAATGGCTAGGTGTCTGGAAGCGAAAGTGCAAAAGGGCGAGTTGGGTGCAAAAACTGGAAAAGGGTTCTATGAGCATCCTGGCAACCGTTGGCAACGTCCAACAGTGTGGTCTCAAGAGCTAGCTGACAAGTTTGACCCTCAATTGGTGGTAGTTGTTGGCATTAACCGTGCGTCAGAATTGGTTGCTGAGACTGTCGCTTCGCCTGCTGATATTGACAAGACAATGAAATTAGGCTTCAACCAACCTGTTGGCACCTTGGAACTCGCTGATTCATTGGGTATCGACGCTGTTGTTGAGAAACTAGAATTTATTGCGAAGGAATATGATGATTTTTATAAGCCACATCCCCTTCTCAAGCAAATGGTTAAAGATGGCAAGCTTGGAATGAAGACCAAAGAAGGCTTCTTCAAATATTAAACAGGTGAGGGTGAAGAGTGTCGTCTAAGCCCTAATTCCATTTTTCATTTCCGTATTAAAGGAAGATATAATGGGGTTATGGTGTGCGAAAGAAAATCCAAGTGGGTATGGGCTCTTTTGAGTTCATGGTCAATGCTCGTCGAGCGATTTTCTACACTTTCCTCACCTTGTTCATGGCAGAAGTGCTTGGAGCTAATTTCATCCAGCTGGGACTAGTTATCACACTTCCAATGCTTACTAACGCAGCTATGCAGGCAATTGTCTGGGGACGGGCTAGTGATCAAATTCGTCGACGGCGATTACTAATTGTGATTGGAGAAACTTTCGCTGGCATTGGATATCTAATTATCTGGGCTAATATCACCATTTGGACAATTATCATCGGGCTTACGCTTATCGAAGATATTTGGTCCATGTCAAATACGGGCTGGTCAGCCCTTTTTGCTGACCTAGCTGATCCCAATGAACGTTCAACCCTGATGGGTCGTATCAATGCAGTGGGCATTATTGGGCGTATCTTTGGTGCAACCGTAATCGGGTTCCTGTATGATTATCCTGTGCCAGGTGCTGGTTTCTATTGGGTATTCCCTATTGCATCAGGAATTATGTTCGGTAGTGTAATCACACTTATCACAACGGTTCCTGAAGTTCAACATTCACTAGCACAAGAAACGCTTCCAAAACTACAAGCTTCTGCTGATTGGAAACTTGGATGGAGAAATCGTTCCTCTCGAAATTACTTTATTTTCCTTGGCGTCTGGGCTTTTATTACCGTGGCATGGGTGTGCTATCTTTCTTTGTTCACCATTTATCTCCGAATTGCGCTCAATTTGACCTCAATTGAAATCAGTCTAGTCCGTAACGTCAATTCCGCATTCGGACTCATAGCTGCTCCCGTTGCTGGTATTCTCGGTGATCATATTGGAAGGAAGCCAGTCATCATTGGAGCTCTCATAATTCAAGCTTGCACTTCAATTTTCTATGGATTTGTTAACACCTTACTTGGTATGCTGGTAGTGAATGGTGCCAATGGAATCGTTCGCCCCACCATTCATACCCTCGGGTATGCTCTTGCTGCAGATATGATTCCAGAAACACGACGTGGAGAGCTTTTCGGTTTATACAATGCTGTTTGGACTATTTCCTTTGGTACTTCTCCTACTGCCGTTGGTGGTGTCTATAGTACTTGGCGCATGAATCAGTATCTGAATTTGGGAGCTCCTCCTGAAGTTGCGGCAACACAAGCCATTATTGATACCTTCTTTCTTTCTGCAGGACTTGTGCTCATTGGAACTTCTCTATTTGGATTTACAGTCAAAGAACCCGAACACAAGGAAAGAAAACCGAACTTAATTCATGAGGAAGAACCCTTAGCATTCATTGATACGCTAGACTAAAATCGATTATTCATTATACTGCATTCTCAAAACTATTATGAGGTTAAATCGTGGACCCTTTCGTTCTCTTTCTTTTTGGTGTAATCCTCATCTCGTTAAGTGGTGCCCTTGCACCCGGACCACTGCTTTTCACAAATCTCTCTAACGCACCTCGTTGGGGATGGAAGGGTGGACTCTGGCTCTCGCTTGGACATACATGTGTCGAACTGCCTGTAATTCTTCTAATTGCGGTTGGTCTTAGTTTCGTCATTTACATTCCATTTGTTCAATTTACCATCGCCATCCTTGGAGGTGTGGTACTACTTGCATTCGGGACATTACAAATTCGTGAAGCTCGTACACCCGTTGAAGTGTTTGAGCAAATTGATTTGGCTAATGCAAAACCAACTCGCCATCCTTTTTTCATCGGATTGATTTTCTCTGCGTTTAATCCTTTCTTCATCGTTTGGTGGTTTACAGTGGGAGCAAATATTGTGATCACAGCCTTCCTTTTTGCAGCCCTAGCTGGAGTCATAATTATGTTCTTGTCTCATGTTTGGATTGATTATGTGTGGCTAGCTGGAACTGCATGGGCAACGCAAAGAGGTTCACAGCTAATAGGTTCACGAGGTTACAAATACCTGATCGCAGGCTTTGGTCTTCTGTTGATCTATTTTGGAATTCTTTTTTGTTTTAATGCAATTCTATTGCTGGGTGTTTTCTAATTTTCGAATGGGTTTGCCAAATCCGCCTCCACCAGGGGTCTGGATGCTAATGATGTCCCCCTTTTCTACCGCTAATGTCACTTTTCCTGGAATTTCTTTCCATTTCCCCTTGTGCCAGTGGCGATTTTTTCCAAGTTGTCCTGGAAGGCCTCCCTGTAATCCCCAAGGTCCAAAGCGTCGGCGTTCGCTTTGAATGGAAACAACTGTGTTTTCGGCTAGTATCTTAATATTTCGTCGGATTCCTTGTCCACCACGATACTGTCCTTTTCCCCCACTTTCGGGAATCAGCTCATAGCACTCGACTCGAAGTGGATAGGTGCTTTCTATTGCTTCAATGGGCGTATTTGCAGTATTCGTCATATGGCTGTGAATACCATCGATGCCATCTTTATTTGGTCGGGCACCCAGACCACCACCGATAGTCTCGTAGAATGTGAATATTTTAGACGTTCCAGGGATGTATCCACCAATGGTTAGATTATTCATGGTTCCTTGACTCGCTGCGGGAATTCGATCAGGGAGTGCATGCCTTAAAGCGCCGAATAATACATCCACAATACGTTGTGATGTTTCAACGTTACCTGCCGCGACAGCTGCAGGGGGAAGTGGATTGAGTACCGAACCCTCAGGGACAATGACTTTCAATGGTGAGTAGCAACCCGCATTTACAGGGATGGTTGGATCTGTCACACATCGTAGGACATAGTACGAGCAAGAGAGCGTAACCGCGAGAGGGGCGTTCACATTACCCGTGGTTTGTTTCTCACTCTCAGAGAAATCAAAGATCATTTGATTATGTTTTATTAACACCTTAACTTTCAATTCAACTGGTTTGGAAGAAATCCCGTCATTGTCTAAGTAGTCACTGAAAGAAAAGTTTCCTTTGGGCATTTCCTTAAGCTGTTGAAGCATCCGTCGTCTTGAATATGCATGGAAATCTTCAAAAAACGTTGAAACTACAGATTTGGAGTATTTTGCAATGATTGTTTCAAACCGAGTGATCCCTGTTTTATTTGCTGCAATTTGGGCTCGGAGGTCACCTTGTCGCTCGCTAGGTGTGCGCACATTAGCGAGTAACACACGCCAAAGTCCCTCATTTATTTTATCCCCGCTTACAAGTTTGGTGGGTGGAAGTCGAAATCCTTCTTGATAGATTTCTGTTGCAGCACCAGGCATTGATCCAGGCGAGGAACCACCTACATCTGCATGATGAGCACGATTTGCAACAAATCCAACAACAGTATAGTTCATGATTACGGGGGATATGATGGTTATGTCTGGAAGATGTGTACCGCCTTCAAAAGGGTCATTAAGAATTATGACATCTCCTTTTTCCCAATCAGAAATTTGATATAGAGCAAGAGCGGCTTTGACCGATTCTGGCATGGCTCCCAAATGAACGGGAATATGTTCTGCCTGGCTTATCATCTGTCCCTTCGCATCAAATGCGGCTGCAGAGCAATCACGCCGCTCTTTGATGTTTGGTGAATACGCTGTTCGAACAAGGGTGGCACCCATTTCTTCAGCAACAGAAATGAAAGCATTTCGGAGAACTTCAAATGAGATCGGATCTGTTTTCATTTGAGTTCCTCCAAAATTATGTTACCTCCCCGATGGACTATTGCTTTCGTGTTTGGGTGAACTACAGTTGTTGAATCGAGTTGCTCGATAATAGCTGGTCCATTGATCTGTGCACCAAATCCAAGTGTAGTTCGTTCATAAATGGGAGTAATAATTGATTGACCAAGCTCCTCAAAAAATACCTCTCTTTTTAAACGAATTTGTGGGATTTTTTGTTGTTTGTGGATTTGAGTTTGTTTGAGAGGAGGCATGGGTCCTTGAGCGATGACTCGGAGATTAACGATGGTTGTTGGTGAATCAGGTGTAAAAAATCCATATTGTTGTTTGTGTTGAGCATGAAAATTGTGAACCAACTGAGTTATCCAGTTCCGTGTAATTTTTCCTTTTGGTACAGGTAGGGTAATTTCGTATGCTTGTCCTGTGTATCGAAGATCTGCAAGACGTTGAAGCGATATGGTTTGGGGAGATACACTCTGTTCTAGAAGTCTTTCTTTTAGCTGCTCTTCGAGTTCTTGGAAAATTGTACGAATTCGAGTGAAGTCTGGAGATTGAGTAGATTCGAGGACAGTATGACTCTGATCAATTCTTAGGTTGGTGGCTAATAATCCTAAAGCGGAATGAAGACCTGGGGCGTTTGGGATGATTACGCGGGGAATCCCAAGATTCTTTGCTAGTGCCCACGCATGCATTGGACCTGCACCTCCAAATGCCACCAACGCAAAGTCACGAGGATCAAATCCTCGTTGTATTGATACAACACGAATGGCTCGTTCCATGTTAGCGTTTACTACTCGGATTATCCCGTATGCACATTCCTTTATGCTCAAGTTAAGCTGCTGTGCAAGCAGTTGCATTGACTGAAACGCCAAATCTTTTTTCAATCCTATTGCTCCTCCTAATAAATAATCAGGATTAAGCCGTCCTAGGATGAGGTTCGCATCTGTTACAGTTGGTTCAGTTCCTCCGAGCCCATAGGCGGCAGGTCCAGGTTCTGCACCTGCACTTTGTGGCCCCACTCGTAATATTCTTCCCGCCTCGATCCAGCCAATGCTTCCCCCACCCGCGCCTACTGTTTCAACGTCTACCATTGGTAATCTACAGGGATGGCCACCAATTTGCCCCTCGCAGGTCTCTCGAATCAAACCATAACTAATTAATGCTACATCAGTACTAGTTCCACCCATATCTAGACTGATAACGTTTTTTTCTTGCATGATCTGACTTGTATATCGACCACCTAGGGTTCCTCCTGCCAGACCACTAAATAGGAGTCGAGCCGCATGGTTTCGAGCTAATTGGGATTGGACAACGCCTCCATGGCTTTGCATGACTAATATTGGAGTTTGCAGTCCAATTTTGCGTAATGCCATCTCGAGATGTTGAAGGTATTGTGTGAGAACCGGCGTTACATATGCATTTAACACCGTAGTGGACATTCGTTCGTATTCCCGATATTCAGGCAAAACCACAGATGAAACAGAAATTGGAATGGATGAATCTTGACGCTGAATCTCTTCTTGAAGTCGTTCCTCATGAAGAGGATTCTTAAAGGAAAATAATAAGCACACCGCAATTACATCAGCATTTTGTCTTGCTTGCTTTACAACTCTCTTGGCATCTTCAGAGTTTAACGACTGATGTACATTCCCATTCGCCAGAATGCGTTCTTCAACGCCAACAATATTTTCACGAGCTACTAGGGGAAGTATTCGTTCAACGAAAAGATCATATAATTTTGGTCGCTGTTGGCGTCCAATCTCTAAGAGGTCTTCGAACCCTTTTGTCGTAATGAGACTAGTTGTTGCACCTTTTCTTTGGAGTATTGAATTAGTTGCAATAGTGGTTCCGTGCAATAGATAGTTGGCTTTTTGTGGGGAAATTTTCGTAAGCCCTAATACTTTCTCTAAACCTTCTAAAACGCCAATCGAAGAGTCCTCAGGAGTTGATCTGACTTTCACATGCCAACGTTTCCCATCCGAATCGAGGAGTAATACATCTGTAAAAGTTCCACCTACATCAATGCCAATGCGGATTGGCTCGTCTTCAGTATTCTGTTGCAGCATCATCTTCTTCTACCATACTTGTTAATAACTGTGATAAAGCCTTCTGCCTTCTTTGTGTCAATAGTATACTTTTTTTGCCTTCATTTCGAGTTTATGCATGACAGGTGAACAGACCTAATGAATTCCAAACAAACACTACCAGATTTTTCCCAATTCTATCAAACACTTAAACCCGCTAGACGTACACCATCCAGCTTGAAAATAATTAGCTACAAAGTATTTCTGTTTCCTGCGATTATGATGGTAATCGGCGGTTTAATCTGGGGAATAACTGCTTTTCTAAATCCTACAAATTTCCCCCTGATTCTCCTAGGTCAGGTAATCTTCATGATTGGGATGTTTGTCGCAATTATCCTCGGATTTTGGGTAATGACAATAATCCGAATGCCATTTCGATAAATAGGAATTTAATTGAATATCTAATCTGTCTTTTTAATGAGAGTGCCATCAATTCCCACTTTGAGTTTATGTTTTCTTTCAGGCTCAAACCAATCTGGTCCTACTAATCGACCCAGAACTACTCCTGGTAGGATGCCCAACAAATGCAACATAACTGCACGAACGACGATATCAATCGTCAAGAGAAATAATATGTCAAGAATAACCCATGCACCAATCACGACGACTGCGAGATAAACTGTTCCAAAAAGTATGATTAATCCTATGAAGATGGAAAGAAAACCACTAATGATAGCATATTGGATTTCTATGCTGTACAAGCCGATTAGAATCCCAACTAGAAACATTAGTATTACAAAGATAACTGGCATCGTAATACCTGTAAGAAGTGTGAGGTAAATGAAAGATATTACTAATCCAGCACCAATTGTTGTTAGAAAGAATCTTGCGTAGATATTCGCTTTCTCTTTTTGCTTTGGGGTAATATCCATTTAATAGCTCACATCCTCGATACCGGAAAACACCTGAATGAAGTGTTGATACAACACGTATAATCGACCACCAACATAAACTCGCATTGGATATCGGATTATCCAGTTCCAATCATCACTTAACTCTGCATCAATAATCGGTTGTGCATCATTTCCTGTGAAAGAGAAATTTCCCCAAAGAACATATACTTGACCCGGAACAAGGAAGATATCCTTGAATGTTTCGTTTAGGATTAAAGGTTCACCATTCAAATCCACAATGAATGCAAAACCTTCAATATGAATGAGACGCGAACCATTATTTTGTAAAGGTATCTCAATTGAGATAATCCTCGTTGTGTTATTAGGTGTTTCTTTTAATATGCGTGAGACTTGTGGGTTAAATCGGTTAGCA
Source organism: uncultured archaeon (assembly GCA_964347045.1). Lineage (GTDB taxonomy): Archaea > Asgardarchaeota > Hermodarchaeia > Hermodarchaeales > Hermodarchaeaceae > Hermodarchaeum. The sequence continues at coordinate 76,700 of CAYFXC010000009.1, forward strand.
GTATCATACACACTAACATATTCTAAAGAAAGAAAAATACTTCCAATCCCAGATATCACTAAGGTGATAACAAATATGCATGTCACTATCGCTTGATAGTTGATTTTGCCATCTGATTTTTTGAACCGATTCATTCAGGTATCACTTGTTTTGCGACAAAGTTGCATCATTCTAAAAAGATTACTGTCAATGCAATCTCATTCACGTTAGACTCGTGCATAAATTCCTTGCATCATAAGCAAAGCTTTTAAAAGTGTAACCAGCATTGGCAAGACGCTTGGAAACGCGCTGGAGGCTAAGCATGTGGGCCTACGTGAGTTCGTCATCAGACGTATATTTAATAGTTTTATCCTTATCCTTGGAGCAATCATTTTCAATTTCTTCGTTTTTCGGTTAATGCCTGGAGATCCGGTCTCAATACTAATTAGCCCACAGATTGGTGTCAATCAACAAGAACTGGCTGATGCGCTTCGTGCTATGTGGGGCTTAGACCAACCTTTGCATATTCAATTCGGTACGTACATCGTGAATATGTTTACATTTAATTTTGGAATTTCATTTACAGAAGGGAATCGCCCGGTCATTGAATCCATCGCCGCTCGACTTCCTAACACCCTCCTTTTGATGGGTACTGCTGCCATCATTACCATTATCATCGGTGTTGCCACTGGTATCGCTGCGGCTTCCCGGCGAGGTGGAGCCTTCGACATGGGCATGGTTACAACGGCTCTAATTCTCTATTCAGTTCCCACCTTTTGGTTAGGAATGATGTTTATCCTCTTATTCGGCTTCTATTTTCCCATCTTTCCCATGGGTGGTACTGTCAGTGTGCCCCCACCGAACGATCCCCTAGCCTATGCGTTGGATGTGGCCTGGCATCTATTTCTGCCAGCCATCACCCTTGCGTTAGTCTCTTATGGTGGGTACATGTTGGTGATGCGGAATACCCTCATTGATGTCCTCACCGAAGACTACATTGTAACAGCTAGGGCTAAAGGAGTCGATGAACGGACTGTCCTCTATAAACATGCTTTACGGAATGCGATTCTTCCGTTAGTCACAATGATTGCTTTGACCTTTGGATTCCTTATCACAGGGGCTACGTTAACAGAGACGGTGTTCAATTGGTATGGTATTGGACGCTTGATTTTCGAATCTGTGATGTCACAAAACTATCCTGTCCTACAAGCGATTTTCTATATCATGGCGCTTACTGTGATTATTGCAAACTTCATTGCGGATATCCTCTATGGGTTCTTAGATCCTCGAGTACGATATGATTGATTCAAATGGTGAGAAACTTGGTTCGGTGGAAGGAATATCGCGATCGTTTGTTAGGATTTTGGAGAGAATACCGAAAAAGCAAGATGGGACTTGCTGGAATAACAATTATCCTGTTCTTTTCAGGTATGGCTATCACTGCACCATTCTTTATGCCATGGCCCAGTCCGATTCTTCCTGGCCAAGCTCCTCCAATTGCTGCTCCAATGTGGCTCTTACCATTGGATCCAATTGGCTTCACAACGGTTTACCCAATCGAAAATGAGAATTTCGATACGAGTGATGATGGTTGGTTCTATAACGAATCAATTAGCTCTGAAGGGTATAATGTAGTGAATAACTCGCAATTCGATACCAATGCTGATGGCTGGTCACCATTAATCTTCAATGGTGGCGGAATCACCACTACTACCTACAATCCTACTGAAGGATCGGATTTAACCGGTGGAAGTGGACCAGGCTCTTATGAATTTCAGTATAACGACCAACTTGACACTTTGGCTTATGGACAAACCGATATTTTCCTTGACTATGACTTCAACTGGTATGACGATTTATATCCACCGGGCTTAATGACCGCACACCCGTCCGCTGTGATTGTTGAGTATTCAATTCAATTCTCCATTGAAAATACTCCTAGTGAAGTTCAAAATGTTGAATCTATCTTCAGTATTGAAATAATGAATTCCACCGGAATTCCAGTCGAAATCTATTCACGACAATATATTACAACCGGTACCAGACCATGGTCCCCTCGAACTGCAAATATGCAATTTGAAAACATTACATCTGTCTTTTCTTCAACCGATCTTATGGCGGTGCGCTTCCATCTCCAAATTTGGAATCCAAGTTTTTCTGATACACCAACCATTACGTGCCGCCTAGATGATATCCAAGTTCAAATTCGTGCCTCATATACTAATCCTGATACTAATTCACGGATGACTGGAATGTACAGTACCACGGATGGAAGTAATGTAAGTGGACCCGGAAGTTATCAAATCTTATATGAGGATACTGATGATTCCACAGCCTACTTTGGATCAACCGCATGGATCGAATATATTTTTCCATGGAATACGTTAGATGTTCCCGAAGAGGTCTATTTCACTTATTACTATAAAGTCCAAGCTGAGGGTGGTTGGGGTGATACATACATCAATGTCATCCAAGAGTGCTATGTGGAAGATACTGGTGAGACAGACCAAATCTACTATTCCGATAATATTGCCGCTAATCGTCCATGGCAAAGGGGTCCAAGAGTTAGGTGGAACGTCTTTCAGCGATCTAATACATTTGGCTCACGGGGTAACCTTTGGGTACGGTTCCGAATTCTTGTCACGGATCCAACACCTGAAGATATGGCTAGGATCACAATTGGCGTCGATGATGCTGAATTAGAAGTCTGGGGCAACTATTTTGGAAGTTTGGGTGCTGGTGTTTACGGGGAAGATCTATGGGCTCAATTACTTTGGGGTGCTAGAATTGCTCTGATTGTTGGACTTTCTGCCGCTTTCATTGCGACTTTTGTTGGACTTATTGTAGGTTTAATCTCTGGCTATTTCGGAGGTCTCGTTGATGAGGTTCTAATGCGAATAACCGATTTCTTCTTAGTAATTCCAGGACTTCCACTGATGATTGTACTTGCCGCAATCCTAGAACCTCGGTGGTACAATATCGTCTTAGTTATAGCATTAGTTGGATGGACGGGAACAGCCCGGCTAGTTAGGTCACAAGTTCTTGCCGAAAGGCAGAAAGCCTACGTGGAAGCCGCACATGCAATTGGCGCGAGTGATCTCTATATCATCTTTCGTCATATATTACCCAATGTTACTCCTCTCCTATTCGCTCAGATTACACTTGGTGTTGCGGGTGCAATTTTGTCTGAGGCTGGGCTTAGCTTCTTAGGACTCACCCATCCCTATGACGTTAGTTGGGGTCGTATGCTCCAAGCTGCAGCCCAAGGCGGAGCTTATACACAAGGTGCTTGGTGGTATCTCTTCTTCCCAGGCATGTGTATCGTATTACTGGCAATGTCCTTTACCTTAGTCGGCTATGCAGTTGATGAAATTCTCAATCCACGTTTGCGAATCCGGAGGGAATAAGGAGGACGTAAAGATGGCTGTATTAGAAGTAAACAATCTCAAGGCATACTTCTTCATCGAAGCGGGTTCGGTTAAAGCCGTTGACGATGTTAGTTTTTTTTTGGACCGAGGTGAAACCCTTGGACTTGCAGGAGAATCCGGTTGTGGAAAATCAACCACTGCTTATGCTATTCTTAATCTCCTTCCATATCCAGGCCGCATTGTGGAAGGTGAAGTGATTCTTGATGGTGAAGATCTCACTAAGAAAGAGCCTGAAGAGATGCGGCTAATCCGATGGGATGAGATTTCGATGGTCTTTCAAGGTGCAATGAATGCACTTAACCCCGTTCTTCGTATTGGAGACCAGATTGTGGAAGCAATTACCCTCCATGAGGATATATCGACTGATGAAGCTTATAAGAAAATGGAAGATATCCTCGAAACTGTTGGTGTTGATCCCTCTCGGGCTAGTAACTACCCTCATGAGTTTAGTGGTGGTATGAAACAACGTGTTATGATAGCTATGGCGCTTGTAACCGAACCGAAAGTCCTTATCGCTGATGAACCGACAACTGCTCTCGATGTGACTGTTGAAGCGCAAGTCCTCAAACTCTTGAAAAGTCTTCAGAAGAAGTTCCAGCTTTCTGTGATTCTAATTACTCATGATCTTGCCACTATCGCTGAAGCTTGTGATCGGGTTGCTATCATGTATGCTGGTAAGATCGTCGAGCTCGCAGATGTCGTCACAATTTTCAAAGAACGCCTTCATCCGTATACGGAGGGCTTAATTCGATCTGTACCTAGTCTTTTAGGAACGGAACAACTTGTACATATTCCCGGTGCTCCCCCTGGGCTTGTTACTCCTCCTTCAGGATGTCGATTCCATCCACGGTGTCCTATTGCAACATTAATATGTATGCTGCAGGAACCGGAGTTTCGGGAAATTAAAGAAAAGCATTTTGTCGCTTGCCACTATGCTGATTTACTTTGGGGTATTAACGTTTGGAAGTAGGTACATTGACAACACAAGAACCATTGATTGAAGTGCGAAACCTGAAAAAATACTTCCCCGTTCGTCGTGGATTGGTTGCCCAGCTCGTTAGCCGTGAACAGATTTGGGTTAAAGCGGTTGATGATATTTCATTTGATATTTTCAAGAATGAAGTGTTTGTACTTGCTGGTGAATCTGGATGCGGTAAAACCACTACTGGACGAGTCCTTCTCAATCTAGCTCCCGCAACTGAAGGGAGTATTACCTATGCTGGCACGGATCTTGCCGCAATTACTAAACAAGAAATGAAAGCGCTTCGACCAAAACTGCAGATCATTTTCCAAGACCCCTATGAAAGTTTGAACCCTCGACTCAGTATTCATGATAGCATTGGGGAAGCACTCCAAGTCAATCGTCTTACTGAAAGTCGCGAAGAACTTCTACAACGTATCAAAATGGCAATGGAAGATGTCCGCCTTATTCCTCCTGAAGATTTCATCTATCGGTACCCACATATGCTCAGCGGTGGCCAACGGCAACGCGTCGTTATTGCTCGTGCCATCGTCACTCAACCCGAATTCATCGTCGCCGATGAACCGGTTTCTATGCTCGACGCATCCATTCGTGCTGAGATTCTCCACCTCCTCAAAGACTTGATTAAAAAATATGATCTTACCTATCTTTACATCACGCACGATCTAGCTTCTGCTCGATATATTGGTGACCGGATTGGCATCATGTATTTGGGCAAAATCGTTGAGTATGGTCCAGTTGGTCGTGTTATCGACAACCCCAAGCATCAGTATACTGCAATACTCGTCTCTGCTGTTCCCATTCCTGATCCAACACTTACTCATACGCGACGGGCTCCGATCGGTGAAGTTCCTTCACCCATTAATCCTCCATCTGGTTGTCGGTTCCATACACGATGTCCGAAGGCAGATGAGAAATGTCGTCTTGAAGAACCTCCTTTCAAAGAGGTCGAGAAAGAACATTTTACGGCCTGTTGGCACTGGTTTGATCCCAAGCAATGGGAAGAATGACATCATTGACAAATACGTGGAATCCACTTCTTCAAGGCACAAAGGGTCATTATATGAAGTCTACAGTTACTTTGCAAACTTAGAAAAAAGTTGCTGAATGATCTTCGGGTTTTGAGGAGTGGATTGCTTCAGATATTTATCTTGAGAGAACATTTCAAAGAACTTTCCCATTTCACGGAGTTTTCCAATTATATCCAAGATAGTCTGTTTCTCGATGTCCATTTGTTTGATAATCACTTCAATATTATCAAATGAAGAATTCTTGAAAAGAGTTGCCGCCTCCATGGAGCTAGGGGTCTTTTTTGTTGCTAGGCTGATGAACGTATCTGCTAGGTTTGAATAAATTTGTTTAATGGATTCAAGAGTGCTTGTGTATTGTCGACCTTGAAGTAGTTGATAGGTGATTAGTCTTTGTAAATCTTCTAAAACATGGCGTTTATCATCAGGATATTCAACAATAATTTCCGGAGGAAGTGTAATCGGATCAATTAGGCGAAGGGCATACATGTTAGCTTCTGCTTCCTCGATTCCTTCAAACATTAGCGCATTTCGCATTTCCACACGTGCAAAGTGCCAAACAAGATTTGTGTTGATTGTTTTTGGATCCGGAATGATAATAAAATGCAAACTTATTCCTAGACCATACGGGCTTTTAGGTCCGCTGAGTAGGAATGGGCTTCCTGTATCTATAGGTAAATTCGCAACAGCTGAATCTACTGTTTCTGGAAGTTTTCGAGGAACTGTTGTTTTGAACAATTTGAGAAGAGGGACAAAAAGTGTCGAAGATGGAGGTTTGCGTTTTCGCCGGTAAAAAAATGGCATTTACAATCACTACCCGACGAAGGAAATGATTAGTTCGAATACATAATGCTAACGGTTCATGCGGCGTTCAACGTGTAGCATAAAGAGAGTTTGGCGTAAATCTGTAAGATTGGGAACGCGGGCAACAACACCTTCTGCAACCAGCCGTTTCAAAGCGTATCGAACAGTGCGGGGGGCAAGGTTTGTGTTTTTTACAATTTCTTTACTCGTCATCGGGCCGTTATTCTCGATGACCCGGATAATTTTGGAGGCACTAGGCGGTTCCTTGTGACTTCTAAACCATTTCACATTGCCACCCACCAAGTGCTATTCGTTTGGTTTTTAAAAGCGTTTCGAATCCGGAAACGGCAAAAGCCGAAGAAATCTTCGTAAATTCATGATTTCCTTTTAAAGCAACCGAATTTGGTGCAAAAAAGACACATTAACGTATAAAAGGGGCAAGAGCTTCACTATCCGGCACCCTACTGCTAAGTAGGACAACGGATGGAAAAATGAAAATGAAACAGATAGTGTTTCTTAGAAAGCGTTCAATGACATCTCTAGCGTTTTCAGCGATTCTAATAGCATCAATGTTTATCGGAATTACTGCTTTACCTGTATCAAATCTTTTGCAGAACGTGTTTAATCCATTGACAACTACGCCGATGGATCAATACCGCCCGTTCTTCGAAGGAGCCGATCAACCCAATGACCCTGGGATGAGCAAACTAGCGAACTTTGAGAAAAACCTACATGACTATCTACGAACTGGTCGTATATCAGATGGTATCGTACAAACCAAAGATGGCATGAGCATTTTGCTCGGTGCTGGTTATGAAATCGATTTAGCCGCACTCAGTGGGCACATGAAAATCCGTCATGTCCTCGATATGGGAATCGGATTTATGGTGTTGGGTGACGTTTCATCACCAAGGGACCTTTATCTCATCAATTCACTCGACTATACGGGTCTCATCATGGCTGATGAATACCTAGAAACACCCTCAAAGCCTAATTTTGATCCTGGGCCATCCCCCGATAACTTCTTCGTTCGGGATATTATTGAAGCCGATATGGCCAATGCTGCTGGCTATACTGGCTCAGGTGCAGTAATTGGTGTCGTCGATACTGGTATAGACCATACTCTTACTGATTTGGCAACAGCTTATCACACGAATAGCTCTGGCTATCCCACTGCCTTTGATCCTGGTGGAATGGGTATTGCCATTACTGATTGGTCAGGTTCACCAGTAAGTGGATATCTCCTTACTGGCGGGTATGATTTTGCAATGCATTGGCCCTTCTACCCTTATGGAGGACTTGTCCGCTACTCGAACAGCACCTATGATGTGGTAGCTGATAACCTCTTTATTGGAGTCGGCGCAAACGAAATTCCAAGTCAATCGGGCATCTACAAAGTTGGCGTCGTCTTGATGTCTTCAGATCCTGGAGGACCCAGGACCCGACAATTCGTCATCTTCATGTTGACGGATCCGAACACTGCAGGTGTTTATGACACTATGTATATTGACTGGGAAACTTCGTATGCGGTTTCAGCCGATTATAACCATTGGGCTACTCCTGCGCTCCCCGCGGATTGGGACTTCACAAACAACATCGTCAATGGCAAATACGACTTTAATCCAGCCACGGCGGATGCGCCATTCCTGATGGCGTATGATGGCGACGGCGATGGCTACAATGACTTCGGTCTTGGTCTCTTAGCGAACACCTATGACCTTTTTGGATTTATCACAGGTGAAATCGTTCAAGGAATCGATCCCTCAGGAGATGGCTTTGCCTTCTTCTACGATGACGGAGCCCACGGTACAAGTGTTGCTGGTGCCGCTGCAGGTCGAGGCATTCAACCCATGGACGTTTATGGCAATGGAACGAACTATTATTTGACCGGCATTGCCCCAGACGCTGAACTCATGGGCCTGAAAAGGTTCACCTTTGCCAGCGAATTCGAAAGCTGGGCCTGGGGTTCAGGCTGGCGACCTGTTGCCAAGGATCTACCGACAGGTACCTATATGGATTGGACTCACAGCATGTATCTGCCTGGGTGGGACGATTCTAACCAAGCCGATATCCTCACCAACTCATGGGGTTATATCCTGTGGGAATTTGGTGATGATGACTACTTCTACAGTGTTGATTGGTCTTCCTTTGCTATGGACTACTTCAGCACTGGAGCTTTGGGATATCCGTACCATAATGCGACAGGCAGTTATCTCAGCAACCCCATGTTTCCTGATGGTGGCATTGCTGATTCACCACTGTTTGTCTTCTCATCTGGTAACGCTGGTCCAGGCTACTCAACCGCTGGCAGCCCAGTAAGTGCTTCGGCTCTAACTGTCGGTGCTAGTACAACCCATGCCTACGCTGAGCAAATCTACAATCCTGATCTTGAATTCGGTCCTCAGGGATATGACCAATTGGCTTTCTTCTCCAGTGGTGGTCCCACACCAAGTGCATTGCCCAAGCCGGATGTGGTGGCTCCTGGTCTCGGAGGTTTTGAAATTACACCACTTTGGCGGGCTCAAACTTTGGGAACACAGCCTTTCCGAACCTTCAGTGGAACCAGTATGTCTGCACCAATCGTCGCTGGTGTCGCGGCATTGGTTGTTGAGGCATTGGCATTACCAATTGTCGGTGACTATCCGATACCGGCGAATCCGTATGGTTTTGATGGTGGACTGATTAAGACAATTATCAAGTCTTCGACTGATGACCTTCATCATGCGGTGCTTCGTCAGGGATCTGGGCGTGTGAACGCTTGGAAGGCTGTTGCATTGGCTATTGGTAATGAAACTCTTACTCCCGCGGGAACAGACTACTTGATGACATTGATGAGCAACAACACGTTCATCAACTACGCAATTGGCTACCAATTGGACTATTCTGTCGTGGCTAACTGGAAGGTTAATTCGACCGCTGCAATATTGCGTGAAGGAAATACACCGTACAATGACGTAACAACCTTCCCTGGAGCCTGGTTCTGGATCATGATGAGTGGCTATGATGCGCCCTATACACCCAATGCGGCTTATTATCATCCGGGCTCCCATGGTTTGTGGGCTCCCAACGTTAGTATGATGGATGCAGGCTTCATGGTTCCTGCCCTACATGCTGGTGACACGAAGGATGTTGGCTTTGTCGCAGGTACTGCAGGTAATCCGATCAGTGGTACTGTTGATGCCGATTGGTATACGCTCACTGGTGAGGCAGAAGCGTCCTTCTTCTCAACGTCTCCCGCTGTAACCTATCCGCTCTTCGGTGACTATCCAGGGATTAACAACTTCGATGATGCCTTCATGGCTGATTTCCTGGCTGCTGACTATGCAGTGATCACTCTGACCTATGATACCAGTACGTTTGAGGAACTGTGGGACTTCACCAATGAATACTTCTATGGTGGAGACACGAACTACGTCTTCCTCTTCGACTGGAATGACACCAGTATGGACGGCATCCTTGATTATTATACAAGTGAGATTCGACGAATTGATTCCGATCAAAGCAGTAGCCCACTTCTCCAATTGCATGTCGGGAATCCTGGCGCACAATGGATGGGCAACAGGAATGCAACCATTTACTGGCGAGATCGAGGAATCGAAACCTTCATCTATCGGCAACTTCTGGTCAACGTCAATATTCGTCTCTATGACCGCGTGGATTGGGACTGGTTCACCTTCACCCAAAGCGGCGTTGATCCATACATGTGGACATCGACCATAAGCGTACCAGCTCAACAAGCACCTGGCTTCTACGTCGGCTGGATAACCCTTGAACAAGGGACTGCCAAAGAATACTTCCCAGTCTTACTCCGTGTGGATGGCGAAGTCATCCCCGGTGATAGTTTATCCTGGGGTGGCTCCGATGGACATCCCTATGACAACGGAGCAATCACGGGTGGTGTTCGATGGGACGGAGATGGCACCTATATCGGTGGTGACTGGCGTCACTACTTTGTTGACATCAAAGATCCAACCGATGACACGGGTTGGTACATGGTCAACGTTACTTGGATGGATCCAGATACCATTCTGGACGTCTTCATCAAAGCCGCTGACTTTGGCACCGACTATTGGGTTGGCTACTGGGGTGGTGATACCATGACCGCCACAGAATACCTCAGAGATGAGGGTCTAGGCAGATGGGATTCGACTCCCACATGGGATCGACAAAACGTCCTCCTTGCCGACTATTCTCTAGCGACATCATGGTATCTTGGAAGAGAGGCTCCGATCCTCATTTCGATCCACGTTGCCCAACGTGGTGCCATGTATGCAGTCGAGAACTTCACCGTCACAGTAACACCTACCAATTTCACAACCACTCCCTACTCCGCTGCCCTCGGAGCGTTAGGTGTGCCTATTGATCCGGTGCCGTTCCCCAATGGGAACATCACACTCTATGGGACGAACACACCAATTACCGATGACAGTATTTGGTCAGGTGAGCATATCACCTTCAATGGAACATGGGAGCCCTACGTCTTCCCAGGTCTTCCAGTGCCCCAACGGCAAGCTGATATGCAAGTATTACTCGGTGCCCTCTACGACATCTCAGGCAGCTTTACAGCCGCTAACGCTACACCTGATAGTCCACCACCAAATGACTATGAACTCGAAGTTCCTGATATTTCACCCGGCATGTTAATCGTAGTAGACTTTTCCGCCGGACCTCCTATTGGTGGAACGAGTCTTGGTCCACACGACCTCGACATCTTCCTCTACTATGGTGAGGCTCAAGTGGCGTCTAGCACGAATGCTGGTAGTGATGAATACATCGAATACACGGCGCAATTTGGTGGAACCTATACGCTAGTAGTTGACTATTGGGGTATTGATGATCCGCCCTACTACATCTGGGGTGGTTGGGATTCCTTACCCTGGCACTTCACCCTGAAGGCTTCCCAGATCATCAGCAATCCCACACCAGGTGGCACAGCGCTTTATGATACCCATACACTTGGTATCAATCTCGCTGGGTTCGATGTAACTCTCAAACTCGTAACTGGGACAAGCCTTGACTTTGGTTCTTGGCTCACATACAGTGTAACTAATCTTTCAGTCACAAACTACTTTTCACCCACCCTTAGCCTTCTCAATCCAGTAGCTGGTGATGTTAGAGGACCAGACCCATTCTGGTTCAATTGGACATCCAGTGATCAGAACTCGGATGAGACGCTTGCGTTCCAGGTTGAAGTAAGTAATGACAATGGTCTCAATTGGACCGTCGTCGTGCCTGCAACAACTGAAATGGGTGCGATATGGGATCCCAATGGCTTCTATGGAGTAAATGCCACCGATCAGATGGTTTGGCGCGTCACTGTAACGGATGGCTTTTTTGAGGTTACAGAAACCTCAGGCGTGTTTGAAGTGCTACCACTAGAAGTTCCACCGCCACCGCCACCGTATGAGACATATGTCGTCATTGCTGTGATAGTCATTGTCGTCATCATCTTATTGGCAACTTGTTTCCTGAAACGTCAGCAAACTGCAAAAACCTAAAATTGGGGGGTAACCCCCCCTTCCCTTTCTTTTTTCAGTTTTTTTTGGTCAATGGATTCAAAGAATTTCAATGCTAGTTGAGTTTTGGTTCGGAAGGCATAAAAACGTACAAAGAATCTTTTGTGAGTGAGGTGGTTCTGGTTGGCGCGCCGAATACAACGCCTTGGATTATTTCTTGGGTCGCAGCTTGTATCTGGCCTGTTGACCTTCTTTGCGATGTATGGTGTGGCAAATGTCGGATTTGCCCTTCAGGTGATACTTTTCGAGGTGAGTCCTCAGTATGCGTGGATTCTAATCGGTCTGCTGTGTTACTCGTGGGTTCTCACTTTGTTGATTCTCCCTATTCAAGCGGGGGTGCAGATTTGGAGCCTTCTACGATTAGAATCGACACCACTTCTCATAACATATTATTTTCAGTATGATGCAACCAGGAATCTCCCTCATCGTTTTCTTGACCCGGTTCAAAGTCGAATTGGGTTAACCACCGTTCTCATTCTCTTGATCGGGGGATTAGTCGCATGGCCCATTTTCTCTTTTTATGGGACATTCTTGCTTGTTGTCCGCTTTGGACCACTTTTATTAACTCTAGATTTTGTTGTACTGTTTATTCAAGGATTAGCTGTGGGGGCTTCTGCCATTTTTGTCACTTACTTTGTCCTTGCTTCATTAGGTGTACTCATTCTTCAATGGCGACGACGCGGGCGATAAAACAAAGGTAGAATGATTATGCGAGTTTATCGGTAAGTAGTTTTCCTAGTTTTCGAATGCCTTTATCGAGAACTTCAGGAGGTGAATACGAATAGCTGATTCGCATCGTATTCAAAGCCCGTTCGACAGGAACTAATTCGTCCTGCTCTGGAAGATAACTTAGGCCCATTAAGGGGTAAAAGGCTACACCAGGTACATAGATGATGTCATTGGGGAGCGCAACCTGTTCCAAGAACTGTTTTGCGTCAAAATCTGGGTTCTTGCTTTCCCACCATATGAAAAAGCCTCCTGTGGGATCCGTACGGGAACCCTCTGGGAAGGTTTCATCAATCGCGGTTCGCATGGTATCCGCGCGTTGTTTATAGATTTCTAAAGCCTTGGGAAGAACTTCATCAATATGTTTTCGATAATAAATATCGAGCATCCGTTGCACAATCGTGGGGCTGCACAAATCTAAGAATCCTTTATCTTTGTTGATTTGTTCCTGTAGTTTTGGAGGGAACACGCTATATCCAATTCGGAGGACAGCTGCTTCCTTGCTACTAGTGCGAAGATATGCTACGTATTTGTTCTCAGTGTCTAAGGCTTTGATTGGTTTATTTCGGGGTTCACGAAACTGGATTTCGCGGTAGGCTCCGTCTTCCACAATGATAGTATGGTGTTCCATGGCAAGGTTGAATAAAGCTTCTCGTCGTTTCTGAGGAATGGTGGTTCCCTTAGGGTTATCCGAGTCTGGAACCAAATAAATCATTTCGGGTTTTTTTCCGAGCTCTTTCTTAGTGCAATTAATCGCATTCTCAAAGTATTCTGGAATAGCCCCTTGAAGGTCCGTTGGAACAGTAATAATTTGAGCCCCGAGTTTTACTGCAGGTACAAGAAAACCGAGATATGCTGGACTTGTGGTTAGTATAATGTCTCCTTGGTCGATGCAGGTATCAATAATGGCATATAGTGCCTGTTGAGATCCTGTTGTGATAATGATATCGTCTTCGGGCTTGTCATCCGATAGAGTTATACCATCTTTTTCGATAAGCCGTTGTGCCAAGGTTTTGCGAAAAAAGGACTTTCCGCTGGTGGGTCCATAGTTGAAATCATCGATTACTCGCTCATTATGGCCCACTTTAATTTCTGAGAGCTGTTCATTTCCAAGATCGATTAAAATCTGAGCCCACGTCTCTATAGGGAGTGCACCGGGTTTCCCACCCCCAAAATAGTAGGGTACGTTGTATTTGAGTAACCGGCGAATCTCAGATTCTGGGATGAATGCTGTCCAAGCTGCAAAATCATATGGCTCTTTACTCATTGCTAATCCACTCTCGTCAAAGAATGCCTACTGTTGCAAAGTGCTTCCTAATAGAGTTTTTTACTCACAGGTTTCAAAAGTGTTGATTATCGTTCAAGCTTTTCAATGATTTGTTCTGTGAGCATACGAAATGCGTCTTCCACCTTCTCACCGCTTAAAGCGCTGGTCTCAAGATAGGAACACCCATATCGGTCAATCCATTTCTTAGTCTCCGCTTTATTGATTTCACGTTTTTTCTTCAAATCTGCTTTATTTCCTACTAACAGAATCTCGACGTCTCCAGTATGTTCACGGATTTCTCGCATCCATGTCTCTATTGCCTCAAGAGTTTCGGGTCGAGTAAGGTCAAACACTAGCATCGCTCCGTCTGTCTGTTGGTAGAAGCTTGAACGATAAGGTGCGAAACGTTCTTGGCTGGCAATATCCCAGATGATGAGTCGAGCAACCTTTTCTTCTAGTTCAATGATTTTATACGCGAAGTCTACGCCAATCGATGCTTTATATTCGCGTTCAAACCGGTTTTCCACGTACTTGAGAATAATGCTTGTTTTTCCCACAGCGGGATCGCCAACTAAAAGGATCTTAAACTCATAATAGGGCTGTTTTGCCATTTTCCACACCCGTGCTTAATGTACCTTGTACTCTTTCTTATTAAACTAGTAGTAAGGAACAACCTTTCAGGAACTGCTTAAAGGATTGCGCTAAAGACGTTTTACTTCCACTATTTTTTTCGGTTAATTCGAGGTTTCATCTTCTAGGGTAGACTCTTTCCAGCTTTTAGTTCTGAAGAAGTCATAGAAACTTGCTTCAACTACGGCTAGTTCGCCTGGAATAAGATTTTGCTCTCGTAAGGCTTTCAGTAAATCCGGAACGCGTGTATTTGGTTTGTCTACGAAAACTTTGAGGCTTCCTCGACCTGATCGAATTGCAGTCTTGATAAAGGGAATTGCTTGGACTTGTCGAAGATTTTCTTCAGTGAGCCGGTCAAAGGTTATTTCAATTGCTTCTCCTCTTCCTGTGAGGGATTTGATGAGTTCATCAGGATGTCCTTGAAGTGATATGGTTCCCTTTTCCAAGAGGACTACACGGTTGCAATATTCGACGACTTCGAGGTCATGGGAAATTAACACCATTGAGGTGCCAAAATGATAATTGAGTTGTTTTAAGTAGTTAAGAAGTTCATGGCGAAGATGTGCATCTAGTCCTGTGGTTGGTTCATCCAGGAGCAGTATTGGGGGCTGATGGATGAGTCCAACGCAAATTGATACTCGTTTTCGTTCACCCCCGCTCAGGAACCTCACAGGTTTATGCATTAGTTCTTCGTCAAATCCGAGGATATTTAAAATCTCAATGGCTCGTCGCTTAATTTCATTGCCGTCAATCGCATACATTCGCCCAAAGAAATGTGCATTTTCTAAAGCTGAAAAAGGAAAGTAAAGACTTTGATCCTCATGTTGGGGCACATAGCCGGTGGCGTAATGGATTGTGGTGGCCTCTTTTTTCACATCATGTCCAGCTATTTGTGCACTTCCGCTGTATGGTTTTAGTTGAGCTGTCATTACACGAAGGCAGGTTGTCTTTCCTGATCCTGAAGCACCAATCACTCCGAGGATTTCACGTTCTCGTGTGTAAAACGTAATCTCATTAAGAATTTTAACTCGTCCAATTCTTACAGAGGCCTGGTTAAACTCGATGATTTTGGGAGCTTTAGCTTCAATTGTCATATTCATACACCCGTGTCTTTAGCTAACTCCCGTAATCGTTTGAGCATATTTTCCAAGCGATTAGCAGGTTCACCAGAAGTAACGCGAAGTTTTTCGATTCGATCCATACGACGGTCGGTGAGCGTCCACTCAATTTCGCGAATTAGTGCTTGTGTGGTGTTTAATGTATTATCAATGTCTTGGATGATTTGCTCGTCTAATGATGGTGTTCGCATACGCCGTTTGCGGCGATATTGGTTGGCAAAGTAGGTTCCAATTATCAGTATTGTCAAAATCGTGACCAGAAAGATTTGGATAGCCATGATTGCGAGGTAATCTGGTTCCAAAGGTGGAGGCGGCTCATAAGGTGGAGGAAGGTAATAAAAGTGCATGAAAATGGAGGTGCTAGCATAGGAACCTGGCATGGTGAAAGCGATGATGGAGAAGGTTTGGGGAGTATTAACCAAGTCATCTAGCCCCGTCCAATTTGCGAAAAGAAAAGATCCATATCGCCCCTCTTTCACTTCAAAGGCAATGAAGAATGTTTGAGTTCGATTGGGGAAAACATAAATTATGTACATGGTGAGCCCTTCGACACCTCCCCCCGTGGCGTTATAAGCATCGATGACAAATCCTGCATCATTTCCAATGTAGAAAGATGAATTAATTCCGCCAGTGGTCCGAATCATTAGGGTAACGGTTTGTCTGAAAAGATACTGAATTGTTTGATTTACCAGTCGTAGGTTATCTAATTTTAGTAAGTAAGAATTTCCAAAAATTGCTGAACATCCTAAAACATAGAGTTCTTTATGGTCATTCACGTAAACTCCAAATTCAGTTCCATTTATCCAGGCGAAAGTTTGGCCCGATCCTGTAACATTTAACAAGGTTCCTTCAACCGTGGAAATGCTATTCACACCTGAGGTAAATGGAGTTGATGGATTCAATTCCGTGGTATTTAATCCGGTTACTTTTCCACCTACTTGAATACCTTGATTCCACAGCAGCTGATTCAATGCAGTATGATTGGATGAATCCGGCTGGTCTGCCAGAACTATTACTTTGAATCCCGATTCGATAAACTCTGATATCGCTAATGTTTCTTTTTGAGTAAATCCTTTCTCGGGATCACATAGAATGAGACCATCAAATAACTGGAGTACTGTTGAGTTGATTTCTGAAATTAATGGAATGTCAGTGAGATTTAATTGAGCGTCTGCAAATAATTCGCGTAGCCCCGAATATCCGGTTAAAAGGCTGTCTCCAATTTCATCGAAGAGGGAAAACAGTTTGTCGAAATCTAAATTGGAAAAGTCCAAATCTTCGAGATTTGAGAAGTCTAGCCCTTGGTTATGAATGGAATCAAAGAGAATGACTGCCTTGGGATATATTACATTAATAATAAATGGCATTGTGAACTGCCAGCCATCAGAGGCGCTCAGAACAAGGGTTCCAAAATAAGGCCCTGCTTCAATAAAGGTAGGGATGAAAATAGTAATTTGAAATTGTGCTCCTACTTCAATGCCAAAGATATGATCTGGTGTTATGTTCGGTGGTATATCCCATTGCGTGATGTTACGATCGATAGGGAAATCGAAGGAGCTATTATAGAAAGAATCAATAGCAATAGAAAGTGAACTGATGGGTGTTGTTGTGTGGATTGTGAAATTATAGATAGCGTAATCATTGGGGAATCGCAAAGTCATTGGACTGAATGGTAGAGCGGTGGGATTCAGCATACGTATTTGGGGAGGCGTGCTAATGAATATGTCTCGATAGACTAGGTTGTCAAGTGGATAGAGGTCTTGTGGAATGGTTGGAAGGATGAGGTCAAAATCAATAGTGGGTGCAACAATCCATCCTGCAAAATAGATGTCTGTGACCTCCGGATTCCATTCAACTATTAATTTCTGGAACTGAAACGGTTCGAAAATACCAAGTTGGAAATATCGTGCAAAGACTGTACCACCTAGGGGTTGTGACCGGTTTGTGAAAAAAGCCGCAATCGAATCGACCCCGCTATCTCCTATGTTTAGTACAATTACTGATGTCTGATAGGTTGAATTCGTAGTTTCTGTCCTTGCTAAGTCAATCTGAATCATGCAGAGGTCAGTGAGAGGAGCATCTATTGTGGCTCTTTCTGTTTGATTTATACCATGAACGAGAGCAGTGAAATTATGACCAAACCCCAAGGTCAACGATATGTTTCTTAGGGATTCTCCTATAGAAAGGTTTCCGAGACGCCATTGGGAGCCAAAACCTAGGCCTTCATCGCTTGAGTAACTTACTGTATTGTCAAGGGTCTCATTTTGAACACTATCACTGATTTCGTCGATTGAGCCCACTTGAAAATCAGTGAACGGTGTTGATGCATTGATTCCAATATATTGTTCAACACGAGTGGTTTCGTTTATGGGGAGAACATCTGAATGGATATGGAAGAGCTGGGAAGTGGTATTAAAGAATCCTTGTTGAGTAGAAGTATCGTTTGCGCCACTGAATAAGTCAAAGTTCCACTGGCTATAAAGTCGAATATCGGTGATATTTTCGGATCCAATATTCACAAAGAAAAAGGAAAGACGAAACGCATTTGCAGAATAACCAGAAGTTATTTGCCACGACTCTATACGGGGAATGATAAGCAAGTCATTATAGGACAAAATCCCAGTGGCACGGATGTACTCACCGTAAGGTAAACTGGTCCAATGGAATTCTTGTTCAATATCGAGAAAAGCAAAGGGAATTGGGCTACTTGTTCCTACAGCTAGGTGAAACGTTCCAAGGAGCATATGAAATAGCGTCATGTTGGTTTTACGGCTTTTTACCAGGGCTCCTAAGGCTGTTGAATAGCCACTCATTAAAAGTGTAACATTTTCCAATGTAGATTCGCTAATTAACATTCCATAATAGGGGAAACCGATTCCAATGCTTCGTGGACGATAGTCTGAAGGAAATGGATCATGAAGGACTGATAATTCGTCATAGGCGCGTGATGCGTTTAGAAGCCCGGCGCCTTCAACATTGGGTTCACCGATAATAGGAGTTGCCCCGCGGCGTATGCCGATTAGGAGGGCTTCTGGTGTGGCAAATCGACTGCCTTCAAGGAGAAGACAAGCGGCTCCGGCGGTGATTGCTGCTGAAGCAGCGGTCGTGCTTGCCAGGGTATAATTTTCGTTGATCGGTGCGCCAAAAGTTCCTCCACGAATGAAGTCGATATCTTCCACAGAGATGTCAATTGAGACGTTTCCGAGATCAGTTGGAAAGATATTATGTAAGGATGAAGAGATGATGTCGACTCCGGGAGCAATGATATCGGGTTTGGTGCGAAAATCGAAGGTTGGACCTCGGCTACTGAAATCAGGAACTTGTCCCGTTATGGTATCATATGCCCCAACTGTAAGTGCAGCAAGAGATTCACCTGGAGACATGATGGTCATGTGATTGGGTCCTCGATCCCCTGCTGCAGAGATAACAAGAATTCCACGTTCAACAGTGCTCATTATAGCTTCTGAGAGAGGGTCTCCTGGCAATCCAAAAGTTGAGAACGGTAATAAGATGATATCTGCGCCATTGGTTACACTCCATTCGATACCTCTGATAATCCACGATGAATAACCTGTTCCGTCACCAAGGAGCACTTTTGCACTCATTAGTTGTGCTCCAGGAGCGATGCCAGTGTAATTTCCATTGGAAGCAGCTCCTGTTCCCGCTACAAGTCCTGCACAATAAGTGCCGTGGCCATTAATATCAAAAGGAAAAGGATCTCCTTCAACAAAAGACACTTGAGCTAATACCTTGGGATCGTTAGTGGTTTCGTTGTCATCCATATCGTCAAGATCTGGATGTGTAACGTCAATGCCCGTATCCAAGATGGCTACTATAGTATGAGATCCATTAAGACTTAAGTTGTATAATGGGTTAGTTCCAATGACTTCTTTAGGGTGAAGATAACTATTAGGTCGCCTTGGATTCTTAAACGAAGTGTCTTTGGATAAATCAAGTTGAATCCCGATATCTGTCCAAATTTTTTGTATTTGGGAGAGTCCTGCGATGTTGTTAAGCTGACCAACCGTTGTTTGAAATGATATAGCATGTATTAATTGATGATATGATTTGATTTTTGTCATTACAGCTGTTTGAAGGATTGCACGTTGTGCAGCTTTCCAATCGGTGTTATCAGATAAACTAGCAATTACGTCCACTGGGGTTTCCGGATTATCACTGGATGAAATAAGCTGTATGAGGGGTTCTGATAATTTTGAGAAGGGATTCAATGGTTCAGAAAAAGTATTGTGGATATTAACTGAAGACTGGGATGCAACAAACAGAATGGATAGGATGGACATGAATACAAGTATAACCACCTGGGGGGAAACTGAATTCAAAAAACTCTGATTTCTCGTTCGTCGCACTCTTGATTACACCTCTAGTTGTCGTCCAGCGATTAGAATAAAGTAATCGGTCATGTCAACGCCCATTTTTGGTTTGACGCTCTTTATCTGGATGTTTTGTGCTTGAAGTGCTCGTACAACTCGTTCTGACATTTCAATTAATGGAACCTCGGTGAATACTTTGATTAGCTCCCCTCGTTCTAAGACATGTATAATGCCATTAACATCTTGAAGCAAAGTGGCTATTCCTGGTCTTGGTTGTTGGAGAATGATTCCCACTGCGTATCCTTTACCTGGTAAAGAAGATTTCAATTCAGCAGGACTTCCATATGCAACGAGACTGCGTTCTCGCATGAACACCCCCACAGTGTCGCAATACTCCCCTTCTCCCGGGTAATGCGTTACAACAATCATACTAGTACCATATTCTTGATTCAAATAATCTAGATAATCCCATAGTTCGCTGCGCATGTCAGGATCGAGTCCAGATGTTGGTTCATCAAGAATTAGCAGCTGAGGTCGATGAACCATCGCGATAGATATCGACGCTCGACGCTTTTCACCCCCGGAAAGGGTCTTTACGCTCTGATTCCCCTTTTCAAAGATCCCTAATTCACGGAGTAATATTTTTCCGCGGCGTACCAATTCTGGCTCAGGTATCCCATATTGTTTACCAAATTCAATGATATTTTCAAGAGGAGTGAAATTCTGATACATGTACCCGAGATCTTGTGGTACAAAACCAAAAATTGGTTTCACTTGTTTCCGCTCAGTTGACTTTATTCCTCCTATGACCACTCTACCTCGAGTCGGAATTATATCTCCGATTAATGCGCGAATTGCTGTGGATTTACCTGATCCTGATTCACCGATTATTCCCATAATTTTTCCACTTGGAAGTTTAAATGATACATCGCGGATAATATCATAGTTATTGTCAACTGTAACAGTGAGGTTTTCTGCAACGATGACATTTTCTGCTTTTCCTCTTGTACGGGCATATGCGGGCGTGAATAACATTTTTCGGGCGAGTACATCTGGAACTATGCTAATCAATTCTCGCATAATTTCAGGTGCTGTCTCACGACCTCCGATTGTCAAAACTTGAGTAGCGGCTTCAGAAGCTAGAGATCTAGGGGTAGTTCGTATTTCAAGAAGTCCAACTCTGAGACGTTCCATTCGTGCATTTGTTACAGTTCCTTTAAGATGCGTCTCCTGACCTTCTTTGTCAATACCCCAAACTTGAGCATCCACTTCTGTGTATACAAGCAGTTCTTGTACTCGTTTAACAGCTTGATCGATTTCTTCTCCATCATAATAGAAATCATCATGGATATTTCGGCGTAACCAGTTCATTAAAACTAATTGCCTAGCTGCAACCTCTTCTCGTTCAGTTTTATCTGAGCCAATAGACAAAACGATTCCATTAAGGTGTCCAGGTCCTTTATCCACATGATTAACAAGTAGAGCAATACGACTTCGACGCCCTCTTCGTAAAATGGTTAAAACGCGACCTTCCACAACAATTTCCTCATTAGAATGTCTTAGTAATCCGCTAATTTGGGAATGGATTTCTCGATCACTTCGTTCCTCAATCCAGTCTAACGCGTCATCGAAGCGCGAGCCTGCGAAGTAATTCTTCTCCACGAATACAGGAATATCGGTTAGTTGTTCCATCCTTCTTACATCTCTTGTAAAATTTATGCGAGTGTACGTTTCCTCCATAAAACAACAATGGCAATTACAATTCCACTAATGATGTAGATGAGAATGCGAACTAATTCCTGCCATTCTACTATCAAGGGAAGCCCTTTGAAGGCTGTTTCTTGAATTAATCGCATACCCAGATTCATTGGGAGAAATTCTGTTATTATTCCAACATCAATGAACATTCCGCTCAGAATCATCATGCCTAAAAGTAAAAATAGAAAGCCTTGGTTCGCCTGAAGACGTGAGGTAGATAAAGATGATATAACAACACCTGACACTGCTCCTGCCAATGCCATTAAACTCACGATAATCATTAGCGTCAATAAATCCGTCCGAAGATTCAACTGAAATCCAAGAATCCATAGTATAAGGAGCAAGACTCCTTGTATCATTCCAATGATAGTATACGCTGAAATTTTTCCAAAAATAACTTCTATTTTACTTGTTGGTGTTAGTAGCATTCGTCGAAGTGGAATATCTCCAACAATCGATTGACAAGAAATTAGGGCTATCGCCATGAAAATACAAAAGACCACAAGAAAAGCACCTACTTGGACAGCAAGTACATCCCCTTCAGGGACAAATTCGACTTCAGGAATAGCAAGAATTTCACTCCGAATCCAACCAAGTTTTTGGCGAAAAATCAATGAAGCTTCTGTCACCGCAATGATGGCTTCCCCTTGACCCCGAAGCTGAGTGTTACTTGTGTGCACATAAACGATTGCTGGTAAATCCATTGAGAGGGCATGCTCGAACCCATCGGGAATGACCACATATGAGTCTACCTCATTAAGAAAAAGTGCCACATACGAATCTGATTCATTCTCATATTGAGTAACAGTGACCCCCTCAAGTCTGGCAAGCGTCGCGGTGAAATTTTGAGAAAGATCTAATCCTGGATAAGTATCAGTAGTGTCTAAATCGACTAATCCAAAGCTGAGTGGTTCTGTTTCTGCTTGAATGTCATTTTGTTGAATTGCTAGAGCAAGTGTTCCAATTGTCAAAAAGGGCAATAAAAAGACCAGCAGCATGGCTGTCCGGTCTTTAACTATTGTTTGAATCTCTTTTCTAATTAGGGCTACAATACGCTTGAGCGGCTCAGTGAAACTCATTGTGTTCAATCCTCGCTTGACTTATGGAGTTCTCCCTAAAGATTGTTGGCTAAGACGGTGATTCGCCCGCGCCTGTTGGAACGGGAACATTGGTGTGTCGCTGATTTTTTCGTAGTCTTCCAACTTTCTTCTTTTTAGCCATAATTAATCAACTCACAATAATTGGGTTTTATTTGGAAGCGGAAATCTTCCCTACTACAATCCCCTTTTGCTGAATGGTTAACTATTTATTTGAATAAAGATCGTATGCAAGTTGTACCAATGCTATCGCAACTAAAACATTCCACATGGCACTAGCAACAATAAGCCATAAAAACGCTGACAGTATTGGAAATATCAATGCTGTTTGCCAAGTCGTCCACGCGGAGATAAGCCAAATTAACACTGCTAGAATGACATTTACCAGTAGAATAAGTTTTACACCTTTTCCTAGATTTTTAGACATTTTACTACCTTCCATCATATCACCCCAATAAGAAAACAATGCCATACGGTTAATTGCTTGAGTGTAAAAAGACTATTGTTACTTTCGAATCCTGCCATTTGACCTAACTGAGAAAACATTTCAGCCATCGCTACTAGAAATTTGCCAAATTTCACTTCTCTGTTGGTCTTGAGGACTTCTAAGCTAGTTTCAGCTAATTAGTATCAAAGGAAGGAATGGTTTAACATGACTTCAACTTACAAAGATGAACTACAATTAATAAAAGAAGAACTTCAAAAACTTCGCCAACACTTGAAATATTTTGAACAAGGAATGAATAACGATCACAAACGAATAATGATTTCTCTTGAAAGGATAAAGAAGAGTATGTAAATTGGTTTTTATTCAACTCCACCCATTTTCTTTAGGGAGCACTTAGCATCTCAATTATGAACTCAGTATTTGCAGAAATTTTTCTAATTTCCTCAGCTAATTTAAGAATACTTCCCGCAAGTTCTGCTATCAATTCTTTTAATTCTTTATTAGAAACTGTCATACAACAAACTAGGATTTGCTAACATTTATAACTAGTCATTATGTAATTAGCCTTAATTCCTTATGTTTCCATTTGGCGCAGTGTGGAGTTCTCCCTAAAGATTTTTGGCTAAGACGGTGATTCGCCCAAAGGTTTTTCTGTTATCTATCGAAGGACACTATAGCGGGTACCTTACCTCAGAAGTTAGTATCAGGATAGTAGGTAAAGATAATGGGGGATGACCAACCGCCAAAAAAAGCAGCTGATGTTGTTGCCTGGGCAAAGCGGTGGCAACCCAAATGGCAAACCCGCATTACCTTCCCTGAAAATCGTCTTTTTGTGAACTTATTTGATTTCGTGAACCGAACAACCGATCTCGATGTCACAATCATTACGGGTAAGCATCGATTATTACTGCGCTTCGAACATGCATATGACCCAGAGGGATTTCGCTATTCAATGACCCTACCTGATATTGATGCTACACTTGAGATTGTCCCATACAAGCCTGATTATGGAGTGCTTAAGAAACGATCTTTTTCTAATCGAGCAAGAGAGTTTGATCGCTTCGCCCAAAATGAACTCTTACGTATGCCCGCTGAACAACAAGGCAAACAAATTCGAACACTCGCAGAAGTTATGGAACTGCTGGACTTCTCCAAAGAGGTTATCGACATAACCCGAGAAACACTTTTCGGAAATCCTGATCCCTCTAAGTATCGTTATCTTAACAATCCTGTCTCCTTTCTAAATCTTGAAAATGGTTGGATTGTGATTCCTGATGACAGTTTGAAGATTAAACTGAATTTAGGAGTAGAATACGAACATGTATTTCGGTTATCCTATCGATTTGACGCTCAGGAAGGTCCTATTGTTGAAAATTACCAAAAATACAAATCTGCATTGCAACGGCTCTCGACCCAGACCATCCGCCGGGTCTTTTCCAATCTAGGCACCTATCCCTCAATAATCCACAACCCTTATTTCAGCGACATCAGCCAGCGATTTCCCGTCCGCTACATCGCATTGAACAATGGATTACTTGTTGCTTCAATTGGTAAAGGATCTACATGGGAAAATGGAACCTTTGAATTCTATAAGCCCACAGAGCGTCGAGAACGATTATTCGGGCTACTCGAAACTGAATAAGTTTGCACTCTTCCATTGGTCATTAAGTTGAAATCAATCGTGCTTAACTCGGCCATATTGGTCCTTAATGCGAATAACATCACCAAACATTTGGGTGCCAATTTCTAGAATTAGAGTATCCTTCAGAGGATACAGGCGGTGCTGTTGGCCAGGTCGAATACGTAATGAATCTCCTTGTTGTAGCAGGATTTCATTTGTGCCTAATACAACACGAATTTCCCCGCGAACGATATAAAAGAATTCATCTTTCTTTTCATGATAGTGAAGTGAGCTCATGGTACCTTTCCGAAGGAATAATTCCTTTAGAAATACACCTTGAAATTTTGCGACTGGGCGCTCATATCCCCACGGTTTCTGTTTCTTTTCACCGAAGGGAACCTCACTCGGATTCCCCATCGCTTCTTTTCCTTCCAATTTGATTTTTTGATGTATTCGTTACATTCCCTCATCGACAATGCGATCGATAATCCGTTGCATTTTCTCATCATTTTTGATACGTTCAGGTCTCCACGTTCTTCCTTCGTGAATACGCTCAGGTTCATCTAAGATTTCGGCCATTGCCACTGCCAAAGCTTTTGCTGCTCGTGCGTCTAATCGTGCGCACTGTCCAAAGTAGTCACAATTCTTAACAGTACACACGCTTCCTACATCTAATCGATAGACGCCGGGTTGAAGCGGAATCGCTTTAACCTGTAGCGGACAGGTTGTACTCTCATCTGAGTATATCTGTATTCCATCTTTTCCTTTAATAATTTTCATGCGGGAACCGATTATTCTCTGTGCACCTTGCTCAATCTCATTGAGAGTCGCAACAACGACTAAATCGCCAAATTCACCCTTCTCTGGTTTCTTTGTCATTAAGTGTCGCATCCACGAAACTGGGTCACTAGCTTTACTAGTAGTATCTCCATAAGCCTCATCGCCTTATTAATCAATTTGCTGTCCAGCAAAGGCTTAAACAAGATTTCTAATCGAGAAACTTTGCGCTTATTCTTCTTTTTCGAATCTAGGCTTTAGACATTGGATGTTGTTTTTTGACTTCGTCATAGAGATATTCTAAATGCTTAATGCCTTCTGAACGTTGAAAATCTTTAGCCATTTGTGCTGATATCGATTTGATTTTATCCCAAAACATAATCACGCCAATGGCCATCGTTTCGGGCATTAGGTCAATGTCGATAATCTGTTTCTTTAGCAGTCTGGCCATCCCCTCATAAAATGATCCAACCGAAATGAACTTTGCATAGGCATCCGGATTCGTTTGAGGTCCATATTTTTGCCGATATTCCTCGTAATCCTTCCAAGACCACTTTCTAACAATTTCGATCTGATCGACAAGAAACTGCTTATCGTAGGCCTGGGTTTGAAAACTAATGAACACCGAGGCCTTTCGAGAAATCGCAAAATTGCGAATCGATCGGAATCCAATTACGAAAGCAAAAACAATACTACCTAGTGCTACAATTATCGAGATGATTTGGAGCAATTAGGGATCTATTAATTGCATTGTTCATCACCAAGGAAGTAACTAATTCGTATAGTAACAATTGGGGTTCCGGTTTAAAAGCCTCCCAACTTTAAAAGATAACACATTGCTTAGGGCAGAGTGGTATTACGAGATTAGAATATTAGTTGTATTCGAGTACCGGAGCCTATCATTCAACAGGGCTGTGATACTGACTTAGTAATAATGGACGAACTCGACTTCGACAACGCTGTAGTCAACTAAATTAATGGGGATTCAGTAGTTTTGTCTTTGACACACACTCCGAGTCAATGAGCGGTTCAATAAACCGGTGCAGGGGAAAACACAGTTCATTGAAATGTTTAACGCCGGAATCCTCAGATCAATTTGATAAATCTTTCATCAGCCATCAAAACGGATAAACCATTACCGTACCGAAGTAAGGTTTCATTAATCGATTTGTCAAACAGCCAAGGTGTAATCCTAATTTCATCTGCGAAATCAGATTAGCATTAATTTCCAAGATACAATAATAGACAAAGTAGAAACATCATTGCGGCGAAGAAAACAACCACAACTGCCAACTCGATTGTGAATAATGCGCCTAAAGGTGTCCCAATGATAAGTACTGGGTAGATAAGCAGAATGATTAGCACCACAAGAAACACGATACCAATCAACCATCCTCGTTGTCGACGACTGAAAAGCATTATGTGGTTCACCTGTTGAAGGTTAGGCGTCATTGTCTTTGAACTATTCCTATAAGCCTTTCGTCAGCATCAAAAACTTCTATTACCAGAAATTAAAAACGGTTTCATTCACATTAGGAAATCTTATGTGATATTCTCTTGATGAGAACGTAGACAGATATACGGGTGCAGTCATTGTGGTTCTTTCTGTGATTTCAATCGCTGCCATTCTCACACTCCTTAGTGGTATCTTATCCGGGATTGGCCATTCTATCCAACGCTAT
Organism: uncultured archaeon; assembly: GCA_964347045.1. Classification (GTDB taxonomy): domain Archaea; phylum Asgardarchaeota; class Hermodarchaeia; order Hermodarchaeales; family Hermodarchaeaceae; genus Hermodarchaeum. The sequence continues at coordinate 103,892 of CAYFXC010000009.1, forward strand.
GGGCTTGATAAGTTACCCGAATTATCTCCACGTGCCTTTTATCAACGCCATATCCGCCTTCTCATATCCCTCTTTACAACTCCCATCTGGCTTTTAGGTGCTGTTTTAGCTGTTTCGGGAGCTCTTATGCGGTGGCAGGCTTTCTCTTTGGGTGATATTAGCTATCTTAAACCCTTAACGAACATCAACATACTTATTGTCATCGTTGTTGGTATTCTTTTCCTTGGTGAACTGATCCGACGGTTCGAATGGTTTGGAATTGCGGCTCTCCTAATTGGCGTCTTCACCCTGAGTGTACTTGCCCAGGAACGCTATATTGAGAGTTACAACGTTTTTTGGTATATCATCTCCACCATCGTATGTCTTACTTTGGTTGTGATTTTCGCTTTAATCGGCTCACAGCCCAACCGAACTACACGCGAAAAAGAACTCGTGTTTGCTCTGAGTTCAGGATTACTCTACGGAATCGCAACTATATACCTCAAGGCTATGACGATTGAAGTTATCCAGATACTTGGCTTTTTTAGTGTCCTTAATCCCCTCTCTCTCCTCATTCTCATTACCCGTCCATCTTTCTGGCTCTATCTGATAAGTTCAGTTGTAGCCTATTTTCTTCTTCAATGCGCTTATTCTCATCGCCGAGTGTCTGTTGCGTTCCCTGTGAACAACTCACTTTCCACCCTAGTTCCTATCATCATTGCTGTCCTCGTATTTGACGATTCATTGCTCATTCTCATAAATGGATTGATTATCTTTCCCTTTTCCTATCTTCCCATCATTGGTATCATCGCCATTATGATTGGAATCTTCTTCCTTCGACGGTTTCAAGGACAAGCTTCCCTAACAACACTCAATGCAAATCCCTTAGAAAATGGACAATCGGAGGAAAACATTAAAGGACTTTCAAAACGAGCCCAATACCTGCTGGCTTCATAGCATTCGAAATGGCAGGTGAAAGTTCCGTGGATCGGTTTCTCTCTCAACTCGATGAAGCATGGAAAACAGGATATGACTTTGTCAAGAGTGGACCCATTCTCTTGAAGCGAACTGACATCAACTCTGTGATGCCTAGTTCAGGAAAAATCATCAATGATCGTCGGATTCGTGAAGCTCTGGTTACCAGTATCGAACTTAGAAAAACAGGCGCCTTTGCCATAACCGAAGGTGCCCATCAATCGCGAAAAGGAAAATCCGATTTTTATCCCACTCTTGAACATACACAAGTAATGAATCGTATTCTTAAAGAACAACATCCAGAATATTATAATGACTGGGAATATGTTTTCAACGAAACCTGTTGGGGCTTGTCGCAGTTCGAATATCTCACTGAGGGTAAAAACATTGTTAGTAATAACATTCGCTTTGCTCCATGGGAGCTCCAAGTTCCCTCGAACCTTGAACTAATTTCTCCAGTCCGATTAATTATCAAACTCCAAGCTGCTGGACACAGGGTTGGTTATGTTCAGGATGCTTTTGCCTCCGCCCATCGCGGGGGGAAGGGGAAAGACACATCTATGTTTGCATTACCAGCTTACCTTAAGAAACAAGGAATCCCCGTTTTTCCCTCACGAAGTTTTGTTAATGAAATGCGTAAATATGCAAAAATTCATGAATTGATTTCCAAGAGCAAGCGAGTTATTGTCGCCTTGTTTGGTGGCAAGATTAAGGATTATCTCGATGTTTTATCACTCTATAAACGTCGGGATAACACAGAATTTCTTGCAGGCTCCCTTCTAAGTCTTGTCTTCATGAAAAGCCAAAACCCCTCACTTAACTTTGGAATCAATGATGAGCGGTTCTTTGGTGATATTGGGCCAAAGGAGCTCAAACAATTTAGGGAGCATTTTGATCCTAATCGGGTTCATTTGGCAAAAGATGTTCTTCTTTCAACACCAGAACAAATCGTCACTAAAACCCTAGGAGCAAAAAAGAAAATTCGACATGATGTTCAAGGCATTGGCCCAATTACTGCCCAAGAATTCGCGGATGTAGTTAAGGGAGCTCAATTGCTTATCATTAATGGGGTTCCTTGTAATATCAACCGCTTCGATGAATTTGGAGCGCCATTCACAGAATTCCTCAGACTGGTCCGAAAACAAAATGGTAATCTTAAAATCTACGAGTGTGGTGGCGACGCCATAACTGCCATAAAAATGACCAATATTACAACGGATGAAAGTTCGACAGCTGGAAAACTTGGTCTTCTTGCGCCTATGATTGAAACTATGCAAGACTTGGAACTATATGCGCCCTCTGTCATTCCACTTCTTTGACACTTTGACCAAGGCATCATTTAGGAACCATTTTGTAATTATTGTCTATTGCTGACTACTCTGTGGACCTGCCGCAATGTCCGCAAAAGATGGCGTTAGGAGTGAGGGGTGCTCCGCAATGAAAACAAAACCCTGTGCGTACTGAATCGTCTGGCAGGGAACTCATATCTGAGGGTGGAGGATAACTTGGAGGGGGTCCACGCGCAGACTCTGAATCCCGTGTAGGTGACCATAGATATTCTTGGCTCCTTCTCTTTCGTCGTTGAATCTGCATACATACAAACAGAACAATTACAAGAATTACTGCAGCCGCGATGATGACCCAAATGATCAAACCAAATCCCGTGACTGCGAGGGAATAGTACGATCCCCCATTATCATCAGTAACCATTCGTCCTCCGGCATCTATCACAGTCACGTAATAGGTGACAGTTACTCCTGGTAGAAAGGTGCCCATTGCACCTTGCCATTCGTTGCCACTAATAAAGACCATATCAATGTGGTACCAGCGTGTATCGCCTTGACGTTGATAGAAAATTGTGGCGTTGACTATCCAGGTGTCATCTGTGGCTTGAAGACTCACAATAACTGCATCTCCAAAGCCTGGAACCTCTGGGCTATGACTAACCGCGCTAATGACAGGATCTTCCAAATCAACGACAAATTGGGAGTTAATGGATAAGCGGCGTCCAGTTCCTGCAAGCTCCATGACCAATGTAGCATTGTGTAAACCCGATGTTAATCCAGTAATGTCTTGACTGGTTCCTAATCCAGTATATTCTAAGATGCCATCTATGTATAGTTCGTAATGGTCAATTCCAGGACCCGCGGCGCTGCCGGTCCATTCTACGGTCGTATTAGGCGAAAGAACGGCACTCCCGTCTAAAGGATTGAGGAATTGCATGAAGGCTCGAATAATGGAGATGTTATAGGACGCCCCAACAGTATTTTCAACGACCATTGAAAATTGTCCGGTTGAAGAAACATAAGAGTCTACTTCGCCGAACCCGATTCCAAATGCTCCATCATCGACCGTTGAAGTACCAGGATGGGAATCAATTACTTGAACAATACCTTGCCCTGAATCAAGGGATTCATCAATGTAGGTAATGACTACACCCTCGCCACCTGCGCCTGGCCAAGGAAGTGAGGCGTCATACCCGATTTTTCGGCGAACTTCAATGAGGAAATATTGCTCAGAAGTAACATTAATCCGAACTAAATGAACACCTGATGTACTCTGCTCGAGAGGATCAATCACTGTCGTATTATCCGATAAAACTTCAACAATATTGCTTGCGTTGATCCAACCAAGCTCTGCCTTGCTCCACCCCATCATATGCGAGGGCTGATCACCCAAACCCATGGGACCATTCCATGAACCTTTACCCATCAATCCCCAGTGACCAACATATTCGGTTCCTGTATAATCCACATCATATAGGTCAGGTAATCCCAGATCATGACCAAATTCATGGGCAAGCACGCCAACAAACGATGGGTCTCCAGGAAGACTTTCTTCAGGGCTTACCGATGCTCGATGGATAGTTACTCCATCATTCGTTGGGAGATTAAAGTTCCACCATTCACTTGACCAATAATCTTGCCAATCATGACTAAGCTCTTGACCTTGGCCCGCATGAATAATTGTCACCCCATCATAATTCGAAAAATCAACTACTGGATCCGCAAGAGATATCGCTTCTGAAACTAAATCAAACTTGGGATCGCTTGGAAAAGTGGTTCCGTCAACATAGGAAGCACGATTATTTGAAAGTGTGAGCCATGCTGTTGTTTCACCGGTAACATGAGTAAGGCCATACGATAGTTCATCAATATAATTATCTAGCTCTGATATGGCATTCGTCCGAACTTGTGTGGACGAAAAGGTGTGTGTCTTATCAGGAAACTCCACAAGAATTACAATCAAATTTCTTGTGCCAGTAACTTGCACAGATGAATATTGCACTTCACGAGGAGGAGGACCGTCAAGACCAACCCGGGCAGACATAGGCCTTGACATTGCCGAAGCATGAGTCGATTTTGAGAATGCTGAAAACGCACCCATTGCAACAGGCGCAATTAAAGAAAGAAAAAGAATCAGTAATAATAGGACTACTGGAAACACCTTGGGTTTTTGCCTGAATAAATTATTCATTAATTTTAACCTCTGGATTCCATCTACACCAGGTTTGGTGCACTTGTCTAGTCTGAAATATGCAACACTGCTCACAAGCGTCTATGAAACCTCTTAAAATCCCAGTCATAAACTTTCGGTTCTATCCAAACCCTAAACCAGTTTTCTGATTCCCTCGCAAAGAGATTTCGAGTTACAAAGCAAGATGGTAATATAGTCATGATTAAAGCCAGTTATTTTAAAATCCGTTTTTCTTCATGAGATTGATAAATCATCTTCGCTAAGGTATTAAAAGCAGAAGTAACTTGATGACCGGTTTTTGCCGATGTCTCCTCGTATTGAAATAGTCCATATTTCTTAGCCATACTTTCTCCCTGTGCTCTAGTGATCTTTCGCTTATCTTTTAGGTCATTTTTGTTTCCAAGCAGTATTAGGGGGGGGTCGGTTTCTACTGCATCCCGGAAGGCTTCAACCCATATGGGAATCGAATCTAAAGTTTGAGGGCGAGTTAAATCAAAAACTAAGATTCCTCCGGACGCTCCTTGGCAGTATCGTGTGCGAAGGTCACGAAAAATGTCTTGTCCTGCTAAGTCCCAAATTAACAGCTTGAATAGGTGTGGGTCAATTATTGCATCATAGGTACTTATGTCAATACCAAGAGTACGATGGTAGTCGCGTTCGAATTTTCCAGTAACATATTGGTTGACAAGGCTTGTTTTGCCTACGGCGGCTTCACCGAGAGTGACAAGCTTATAAACTGCATCAAATCGTTGTTCTTCATCAGGAATTCTACTCACTTCTCAACCTCCATATCGCCTGAAAGGAAATCCAGCCTAATGGTGTTTCCCTCTAATTGTTGTCGAATATCTCACACAAAAAACTTCCGCCACAACCCTACTATGATAAAATTTGTTTCAGCTTTTGCTCATAGTTCTCATAAAGTTCCAACAACATGACCCCTAATTTTGTCAAAGCTGTGCCGCCCTTACCATCACTATATCCTCGCCGTTTCTCCACGATTGGAGCGCCAATGCGCTCTTCTACCTTCTGGAGATAGCCCCATGCAAACCGATAGGAAGGTGTTTCCATTTCTCCCAAGGCATCCTGAGGTAATGTTTTCACTGCTTGGCTAATTGAGCCTTTCTCTGCAATCCCCCGTAAAAGCAAAGCGCCTCCTCGACCAATAATCAGTTCTCCATTAAGTTCAAACCATAATTTAGCCTTGGGTTCTAGCGCTTCAAGTAGCGGGTCTTTGATATTCGTCATACAAGACACCTTTATCTTATAGCTGGTTCTAATTCATTTGGTAGCTTGACCTCGTTGTGAGTTGCCTATTGATTTATCCAATACTTCATATAGCTACTGGCTCGTCAGGATCATTGAGCCGAAAGGTCTTAACATGCCATCCTTAAAGAGTAAATAAAACTGAGAAGATCTCAAAATGGCTTCATCCTCTCTTTCTCGAATGATTGTTAACTCGCTCAAGGCAATCCTTGGTGAAGACTACACGGTCCTCTCATTTGAAAAACTCCCTAGTCGACGAAACGATGTCTATAAAGTAATAGGTTCAGATTCCTCCCAATCCATTCCTACTTTTCTTGTGGCGAAATTCTATAGGCAAGCTGGAATTGCACATGAAACCTCAATTTTACAAAAGGCATATCAACATAACCTTCATGTACCTGCCATTATTGGCACAACAGCTGATGTTATCATTCTAGAATACATTGATGCACCAAATCTCTGTGATTTAATCACCATTAACCCTGACATAATGCTTGGGAAGATGCTTGGGTCATGGTTTGCTAATTATCACACTGTCTTTTCAAGGGGAGGTGATCAAGTTCTCACAAAAGGTGATGCACGTATCCACAACTTCCTTGTCCAACAGACTCATTTAGTAGGCGTTGACTTTGAAGAAAGTCATATAGGTTCTTATGTCGAAGATCTTGCAGTCGTTTGTGCTTCTATTCTTGACACTACTCCGATTTTTACCAAACCCAAACTCAAACTTTGCACAGTGATTCTCGGCCAGTACGCTCAACTTCGTCAAATCCGCAACCGACAGCAATTGAACTCCGCTACCTACACCCAAATGATACAGGTTCTCCACGAAACTGCGATACGCCGTGGTAATCCCCCCCATCTCCTACGCTGCATTAATCAGTTCGAAAAGGTTCCTTTTCCATTGTAAGCGTACCTGCTTTTTCGAATGTAGGGTTTTTCTCGTTTATTCTTCTTGAGCGAGTAAAGATACAACAATCGGTTGATTTAGGTTTTATTGAAAGTTAGGCAATTTTCAAGCATCTGCTTAAAGTGATGAATCTGTCGACTTTTCCTACCTATGTCGTACAAAAGCCTTTAAGTCGGCTTAATGAGAACCAAATTTACTCCCAACTGGAGTGTCATCAATACAAACTTTCGGAGGCATAATGAGATATGGCAGATGAAGATACAGCCCGAACCCTTGTAACAATTGGCGCCTGGCTCCAATTTATCTTCTGGTTACTCGGCATCGGTTTAATCGTCTTTACATTTATGCTGTTCTTACCAATTTGGGACCCATTTATCATGATGGTATTTCTCATGGCGATACTGTTCTACCTACTTTGGAGTATCTTTGGAATTATCTTCTTTATCCTTTGGTTCCGCTGGCGGCATGAACCCGGTGCTCACAAGACTGGTCTCATCGTTACAGGAATTCTCGGGATAATCTTGGCTGGCTTTATTCCAGGACTCCTTGTCCTAATTGCTGGAGCAATTGCTCCATCAGAATAGACCAATTATAGCGCAAGCTCTAGGCTTGCTGGTCCCCCCCTTTTTTTCTTTTTTTTATTTTCTTGAGTGCAGTGTAGGTTAGAAATCTTATTGAGTTAAGTTTATCGGTATATCTTGATTCACTTTGGCTTGGCGGAACCTTTATGGTCTATGGGTAGTGGAATGATGGAGATAACAACATATCATTAACTTGGGAGGTCATTGCTGTTGGGTGTTAAGCTGGCGCCCCTTATTACACCTCAAGTATTAACTCTAGAGGAATTGCGAAGTCGGTCATTTGCTGTTGATGCGGCCAATCAGCTTCACCAATTCCTTGCACTAATTCGTACACCTGATGGGATTCCTCTAAAGGATCGAGAAGGAAGAGTTACCTCCCATCTTGTTGGTTTACTATATCGCTCGACACGACTTATAGCCGAATTTGATATGAAGCTCATTTTTGTATTTGATGGAGAACCTCCTGATCTCAAATCTGACGAAATAACAAAGCGCCGCGAACAGCGTAAACGAGCCGAACGCGAATTCGCGGAAGCGGTAGCCAAAGGTGATATGAAGACAGCTTGGTCGAAAGCAGTCGGAACTGGACGCCTCACACAGCAAATGGCTGAGGAAGCACAACAAGTACTTACTTATCTTGGTATTCCCTATGTTCAGGCTCCAGGTGAGGGCGAAGCCCAAGCGGCTTACATGGTTCAACGTGGTGATGCCTGGGCTACTGCAAGCCGTGATTTTGATACGCTTCTTTTTGGTACACCCAGATTGTTACGTTATTTGACACTCACTGGTCGTAAACGCTTACCCAGTAAAGGTACCAGTGTTCCACTTCAACCAGAACTCATTGACCTCCACAAGGTCTTTGCTGACAATGGTATTAACCGAGAACAACTCGTTGATATGGCTCTGCTCATAGGAACAGATTTCAACGAGGGTGTCTCCCAAGTAGGTCCAAAAACAGCTTTGAAACTCATCAAGGAAAACAACAGCCTTGAAAACTTACCCAGTAAAATCCTTGAACAACTCCCTCCAAATTATCACAAAATCCGTCGAATATTCTTAGATCATCCGATTAGTGATGAGTATGATATCACTCCCAAACCTATCGATAGGGATGGATTAATTAATTTCCTATGTTACGAACGGGGGTTTTCAGAAACCCGTGTAAATAACGTGGTTGATCGTCTCCAAAGAGCCAAAAAAGGACAACGCCAACAGAGTCTCAATAATTGGACTAAAGGCTAAAACATCAAAATGCTAGACCAGAACGTTGAAATTTGATCTCTAGTCTCATAGGTTAATAATCCGTAATTCGCTAGTTGTCGGGTTCCTCGTTGAACATGTTCTGCACTGAATGGGCGCCTTATCCAATTCGCACGTTCAGCAATTTCATCTAGTTTTTGTCGAAAGAAAGGGTTTGATCGGATTTCAGTACGCAGAAGCTGAATCAGTTGCTCTCCGAAAACCTCGTCAAAGAAGTTTACATGATATCGAGTCGCCACGGCTCCTTGAATCTTTAATGGGGGAATCACACCATATTGTCCTTCGCCTTGACCAATTTTAACGATAAAAACAGGGACCACAACCTGCATTAAGGGTAGATATCCCTGCAATGTATCAGCTGAAGCACTGATGGCTTCAAACCGCCGGTGTTCCTGTTCTACTTTATTTTTCAAGTTTTGGATTGTATCCTTTAAGGCAGCATGTAATTTAATAATGGCTTCTCGAATCATGTCCAACTCTGATAACTGAGCACTTGTTGCAACTTCTGGAGGTGTTGACTCGGAATATACAAGTGTACCACTCGGAAATGGTGGTGGAGTTGTTTCCTGTGAAGATCTGATTGTTGATTGATCACGAACCCATTCATATCGAGTTCGCGCATCGCGTAACTCTTCTGTTTTTTCATCCAATTCCGTCAGGGCTTGTTGTATCGATAGTTGAAAAACATTAGCTGTGTTTTCTAATTCCACTAAACGGGTTTTCACATTAGCAATATGCCATTCGACTTCTTTGGGTTTTGCCTTAATTGAGCTGACGAGTCGTCGACATTGCTCAGTTGAGAGGCCAAGAGTGTTGGCTAATTTACTGACAACTTCTGCTAATTCCTTTGAGATTCGCTCTTTTGCTTTATCAAGTTCCATTGTTGGTTCGTCTGCAAAAAATGAGGGTTGTGGTTCGCTTTCAATTTGTCGAGCTTCCCAGCGAAGAGAAGCCCCATGTGACATCCGATCCCGGCGTGCGTCTAGCAATCGGATATTTTCTTCAACAAATTCATCAACTAAATTCTCCGCTTGGCTCAGTTGGGATAGATTTCCGTCTAAGCGAGCCCTTTCATTTCTGAATAGAATGCCTACATCATGAATTTCCTTTGTAGATAATCGAGATTGTAAACAAACCTCATCCCCAGGAGGTGGGATGGCAGAATCAACTAAGACTCGAAGCGGATCAATCATAGTGGGCAACATAGCATTTCGGATTACGATCAATTCCGTTGCGGGCTTCTCGAAGGCTTGAATAAATTCCCCTAATAATTTTGGAACTAGCTCTATTCTTTCAACGTTTCTAAGATCTGCACGCATTTGTACTAATGATGGAATGGATGAGTGGCGAACCGAAATGGTGGGCTCCCCTACACCACTAATAATCAGACTACGTCCCGGCAAAGCATGAACGAGGTAAAAGGGCAAATAAACCTGAGAAAAATAGGTAAAGGGAGTGGGTTCTTTGATCTGTTTCTGTAAAAACATTAAAGCAGTGGCTAGATCGGCTTCAGGTGTTGATGAAAAACCATCTTTCATGGCTTCAGGGGGCCCTTGAATGAACGCCGCAACCTTAGTAATTGCCACCTTATCACCCTATCCACATGCTGGATGATAGTCTTGCCGCTAAAAAGACACAACGAAGGGGCAAAGTATAATCTTTTTGGCTAATGACCTCCTCATGAGTACGTTATACAAATATTCGGAAATGAATACTAATGACTCAGCAAATTGTAATTATCGGATGTGGCACCGCTGGTACGGCTTCTACTTTAATGGCACGCAAAACAAATCGTGATGCGACCATAAGAATAATTCAAGATGAGGAGATTCCAGAATATAGTCGATGTGGGCTTCCATATACGGTTAATCGGGTTATCCCGCAATTTGAAGATGTTATCATCCACCCAGTCTCCTTCTACACTGGTAAATTAGTACGTGCAGATTTACGCTTGGCTACAAAAGCTTCAAAAGTTGATCCGAAAAAGAAAACCCTCATTTTAGAAAATGCAGATGGAAACTCTGAATCCATCTCCTATGATGCATTAATTTTTGCAACTGGAGCTCGACCAAGTACACCACGTATAGATGGCTTGGATGCTTCACATGTTCATCGGTTACATACATTAAATGATGCCATGCAACTTCAATCAGTGGCTCAAAGAGGTAAACGAGTAGCCATAATAGGTGCAGGGCTTGTTGGGCTTGAAACGGCTGAAGCCTTACACACCATGGGGCTGAAAATTACCATAATTGAATTCCTTCATCAGGTGCTTCCTGCGGTGGTTGATGAAGAAATGGCTAAACTTGTCCAAGAGAAAATGGAAGGCGAAGGCATCAGCGTTAAACTTGGAACGACAGCAAAAAAGGTCTCAAAGACCCATGTTGTTGTTTCTGATCGACAAACAAATACTGAAGAGATAATCTCAGCTGATATTGTTGTGGTAGCGACTGGTGTGCGAGCAAACACGAACCTAGCTAAAGATGCTGGGATTCAGCTGGGTGAACGCGGTGGCATACTTGTTGATAATCGTATGCAAACGAATTTTCCTGATATCTATGCAGCAGGTGATTGTGCAGAACATCACGACTTGGTGACAGGGCAAAGTATTGTCTCGGGTTTAGGCAGTATTGCGCTTCGACAAGGCGAAGTTGCTGGTATAAATGCTGCCGGTGGAAATGCCGAATTACCAGGCGTGGTTTTAGCCAGAACCACTCTTCTCTTTGGGCTAGAAATCGCAGGAGTGGGACCCACTCGAATCACTGCTGAAAATGCGAATCTCTCAATACTTGCTGGGAAATTTAAAGGTAGTCGAACGGCTGAATACTATCCAAGTGAAGAGGATGTCACAATCAAACTTCTAGCTGATAAAGAAACAGGACGCTTGATTGGCGGGCAAGTCATAGGTCCATGTGCACACCAGCGAGTTAATGTTCTCAGTGCTGCCCTATTTGCGAAAATGACTATTCGACAGGTTGCAGATCTTGAAACCTGTTATGCACCGCCTGTCGCCCCAATTCGTGAACCACTGACCATGGCGGCACAAGTTTTGGCTCTTCGATATGAACGAATGAAACAAAAACAAGACTGATTAGCATCAATTTGTCATTGGATTTACCCAACTTCAATGTAATGAACTGAGCATGAGATACAGGGGTCATATGCTCGAAGGAGCATATTTAATTGAAGTTCTGCTTCTTCAGGAGATTTACCCTTCAGTTGGGGAATCATTGCGTGAACATCGGCTTCGATGTTTGAATAATTCATTGCTGTTGGAGTGATGATGTTTGCTCCCGTGACTTTTCCTTTTTCGTCAATAGAATAGCTATGAATAAGGACTCCTCGTGGTGCTTCAACTGCCACGGCACTTTGCAGGTTTTTTCCCTTTTGAAGTGACCACGAAGAAACTCAGTTGATTTATAAGCTACCCCATAAGCGATAAAGAAATAATTAGGAATTCCCTAAGAGAGGAAGAGTAGTGAAGGTTACATTCGTCTAAATCGGGGTTATTCTATGGAGGTAAATAGACAACATGAGTCTGAACCGACCAAACGGCCTTCTCTTGCCGAACTCTTACATGTTTCTCCATATGCGGTAAGTCTATACTTCGAATTGGCTGCTGAATCAATTCCTTATGCAAAAACAGAGATTCAGGAAAATCAGGGATTAACCGCAAAGAAGGCTAGCGAATTTTTAAATGAGCTTCAGACTTGTGGATTGGTCCGACGCAATCCAGACGAAACGTATGAAGCGGTGGCACCCATTGAAGCGGTCATGATCGCACTTACTCGTGTACGTGATCTACTTCGGCAACTTCGTAATGACTTTCCCGAACGAATCGAAACTGGCGTTCCAAGAATTGAAGCAACATTAAGAAAAGAAGTGGAAACCCTTCCATACCAGCTAGAGGCTCTTCGAACTAACATTGATAGATCGATGGATGCGGCCTTTGAAAGTTTTCGCGGAATAGCTCATACCCTTCAATCGTCAACAACTTTTGAAGCTTTTGCAGGTGATCTCCAAGCTCAGCTTCTTTCTGAAGTTGATGAACGAATGATGGAAACACGCAATCAACTAAATGATTTTGAATCAATTGATTCCTTCATCAATGTTCTTAATAAATTGAAAAACGATGTTTTTGACATCGTTAATATTTCACTGTCTGATATGCGAGAACAATCCTTCCGGCTTCATGAACTAGATGACTTCCGGGAAACTCTTATTGAACTCTGGAATGTCACTCCCTCCATCGTTGAGGAACACTTAGCTGAATTTGAACAAGAAATGAGCTTATTGGAAGCTTCTCTAGGGGAATTGATGGAAACAAAATATCGGCTAGGCGCTTTCAAAGGGGTTATCGAAAATTTTGCTCGAGATCATATCATGACTGCTGTAAATCGATTGAAGGCTGATTTTCAAGTTTCTCTAACAGAAGCGATCCAAGATCACTTAAAAGAAGCTCAGGAGCGTTTCGAAGAAGTAGCGAAAGTGGCTCATCACGAATTTGATAAGTTACGAGAACAACTTGCCGAATGGGTCCATAATGCACTAAATCTCGCCTTCAGCGAAGTAATTCAACGTAGTCAAAAAGCTTCTACAAATCTTGCCGATCGTTTGGCGGATCTTACACAGACTTTTCAACAAAGATTTACTACAGGGCTTGATGATTCTGTGAAAAAAGTCAAACTACAGGCGCGAGAACTTGACACACAACTGGCTCAGATTCCTGATATTCTTGACCAATTGCGAGACCAGCAATTCACTCCGCAACTAGATCAAATGATTGTACAAAGTGAACATCACTTAACGAAAATCACTCATGACTTACCCAAATCCTTCTCTGAGTGGCGCAATGGTTACATTCGATCCGCCAATGCACAAATCTCTTCACTCCTTCAGGAAGCAGAAGGCCATGTATCTATTGCAACACAAAGTGTAAACCAAATTTGGCGGAGATCTAAGGAATCTGAACCTACAACCTTTAACCTCTACCAATTTGTGATTGGTGAAAAAGAGTTTCAATCATATACAGCAAGTCAAATTGCACGAGCCCGAAGTCAGCTTTTCATCATTCTTCCACGGGCAATCCGACTAAAAGTCAAACTTTTGAATATGATTCCCAGTGATGTTCGTGTACGCATCGTTGTGGCTGATCCACCCGCTTCTAAAACTGTCCAAAGCATACAGCGTATTGCTGCTAAAAACTCAAATTTCCAAGTTCGTCATGATCCTCGTGGAGATATCTGGGGTGTCATTCATGACTCGGAAGAAATCATCTTAGGTAACACCTCAAAGGGCACAGCAAATGTCGTGGGTATTGCATCAAGTCATGAAGATCATGTTGTACTGCTTCGTACGATAATGGAAACGCGCTGGTTACACGCCCGCGCCCTATCATCAAAATAGATATCGAAATCGATGACCTTTTAATAAGAAGACAATACGAGTTGCTTTAGCAGTCACCTAATGCACAAAACAAGAACCGGTGAAATACCTCATGATTACCCGAAATATTTTGGAAGAAATATTTCCAATTCCAAAAAGGTTTCACACACTTTCTTCAGGAATTTAGTAAAATGGCTAGTCGAACCAGCGGCGAAAAAGCATGATGCTTCGTATCGAACTCCTAATCATCGGTAATGAAATTCTTTCTGGACATACTCTAGATACGAATTCACAATGGTTAGCACAACGTCTTCTTGAACTTAATTTACCAGTCAATCAAATACTCATCATCGAAGACCGCGTTGATACCATTTCCGAAGCCATCAAGGCAAGTCTCGAACGTCAAACCACTATCCTCATTACCAGTGGAGGTTTAGGACCTACATTTGATGATCTCACAGCTGAAGGATTAGCTCTCGCCGCAGAAGCGCCTTTCCAACTCAATCCAGAGGCTTTATCAATGGTTAAAAAACGCTATGAAGAACTCAAAGCTCTGGGGCTTGTTGAGTCAAGTAATATCACTTCCCCTCGAGAGAAGATGGCATGGCTCCCTAATGGTGCTAGACCTCTTCCCAACAGTATTGGCTCAGCACCGGGTATCTACCTACAATTGAATAATACCCATGTATATTGCCTTCCTGGCGTTCCACAAGAGTTGTATTCGGTGTTCATGGAAGGTGTAGCACCAATGATTGCTTCCTTTGTTGAGAAAGCCACAATAGCGCAAGTCATTCAGGTTCCCATTCTCGACGAATCCGTTCTCGCTCCAATAATTGACTCTGTCTTAGACGAATCTCAGGGTGTTTATGTCAAATCCCTTCCTCGACCCTATCAAAGTCATCAACCTCTCCAAATAGCAATTACCGCAACTGCTTCAACAAAATCATTAGCAAAAGGACTCCTCTCAACTACAATTGCTAAACTCAAGGAAATCACGTTTGCACATCGACAAATTGAGTTACCGCTAGATGATTAAAAATTCTTAATATTTTTTTAGGCGAAAAAAGGCCGAATCCCTATTCGTCTCCAAGTTCTAGCCCAAGAACTTCATCTAATTTGTGATTGGTTTTCTTTTCTAAATGCTCCAAGGCTTGTTTAAGAAGATCTTTAACAGTACGACTACTTTGAGGATGTTCTTTCTTCCATGCAAGGAATGAATCTACGAGTTCAAGGGCATCAATCACTCCTCGCCTATAACGGGGATCAAGATTGTCCGATTGAATTGACATATATCCTTCACCAAGTGAAATCAGTATCCAGTAACAGGACTTCTAATTCTTAAATTTAAAGCTTATCCCAGAAACCTCACCTCCAATGACTTCTCCACAAAGCCACGAAATTCTGGTTTCGAATTCCTTGATAACCCAAAATAAGGTTAGAAGGCATCGGACTACTTAAAAGCGCTCATTGGAAAAATCCTACTTGAGGAGTCCTACTCCACATGGAGCATGCACGAAAGGGGAATCTAATCCATGCTCGATGATAAAGATCGAAAGATTCTACGTGAACTTGAGCGTGACTGTCGTCAACGCACAAACGCCATTGCGAAGGCTACCAACATACCGGTTACAACTGTTCATAACCGCATTAAAAAACTCTCCAGCTCTGGGCATATCAATTCTTTTCGAGCTGTGCTAGATCCCAATAAACTGGAAAAACCCCTCGTCTCCTTTGTTTTTGTCTCACTAAACCGAAATTCCGCCGAACAAAACAAGTCCACAACGGATCGTGAGCTTATCGCAAAAATCGCCTCCCACCCAGCAGTCCAAGAAGTACATACGGTGACAGGAGATTGGGACTTATTACTGAAAATTCGGGCAAAAGATATCGGAGAACTCGAAGACATCATCACCTCAGAATTACGTGAACCCAAACTCATAGAACGAGCTCAAACCATTTGCGCAATGGCAACCTACAAAGAAACAACTAATCTCATATACAATGGTTGCTAGACATCCATAGATAATGAAACCACTTTTTCTCGCGTCTAATTCCCCACGTCGTGCGGCCTTACTTTTGCAGCTTGAACTAGATTTTGAAGTTCGTGCGCCGAAAATCAACGAAAGAATTCTTAATACCGGATCTGATGATGACATTATCACCATCGTCTGTGAAAATGCATTACAAAAGGTTCTCAGCATTATTTCTACAATTGAAACCGGTCTAATTATCGGGGGTGACACTCTCGTTGTCACTGATGAAAATTTGGTTCTAGGTAAGCCCAAAACAACTGACGAAGCTCTCCAAATGCTTGACAAACTAGTGGGCAAAACTCACCGAGTAATTTCTGCTGTCGCTATTGTCGATGTTTCAACACAGGAGAGAAAAGTGGGTCACATTTGGACAAAAGTTGTATTCCGGAATATCACAAGAGAAGAACTTTATCAATATGTTCTCACTCAAGAACCAATAGGAAAAGCCGGTGGCTATGCGATTCAAGGGAAAGGTAGCTGTTTAATTGATTCCATTGATGGAAGCTACACAGCTGTAATTGGGCTCCCAATGGAATTGGTTGTCTCATTTCTCAAACAATTTGGAATCCAACCAAAAAGCACTGAGTGGCTTAAGAATCCGGAACAAAGCTAGAAGCAATCAGATGGGCGACGCGGATCGGTTCTGGAATCCGGCTCCTTGTGGCTGTTTTTTGTACTATTTCTACTGCCAGCTTAAATGTGATCCCTTTCCACTGGATATATACTGGAGCACGACCTGGATATGATTCTATTTCACGTATCGGACCCGAATTAGAAAGTCTATTTAGCTTCTCTTCCCAGGCATTTTTGTCAAATTGCTTAAGGGCTTTTTTCACTCGTCTCATCTCAGGCCTAGAATCAGAAACAGCTATCACTGGCAATTTTGTAGCCTTAAATAACCCTTGAAGATCCAGCACGTTTACCCCACCAAAAATCGTATCACGCGTCATAATTACACGAAGTTGCTCATAATGTGTCGAGGTTTTCACCATTTTTGCAAGCTGTGAAGTGACATCATTGCCATCAACGCGAATAGGTATCTGGATGCAACCTTCCATCCACTCACCTCCACGGTACACTACACCCACAAGCCGTGTCCATTCGTCACGACCCCGCTCAAACCGAGCATCATCCACACCGAATATCCGAATCTCTCGTTTGACTTGTCGAATCTCCAAAATAACCACCGAACACTTAGTATCTTGTCATGTACTACTATAATGCTATTGAGAGTAACTTCAAGGATACGCCAAGTCAAATTGAATGATACTAAATCGAATGGTTTCACGTCAAGAATGTAGGGTATAATATACTTTTTTGGTAATGATATGAGTGAGTATGAAGGTTGAAAAATATCTGAAAGAGATGGAGTATCGCGGTCTATCCCCGCACACGATTTACAGTCGCCGGCATGTCCTCACCGCTTTTACAAGGGAAATCGGGAAGCCTATCCCAAGCGTTTCCCGCGAACAGGTCTTGGAGTGGATCGCGAGCCGGAACCTGAGCAAATCCACGCAACGCCAATACCGGCATTGGTTTAATGCGTTTTTTGAGTGGGCGAAGGTTCCGATTGAGTTACCTGAATTGAAGGTGAAGAAGAAGCTGCTTCGCCGGGAAGATCTGGTCACGCCGGAAGAAGTCAAACGGCTTCTTGAGATGGCGGATCATCCCCGGGATCGCGCATTAATCCACGTGCTCTATGAAACGGGTGCCCGGGCCAGTGAAGTCTTGGGCATTAAACTTCAGGATATCGAATTCGGTGAAACTCTGACCCGGATCCGCTTGGATGGAAAAACCGGGCCTCGAATCGTGCCGGTATTCGAGTGTGTCGGAAACTTGCAAATGTGGCTGAATTATTGTCGACCCCTAAAACCAACTGAAGGGATCTGGCAGGGTCGATATGGTCCGATATCGAATGTTCGACTTGGCCAGATCATGCGAACCCTGAGCATGAAAGCCCTTGGGCGCCGAATTTCACCGCATAAGCTTCGCCATAGCTGTGCCACTGAATTGCTGAAGAACCCACATTTTACCGAGGCCCTCATTAGGCTGCGGTTCGGTTGGACGCAAAGCAGCCCGATCATTGAACGTTATTCACACTTAGTCGACCAGGACTTAGAAAACGCGACACTAGCCGCATATGGCATGAAGCCCAACAACGAGCCGGTTGCTCGTCCTTTGCATCCAGTGACCTGTTCGCGCTGCCAGGCTAGTAATCCGGTTGGTGCCAGGTATTGCAATCGATGCAGCCTAGTCCTAGATGTTGAGGAAGCCCAACGCATCGAAAAACGCGATCAGGAAGTGTTGGACTTTATCGAATATCTCGTTCTTCACCGTCCGGATATGGTTCGGCGGTTAGCCCATGATATGCGAAAAGGGAGGTGATCCCTGTGTGCGAATCAAATTGTGATGTGTGCAACAAGGGCATTCCAATCGAACAAGGCTATACTCTGAGTGGGCCCAGTGGTGAGATTCTCCGTACTTATTGTTCTCCTGAGTGCCTGAATACAGG
>CAYFXC010000010.1:0-17301 GCA_964347045.1 uncultured archaeon
TTGGGACTTTACGCGGTGAAAGTAGTTCTAGAAAAAGAACTGGTGTGGATACGGTGATTTAAAGCGATGGAGCAGAACAGTGTTGGCACTGAACCACCAAGTGTAGTCTTACCGCCATCACTCAAACTTGAAGGATCTTGTATTAGAGTAGAAGGCCAAGAGCTTCCGCTCTATAGTGGTTCATTGGATTACTGGCGCATTCCATCTGAAAAATGGGATTTGGTGCTGGAACGGATTGTCGGAATAGGTTTCCGAATTATCTCTACAGCAATTCCCTGGAATATTCACGAGGTTGCTAGTGACCTTTTCGATGTTGGTACGACTGACAAACAACGGGATATCGAAGGCTTTCTTACCCAATGTCGAGAAAAAGGGCTTTTTGTGATTGTGCGACCGGGTCCTTGTGTAGATGCTGAACTGAAATATTATGGGTTTCCCAAACGTGTGCTATATGACCCAGAGATTCAAGCGATTAGTGCCTACGGAACACGTGTCATAATACCAGCGACGCCCAATCCGTTTCCGATGCCCAGTTATGCTAGTGAAAAGTTCTATGATGAGTTATCAAAGTTCTTTGATGTCATTTGTCCTATTATTGCACGTCATTTAGCCCCAGGAGGTCCAATTATTGGGATTCAGATTGATAATGATTTACCTCGCATTTTCATGAATGGCCCTTTTAGTGCGGATTATTCGACGCATGCTTTGCGATGGTACCATGAATTTCTTACAGGTAGGTATCCCTCAATTGGAGGTTTGAATCGAGCGTATAGGACACGATATAATGAATTCATAGAGATTGACCCGCCACGTGCCCTTGCCACTACAGAACGGGAAGCTTTGCCACGATATCTTGACTGGATGGAATATCAAGAATATTACATTGGACTTGCTCTCAGTGTTATCGCAAGTTTACTTTGGTCACGTGGTGTTCGAGGAATTCTAACCTCCCACAGCACAAGATCAACTTTCCCAACACTGCCCCTCAATGTTAGGAGGACAGAAAGAGAGCTTGATTTTCAGGGAGTAGGGCTTTATCTCGATCGATCACACTATGACATTATTCGCCGAGGTGCATTATACTTAAGCACCGTTAGCCGTTTACCCTATTTGTCAGAAAGTGGAATGGGTACGTGGCCATGGGGTCCTAGATTAGAAGCTAGCGACCAGCAATTTACCATGCTGGTTGCGATGATGTATGGTTTCCGGGGATTTAATACGCATATGCTCGTTGAGCGAAATCGATGGCTCGGGAGCCCAATTTCCCCCATGGCAGTATCTAATGATGAACAATCAGCTTTTTTGAAACGAATACTCGAAATTTTACACTCTATCAAGTTTCATACCTTGCACCGCAATATCCCAGTGCTTCTGCTGCGAAATTTTGAGTACGAGAGGCTTTATGGTGTATGTACCAACTCCAACTGGTTAACACAATTAATGGGAATACCTGAAGATTTGCTACTGAGCAATCGAACCTTTAGCTATACCGAAACAATTCAAAAGGCCTATCCTGCACTTTGGGGAGCATTCTATTGGGGCCTAACCCGGTCAAAAATTCCCTTTGCCATTGGAGACACAGATATGGACCGTCCAGCCTTAGGTCGCCACCAAGCGATTATCATTCCTAGCTTCGATTTCATGTCTGAAGAGCTACAAACAAAGATCACTGATTTTGCCGAACGGGGAGGTTCTGTGATTCTTGGTCCAGAGCTTCCTTATTTGGGTACTGATATGCGGGGTTGTACAGTTATTGCAGAATGTGCTGGTATCCAACCAACTACAACACGCCGACCCTTAGTTGGGCTCCATGATCCATTTACCTTGACAGATGATAAGGTTCGTGTTGGAAATCGTGTTGGTGGAGGCATCACATCCTTAGGGAAAGGGAAAGTCGTCTATTTGGGAATTACATTGCCTCCAACATTAAATCGAGAGGATGCATTAGAATCAGAATCTGTGATAACAAAATCATTGAAGCATCTGAATCTTCCTGTTGTAGGAGATGCACGAAATCCGTCGGTTGATGAAAATTTTTGGGGTATTCGAGCTCCTCGAGTCATTTTTCAAGTGAATGCAACCAATCAACCGCAATCGGTTACTTTGAAAGTGGCTAAACGAGCTGTGATTCGGAATTTATGGACCGGAGAACAATTAGCCAAAAAGGGTTCACAGGAAATTGCACTAAATCCTTATGATTTACGAGTATTTGAGGTGGTTCGATGAGGCGATTAAATGAGGACTATGAGTTTTTCAATGTAGAGCTGTCCCACTGGTTCAACCTTTTATCCGCCTTACCACAGTTTGCCAGCGACCGAGGAATACTCTTCCTTCTCTACGAAGAAGCTGAAATTATTCATGCTTTCCATTCAATACAGGGTTCTCGACCTGATTTGACTGGTCCTTTTTCAACGCCTTCTATCGTAATACAACAACTGCAGCAACGAGAAGATGTTGATGCAGTCTTTATGATTGAGCAAGGTCTTGTGGTGTACCTCATTGCAAAAATGCAAGCAGCCTTTAAGCCTGAAATAGATATTCTGCAATATCTTGAGTTTGCCCAAACTGGGATGGAAGAAGAATTCGGTAGACGATTTTATGTTTGGCCTAAAGGATTCTGGGAGAAGGGAATTTTTTCATTATTTCATCGTGCACGTAGATTGTTTGATGAGCTGCCATCAGATTATATTTTTGTTCTCACTATATTCGAAGAAAACACTATCTGGGCAAGTCTAATTGTACAAGGCGTTGAGGGGCAAATCCGGCGAATTACAACAACGAAGTCTATAGAACCCCTCGATGTTGCAATTAGTGAATGGCAAACTGACTATCCTAAACTTCTTGAGGTTGTTGCTCAAAGATTTGGCTCACCTACATTCGGATTTTTCACCGATGATGAAACACTTCGATTTCTCATGCGAAGTGAAACCCCACTCGATTTCATCCGACAAGCTCGTCGAACGAATCAAATAATTGTCGATCCCATCCCAAGTCGTATTCGCAGCCGTCTTTAGCGGTTATCCACCAATTCGTCGCCTTCTCACTAATAGAAGCACAACCACTAGAACAATTGTACAGACAATAGTAACAACGATGAATAGTCCTAGTTCAGATGATAGCCCTGCCGGTAGATACAGAGGTGGTTCACCGTGGTCGATTTGTAATGAGAAGTTGTTGGGGTAGCCATCATCAATTACTGGATGAGCCGCTGTGGAATTGCAATTTGCAGCAAAATCAGGAAATGCGGGAAAGACAATCGTTGTGATATAACTTCGACTGAGTGGAGAAGCAAAAGAAAAAGCTTCTTCTATTGTAACCTCACCGTCAGCATTTGAATCAGCTGATGCATTCATTAGTGCATTCGTGAAGAAATGGTTAAAGACTTCACCAATTATTGGTAAACCCTCTTCTGGTAGTCCTGCCCAAGCATATTCATGGGCTTCTGTTGAAGCTATATGGATGTGGGGCATTGGATCATCATATAGTGGTTGAAGAAAAATTTCTGAAGTGCAGGCTGAAACTATGAAAAATTTTTCTTGGCTTACTAGATTTTTCCAATGTAGGGGAAACCATGCTTGCCATTGGATATCGCTGAGAAGGTAGTTTCCATGCGCAAAAACATAGAATAGGACCACATCATTTGCGTCAGCATTCATAGCAAGAAATTGTAGTGCTGCTTCACCGGTTTGTTGAACGATAGGTCCTTGATGGATGAAGATGTGATTAGTTTGCCAGCCAAGTGCATTCAGTGTCTCATTCCATTTTTGGGTATCACTGTAGCCAGTGTCTAAATTCGATCCTGATTGATAATGATTCATTTCCATTAGCACAGCCCATCCTTCTCGGGGATTGTATAGTGGTTGATATCCCGATGACGCTGAGTTTTCAGCCAACCAAGACAGGGGAAAAAGTGTACATACTAAGATAGATATGAAGAATAACCATCTAAGCTTGTAACATAAGGATGGGTTCACGCTATAAGCCCCGACAAAAGCCTTTTTCTAGTTTATCTTTGGGGACTCAAAACCCTTTGGTCTTTTCTATTCCTGAAAAAAAGAAGAGGAACTGCCTTGAACTTCCATAGCTGCTTTTTCTTGAACCTCACTACTCATTGGTTGATTTAATAGTGCGAAATTGTAGTGTTCGAATTTGAAAAGGTTTCACGTTCATTGTTACTTGATACGGGTAAGGCGTTTTAATCGAGAGCTTTTCAATTTGCTGTTCAGCTAAGCTGACATAGGAGGCGTGGGAAATTGGAACGGCTGTGCGGATTTCTACATTCGATGGTTTGCCAACGATTTCATATAATCGAAGAAGCGTTGAATCTGTTTCTTCGGCTTTTTTTAGACAGCTAAAGGTACAGCTAGAAGGATAAACGGATAAGAAGCCTTGAGATGCTGGGAGAAGCCCACCTGCTGTTTCAGCGAGTTGAATAGCCTTTAGTGGAGTAATATATTGTTGGGTTTGTTTGAGTGTCGCTGGGTTTTTCCATGATTCATCATAGGGTAGTACCGAATAATGCGCAACATGTTTTCCGAGACATTGTGCTCCAGGTGTGGCAAGCGCTGGGCCCGCGTGCCCGCGCCGCGTCGTAAGATCACCACGAGAGAGCCAACCGATTGACCGAAGAAGTGTCAATGCAATTGTTCGATTTTCATCATTTAGTACTTCATATTCTGGGAGCCCACGTGTGGCAATTAGTAGTCCATCTGAGTCATCATTCAAAGCGCAGAAGGTTTGGAGGGCATGAGTTGTGGTGGAATCTTCTAACCAACCTGGAGGTTTTCCAAAGACGTTAGGTTGTTTGAGGAAGTATGTGAGGTAGTAATCCATCATCATAGGATAAAGCTGAGCTTCCCATTCTTGTGCTGCAGGTTCAAGCAAACGTTCTGTAACATAAAAAGGCGTATCGCCCCAAGCTGTATTCGTATCGAGATGAGTTGGAAAAAGAACACGTAAACGATGATCATGTGCTGTATTTGTGAAATTGGTTTGAATATCAATTCGTGGAGTGTGCGCTGATATGGTGATAAAGGTTTGAATTGGTATCGTCGTTTTTTGCAGACTTCGACGTTGACGGTTTTTTTGAGCTTTCTTTGGTACCTTAAGGCGTGTACGTATTTCGAGTGTGATAGTGACCGGACCCTGTTCAAGGATTCTAATCCCTGTTTGAGGATCGCTCAGACTGGTAATCCTTTCATCCTTCGATGGTGGGCAATAGCTATACTCGTCACCAATATCACCTGTGTCTTCAAAAACTAGAAGACGAGAATATTCTTTGCCAGTGGATTTGTGAAGAAGGGTGAGTATGCCATTTTTAGTGGAAACGCCAAGCTGAATGAACGGGGTATCGATGATATACATATCGCCTTCTTTCTTTAAGGACAAAGAAGAAGCCAGAGTTGTCCTGGTATCGGAGGTTTCAGAAGTCACGTAAAAAGTAGCGTATCCGAGTCCTGGAATTTCTTTCGCGGTGAAGGTGACAAGAACCCTAGTTTCCGGGTCAGGTTCTTGAGGTTCACCTCTAAAGACATTAGGGAGGTTGTGTGCTGTTAGTGAGGAATGGAAAGCTGAATCGAGCTCTTTAGCTCTTTTTGTTTGCAATGGGATTTTTTCACCTTTTGCATTATAGAGGGCTAGTTTCGTTTTTGCATCAAGAGGGATCGGGATTTGTAGAAGAATTCGAACGATATCAGTAGTGTTCCAAGGATGGGGATTAAAAACTCGGAACATCGCTAAGCAAGGGTTAGGGATTGTTGAGGGAGGAACGGAGTTTGCTTGGCGGTTGATATGATAGATAGCATCACTTAGAATCTGGTTTCCAAGTTGTTGGCTCCATTTGAAACGACGAACCATGTCAGCATGAGTAGCATCTACACTGCAGCCACAAATTGAGTCATGAGGTTGATTTTGGAGGAGGAATTTCCATGCCCGACGAATTGGTAATGTGGGATAAGCCGCTCCAAGCCACCAAGCAATAGTTGCGAAGGGCTCAACCCAACGTTCAAGGAGTTGTTGTGTCACAAAATTACTTTGTTTTAGATACAAACGAGCTGAAAAAACCCCAGGGAGAATTTGGATGTATTTACTCGCATGTTGCTCGCCCTCGATAAGTGGTAATTCGGCTACATTCACTTCTTTATGGATGATATCGAGATAGTCTTGGAGGGTGCCGTGGTGAACTGTCACACCTGATAGCTCATTGATGAAATCTGTAAATAATTCGTTGATGAATGGACTTAATTCATCGATGCCAGTAACTTCTTTGTCAATTGGACTCTTTCCAAATTCACTAAGCAATTGAGAGGGGGTTTTGCCTTGCAGTATTTCTTGTGATTTAAGCCGGTGATTTAGTGCTTCGATTAAGGTAGGAAGATGAGGTTGAGGCGGGAGATGATCACTTCCGTTCATGAGAAGTGCAGCTGAACTGGTTCCACGAAGAGATAACACATTCAAAGGCATAAGTAGTTGAGCTAATGTTGCATCAACTGAATTTGGTAAGTTTGCTGCCGTAGAATAGCTTGTTCGCAAATGAACAAGTAGTACCTCAGACCCATTGGGAGCTCGCCATCGAAGCTCTGTTGGAAGAGTTTGACCATGATCTTCTAATCCGCGCCACCAGACACTTGCATCTATATCAAATCCTGTGAGAATCTGAGGAAGCTGAGCAATATGACCAAAGGCGTCTGGAACATACCCAATAGGCATTACCTCCCCAAATTGGCGAGCTATCTGTCGACCATAGAGCAGATTTCGGATAAGTGACTCCCCACTCACTAGAAACTCATCTGCAAGAACATACCATGGGCCAATCTGAATTCGATTTTGAATGATAAGTCGTTGAAGGCGCTTACGGTTTTCTGGACGAAGCTCAAGATAGTCATCAAGAATGATAGTCTGGCCATCAAGATTGAACCCAGCATAGTTGGGATTCTCTTCCATTAGATCGATGAGTTGATCTATGGTTTTTACGAGCAGCCATCGGAAATCTTCAAATGGTAAATACCATTCTCGGTCCCAATGAGTATGACTAACAATGATCACTTTTCGGAGTAACGGCACCCGGGAACACCTTCACTAATTGCATTGGGAGTAGAATATATGATTCTTTGACTTATACTCTTAGGATTTTGCTTACATCATGTTAAGCTATCATCCTGATTTAGATTTCACATCATTTCCACAGAAAAGGTTCGTGGTATTGATCTTTACTTATCACAAACCCTCTCTGCCTTTTAGTATACAGGTACGGAATCCTTTCTGCACGGAGGTTTAAGAAACATGACTCAACTTGTGCAACCCCAGGCGGAATCGGACCGCATTCTCTGGGAAGTCCTTCGCGAATTACAACCGCATCGCGACCCTACGCAACATTCAGCTATTCTTCGAGCCAGCCAAGTGCAACGGCTCCGACCTTTATTGGATTATGCTTGTCGACTTCATTGGCGTGCAGGCCCCACTGAAGAAGGGGAAGCCGCTTTGAAGCGCTTTGTCTACAGATTTCTCAGCGGGGATATCCCGTTTTACGACTAAGTAATGTTTCTACCATTACTCAAAAGAAGATTTGAGGAGGGGACGCCCTTCCGCTGGGGGCAACCTCTCCTTAGACTTTTCTATTAATCAGAGCCTATTTCTTGATGTACCGTCGATAGACAAATCCTGCGATCGCTATGCCAACAACTATCGCAACGCTGATAATGATGTACTCAAGGGGAACCGGTTCTGGTGGAGGAAGAGGAGTCGGAGCCGTCACAGAAACTCCTACATTCCAATCCCAGTTGAATATTTGCGTGAAGAAGTTGGCGACACCAGAATGCGTGATAATAACTCCAGCTTCACGATTCTCGTGGGTGGATTCGTAACTCCAATTTATGCTGGATATGAGTGTTTTGTCACCATCAACAATTACACCCTTGTTGTGAGTCCATCCAAAGTAGGTTTGATTTGAAAACCGAACTTCCACATTGTTAGCCAGGAACATTTCAGCTACTTCTTGCATCCCTGCACTACGATTATCCAACATGACTCTAGACGTAACGCCCCGTCCAGCCGCTGCTATAATAGCATCATTGAACTGGTTAGGAGCACCATTCCAATCCATTTTGGAATACATTTGTTGAACATATAATGTGGAAGTGGCAGAGTTGATAAGGTCAAGGATAGCCGAGATATCATTGTCAGGTGAGAGTACACCTTGGATACTCATTGATCCAGTGAAAGTTTGGGAGGCGAATGGTGCAGGATATGAACCGGTATTTACGCCAGTACCGAAGTTGTCTTCATCACCGCTATCAGGAACGTATGGCTCAACGTTATCGAGAAGTAGATCATGTGTGAATGTATCATAGAAATAGTTCACTACATCGGGCTGTTCAATGACTACACCCCATTCTCTATTGCCAGCACTATTAGCAGGTGGTATTCCAGATTTTGCCCAGTTTGCACTTTGCACAACAACGACCTCTTGGTCGAAGATCATAAATTTCGCATGGGTGAATTCGAGGGAATCAGCTTCAGAATAGAAGAGTTGGAGGTTGGAACCAAAGGCGGCGCTTTGAGATAAGTTATAGAATGTGGCTTTTGTCCAGTGGCGTTCTGATGGTGATGCCCATTTCCAAGATACAATGATCGTAATTTCCATGCTCCCATTACGAGCAAGGGCATCCCAAATTTCCTCTACTAGGAACCAATTGGTGAATGCATAGACCATGACTAACATTTCATTTTCCGTATTCTGTAACAGGTTTCTGACCACGGTATCGCTCGAGTCAGGTGACGAGAAACAGGTAACTGTTGCTGAACCGGTGTAAGTTGTTGCTGGTTTGTCAAAGGCAGGAGGTTGGGCTTTAACAGTAATCAAAGTATTAGAGGTTGGTTGAAGGAACGACAGGGCCATGAACCCGACTAGTAGGAAAATCAGGAATTGTTGAATGAGTATTCGGCGCATAGAAAATACTCCAGAAATTAAATTTGAAGGTTCTACAATTCTCAGTATATTTAGCTATATAGGCTTGTGCTTTTACCTAGAAGCCGACATAAAAGGAGATACGAAAAATCCTGATTTATTCCTGAAATAAGCTTACTTCTCGCAGACATCACGATATTTTATTAAGTCTTTCAACCAGTGAAAGTTAGTATACTTCAGAAAGGTGTGAAATATGCGAAAAGAGCTAAGCTACGAATTTTCAACACTTCCACCAGCGCAGAAGGGTTTCAAATGCGTATGCGATCGGCTTGGAATTCAACCCCGAGAGACTGATACAGGAGGTGGACTAACAGCGAGATCAGAGGATCGCACCTTTTCAGGCCAATTAACTACAAATACGACCGAACGCGGTGCAATGAAAGTAGAGGTGCACCTTCGGATTTCCTCCGATGAACAGCTGACTGCAGTAACAGCGTGTTTTGGCGAGCCACAAAAAGAACGCAAGATAGCCCCCAGCCAAAAGACTTTTGCTAAGACAGTAGTTGATACAGATTTTTCAGACGATACTGAAAGTTTTGTCAGAGAAGTATGTCAGAAATTAGATATTGCTCCTGATCAATTTGGAAATTATCGGGCTATGGTGCTCTCCACCGCCCGAATGAAAAATGCTCCTGATTTCATGAAGGAAGCGGCGATGAAATTGAAGGAGATATAGTCGAAAACCTGCCATATCTTCGATTCTTTTCAACCAAATCGTAATTCATGACTTTCAGATTCGTGTTCACATACTGTGCATTTATATTTCTTCTTCTTGTAGACACAGGTTCGGTGAAATGAGGAATTACAATTAGAGCATTTAATAGGAGTTTGTACGATTTTTCCGCATGCTTGACATACATCATCAGTGCTCAAAGTATCACGTTCCTGTTAATCTTATACCCTCGAACTTCTCGGTTAAACGTTTCTCTTGTAGTTGAGGTGGGACAAACAGTCTAATGGAAGCTCAAATTACTTGTTCTTTGATGTATGGGACACCAATTGCTTTAGGTGGAATTGATCTTCGAATGATTCCAAGAGCGATGATAACACCAAGATAGGGAATCATGCGTAAGTACAAATTGAATGGGGCCAAGAAGCCTAATTCGGGTGTTACTTGGATAACAATCTTTAGACCATCAAGAAAACCGAAAAACAATCCTGCCATTAGTACACCAAAAGGCGTCCAATTACCAAAAATAAGAGCTGCTAAAGCAATGAACCCCCGACCAGCAACCATATTCCTACTAAAAGACGAGCCAAATCCGATTGAAAGATAGGCCCCAGCAAGACCTGAGAGACACCCACTAAGTATTACTCCAATCATTCGAGTAGTTTCAACATTGACACCTGCTGAATCAAGAGCGCTTGGGTCTTCGCCTGCGGCGCGTAGCCTTAGCCCGAATGAAGTTCTGTAAAGAATGAACCAGCAAATTGGGACTAGTGCAAACATTATGTATACAATTGGGGATTGGCTTCCGAACATGGGACCAAGGATTGGAACACCAAGAAGTGAAGGAATAACAATTTCAGGAATGGGAAGTACCGGGTCAGATACCCCTCGTTGTCCCCAAATAACAGAAAGCATTACCGTGGTGAATCCTGCGGCAAATATGATAATTCCTGTACCGCTTACAATCTGATTTCCTTTCAGTTGTACAGAAACGAGGGCGTGAATTAGTCCCATCACACCTCCTATCAGAATAGCGTAGAAAACGCCAATCCATGGATTACCTGTATAGTGACTGCCAGCTGCACCCATAAGGGCGCCCATCAACATCATACCCTCTAATCCAATGTTTACTACACCAGATCTCTCTGAAAACATTCCACCCAATGCAGCTAAAATCAATGGTGTCCCCGCAATGAGGGTTGTATAGCCAATGATGCCAATAACGAGTACGAAATCGATTTGAACAGCCTGCATTAGAACGCACCTCCTACAACTAGGCCTTTCCATCGCATTTGATAAAATGAAACAATGGAAGTTACAATTCCAATGATTCCTATGACTGCAACGGGAATACGCCAATTATTCCATAATATTAGAAAAGGAATAAATGAAAGTCCTAGTGAGGTAAAAATTGGTTCTAGGCTAGCAAACAGAACAGGGTTTGCAAAAACGATAACAAGTAATCCAATCGCAACAACTAGAGTGAGAATAGTACCCCACATATTCCCTCGCATCAGATAAACGAACGCAAGAATACCTAGAATTCCCAATAGGAAAATGAAAATGATGTCTAAAGCTAATACCACAGTAATTAAGGGTAATCCGAGCATCAATGACTGGTTGGTAAGAGCTAGTAACAAAAGTAATTGAGTTGTTACAATGCCCAATGCAGCAAACCCGATAATCAATCCCATTAGAGAAGCTAAGAAGATTGGTGTAGCTCTTTTCCAATCGGCTTCAAGCCATTGAGCATATACACTACCCTTATCCGCAAGCCAAACGATGAGTTTGGGAGCGGCAACAAAGAGAATTATTAAACCTTGAATAACTCCAATCATTTCAATGGGAACTTGAGCTGTCACTTGCATCGAGATACTCCCGGCACGGAGTAAACCCAAAAAAATGGCACTAAACAAGGCACCAAATGGACTGTTGTTTCCTAAAACAGCGACTGTAATTCCATCAAATCCATACCCCGGTGAAAATCCTGCAACGAAACGACCGAAGGTTCCTAACACTTCACTTGCACCAGCTAAACCTGCAATGCCTCCACTAATTGCTAGGCTAAGAGCAAGCATCCGCTTTGAGTTGATTCCTGCAGTTTCTGCTGCTGTGAGATTTAATCCTACAGCTCGCATTTCAAATCCAAGAACAGTCTTATTGAGAAAATAGGCAACAGCTAATACTGTAAGAAGACCTAATAGGAAACCCATATGCAAGAAATTACTTCCAAATAGTTTTAGCAAGGCGGCGGTAGGTAAAATTGGGTAAGTCTGCGGATATGGGTTAACAGGTGTGAGATCCATGAGTGGTCCTGATGAAAGATATTGAACAATAATGAGGGCAATGAAATTCAACATTATTGTGGTTACAACTTCATGCGCACCGCGGTAAGCTTTGAGTAGACCAGCGATTAGGCCCCATAAACCACCAGCAATTGCAGCCACGAGAATAGCAATGATTGGGTGAATTACTATCGGCAAGACAACATAGGTTCCAATTACTGCGGCTGAAATAGCGCCCATTTGAAGTTGTCCTTCAGCACCGATATTAAACAAACCAGATTTGAAAGCTAATGCAACAGCCAGCCCAGTGAAAATTAGAGGAGTTGCTCGCCAAAAAATCTGATCGGGATTTGATAGAGCCCCTCTTAGAAGTTCAAAATATGCAGAAAATGGATTAAATCCCAAGGCTAACATAAGTAAACCAGCGACAACAAGAGCAAGTAGTATCGAACCGATAGCCCACCCTAATTGACGTAAAAATCCACTTAGCAATCGTTCACGGGAGGCTTTCACATCTTCCTTTAAAAGATCGGGATAATCCTCAATCGTTTTCTTTGCCATACTACTCAGTTCTCCCTTTCGGATTGTACTTCTTGACCTGCCATTAACAAACCAAGTTCTTGCTCATTCGTTGTTGCAGGATCTAATATTGCAGCGATTTGGCCAGCAAATAGCACCGCTATGCGGTCTGAAACACTTTGAATCTCATCTAAATCAGCAGAAACTAGGAGAATCCCAACTCCTTCATCCCGCATTTGCACGAGGACTTTGTGAATATATTCTGTTGCACCCACATCGAGACCACGCGTTGGATGTGATGCAACAAGAACTCTTGGATTAAATCCTAAAATCCGAGCGACGATGAGTTTTTGTTGATTCCCTCCTGAAAGTGTACTAGCGGGTTCTTCTACATTCGTCATTCGGATATCAAATGCCTTTGCACGTTCTCCCGAATGTTTTACAATTTCAGGTTCATTGAGAAATGAGTTAGGAATTGGAGTAGGTATTGCAACCGCAGCCAATTTTGGCCCAAAGACGGAAGGAGGAAATGGTTGGAATCGATTCGAAGCGAAAGGTTCACGGTAATGGCCTCCAAGAATTAGATTTTCTTTGATTGAGAAGTTTAGAATCAAGCCCCGTTGATGCCTATCTTGTGGTATAAATCCGACACCAATGTTTTGGATTCTTCGAGGACTACAATTTGTAATATTCTGTTCTCCAACCCAAACCTCGCCATCATTGATCTTTCGTAATCCTGTGATAGCTTGAACTAATTCAATTTGGCCATTTCCTTCAACACCCGCAATTCCTAAAATCTCCCCTTCTTTAATCTCTAAAGATATTCCTCTAACAGCTTCTAATCCTCGATCATCTTTTACATGTAGATTTCTAATTGCCATGATTGGATTTCCAGGTTTGGCTATAGTTTTTGCTACGCGGAATATTACGGGGCGACCGACCATCATTTCAGCAAGGGCTTCAGGTGACGTTTTCTTCTTTGGTACTGTTCCTACAAGTGCCCCATCTCGAAGAACGCTAATATAATCTGCGAGTGCCATGGGTTCACGTAATTTATGGGTAATTAGGATGATTGTTTTTCCTGCTTCCCGAAAAGTTTGAAGGGTTTCAAAAAGTTCATCAACTTCTTGTGGCGTTAACACTGCGGTGGGTTCATCAAGGATTAGGATATCGGCTTTTCGATACAAGAGTTTAATAATTTCTACTCTTTGACGAAGTCCCACAGAAAGGTCTTGGATTTTGGCTTTAGGATCGATATTGAGTTTATTTTCTTCACCGATTCGACGAATTTCATCTTCTGCAGCCCTGTAATTCATGGGTTGAACTCGATCTAATCCACCCAATAACGATTGGCCTGCGTTTCGGAAAAAGCCTCTTGTAGGACTTTCTAATACCTTTCGTTTCTCGATTCGCTCGCTAAGGGTTAAATAGAGAGGTTCTGTGCCAAGAATGACATTTTCTGTTACGGTTAATGTGGGAATAAGCTTGAAATGTTGATGAACCATCCCGATTCCAAGTCGAATTGCATCTGCTGGTGATTTGAAATGAACCTCTTCACCCCGAATCTTGATTAGCCCAGAATCCATGGATAACAGACCATATAATATGTTCATGAGTGTGGTTTTTCCTGCGCCATTTTCGCCCAAGAGTCCATGAACCTCTCCCTCTGCTATTCGAAGGGTAATATCACGGTTTGCTTGTACTCCACCAGGAAAGGTTTTGTTAATATTTTCAAGCTCTATGACGTATATCGCCTAGACCTCCAAGACATTGTGTAAAACTCACATAAACGCCAGATAGTGTAGTTTTCAGATGAAACTTGTATTTAACGTAATTGGCACAAACAACAAAGTAACATTAAAAAAAATAGAAAGGGGGGGCTTTGGAAAAAGCCACCCGATTATTCAACCCATGGGAAAGTTACTGGTGGATCCAGAGTACCGTCGATAATATCTTGTTTTAGTTGTTCAACTGCAGCTTTCGCTGCTGGGTCGAGTTGTAGCAGACCGGGATTGTCTTCGTAGTCATGACCACCATTTGCCGTGTCAAAATTATTTATGCCAGCTGTAAATGTGTAGCCTTCTTGAGTCGCATCTCGGATAATGTTGTACGCAGCAACCTGGACATTCTTCAGTGCAGTCGTTAGACATACTGTTGGTGGTTGTGGATTATCTGGATCTGCAGTTCCCAGATACATCTGAGGTGAGTCCACACCCACTACCCAGATGGGACCCAATGTGGCATTATTAGATTTGCAACTGGCAAATACACCGAGACCCGATCGTCCCGCCGCAGCAAAGATGATGTCCACTCCAGCCGTATACATTCCGTCAGCGAGAAGTTGCGCTCCAGCGATATCAGTAAACCCTGCAGGCGTATCTGCGACATAGGCTACAGAAACGTTATTGCCACCAGCAGTGTTTGTTATTCCGAGTTCAGGTCGAGTGATGTTGGCTCCCCAGAAGAACCCGGCAGCGAATTTCCAGAGGAGTGGAATTCCACTCATTCCACCGATATAGCCAATTTTTCCTGTTTGGGTGTATGCTCCAGCAATAGCACCGGCAAGAGCACCAGCTTCTTCTTCATTGAAAAGCAACGATGCAACATTTGGATAGTTTGTTTCGTTAATGTATGAGTCGACGATGGCAAAATTCTGTCCTGGGAACTGTCCAGCCACAGTTTCCATAGCGACTTGTTGTGTGAATCCGACCCCGATTATGAGTTTATATGGTGTCAACCATTCAGGATGCATAGCAAAGTGTCTTAGGAAAGGCTCAAACTCTGCAACATCAGTTGGTTCAACCCACGTAAATGTGATATTGAAATCTGCAGCTGCAAGTGATGCACCCTCGAACACACCGTCGTTAAATGATTTATCACCGAGGCCTCCGGTAGCAAAGACAATTGCCACATCAAAAGGATTAGCTGGTTTGAGAAATATTGGTCCAAGAACGAAACCAGTGCCAGTACCGACGAGAAAGAAGATTAAAGCGACAGCGACTAATTGAATTCTTGACATTACTAATTCCTCCTGATAAGCCCCATCAGGATCAGAAACCCTCTAAGACAGGAAGGCGTTAATCGTGATACCGAACCTTAGAAGCTTATCAGATGCATGTGTAGAGATAATAACTATATAAAATATCTATCCATTTAGCCGTTAGATAGAAGTCAGTTTGTCAAACCCAAAAGACGATATAGATTTTGAACAATTTCCTTTTCAATAAAGTCCTATAATGTGGTTCAGATGTCATCTACAGAGAATCTCTTTGTTATATGGTGACAATCAAGCCACGGGATCCAACAGCCACAAGCTTTGTAATCCCTAGGCAATCAGTTTTTCCTTCCGATTCATGAACATGCCCACTGTATATTGCCGCTGGTTGAACCTCCATTATGAAATCGCGGAGACTTTTATAACCAATGTGGCTGCCTCCCCAAGTTAAATCAACGTTTGTTCCAAAAGGTGGTGTATGAGTGCACAATACTAGGTTTTCTAGGTAATAGAACCGTTTCAGCATATGTTGAACCTTTTCATCGGTCAAGCCAAAAGGTAGACTTGGTTGACCGCCCCCCAACCCTGCATATGTTTTGCTCCCCAGAGTTACATATTCTCCATGTAGGTAGTGGAAAACCTCATGATCTTGGCAAAGCCATCGGAGCGCCTCGGTATCATCATGATTCCCAGGAATAAAATATACTTCCGTCCCGACATCAAGTGGTTCAAGAGCCTCAACGAGCCCTTTCCCAAAACTTACATAATCGCCTAGTCCAAATCCCACTTCAACTTCTTTTAATTTGGTGCGAGTGCGTGTAATCGCGTGTTTGTCACCGTGAAGGTCTGAGAAAAAGAGAGCCCGCATCATTGCAGAGGCATACCCTCATTTGCCAAAAACCTTACCCTTTTCATATCTAGTTAAAACAAACCGGCTAATTTTGATGACTTTGAACAATGAACAAAGTGAATAAATGAAACAACTCAACCATTGGAGAACTTATTCGTGTTTTCAAAGAGGTATATGTTGATGTCAAAAGCAGATGTATTCTATGTAGATAGAACTGTGTGGCCACAGTATTCCATGCTTGATAAACTTGAGGTCCTGTGGGAGAAAATCGGGCTTAAAGAGATGATTAAAGAAGATGACCGAGTAGTTATCAAAACCCATTTTGGAGCTTATGGCAACCTCATGTATATGCGACCCGCCTTACTCCGAAAAGTCGTGGACTTGGTAAAAG
This sequence comes from uncultured archaeon, assembly GCA_964347045.1. GTDB lineage: Archaea > Asgardarchaeota > Hermodarchaeia > Hermodarchaeales > Hermodarchaeaceae > Hermodarchaeum. The sequence goes on from CAYFXC010000010.1 coordinate 16,676, forward strand.
CCCAGAAAGGTTGGCCTATCCTAGCAGAAACTGCAGGATTAGGATATGGTGTTGGGTTATATGGTGGGCGTACAACCTCAGCTGAGTACTTTAAAATGGCAGCTGCAAACGGTTACACCATTGGTACAATGGGAGCACCCATAGTTTTGCTTGACGGATATTGGGGAGCTGACACTTTCACTGTCCCCATTAAAGGGAAACATCTCGAGAAGGTTGAAGTTGCTATGGCTTTACGTGATGCCGATATCGTTATTGTGATGACCCATTTCAAAGGACATGGAGGAACGGGTATGGGAGGAACGTTGAAGAATTTAGGAATAGGTTGCGTGGGTAAATTTAGTAAGACAATGATGCATGGCCCAGATAATCCGATTGTCAATGCTACCGAGTGTAAAGGTCCTGAATGTGGGAAGTGTATTCGCGTATGTCCCACGCGGTGTATCACTGTAGATCCCAAGTTGAAAATTAACTATGAACGATGTATTCATTGTATTCATTGTGTTTCAGCGTGTCGTCAAGCTGAGTCTAAAGCAATTACTGCAAAATGGGGTGAAAACCCCCCGGCTAGCACTGAACGGATGATTGAGAATGCATATGGCGTAGTGGAAGGAGTTGGTCGTAACAGA
>CAYFXC010000010.1:17311-105939 GCA_964347045.1 uncultured archaeon
CAATGTCGCCTTAGATATCAGCGAATGGTGCGATTGTATGCCCGCAGGTCCACAAGCAATGGTACCTGACTTGGGAATCTTTGCTTCACGGGATCCAGTAGCTGTCGATGCAGCGAGCATGGATAAGCTCAACAAGGCATTTCCCATTGCAAGTTCAGCGTGTGGAAATATTGCTCCGGGCGAGGATAAACTTGCGGTAGCGACTCCTTGGCCTGATCCCCACACTGGTGAAAAAACTCCAACCCAATGTCATTTATTGCAACTGGATTATGCAACCGAATTGGGTGTTGGAACCAAAGATTATAGACTCAAACATGTCGACAAAGCCAAGCCGTCGTAAAGCCGAGCCTAACGCGATTTGGATTTCTTCGATTTTACTTTGGAAGGTATTTGAGATTTTTGAGTGCTTTGGGTGTCTCTTGATAACCATTCGTTGAGAAACAATTTAGCATAATGGATCGGAACACCCACATCAAAGAGATGCCCAGCAATTTCTTGACGTGACATTCCCATTTTTGCTAGTTGACTTGCAAGGTTATAGGTAAATTCTTTCAGTTCCCAAGGATATACAACCCATGCTTCAGTTTTCACAACGTAGTAGTCAGGAACTAATTTTGTCCAAGGTTTCATATGCATCGTTGCTGTTCGAGGATTCTTGTATCCTCGTTGCACCAGGTGCTCACCAGCAATAATTAGGCTGTCTCCTGTATCCGAAATATCATCTACGAGAAGAGGATGTTCCCATTTCATGTCTCGTGGAATTTTCTGGCTTATTCGGGGTTCAAGGTCTCGAGCATAAATTCCCCGATAAAGATCCACTTTGACATTGGCTGTATCACGAGTAAAGAAGAGGTCTGAAAGTATTCGAGCGGGAATCCATCCCCCACGAGCAACGCCTACGATAACATCTGGTCGGTATCCTGAATCCACAATTTGTTCATAGAGTCTAAAACAAAGTTCGTACAGTCGCTCCCACCAAACGAATTCGTACGAGATTGCCATAATGCATGGTATCTACCCTGACTATAAAGCTTATCGTCAAGACCCTATAAAATCGCGAACTATGGACAAATATAACCTTGCTTTGATTACCTTAACAATAATTATGTATATAGGCATCAATTTCTAATGGGAACTAGGCTGGCGCTGATGACTAATCCCACGAATTCCGAAGATGAAGAGAAGAAACTGGAGAAGGAAGAGGCGCAAAACGAAAAAGACTTCAAGGATAAGCTAGAAGACATCTCATCCCGTCTTGCCCGAATTGAACGGGTGCTTGCACGTCTTGAACCGGAGATGGGTGAATTCCAGCAATCCACCCGATTAATTCGAGACGGGATGGACTTTTATGGGAATCTCTTCGAGATGATGGGACGTTTCTCAGGTCGTCAACGCTTGCAGAAACGCTATCCGATATTAGCGAAGGATGAGATGAGCCGACTCATTGTAGAAGCACTCGAACCAGGAAACCCTTTGAATATCAGCCAGCTCACGGTTGCTGTGCGACGTGGTCGGGGCACTGCTTCACGTCGAATCATTCGAGAACGAGTAAAACAGCTTCAGAACCTAGGGATTATCCAAGAATCACATCAAGACAAAAAAGCAATGTATTATAAACTGTCTGATGATCTTTTGTAAGAGCTCTTTCATTTCTAATGGGTTCTTAGTCTGGTGTGACCCAATATTTGGTCACTTCTTTGCACACAGTATTTGTTTTCTGACCACATCAATATATCCTGGTGACAACAACCATGAGCGACAAAGATATCAAATCAACTGATGCAGAGGAAGTACGGGTTATTCTTGAAGCGGTTCAAGAAACCGTTCCTAACCTCATCAGTCAGCTCGTTCAAGCCATTTATTCTCCCAAAGTTGCAGAAAGTATCGCTGAAGCCGTTGGTACGCTTTACCAAGGTCTTAAGAAAAAAGGCCTTCCAGATGATTTGATTCTTGAGATGACACGGAATTACATGAAAGTCCTTGACATTAAAGAGTTAATGAGTGAAAGCATAGGTTCAGGTCGGTTATCCAAAGATTGGGACATTGATGTAGAACGTGCAATTCGGAAAAAACGTGCAGACAAGGAGAAGGCTTAGAGTAAAAAAGAATAGATGGAGAGGTCATCTGGACAGGTTTTAAGATCCAGATACCTTTTCCCTCATTCATCCAACCTAGCATCTGTAACCCAAAAGGAGGAACATCAAACAATGACAGCCAGAAAAATCATCTCAGCAATACCCGAAGTGATACGAGTGGCCATTCGTTCTTGGATAGCACTCCAGCAGGGAAAACGCTACGCTAGTAAAGGTGTACAAGTTTTTCAAAATACGTTGCAGGTACAGGGGTTGCCAGAAGACGTTGTCAATGCACTAACCACGAGTTATCAGGCGAACCTTAAACTCCTTTCAATTCGGGAACTCTCACAATTTTCAATACGGGTGGCTCGCCAACAATCTTCGTAGCAATCTATTGTTACAAAAATTGCGAGCCGCGGACGCTAACATCCGAGCAGATCAGTTCCGTCATCCGCCATGATGAGTGGCTCTGGTTAGGTGCATGTTCGTCATCGTCGACGTCCGCATGCTCACTGAATAGGAAGTAATTCTTCCCTTTAGGAGTTTCTGAATCTCTTTACTCAGATTTTGGGGGTTTCATCAACTCTTTTTTGATAGCGTTCATGGTTAAAAGAGGTCTAAACAGAAAGTAGAAGAAGATCAAACCGACTAGAAACAGAACAATGCCTAGAATCTTTAGATAGAGGGCAAAGGGTCCAAAGGTAGTAAATACTATGGCGAGGGGTAAGAGCGCACTAATGATAGCGCGAATAATTGTGAGTAAAATGGCTTTTTGAGTGTCTTTGACAAAGAAGACAGCAAAATAACCGATAATGATGAAAAACAAGGTTATACCAGCAACAATGGTCAAATACAGCTCTTGGAACGTCGTCGGAAAGAATGCACCACCAATGAGTAGTATAAAGTAGATGACGATGACAATGAAAGTCCAATAATTAAAAGCACTGGTAAATTTTTTCAAATCTATCGTAGCTTTGGTTAATCGCGCTATGGGATCAGACATGGCAAAAATCCTCCAAATTGTTGCACCCTTGTTGGATATTCCCTAAATCCCTTTCTATGGAAAAATACCCTCATTTTTCGACCAGTTTCAGAATCTCTTTGGGCTTGATTTTTGTTAGCACCGCTCTTTCGGTGATGAAACCGGTTACATACTTGGCAGGAGTGATATCAAATACAGGATTCAAGACATCAGTATGGTCTGGAGCAACCTGAATTGGCCCCATTCCACCCGTAGGTAGACGCCCTGTCACTGTTCGCACCTCCTTGGCAGGACGTTCCTCAATTAAGATATTTTTACCGCTGGGGCAATCTAAATCAAAAGCTGTAATTGGTGCCGCGACATAAAATGGCACTCCATGTGTATGAGCAAGCAGAGCTTTTTCGTAGGTTCCAATTTTATTAGCAACATCACCATTTGCAACAATCCGATCGGCGCCAACAATCACCATATCAATTAGCCCTTGGCTGAAAAGATATCCACAAGCACTATCGATGATAAGTTGATGAGGAATATCTTCCTGTTGAAGCTCCCAAGTGGTCAACCGACTTCCTTGCAACCATGGCCGAGTTTCAGATACGTATACATTTGCGATATTTCCCGCACTATGCGCAAATCGAATAACACTAAGTGCGGACCCATGGTCCTGAATAGCTAGAGCACCAGTATTGCAATGGGTTAAAACCCGGCTTCCAGATTTGAGCAGAGTTGCGCCTTCTTTACCAATTGTTTTTGAGGCATGTAAATCTGAAGTAAGAATATCACTTGCAGCCTGGTCAACGAGGACTTTTTTTTCTTCAATGGTTGTGCCTTTTTCAGCAGCCAAAAGACAATATTTCACAGCCGCAGAAAGGGTTACGGCGGTCGGTCGAGCCTGCATAATGATGTTTCCAGCTTCTTTTAGAAGATGATTAAACTCTAGCACCAGAGTAGTTGAGATTTCTTGGGCGGCTTGGGCCATAGCGAAGGCTCCAGAAACACCAACAGAACCAGCACCGCGGGTAACCAGATCTTTGATTGCTTTCACTGTTTCTTGCCAAGAAGCAAGTCGTTTTAGTTCAAATTTAAATGGTAACCAACGTTGGTCAATCATAGTCACAACATGATTTTCCATCTGAACAGCAAGCATATCAACTATCTGACCATCAATTTTTATTCGCATTAACCGACCTCCAATCGTATCATTAGTTACATCTATAGACCAAAAGAGTTTTGGGAATCACCGGAAGAATAGCCCAGCCACATAATACTTCGAAACTCGGTGCTTCAGTAATGGTTTTTCAAAAAACTGTCAAAGTAATGCTGTTTGATTTGGATGGAACTCTCGTGAAGCTTCCTTTAATATGGCAGTTTTTTGACGAGTTACTCATAGAAACACTCTTAGAATTTAACATTTCTCCTCCACCACAGGATACTCGCTTTGCAGTCTGGCATACAGGAAGCAATTTCGAGACAGTCATCAAAAGCTGGGGTGTGGAGGATTATCCAACTTTCATTCATCGTTTTGATGTACGGGATTATCAAAAACGAAAAGAACTGATTAACCACGGAACAATACAGCTCTTTGATGATGTGGATGTATTAGAACCCCTGCATAAGAGATTTGATCTAGGTTTGCTCACAAATACACCACCAGGAATAGCATGGTTAGAAGTAAAATCCTTTGACTTGGAAAAATATTTCAAAGATTTTGTCATGCTCGGAAGTGTCGAACAGCATATTGCAAAACCTGAACCTGACGGCTTTCTTCGATGTCTTAAAAACCTCGATGCGCAACCTGAAGAGGCTGTTATGATCGGCGATTCCAGTAGTGATATAATTGGAGGAAATCGTGTGGGTATGATTACTGTGTTAGTTAATCGTCCAGATCAACACACTCCAGTAAATTTGAACCCACCACCAGACCTAACCATCACGGATTTGAATGAATTACTTAATTTTCGTTCTAGCAAGGATTAGTTATTCAGTTGGACGGTGTAGGATTTCTCCGTATTCAACAAGTGCGGCCATTCCTCGAGCACCACGCAATGGAAGGTGGTAGGAAGGAACTCCTGCTAATCGAAGTGTAAACATTCGTTTTCGGATTTCTTTGGTCGATGGAACCGATACCACCACCACGGGTTTCTTCTTCTGTTCTGAAGCTTCAACGATTGCTTGACTCACTTGTTCCGCATCGAGTAATGGTGTCATAAATAGAGGAATCACAATTATTCCATCAACCTCATCACTATCTAAGAGCGTGTTCATTGAAAATGCAAATTGCTCTGCTGTTGCAGAACCTGTCAAGTCAACAGGATTTCGAACCGAATAAAAGTAGGGGAGTTTTGTATGCAGGCGTTTCTGAAGCGTTTCGGATAATTCGGGTGCTTGAAGGTGATAATCAGCCAAAGCGTCCAAAGTCATCACACCAAACCCACCACCACTAGTAATGACCCCAATGCGATTACCCTTTGCTGGTGGTTGGTTGACCAGAGCACGAGCCACATCAAAGAATTCACCGATTGTTTTAACGCGAATTACACCAGCTGATTCAAAAGCGGCATCGTATATCCGGTCTGTACCAGCCAAAGAACCTGTATGACTACTGACAGCCCTTGTTCCTGCTTCACTGCGACCTGCTTTGATGACAATGAACGGTTTGACTTTGGATGCCCGTTTACAGATTTCAATGAATTTTCGACCACGATTAATAGATTCCAAGTAAAGGCCAGTGACTTGGGTATCTTTATCATCTTCTAAATAGTCGATTAAATCCCCCTCATCCACATCGATAGCGTTACCGAAACTGGCGAATTTACTGAAGCCTATTTCTTCATTAAAGGCAAAGCTCATCACCGCACCACCTACAGAGCCTGATTGAGTGAGAAAAGAAATTCGACCAACTCCGGGTCGAGGAGTTGTACTTCCAGGAAGAAAAAGCGTGTCAATATGCGTGCTTGGACTGAAAGTTCCTAAACAGTTTGGACCCAAAACACGAATATGGCCTTTTTTGGCAAGTTCTAGAACTTGGTTTTCTAATTTTACACCTTCCGGACCTGATTCACGGAAACCCCCAGAGACAATGATGACATTTGGAATCTTCTTTTCGATGCAGTCTTTCATTGCAATTGGTACAAACTTGGCTGGAATGACGATGACGGCCAAGTCAATGGGTCCACCACAGTCTTTGAGGGAACCATAGGTTTTGATTCCAAGGATATGGTATTCCTCTTTTGCGGCTTTGGGATTGATCAGGTATAATCGCCCTGGGAACTTAGCGGCTACCATTTGTTCCACGATGATGTGTCCGATTCGCCCTGGACGGCGAGATGCCCCAATAATGGCGACGTTTCGGGGATTAAAGAAGCGATCCATTTGTGTTTCAACCGAATCCATATTACTAACCACACTTCAATTCATAAGACCTAAACTAGGTGTGATCTTCGCCCTTTAATGATTCCCGTGAATTTGCTGGTAATTCGTTCGACCCAACGGTTAGTATTATTTCTTGAAGGGGTAGCTACTCTAATCTTAGTGATAGTCGTAGTTGTTCTGATACTAGTAAAAATAAGACGCCCCTCCCCAAATTCTCCAAACACCATTCACTCGACGGAAAAGTAGGAAAAGCACAAACCATTCGCCTTATTCAATATATTCAAATCGGGTTCTCGTACTTCCCAAGGTTTCAACGGTTATGGCATCCATGGATCCTAGGTGTATAGCGGACCAAGGAAATCCAAGGGTTTCAATATCACTACATCAGTCTACTGACACTGTTCCTTTGTCTAGTGAAAAGGTTAATTTTGAACGCTGTCCATGTCTGTTTAAAATTTGTATTGAAAACAGGTGTTTTGCTCGTGTCTAATTTAGTTGTGCCCGATCGAGTTCTTGTACGTTACGGTGAAATTGGACTGAAAAGCATTGGTGTTCGCCGTCACCTCGAGAGTCTCCTTCATAATCATCTCATTGCTATGCTTGCCCGATATGGAGCGGAGTATTCGAGTATCACTCGTGAACGTGGCCGGTTTTTCATTCAGACAGCTGAACCCGATTTGAGCGCTCAGGCAGCATCGCGGGTCTTCGGAGTTGTTTCAACCAGCCCGGTCTGGTCTGTTCCGTCAAAACCTGTCAAAATTATTGACCTTGTAAGAGAGCTCACACCCCAAATTGTAATGGAGGGCCAAAAATTTGCTGTACGAGCCCGACGCGTGAAAACCCTTCCTTATACGAGCCAAGAAATTGCAGCTCAAGTAGGTGCGGCTATCATCGAAGCAACCAAGAACTATAAAGAACCTATCAGGGTTGACTTGAACAACCCAGCTGTTGAAGTCCATGTGGAGATTCGAGAGAAACTCACGTTCATCTTCACAGAGATCATCAAAGGACCAGGCGGATTACCTTACGGATCACAAGGCACCATTCTCGGACTCCATTCGGGAGGACTGGATAGTCCTGTAGCGCAATGGTTGATGATGAAACGAGGTGCGCGAGTAATCCCATTATATTTTGATTCAGATGTTCCACCTCGACAAGCTTTGCGATCTCGAGCCATTCAAAGTGCGAAGCGCTTAGCAAAATGGATACCTGATAAAAAAGCCGAGTTACTTATCATTCCCTATTATGACATTTTACGGCAATTGCAGATGCCAGCCTATCCGAAAATAACCTGTATCCTTTGTAAACGAATGATTTACCGGATGGGAGCCATGGTAGCTGCACAAGAAGAAGCAAAAGCCTTGGTAACGGGTGAATCTTTGGGGCAAGTAGCCTCACAAACATTGAGTAACCTTTCAATTCTTGATTCCGCAGTGGCTCTTCCAATCTTTCGCCCATTAATTGGTTTTGATAAGACTAAAACGATGGATTTAGCCCGACAAATTGGCACATATGATGTGTCGAGCAAAGACGTTGGTGGTTGTTTTGCTGTACCTAAGCAACCGACTATTGCAGCCTTATTAGATCAGGTGCATGAGGCGGAATCCAAGCTGCCCATTGAAGAATTAGTCATAGGTGCGGTCTCCCGTTTAGAGAGGATTCAAATAATAGAAGAATTTAATTGTAGGAAGATAAGAAATAGAAATTCTAGAGATTGACTTATTTAAAACGCAGTCATCTCCTTTATCAGTTTACCTAAAGGCGAGTAGTCGGGTGTATTGATGGTGAAACGAGCAATCGGTCGAGTGATGGACCGTTATGAAATCGATCAACGTATCGTTGAAACTATAGCAGTGAAACCTAGAGTGACGATTGATGGCATTGCAAAAGAAACGGGTTTAAGCTACACTGCAGTCCGGAACAGTCTCCAACGCCTTGTAAATCTTGGCGTCGTGGTTGAGATCACTGACACTGAAAGTCCCACTCGAAGAGGACGACCAGCTACTTATTTTCGAATCGAAAAGGGCTTACAACTCTTTGTTCCCCCTCGTCAGTTTAAACATCTAGCTTTAACTCTTATTGAACAAATCATAATGGAAGAAGGTCCAGAACATGTTGCAGATCTTCTTGATCGTGCAGCTAAACTTCAAGTTGAGAAGCTCTCGGCAAAATGGGAGAAGGAAAAAACACGACCCAAAACTCTAGCCCAGATGGTTCAATTCATTTGTGATTATATTAACGATCTGGGTTGTTATGCGAAGCACACGACTTTCGAAAAGGGCTTTTATGTTTTTGTAAACAATTGCGTCTACCTTGGAGTGGCTAAACAATATCCGGGGACTGTCTGTCGATACCACGAGAGCTTGATCACACATATGGCTCATTCTCATGATAAATCGGTCCTCGTTTCACATGAGCAAGCCATGGCAGAAGGGGCCCACAACTGTCAATACACAATCGTACGCCGATAATTACTTGATTTTTCTCGAAATTTTGACTGTAGGTTATGCTTTTAAACCATACTGCCTCGATATTGGCAGAACCTCTTAAATTCTTAGGTGAAAACTCTTGGTTGATACTCCAAAAGAAGGCTTAGAAGTCATGGTCGGAACCTTTGACCCCGGCGCCGCCGCAGGCTGGAACTGCATCATCGAAATGGACATCCAAGGCGACAACAAATACAACATCACCATCAAAGATCAAAAAATCGAATGGAGCGATGGCCCCGCTGACAAAGCAGACCTCGTCATCACCATTAGTAAAGAAGACTGGATGGCCATTACCAACGGACAACTCAACGCCGTCGCCGCCTTCATGTCCGGCAAACTCAAATCACAAGGCGACATGAGCCACCTCTTGAAACTCCAAAGCGTCTTCAAACTCGGCTAACCCCTGTCAAACGTTCCAACAAACCCACACCCCCCACCGAAATCCTCGGTACATACACATGAGCAGGGGTGGCTTCACACCCACCCTTCGCCTCATCTTTTTCCCCCCAAACTCATACTCACACCACCCCCCACACACTACGCCACCAAGGGGAAGGGGGAGGATATTAGGAGGGGGAAGGGGAAAACTTGATAAAAATTAGAAGACTTCACGTCCGTAGGATTTTGCATAACCACGTTGATAGGTACACAAAGCAAGGATTGCTGTAACTATAACGACGATGAAGCAGATGGATCCGATGATAAGGGGTATAATTTCAAGGATGGGGAGATAGGGGCCAGCAATTAAAAAAATCATTCCAATGATGGCGAAAATCACGGCGATTGCCACTAACCTATCTGCATTTAGTTCCATGTATAATCACAGTAATTTCAATTTACTATTTAACAGATTTCACTGCTTTCTCGAACCGTTCAAGAGCGATATTAATTTGTTCAGTAGTAATTGTGAGAGGAGGAATAAATCGGATGCTACTTCGACCTGCACCGAGAATCCAAAGGCGCTGTTTGTTTACACAATTATTTATGACAGCATCACGTTTCTGGGAGTCAATGGAGTTTGATTTCTTTTCGGTGACAATTTCAACTGCACACATGAGACCACGCCCACGAACATCACCAACGATATTACTAGTTTCTTTAATTTCGTTGAGACCTTTTAGTAATTGTCGACCACGTTTTGCCGCGTTTTCTATTAGTCTATCCCGCTCAATGGTACGAATAACCGAAAGAGAGAGAAGGGAAACATAGGGTTCAGCACCAAAAGTTTCAGAATGACGGCTAAAGTCAGTGAATAAAGGTTTAGGTCCAATTGCAGCCCCAAACGGGAATCCACTACCTAAGGCTTTGGCGGTACAGATATACTCAGGGATAATGTCGCCATGCTCGATACTCCACCACTTTCCGGTACGACCAAGTCCAGCTTGCACTTCATCACTGATAATCTTTGTACCAAGTTCATCTGCGAGGTTCCGAATTTCTTTAAACCATTTGATGGGAGCAGGAATAATTCCGCCCTCACCGCAAATAGGTTCTAAGACGATTGCAGCAATGTCTTTGCCTCCGTATTCAATACTATCACGAAGATAACTGACACATTCTAGACTACAGCTTTTTTCTTCTTGACCAAATGGACACCGGAAACAATACGGATATGGTCCTCGTATCACATCAAGCCCCTGGGGATAGAAGTCCTTATGAGCATGTTTACTTGCCGTCAAAGCAAGTGCATACCCTGTTCGTCCATGGAAGGCTGGGCGAAACGCGATAAATCGAAATCGATGTGTTGTGTCCATAACAGATTTTACTGCCGATTCAACAGCACGTCCACCACTGGTTGTAAAAAAGACTTCTTTTTCATGATCTCCAGGTGTAATACCTGTTAACCTTTCAGCCAGTAGTGTTTGAGGGATAAGGTCAAAATCATGACCAGGAACCTCACGTAAATAGTCATTAATTCGGTGTTCGAAATCTTTGACAATCGGATTTCGAATTCCAAGAGCACGAACCGCTACTCCCGCGGTCACATCCAGATACTGTTTCCCTTTCAAATCGTAAATCCATGGGCCTTCACCTTGAGTATGATCAACGACGGGATAGATATCACGGCTTTGAGTCGTTTTTGCAACGACCTGTTCTGCCCGTTGAACCCATTCTTTACTGCTTTTGGTGATATTCAAATCAGGGCACAGTTCTTTTAATAGCTCTTCAGCGTCACGTTTCATCTTTAACCAGCAACCTAGAATACGTGTTTGCGTAAAGGAAATTATAGGCTCTATTTAAGTTCCTGCTATTCGACAACACGAACTACCTTATTCTATCATGTTCATACTTGATTAGTTAAATAGAGCCTTGATGCTTTGAATATACGCAATGAAACCAAGCTCGCGTGTAATGGCTTTAATATATTTTCTAATTGGCTTTGGTTTGATGTTGCTGGGAATGATAAATGAATTTCTTTTGGGAGCAATATTTCCTAGCGAGGTAATGCAACATTTGTATTTGCAAGGAGGATTTCTCATCCTCATTATTCTATGCTTTACAGGGGGTATCATGTTAATCCGTCGGAGCCTATTTGAGCAATGGCGATACCGGTACGACAGCATTATTTACATCATTGCAGCTTTGATCTGTCTAGCTTCTGCAATTCAGACCATTCTTGGGCTGCAAATCGGTCATCCCTACTTGGAGCTAGCTGAAACAAACCTTATTCTAATGAATCTGCTTTGGATTTTCGTACTCCCTCCTTTGAATCCATGGATAATGACAACTCTTAGTGTTGGGTTCGCTATTGTTGCATGGATGAACGCTAAAGTCTATCCACCAAATCCACCAAATCCATCACTAATTGATGAGACACCAGTTGAACGTAGTGACGAAAACCCCCAACAATGGTGGGATATTCTTGGTGGGCTAACACGAGTTTCTGTCTGGCTCGGATCACTTTTTCTCGTTATCCTTAGTTTTCTTATTCTTGGTAGCCCACCACTTAGTCCTCCTCCCGATATCCCGCTTCATCAACCTTTTTTTTGGCTTAGGCTATTTGTAGGTCTTATTTCGGTGAGCCTTCTGAATTCAGCGGCTTTCATTCTAAACCAGATTGGAGATGTAGATACTGACCAGCTAGATTTAAGTAAAGCCCGACTTCCTGTGAGTGCTGGGCGAATAACAAGAAATCAGGCAGCACTTCTCGCTGTTGGTTTTATAATAATAGGTTTAATTATGGCGCTTTCACTTGGATTTGCTTTTTTTAGCATTATATGTTTTATCTTCATTTTTGCAATAATCTATTCTTTTCCACCACTTCGGCTTAAAGGCCGACCGTTTTTTGATTTACTAATAATTGGACTCGGATTTGGCACCTGGGCGGTTCTCACGGCATGGGGAATTTTAACTATCCGATCTTTTTTTTATGTACTATTAAATCCTGGACCTGAAATTCCTCTTATTCTTCTGATAGGAGCAGGATTCTTCTATGCCGGAACCCACGGTATTCATACGGCTTCCGATTATGATGCAGACGCGGCGGCAGGTGTGAAAACTACAGCAGTTCATGTCGGATTCAGAAAAGCAACTAAATTAGGGATTAGTCTCATTGCGTTGGGGCTTGTTATGCTCTATATTGCTGTGGGATATTTCACACACTTGTTTTGGTATGGACTTCTCAAGTACAAGAGCATCTTTTTACTCATTTTCCTTGGACTCCCCTTTTTTACCTTATTTGAGCAGTTTCGTGTTTGGCAACAATCAAAGATTTCAAGTGGATATGATTTACGATTTCTTCAGCGTAGGGGGCGTTGGGTTACCTATCTACTTTTTCTGATCTTGTTGTTCTATCTAGTCTTATACGTATTCATTTTCTATCCCACATATTATCCTCACTATTTCTTTCCATGGACGTAGAAACTCTAGTTAGTGGTGCCAAAGCTTTATTTCATCAGTCTTGTAATTGGACGGCTGAGGAAGTATCGTGACCCCTCGTGGATTGGTTGCCTTTGATTTGGATGGAACCTTAGTCAGAATTTGGAGCGCTTGGAGTTGGATTCACAAACTCCTTGGAACAGCAGATGCAGCAAAACCTAATGCCGACTTATATTATAGAGGAGAAATCGATTATACTCGTTGGGCAGAATTGGATGTTGAATTGTGGCATGGAATCGCACTCAACCGAATTGAGAAGGCAATTGATGAGGGATTGATTTTCATTCCGAATGTGAAGATCTTGATCGATAAACTTCACAGGTCTGGATTGAAAACCGCAATAATAAGTTCGGGGCTCGATATGTTTGCTAATCGTGCTCAAGAAGTGCTGGGTATTGATATCAGTAAGGCAAACAAACTGGTATGCGATAAGTACGGAAATATTAGTGGTGTCGAAGTTCATGTAGCCTTTGATAATAAGGATCAGATACTGATTGAAATTGCACAAGAACTTGACCAGCCTCTTTTGCATTGCGCAGCTGTTGGTGATTCAGCGAATGATATCCCAATGTTTCACATAGCTGGCTTTTCAATTGCATTCAATCCATCGAATGATGATGTTGCTCAAGCTGCTACAAGGATTGTTAAAAGTGAAGACGCTTTAGATTTGCTTCCTCCATTGCTTGAGTATTTTCAGCTCGATTTGTTTTAAATCGGACAAGATAAGGTCTATCGCTAGACTTTAATGTCGGAATTGAGGGGTATTTAGAACCATCATAATTTTGGTTGGGTAGGCATCAAGTAGGAGTGAAATAGCATGAGCCAGCAAACTCTAATTGACGCTAGTATGGGTCGGATCAAAGCGGATGTCGTTATTACAGACGTTCAACCCATTGATGTTATCTCTCGAGAAATCCTCGAAGGTGGCATTGCAATCAAAGAAGATACTATTTGTCGTATTGGCGATGTTTCAGATCTCATTGGAAATAAAACAAAGGTCATCAAGGGATTAGGCCGGTATGCAGCGCCTGCCTTTATCGAGTCACACATCCATGTCGAAAGTACTATGCTTACTTTAACAGAGTTTGCACGCGCAACAATTCCCCATGGCACGGGAACAGCGATAATAGATCCCCATGAGATTGCTAACGTTACCGGAATTAGAGGACTAGAAATTTTCATGGAAGAAGCACGATCCCTTCCACTTCGAATCCTCATGGAAGTTCCTAGTTGTGTTCCTGCGGCTTCAACTAAACTAGAGACAAGCGGGGCTCGGTTAGACGCTTTCACAGTTGATCGACTACTCCAAGACCCTATGGTTATTGGACTCGGAGAAGTCATGAATATTTCTGCAGTATTGAACAACGATGAAGAAATCCATTTGAAAATCCAATTTGCGCGTAGTCAAGGTAAAGTAGTCGAAGGACACGCCCCGGGATTGAAGGGGAAGAAACTCAACGCCTATATTGCTGCAGGCATTATGTCGGACCATGAATGCGAGACAGCTGCAGAAGCGGTAGATCGTCTTCATTTGGGTATGACAGTAATGGCAAGAGAGGGATCCATTACTCGAAATATGTTGGATATTCTTCTTCCTCTCTACAAAGAAGGTCGGGATCTCCGAAATGCCACAATCTGTTCAGATGATTTATCACCTGTTGAATTAGCGGATATAGGCCATCTTGACAGGAATCTTCGACGTGCAATTGACGCGGGTATAGATCCTTTAGTTGCGATACAACTCGTAACGTCAAATCCAGCGCGTTTCTTTAAGCTTCCACGAGTTGGACATCTAGCCCCGGGGAATATGGGAGACATCGTTCTCATTGATGACCTAAAAAAAGTCAATGTAGATTTGGTTTTACTTCGAGGAAGAGTTGTTGCTAAAAAAGAACGATTAACTGTGAACCTTCCAAAGTTTGAGTACCCACAAGATATGAGAAGTACCATTCGATTTGGTGGTATTCCCACAGTACTCAACTATATGATTTCCGCAAAAGATGGGAAACATAATGTTAGGGTCATTAGGGCTCATGAAGGAAGTCTATTAACAGATTCTGAGACTCATTTACTTGAAGCTGTAGATGGATATATTCAACCGGATCCAGATAGGGATATATTAACAATTGCTGTCACCGAACGATACATGAAAGGTGGTAATATCGGTGTGGGCTTCATACGGGGTTTTGGATTGAAGCAAGGTGCAATCGCAAGTAGCATCGCCCATGACAGCCATAACATTATTACCGTCGCTACGACTCCAGAAGACGCTTTAATGGCCGTAAGTACTGTTTCACAAACTATGGGTGGGATTACAGCAACAAAAGGACGCAAAACACTTGCCTCTTTACCTTTACCGATTGCAGGTGTAATAACTGACGAACCGGTTGACAAAGTTGCTCGGAAGCTTCAAGCCGTACGCGCAGCAGCACATGATCTTGGCTGTACACTTGAACATCCTTTCCTTACATTGAGTTTCATGGCTCTCCCAGTGATTCCTACTTTGAAAATCACAGATAAAGGCATGGTCGATGCTAAAGAGATGAAAATCGTCCCCACCGTTATTGATTAAGTGGCTTAGATTCTTGATAGAAGAAACTTTAGAAACTCACATTATGATTAACTGACTCCAAATGCTTTTTAGGCTCAATTCACAATCGACCATTAGACTGGAGGCACACTTTCATGTCATGGACTCTTCTCCTTGCAAATCTTGCGCCCTTGTTCCTTGGCTTAGGTGCAATGGCAGCTTTCGCTTGGTTCCTAGACAACCTCATGGGTGAAACTTATCAACCCAGTAGAAGTGGAAAAAACGATGAAGAAGGTAAAGGTGAGCCCGAGCCGACTATTGATTGGCGACGGGGCATCGTTCGTCTTATCGGACTTATCGGAATCCCTATGGGGATCTTATGCTTTGTTTCATTTGCAGCAATTCTACTCACTCCCGGCCAAAATCTTTGGGGAGATCCCCTAACCCTCTTTCTCTTGGCATGGATGGGTATTGCATTATTTCTTACACCTATTAACAAATTACCCTGGGCGGCACTTATTGGTTTAGCGGCGGGCTTGATTGCAGTTATTGCCGTAGTAGCCTTGGCACCTTTTATCCCAGAAATCATTACCCAGCAAATACCACTCAAATATATCCTTATTGGGATATTCATTATAGTTGGAGTGGTTGTATTTACCCTCTTCAAGTGGGCGGAAAACGTCTTAGATTTAATCACGAGCATTATGGGTTCTCGACCCTTCTTACTAATCCTGACCTTCATTGCACTTGCTCAAGCTATCGCCCTTCCTGTTGTTTGGATTGTATTTGGTTCACATGGAGGACTTCTTTGGTTCTTCTTCCACTAAGTATCTACTTCAACCTTCGATGAAATACGCAGGTGGAAGAGGAATTGGTAGGAAGAAGAGGCGAAAGAGAAGATAGCCTGTTCCTATAAGCAAATATAATACGAACATGATAGCCCCTGTCCGTAGAAATGTTCCGTACGAAATTGGACGGTTCTCCTTATTTGCCACCGTCATTGTCATAACATTCGCAACACTTGCTATGGGAGTTAACGCCCCACCAAGAACTGCACCCGCAATAAGCGCTGACCAAATTGCTCCACCAGGATTACTACCTAAGGAAAGTTGGAATTGGGTTAAAGAATCAGCAACCGGTATCAGAGTGGCTGTTACTGGAATATTATCTATAGCTCCACTAGTAAATCCTGTCATCCAAAGCATTGAAATTGTAGCCGCTGCTGGACTTCCCTGAGTGAGAACTGAAATGGCAGCTCCAATATATGTCAAGACCCAAAACTCCTCCATACATCCAACGATGATGAACAACCCAATAAAGAAGAAAAGGGCAGTCCATTCTACCCCTTTGAAAATCCGTTCTGTAGGAATTCCACTTAATAGCACAAAAAGTATTGCCATTACAAAAGCAACAACCCAAGTAAAGCCAGCGCCACCAAACACTATAAACCCAACAATCATAGCTACAAAGAGGATTGCAGTGCGGTAGAAGACATTCCGATCCTCAACCATCGTCCACGCATCGAGAGCCATCAAATCATTAACTCGACTGGGGCGAGGAGTTGTTAACCACTTTCGAAATATACGGAGTGCGACAAAACCGGTTACCCCCAACAGCATTAATCCTAAGGGAAGAAGCGTTGTAGCAAACCAAATGAAATCATAGAAAGTTGCTCCAGCCACGAGCATGCAGGGTACACTAGCAATTACTGTCGTGATTCCCCCTGCGTTACCGCTCATGGCATTAGCGATAAGATATGGTGTGGGATTTTGTTCCAAGGCATCACAGGCTAGGATGGTTAATGGTCCAATTATTAGTACGGTTGTCGCCAGCACTGTAGACATAGCAAAAGTTATTCCACAGAAAATTAAGAGAAGCCTCCGAGGGGAACCTTTACTAAAACTGAGGGCTTTCACGGCAATGAATTGAAACAGCCCTGAATCTTTCGCAATCTCGGTAATGACCATTAGGGAGAGAATTACGATGATGGTTGAAAGGTCAACCCATTCACCAAAAAAGTGAGCAAAGACCTCGGCATTAAAAACTACTGGTAATAGTTGATAGGTTAATGCTAATTCCGTGAAGTGCGCATATTCTGCGCTGTCGGGGAGGAAGTTGTTTGCTAGGTCTGTATAGATTTGTATTTGTGAGATTCGCCAAGGTTCCCAAATTTGAACAAAATAAATAATGGTGATAGAGGCACCAATTAGGGCGGCAATTGTGTGGTCTGTCACATCGAATGTAATCATTATAATGACCGCGATAAAGACGAGAATGATAAAAACAGCTGGATAGATCATGATCATTTTGTATCGCCTAACTCGCGGAGCTTTAACTCGTTATCACTATGTACATCTTTGGTTAATTTAGGGGCAGTTGGCAAATAAGCTTTTCACTAGTTAATTCCTTTACAAAATTACGCTAAGAAACAAATGGTGCGGGGATTGGGAAAATAGAGAGCCGAAAGAGCAGATATAGTGTGCTGAAAAAGAGAAATAGCAGCGTTAGAATAACTCCTGTGATAAGGAATTGTCGTTTTGGTAGAGGCCGTTCTTCTTTATCAGCAATAGATACTGCAAGAACATTTGCCGCACTAGCAATAGGAGTGAGACAGCCCCCCAGAACCGCACCAGCTAGCAATGAAGCCCAAAGGCTTCCTTCTGGAATTGGTAATGGTCCCATTGTAAGAATTTCAACAACAGGAATGAAAGTTAGGGTTACAGGTATATTATCAACAAACCCAGATGTAAGCCCTGAAATCCAAACCATTAATGTTGTAGCAATGAAAGGGCTGCCAAAGGTCAGAAGCGCAAGGACATGACCAATAGCGTCTAGAACGCGAAATTCTTCAAGAAGACCAACGAGAAAGAATAGACCAATGAAAAAAAAGAGCGCTGACCATTCAATTTCCTTTAAGATTTGACCTGGTCGAATACCACTCAAAACAACAAAAAGGAGCGCACCCCCCAAAGCAACTAAAAACGTTAGACCTGCAGATCCCAATACAATAAAACCGACTACAATAAGAATCAGCAGAAAGGCTGTTCGGTAAAAAACCATTCGATTTGGAACCATCTCCCAGGGATCCAATTCCATCAGATCTTCAACACGTGATTGTTTTGGAATGATTAAGTCTTTTTTAAAAAGCCGTAACACTACAAAGAGCATAATTGCTAGGAGAAGCAACCCAAGGGGCATTATATCGAGGATAAACCATTGAAAGTTGTATAAAGTTGCTCCAGCGATGAGCATCGCAGGTACACTAGCAATCAGAGATGTAATTCCTCCAACGTTTGCTGCTAAGGCGATTGAAATAAGAAATGGCGCAGGATTGATCTCTAAAGCGTCACAGGCAAGAAAAGTCAATGTACCCATAATTAACATAGTGGTTATTTGTGTAAGTACTGTAGTCATTGCGAAGCTTAGACCACACATAATGACAAGAAGTCTTCGAGTATCTCCACGACTGAATTTTATTGATTTAATCGCGATATATTGAAAGAATCCAGAATCTTTGGTCACTTCAGTGATAATCATCATCGAAAGAATTAGAATTAGAGTAGGCAGATCTACCCATTTATTAAAAAAGTAAGCGAATACTATCGCGTTAAAGGTGGGCGGTAAAAGGTCATAATTTGCACCCGGATCAACAGTAATAATGATTTCGCGCCAAGAGGACCAGATAATTGCTAAATAAAAGATCGCAATAGTCGCTCCAATCAGGGCGGCAGCAGTGTGATCAATCACATCCATCATTATCAGGAGTATAATTGCAACGAACAAAACAATTGCAAAAACTGCAGGATACATATTCGGAACCTTTCACCCCTATCAAAGCGAATTACTGAACTCAGCAATAGCTTCTACAAGTTCTTCAGGTTGTTCCAGTTGGATACTATGGCTGGTCTTATCGATGAGTTTGATGGAAACGTTGGGCAAATTTTCTTTGTAAAAGTCAGCCCAACGTGGTGGAAAAGTTTTGTCCTGAGCACCAAAGATTACTAACGTTGGGAGATGAATTTCATTGATCCGATCTTGAACATTAAATTTTGCTGCAGCTCCTTGCGCACTCCCATGACTATTTGCAAGACGTTGACTTTCTTCAGCATGAAAAACCAGAAAATCTACCATTCCAGGGGTATTTCGGATTTTCTCTGAATTGTAGAATTCAAAATCGAGGAGCTTCATAACTGCTTCTTTGGGTGTGAGCCCATAGGCTAGTTTGCCAAGTTCAATTTGGGCTATAGCACCTTCAACATCTACCATTGGTGCAGTTGCAATTAGAATTAATCCCTTGAGACGATCAGGCACATCAAGTGCCATTTGTTGGGCAATAAATCCACCTAAACTATGCCCTGCAACTATGGACTGCTCGATTTCAAGATGATCAAGGAGTGCAACCATATCGTCTTTGAAAAGTTCAACTGTACTTGGTTCGGTAAGTTCAGTCGAGTGACCATGTCCACGAATTTCGGGCATGATAGTTTGGAAATGATTTCGGATATGTGGACGAACGAACTCCCAATTTCGAATTGTTCCACGAACTCCATGGATAAGAAGCAATGGTTCACCGTCTCCATCAATTTCATAATAGATTTTCGCAGCATTTACTTCAGCATAGGGCATCGAATTTACCTCCTGAAACAACAAACCAATTAGAGCTAAAGTGCATTTTCATTATTTATTAATATTCAACCCAAGGGAAGAGATTAGACGCAGTCTTATGTTGCTAATATTTGGTCCTAAAAACTCGTCATTTTCACGAAATTTTAGCACGCATATTCGTTGCCGAAAAAGCAAATCCTAATAACATTTGATTTGTCAAATTTTAATAAGACAGAACATCAATCATTGAAAATACGTGATTGAATTCTGCATATTCTGGAGGTTCCAGCTAGTGCAATACATCATTTTCGGTTTCTGGCCAATTATTATAATCTTGATTAACATTATTTTGCTGGCGGTCTGTATTGTATGTGTAGCAGTCCAAGATAGACGTCATTCACGTCCCCGGGCTTATGTACGAGCAAGTGCACGAGATCCCTGGCAACCTGTCACCGAAATCCACGAAAAAGAGCCAATATGGGAACCCTCAGAATATCAGGTTGATGTTTTGGTGTGTACATGTGGAAAATGGAATCCTCCGCACGAGTCCGTTTGTTGGAATTGCAACGCTTCCTTGATAGATGTACAAACTCAAACGTATCATTTTGAAACTGTTGAGAGATGTGCTGTCTGTGGTTATTGGGTATGGCCTGGTGAACAGTTAATTTTATGCCCATCATGTCATGCTCAAGGGCATCGAGTTCATATGCTGGAGTTTTTAAAAGCTAAAGGAATATGTCCGGTATGTAAGGTTAGAATGAGTTCACATCAACTACTCGATGCTGAACCAAAGATACCGGACGATCCCTCAAGTATTTTTTAAAATAAATCAAGCAGAGCTAAAGAAAAATCGTTTTTGGCAACTTAGTAATGGTTCGGGCACCTTTCTTTGTCACAATTATATCATTTTCGATTCGAATTCCACCGACTTTCTTATAATAGAGGGCAGGTTCAACAGCGATAACGGCACCCGGCCTAATCGGGGTAGGTCGAAGAGCAAGTTTAGGATATTCATGAACAGCGAGACCAATACCATGCCCCAAAGAATGTAACATACCTTCTGTAATCTCAGGTGTCCGGTTGGCAGAAGCATGACCATTTCGCTCAAACGAATCGACCATAACATTAACAAGCTCTTCTGCGGTTGCACCAGCTGTTACCGCATCAGTTACAGCATCCAATACTGATTCAACAGCCTCAAATAATTTCAGAGCTTCTTTAGAGACTTGCCCCCGAACGATAGTTCGTGTAATATCCGCATGATAACGTTCTTCGATTCGCCGGGGGAAAATATCGATAATGATAGGTTCGTTAGCATAGAGTAAATCATCGCGTAAACCAAGATAGTGAAAATCAGCACCCTTGCGTCCTGAGACAACAATTGAGTCCTCACTATTTTCCGAACCATTATCAACTAATGAATGTTCGATTTTCTGTTTAAGTCGTCCCACTGTAAGCGGTGCATTCTGAAAAAATAGCACCTTCTTAGAACCTATATCAGTATTCTGTAAAACCTCAACAACTTGTTTGAAGGTTGCTTCCGTCGCACGGCTTGCTTCTTCAATAGCTTTGATTTCCATATCATTCTTTGTTTCTCGAGCTTCAAAAAACAGATCTTGGACTGGTTGGATATTTACACCCAACTTTTGCATAAAATGAATATGAAGAGCATCTGTATCACGAGGAACACCCACCACACCATTCTCGGGAAGAAGGTTTTTCTCCAATTCAACCATTACTCGTTTGACATACTCATTAGATGATACGCGATCCTGAATAGATTTATTGAGGGTTGGACTGAGACTATAAAATTCCTTTTGAGGAGAATACCTTTTTGCGCGTTCACAAACCATATCTGGTGCCGCTAAAATTCCTGGCTGATTGAGTAATTTAACAAAGTACAAATCATCTACTGTAAGAAACCGACTCATATAGTAAAGATCAGGTTTCAATAGACTTTTACCTTGAAGATATAGAGCCTCAACTTCATATTTTTCCATTAAACCATCGATATCATCAAGCAATTTGGGATTCACCTCTTGGCCCAGGTAATGATTGGTGGCGTTTTGTACAAGTTCACACCTTAAATCTTCTGATATTTCACGTTGAGCTTAAGTATGTGAATTTCACAGATTCTAGCGTATTGGCTTTTGCATAATACCTAAGTACCCTTGGTCATGGGTGATGTGACTAGAATTCTGGTCACAATATTGCAGATAACATATCTGAACTGACCACACCAACACTTTACAGTGAAATAGATGAATGATGATCCTTCACCCACCAACACAGATGGTGCCTCATCTGGGGCACCAGTTGATCCCCTTCCAAGAGAAATAGAACCGGCCCCTGAGGTTCCACCACCAGAAAAAAGGGACAAACCGAAAAAAGGGTTCGCATCATCACTGAAATCCGTGCTCACCTATGGAAGTTATTCGGTGTATTTAGTTACGGCCTGGATACTGGGCGTATTTGGCATCATTATGCAAAGCTATCTGATGCTGTTTCTCAGAGATTATTTCGTGCTCTATATTCCCCAAATTGAACAGGTCTATATTTTCATCGGCTTCATTCTTCTGGGATATATGTCAGTAGAACTTGTGGTCAGATTCTTTGGTGGATACATTGGTGACAACTACAATCGTAAATGGCTCTCAGTTTTCACCATGTTTTTCTCTGGAATAGCAATGCTTATCCTCGCGTTCAGCACCGGTCTCATTGGATTAATCGCAGGTTCATTAATTATTGCGGGTTCATCGATATTTTCAAGTGGTTCGACGAGCTATATTTACGAACAAATAGAACCCCAACATAGCGGACTCGCAATGGGTCTATTTCAAACTAGTAGTGGCTTTGGACTGATTGGACTTGGATTGGTCACATGGTTACTTGCAACTAGCATCCCCTTTGTTATCACAATTCAGATTGTGTTCTTTATCGGCTCAATGTGCTATATGGCAGCGGCTGTAATCCGGGTGTTGTTTCTTGCTGAACCTCGACCAATTTTGCGGAAAGCTAAAGAAACCAACAGAGCCCGAGATTTTATCAAACAGAACTCCAACGCCCTCAAGCTAATTTGGGTAATCTTACCAGTTTTTTCAATTGTACTCATTCTTGATGCCCTAAGTGACGGTTTTTTCCGATTTGTAAGCACCTTCTACCTAAATGAGGCACTGGGCTTTTCAATCGGTGAAATTAGCATTATGCTAATATTTGTCTTGGCATTTTCCATCCCTCTTTCAGTTTGGGTGGGCTCTTTCTTTGATAGACGCGGGAGCCGACGAGCGGTAATCGTGGTATATAGTGTGATGCCAATTACGCTTGTGTTACTCATCCTTGCCCCACTTTTCCCTTTTTGGCTTCCCATCATTATTGCAGCACCTTTAATCTCAACTTATCCCATCCTTGAGCCACTATTTAGCACAGCGTTTCTAGCTTTGGCAATGAAAAATATAAACGATATTCTTTGGTGGACCCTTATTCTAACCTATCTTCGCAAGGCAATGCCACGATCTGAAACAGCAAAAATGATTAGCATCTTTTTCATTGTGATTTTCTTAGCTTTCCTTGTTACGCCCATTCCCTCAGGAATCATATACACAATTTATGGAGCGCTCCCAATACTAGGTCTTTCATTACTTTTCAATTTCATAATCCTTGGTATCTTGGTATTTGGTAAAGTTGAACCGAAACCAATTCCTGAAGAATATCAAAGCATGTGACTGCCAAAATTAGAGAGTAATCGAGACTAATCCTATGTATTCGATTCATGGACAAGAGGTAACATTAGAGCCGCAATTAGTGTTAGAAGAAGAGCTAGCCCAAACGTGTAACCTGGACCAAGAAAAACCCACAGGAATCCTGCGATAACACTGGCAGGCAGTGCCGCTATTCCGATAAGCATTTGATAAAGCCCTAAGATGCTTGCGCGTACTTCAGTTGGTGATAGTTCGGAAACCAGAGATCGGGCCATGGGCACTGTTGCACCAATGCTTACGCCATAGAAAATAAGAGCAAACAAGACTGTCCAGAAATTAGGTGTAAAAAGGAAGATTGCACACATAGCCCCAAAGAAAATGAACCCAAGGAGCATCGTTTTGCGTCGTCCAATTTGGTCTCCTAGTTTTCCCAAGGGTGCAGATGTAAAAGCAGCTGCAAGTGTGAATACGAAATATGCGATAGGAACACCTAGTATCGGATTGATAGCCGGAATAAGGAGGAACAAGCCTGCGTAAAGTGTAACGAGTGACCAACTGAAAGAGGCTAACGCAAAGATTATACTAAGTGTCATGAAAATCGCTAGACTGCGATTAATTCCTCTCAGACGAAAAATTGGTTTTCCCGCTTCTTTGTGATAATCAGTGATTCTAATGATGATTATTAGAGCTCCAATTAAAGTGGGAATGGCAGCAAATAGGAAAAGTAATCTGAGGCTAGCAAGCAGATCAAATCCGAACACGATTGTCAACCAAGGAACCGCAAAAGTGACAAAAGCTAATGTGATGAGGACACCCGCTGTCGCTCCCGTATGGTCAGCTGTTCGAAGAATCCCGAAGTTCTTACCACGTGTCTCATGAGTGGAAACATCAGCAACTATTGCATCTCGAGGAGCACCACGAACTTTCCCAGCACGATCCAAGATTTTTGCGGGGATAAGCCATTGCCATATGGGGCTAAACGCATAAATAATTCTTGATGAAGCCCCCATAAAATATCCAGACCAGATGAAAGGCTTACGTTTTTGGATCTTATCGGATAAAAATCCAGAAAACCCTTTGGAAACATTAACGACAAAATCACCAATACCATCAACTAATCCAAGGATTAAAGGAGCAAGTCCGGGAGGAGCAAGAAGAGCAACGAAAACAGGCCAAATAGAAAAGACAATATCAGAGCCCATATCATTCAGAAATGATGCTGTTCCAAAGATTTGAACCACATGACGTTCATTAGGCAATTGACTAATGAAGTCTTCCCGAGTTTCTTTTTGATCGTTCAATGTTACAGCTCCGGTGAGGAAGAGTATCCAACCATAACTTAAGGGCTGCTGGCTGGTTCGACGTGAACTCGAAACTTACACGCTGTGCAACTCCCAATAGCGTTTCCTCTGAATAAACGATAATTCGTCGTCCATCAGGTTCAAAGGTTATTTGTACTTCAGCCAAGATCGTTGCACTCCATCCAAATAATTATTAGGAAGTTAGTATTTTTTTTCCATTACTTGACCATTGAAATTTTAAACAGTTATGTATATGTTATCATTGTAGAATATAAAGGAAAAAGCACATACAGTAAATAGTCTTTATCCTAGAGGTGACATTTGACTTGGCAGAATCTCCACCCCCTGAAATACCACCACCCTCGACTCCTCCAACACCACCACCGGCTGAACCGAAGCCTGAAGAAAAACCCCTTGCCCCGGATCAGTGTCCCCGTTGCCGAAGTGATGCAACCACAATTCTCCGAAAAGTGCCCATCGCCTACGGCCATGAAATCACACGAAAATGCGATAAATGCGGCAATATCTGGAAATATACTTCCAAGTTTGGCGCCGGTGCCTGGCCTTAGATCCATCCTAAATCTTCAAAGGGATTCGCAAGGGAACTATTCAAGATGCTATTACTTGACCTTGAGTGACAAAAACGAACAATAAGATCAAAAAGGTTTTTTTAAAAAAAACAATGGAATTTAGGCTTTCTCAAAGCCATAACATGATGATTTGTCTGGGAGTACCAGAAAATTATTATTGCCAGTTTTGGCAAATGGATTTACTGCAGTGCACATGCCGCTTTTTCGATCATAGTATTTACATTCGAGACAAATTGACTTAGTACTCATTTCATCAGGCATGATCCTCATTTTCAAAGGATCAGTTTTGCGTGCTTTGGATTTTTTGCTCATAACACATTTCACCACATGAATTGTAATTCGAGTAGGGTTGAGAGTTAGCTAAAACCTTTTCCATCGCTGGACTTTCAAAAAAAGCTACATCCAAATAGAACCCCTTGTTAATGAGCTTAGTGTGGTGGATATGGCATGCGTGATCATCAACCATCTAAGTCATTTGAGAAAGAAGTAATAATGGGACTTGTTTCACAAATCGCCCAGCGGATTAGCACTCAGAAGGCAACCTTGATGGTAGCTGAATCAGCAACCGGGGGGTTAATTCAACACCTTCTAACACAGATACCAGGAAGCTCGGAATTTTATCTAGGCGGTATTGTAGCCTATTCGAATGAACTCAAACATCGATTATTACAAGTCCCCAAAGCTACTATCAATAAGTATGGGGCTGTCAGTTCTGAAACAGTAGCAGCCATGGCCAACGGAGTGAGGTTATGGACAAAATCGGATTATGGACTTGCCGCTTCGGGAATAGCTGGTCCAACTGGAGGTACTTCAATAAAACCTGTTGGACTGGTGTTTGTGGCTGTTTCCCACCATTCCTTTGAAACGATAACCCAACAACATAATTTCAGGGGAGACCGACAAAGCAACAAATTAAATTTTAGTCGAGTAGCTCTCCAACTATTACTAGAGAGCATCAGACATGAAGAATAGATGCTTCCTAATCGTAATGACGGAAATCTCTTAAGGTGCTTCATATCAAGACACTTGAAAGTGATGGCGCCTCCCTCTAGTTATCCCTATCATCTTGAGTCTCCAGTATTTCGCCCACCCAGTGAAGCTAATAGCTTGATTTTACAAGCCACACTCGGCTGCTCTCATAATGCCTGCACATTTTGTGGAAGCTACAAGACGAAGCAATTCAAAGTCAAACCGTTCGCCCAATTTAATAATGAAGTAGTACACCTTTCCCGAGATTATGAAATCAAACCGCAAAGAATTTTCCTTGCAGATGGAGATGCTCTCGTCCTTTCTACCCCTCAATTACTACAAATTCTAAACTTGCTAATTACAGAATTTCCCGATGTTAAACGAATTAGTATCTATGCCAGTGGGACTAACGTTCAACAAAAATCCGATGAGGAACTTGCTCAAATTCGAAAAGCAGGCCTTGAGTTGATCTATATCGGCCTGGAATCGGGTGACGATGAGGTCCTACAAAAGATCAACAAAGGAATTACAAACAAAGAACATATTATTGCCTGTCGACGGTTATCTCAGGCGGGATTCACTTTGTCCCCAATTATCATTTTGGGGCTAGGTGGTAGAACCCTTAGCCACCAACATGCATTACAAACAGCAGCAACTATCAATGCTATCGATCCACCTTATTTGGCAGCATTGACACTTATGCTCGTGCCAGGAACAGAGCTTTATGCTCAAGCGAAACAAGGAAAATTTGAACCTCTTAATCCACTTGAAATCCTTCAAGAACTTCGGACCCTAATTAATCAACTAACAGACCTATCAAAGTGCGTGTTTAGAACCAATCATGCCTCGAATTATCTTGCTCTCCGAGGTGTACTATCACGTGACCGAAAAAAGCTTTTAGACATAATAGATTCTGTGCTCTCAGATCCTGATGTCACGAGTCGGTTACGTCCTGAATATATTAGAGGTTTGTAGGAAAGGTTTAACTCAAGGAATAGAAAGCCTAGCGTAAACAGTATTTGGAGTCTGATTCGGATGAGTCTCGATCCAGAAGATTACGACCCCCTTGATCGACTTGGTCCTCGCCCCACTCAACCAAAAGAAGTACCACGAAAAATTGACGCTGATATCGTTGCATTACTCCGTCAAATCATTGTTCGTGTTGAACAATTAGAGAAAGATATGCGTCGAGTCAAAGAAATCCTAAAAATCTAAGTAAGTTTAGACAGCCTGTGACCTTCGTCGCCAGAAGATAATAAGAATAATTGATGCTACTACAACTATTCCAACACCACTGACAATTAAAAAGAGAATCGGAAAAGTGGGACTTATGGTAAGCAAAATAGTATCGGTTTCATATTGGCACAGAAGAAGCCGAGATGGGTCAAGAAAGAGTCTCAGAGGCATGTCAGCAGTTTCAACCTCAACCGTGAGTGTTGATGCTTCCAGTGGTTGATTTGACCACAATTCAATAAAATCACCTGACACGGTTTCAATGGATATCGGGATATAAAGTGTTACAAGTGAAGATTGAAGTTGATGAATTTGGAAGGTTGTCGTCCAGCCGGTTCCACTAGGTTGCGTTGAAGCTGCTCCCAAACTGAGTGTTACAACACCGCTTCCATATACCCAGGAATCAAAGAACCAATCCAGTGATTCCCCCACAATGTTTTCAAAGAATTGTTGTAGTGTTCGGGTTCGAATATTTTGATGTTTGGCTTGCGAGTAGATATATTGCCATGCTTGATAGAAGGTTTCATTTCCAATTTGGTGACGGAGAAGATCATAGACTAAGGCACTTTTTGCATAGACAATACGCCCGTAGGAAAACCAATCTGTGGTTTGCCAATAAGCCATTGATTGATTAACGATTTTGTCCCCTTCTACGCTGACGTATTCCCAATAGCGCTCCAAATCACCTAGACGATAATCAGCGCGTGCTGTCAATCCATAGACATGTTCGACCCAAACATATTCACAATACGATGCAAATCCTTCGTCGAGCCAAGGTTCAGTAAAGCTATCTGTCCCCAGAATGAAAGGTATCCATTCATGTCCAATTTCGTGAGCTGTTACTGAAGCGAGATATGACAAACCAGAAGGATTGTCATAGAGACTTCTCCCAATCATAACTAATTGTGGATATTCCATTCCACCTGACCAAAAATCAACTTCTACTATGGCAAGGTTGTTCCAAGGGTAGAGTCCAAATAAACGTCCAAAGATTTCCAGACATTCCTCAGCGACTTCAAGTACTCGCAGTCCTCCCTCAGCATGTTGTGGTGCATGGTAACTTGTGACATTCACACCATTTGTAACAACACTTTCCGATTCATAGTGTGGACTCGCACACCAAGTGAAATCATTCACTGGTCCCGTTGTAAAATTCCATGTTCGAGTGGAGATGCCAGAGGTTATTGTCAGAAGTTGTCCTGTTGCAGCAATAATGAAATCATCGGGGACCGTTATCGAAACATCATAGATGGCAACGTCGCTGTAGAAACTCTCTCCCATGTAAGAGTAAGTGTTCGTATCCCAACCTCGCTCATCATAAACAGCAACAACAGGATGCCAATTGCCCATATTATAGGCCACAAAGTTGTAAGGTTCAGTACGATTGGTCCACCCAAATCGGTCAAATTGATTAGGGACCGTGATTTCCCAAACAATCGATAATGTCACATTGGCACCAGGACTTAATGCACCCGGACCTGCACCACCGACAAGATCCACTTTCATGATGGTTAGATTAGAGCCCATAATGATATAATTAAGTGAATTACTATCATGGATAACATCGGTTACATCAATCCAGCCATTAGGCCGGAATGCATTCGGATATAGATGAAAATATAATTCCGTTAGAATATCTTCTGCATGGTTCACATAGGTGATTGTCGATATTCCTGTTACGACGTGACTTGAATCGATGAGCAAAGCACTAATCGAATAGTTTGTAATAGGTGACGGAGCACCCATAGGAGCGCGATAGTCCAAAGTTGTTGCTTGAACCTCATCATTTCTATTAATCAAGGGGGTTTGCTTTACACCAAGTTGAAGATCATAAGATTTTCCAAGGAAGGTAGCGGGAGTAATGATAGGTACCATTGCTGGAAAAATAAGAGAAGCAACGATTGCATACACAAGAATAAGCTCGAAAGCATCACGAAGTCGCATCTTTAGAGCAACCAACTTTTGTGAGCACTTGTAGAATAAAAGGGAAAAAGTATTCGAAGGGTGCAAATGCCCCCTTCATGGGAGTAAAAAACTTCTGATACAAGAATCAAAAAGTCTTCCTTCAGTGGAAGATTAAGCTTCTTCAGGAACATCTGGGAATTCGTAGCCACAACTTGGGCAAGCAATTGAACCACAGGCTTTAGCCATCATACAGCCTGCACAACCTGTTGCTTGTGCTTTTTCGAATGTCTGGCCACACATGGGGCATCGGTAATTTGTCATGTTTTTGTTCCTCCAACGCATATTTCAAATTATGAAATCTACCCAATAATCACCTTTTGAAGCTTATGGAAATCCCAGTCCGATGAGTATCCAGTTTGCCATACCACCGAAAAGAATGGCAAGGGAGATGGTTGTAAAGGCAAGCATGATTGTATATCTCCAGCGGTATTCACGCGCAAGAACTGCAATTGTTGCAATACATGGAATATAGATCGTAGTCACAAGAGCGAAGACAAATAGTTGACGTGCTGTCATAAAAGCATTCAGAGGACCATTTGCGAGGATGATTAAGAGTTCGACAGTGAGTTCTTTTCGAAGAATCCCGTAGATTAAGGCTGCGGCAGTTTCTGGAGGTAGACCAAGCCACCCGACAATGAGGGGGGCAGTCATGAGGCTAAACATGTGTAGATAGGAGAATTGCGGAGTAGGAAAATTTAGTAGAAGTCCCAGAATTGCACCACCTATGATGATGAGGGGGAGTGCTATGAATACAAACTCACGGAAGCGCATCCATGTTTTTTTCATTGTAGGCTTAAATCGGGGTGCACGAAGTGGAGGTATTTCCATTACGAGTCCATGAGATGCACCAGGAAGAGTATGCTGAAGAAGTGCTCCTAATCCTATGATAATTGCAAGGACGATACCAAGAATAATGAAGGCAAAAAAGATTGAGCCGAATAAACCTACAGTTCCAAGAATAACAGCAAGTTGAGCCGAACAAGGAACGAGAACTACAAGCAATCCAGCAATGATTCTTTCTCTACGAGTATTGAGAATTCGTGTACTGAGAACAGCAGGTACGTTACAGCCCATTCCGGTGAGTAAGGGAATAATTGCCCGTCCATGCAGCCCAAGGCGATGCATGAAGGCATCAAGTAAAAATGCAATTCGAGCCATATAGCCTGTGTCTTCGAGAATGGAGAGGATAATGTAGAAGGTGGCAACGAACGGAACAGCTATGAACAGCCACGCTTGGATTCCGAGTACAAGTCCAAAATAGAGAATGATTTGGATAATTGGCGATGGAATGAAAGCTACAATGAGGTATTGAGCTGTAGGGTTGATGAAGGTTTCCCAGAATTCACCTAAAGTTGCTTCAAAAATAGCTCCTACACCGAACATAAGTAGGATGGATCCAATGAGAATTAGCATTGCAATAGGGAGTCCAATCATTCGATGAGTAAGTATAGTTGAAATTTGCTCAGTTAGGGGAACTCGTTCTCCTTTCCCTTTTTGGACTTGTTCAGTAATGTATATTGTATATTGATGCCGTTTTTCTCCAAGTACCAAAACGATATCTGCATCAAATTCTCTTTCGATTTCTTGCCGAGTTGCATCAACAAGTTTCATCGCTTTTTCTGATTCTAGTTCTTCCTCGACATAATCCCCACATTCAGCATATTCTTCAAGAAGTTGTAGAGAGAAAATTCGTAATGGCAAGCTAGCTAGTCGTATCTGCATTTGACTAAGTTGTTGTTCTAACTTCCGGAGTTTAGCTTCAATACCATCTGGGAATAGTAATCGCCGTGGGTGTTGACGAGATTTTTCAACAGAACCGGCTTTTGCAGCAGTACTTAGTAGCAGTTTCAGATTTTTTCCCTGAATTGCCACAGTAGGAATAACAGGAACTCCCAACAAGGTTTCAAGTTTTCTTTCATCAATTTCAATACCCATTCGTCGGGCAAGATCCACTTGGTTTAAACAAACTACAAGCGGGATATTAAATTCTAATAATGCAGTGGTAAGAAGAAGGTTTCGAGCGAGGTTGGTAGCGTCGACAACGTTGACGATAACATCAGGAGTGTCTTGTTGCAGGTACCTGAGGGTGACTTTTTCATCTTTAGTTGCTGGACTAATGATAGTATAGGAGCCTGGTAAATCCACAATATCAAGACTTATCACTTCTGATTCTGCTTTAAAATCGTTTTTTGTCCATCTACGAAATCGGCGACCAAATCTCTGTCTTCTCCTCCCGCGCTGAGGCGGGTCAGCTTCTTCAGTATTAGATGATGTTTCCCATTCCCTAGTTTCAGTAAGTCCCTTAGGCGAATAAATATCGTGATGGGCAAGATAGACTTTGCCTTGAAGAATTTTTACGGTTGTACCGGGATAATTCGAAACAATGGCACCAAGACCAGTCCAATAATTGAAAATAACGCTTTTCCCAACATTTGGTTGACCAACTAAGCCTATTCGTATATGATCCTTTTTCTGATGTCGAATTAGTTGTCGTTGTTTTCCCTTTCGGGAAACCTTCACCATTCACCCGCTCCGAAAGAGTCTATTTAGAAAGATTACGATGGACTCGTATTCGTTTCGCAAGGGTAGAGCTTAAGGCAAAATGGGCAGTTCCTACTTCAATAAGGAGGGTGTCTCCAATTGGGGAAATTTGGATAACACGGACAGTTTCACCAGGAAGTATACCCATTGAAGAAAGCATTCTTAGTATATCGATATTCTCATCGCTGATACAATCGATGATTGCTGTTTCGCCTTGTTCTAGGGCAGCCAAATTTAATTTTGATCGAGAAGATACAGTTCCATCCGAGTCTGGAATGGGATTGCCATGTGGGCACCTAGCAGGGCCTTCGAGCTTTTCGAGAACTTTGTTACAGAGTTCTGGAGTGAGCATGTGCTCCCATTCACAAGCAACTTCGTGAGCTTCCTCCCAGCTAACTCCTAAAAGGTCAACAAGAAGTCGTTCTGCAACTCGATGACGACGCAGGACATCGAGTGCAAGTTTCCGACCCTTCGCGGTTAAGCGCACTCCTTTATTTTTCTCATATTTCAAATAGGATTTCTCAGCCAGCTTTTGCACCATTTGTGTCACACTTGCCGGTTTAACATTCAAAGCTTCGGCAAGCTCACCAGTTTTGGCATATTTTTCATCGTGTTGAAGAAGCCGAAAGATTGCTTCAAGATACTCCTCAATATTCGCACTTGGAATATCGTATTTGCTGGTTATAGGTGAAGAATTGGGATCTTCTTTTTTAGCTTCTAGTTGGTTTTGAGGATCAGGAGTCATATCACAAATTTAGGCGAGCCTAAATATAAATTTTTACATATTGTTAGGGGTGCCAAAATAGTCATCAAACAAAACCTAGCACCTGAGCACACATAAGAAAATATAACACGAATGAACCTACATCACCCCACCTATCCGTAATATCGTCTACGTCATCACGTTTTGCAGGTTTACCATTCAAATATAATTGTGATATAATCTGCCGAATACCTAAATCATCAGCGGGAAAAACTTCCAGTCTTCGAAGGCCTGTTAAAACGGCCAACTCGGCGGTCCACCTACCAATCCCTCGAAGTGCATCAAGCTGGCTGAGTATAGAATTTGTATCAAGCATACTTAGCGCTTCTAGTTTCAAAGAGCCTGAAGAAATCGCCTTAAAAAGCCCAATCAGATATGGAGCCTTATATCCAAGTTTACAAGCTCTCAATTCTGCTTCAGATAGGTTCAACAAAGTTTCCAATGAGGGAAAGCCAAACAGTTTGTCATCGCCAATATAGCATTGCGGACCATAGTCCAGCACAAGCCTCCGAGTTACTTGATTTGCTGATCGAAAACTCACCTGCTGCTGTAAAATCGCTTTCACTATAGCCTCAAACAAAGTCGGTTGACTGAAGGGTCGAAGACCACGTAGAGGTTCTTCGAGGTGCGCAATAACTGGATCCTTCATGATTTCTTTCAGTACAGGTTGAGTATCAATATCCCACCCTAAAAGCCATTCAATTGAAGTCAAAATTGATCCATAATCACTTCCAAATTTCGCAGGCCATTGCAACTGAAGACTTGGATTCGCTCCTTTCCGAAGCTGAATAACGCGAACAGGAATCAACGCATTATTAATTGGTAGGCATCGAGCAAACTCCCCAGGTCGTTTTTTCTCTGGCGTAGGTTGAATATCAGAGAATACCCAACTATCCACGGTTAAATCCAAATCAAAAGGTCTTTCAAGTTCCACCTGAAACCCATGAATTTCGGACATTCATCCACCGGCTTCACTGATTGCCTGAAGACATATTTTATCTTATGCTTCTCGCTTAAAAAAATGTTAAAGCACATGTTATCAGTTGTTATAGTATGTGGAACAACAGTTCACAACACTTTTAGCCTTATAGATCCAAATAGCAATAATGTTTTTGGAAGTGAAATACAAATGGCAATGCTTGGAGTTCAACGTATCATGACAGGACAAAATGTTGAAGCGAGCGACGTGATGCACTGTTTTCTTGGATTACGTACTCTTGAAATAGACGTGTACTTCTACCTTCTTAAAGGCCAAGCTACTGTAAAAGAAGTTGCAGAAGCCCTCGGGCGTAATCGTAGTTCAATACAACGAGCCATCCAAAACCTTGTTCAACGTGGATTTGCCCATCGCCGAACTCGTACTTTGCGCAAAGGCGGATATGTATATGTTTATGAAGCGGTCAGCTTAGTTATGATGAAGGATTTGATAAAAGGCGCCCTTGATTCATTTTATCAGCAAATCGAAGAATTTCTGGATCAATACTGGACCGAATCATCAAAAACAACCTAATCGGTTGTTCATTGTTGTGGCACTATCGACAACTTTATATTCAAACGACTGTACACACACTTCAAGACTGTGAAAAAGAATATATTTCCTTTTACAGCATAATAGACGGTGAAAAGAAATGGCGTCAATTGGCTGCCCATTTTGTACAAAGACTGGCGTTGCTATGGTTATAACCAGCTTAGCACTTGTTCTCCTTAGCATAACGACAACCATTCCTTGGATAGCCATCTTAGGCCTAGTCTTCCTCATTGCCGCATACATCGTCCCTAGTATAGTGAGTGGAAAAAGCTGCCATGAAGAAGGCTGTACAAACCCCTCACACAAACATGGAGAGGAAAACTCATAATGAGCGAAACTCCCGATCCTGAACTGACCCGATTACGTGAACAAAAAATTAAGGAGTTACGAGTCAAAAGGGCAACACAATCCAAAACCCCAAACACGGCTCCAAATAAAGTACTTCACCTTTCCACCAACGATTTCGACCAAACCATCAGCAAAGGCATCACCCTAGTAGACTTCTTCGCCGTATGGTGTGGACCCTGCAAGATGATGGCCCCTGTGATTGATCAACTTGCCCAAGAATATGCTGGGCGAGCAAAGGTGGCAAAACTTGATGTTGATCAGAATATCGAAATTGCGATGCGATACCGCGTGCAAGGCGTCCCAACATTTGGTATCTTTAAGAATGGCGTGCTGGTCCACCGTATTGTTGGTGGTGTTGGCTATCAGCCTTTGAAAGCCGCTCTTGATTCATTTCTTTAGGCTCTGCCAGTTAGTGAAACCTGACAGTTGACTAGACTTCGCCATTTACGGCAGTAGTAAGTTGATTGTTAGATTTTTCTTTTAAGAAAAGAAATATCATTATAAAGTACTAGTGAGCGACTAATTTTAGAACACATTCCTTCCGTGTTCAGGTGGTTCAAACTCAAGCAGCTCCGAAAATTTTTTATTGTCAATTCGGATTTTCGTGAGCTGCTGGACCACCCGAGGAATGTCTAGAGTTGCTTCATGCTGACTTCAGACTATATGGGAATCGGGTAGCAGCAGCCACATTTACCTCTGCAGCATCGACGGTTTGTTGCAATAAAACCTGAAAGGAGAATTCGGTTAATGACAGAAGACCCGCAAAAGATAAGCGAAGCACTAGAAATCGCAAAAGACAAGAAGCTAGCTGATGATCCAAACCCTAGGAAAAAAACACCAACCGAATCTAAAAAACCCAAGAAGCTAACTAAGAAGCAATTGTTGCAAGCCTTGGAAGAGGCGCAAACAAAAGTAGCGAAATACAAAACCCAGCTCGCTTATGTGCAAGCAGAACATGAAAATTATGTAAAATCAATGGAGCGTCGAGAAGTAAATCTCAGGCTTCAAGCGAATCGCGATTTGATTCTAACACTATTACCAATTTTAGACGATTTAGAACGATCACAATTGATGGTTCCCCGAATTGAAGCGAATGACCCATTTATTGAAGGGCTTAGCATGCTAGTGGATAATCTAAAATCTGCTTTAGCACAAGCAGGCGTCACACCGATCGAATGCACGGGGGAATCCTTTGACCCCTTACGTCATGAGGCTGTGGTACGCGAAGAATCCACGAAGGTTCCTCCGAATACTGTGGTAGAAGAATTGCGCAAAGGATATCTTCTCAAGGGATCCCTTTTACGACCTTCCATGGTTAAAATTGCGATTGCTCCTAATACACAACCACAAGCAGAGCAAAAGATTGAAGAGCCACAAGAATCTGCAAACAATGTATCAGAAAAGAAATAACAATCTATGATTTAGAAAGGAGAGTTGAAAAAATGGTTAAAATTATTGGAATAGATTTGGGAACGAGCAACTCAGCTGCAGCTGTGATGCGAGGAGATCGCCCTGTCATCATTCCCAGCGCTGAGGGTCCCACCGTTTCTGGGAAAGCCTTTCCCTCATATGTGGCCATCACAGATGATGGCAATCGACTTGTTGGTGAACCGGCCCGACGTCAAGCAGTAGCGAACCCTGAGGGTACAGTTACTGCTGTAAAGCGGAAAATGGGAACTCGTAAAAAGGTTAAGATTCGAGATAAAACCTTTACACCAGAAGAGGTCTCTTCATTCATTCTTCGAAAAATAAAAACCGATGCCGAAGCGTTTCTCGGAGAACCAGTCATTCAAGCAGTTATCACTGTTCCTGCGTATTTTAATGATAACCAGCGCCAAGCGACAAAAGATGCAGGAGAACTTGCAGGTCTTGAAGTAGTTCGGCTGATCAACGAACCCACCGCTGCTTCATTAGCATATGGTATTGATAAGCTCGATAAGGATCTTCGAATCCTGGTGTTTGACCTCGGTGGTGGAACATTGGATGTGACCATCATGGAATTTGGTCCAGATCCAGAAACAGGAAGCGGGCTTTTTCAAGTAGTATCAACAGCGGGAGATACTCAACTTGGCGGAACTGACATGGATCTCGCGATTGCTGAATGGCTAGCTGATGAATTCAAAGGAGAGCATGGCATGGATCTTCATGACGATCCCACTGCTTGGCAACGGCTCATTGAAGCCGCGGAGAAAGCTAAAATTGAGCTATCCAATGTCATTGAGACAGAAATCAACTTGCCGTATCTGACAGCTGATAAAGGTGGACCCAAACATCTCCAACGAAAAATCACGCGAGCAAAACTAGAGGATCTTGTTCGAGATATAATTGATCGCTGTGACGGTCCTATGCGACAAGCTATCAAGGATGCCAAACTGCGACCTAACGAGGTTGATAAAATCATTCTCATTGGTGGACCTACCAGAATGCCTATTGTTCGACAATATGTCGAAAAGTTCATTGGTAAGAAAGCGGAGCGGGGCGTAGATCCAATGGAAGCAGTTGCTCTCGGTGCAGCCATTCAAGGTGGCGTAATCACGGGCGATGTCAAAGACCTGCTTCTGTTAGATGTCACTCCACTTTCGCTTGGTGTAGAAACCAAAGGAGATATCATGACACCCATCATCGAACGCAATACGACTATTCCTGTTGAACGTAGTCAAATCTTTAGTACAGCAGCAGATATGCAAACTGTTGTAACTATCCATGTGTTACAGGGTGAACGATCTAGGGCAAGTCAAAATATTTCACTTGGCCAATTCAATCTAACAGGAATACCACCAGCACCAATGGGTGTACCACAAATTGAAGTTACCTTTGACATTGACGTCAATGGCATTCTCCATGTTAAGGCTAAAGATCTTGGGACAGGAAATGAACAGAAAATCACCATTTCCGCTTCGACCAAATTAACTGATGAACAAAAGGACCGAATGGTAGCAGACTCTGAAAAATATGAAGAAGAGGATAAGCGCTACCGCGAAGAAGTTGAAGAGCTTAACAAGGCAGAGTCATTGGTCTATTCCGCTCGGAAGACGATTAAAGAACTTGGAGACAAAATCAGTGAAGAAGATAAACAGAAGGTCGAAGAAGCAGCGAACCGGTTAGAAAAAGCGGTTCAGGAAAAGGATTTAGCAACCACTAAAAAAGAGATGGAAACACTCACCGATATTCTTCAAGGTATTGGAACCGCAGTATATCAACAAGTTGCAGAGGAACAGGCTCGGGCTCAAGCACAAGAAGGAGTTGCTGATGATTCTGATTCGGAGCCCAAGAAGAAAAAGAAGAAGAGTAAAGAGAAAGTTGTAGACGCCGATTATGAAGTTGTGGACGACGAGGACAAGAAGTAACTAAGATAATATTCTTGTATTCAGTAATTGGGCATATCGGTTGAGACAGAACAAATAAAAACCTAGTCTAGATTCGGTTACCCAAATATGGTGAGCTAGCGTGAGTTATGGTAGCAATCAAAAACGAGATTATTACGAAGTGCTTGGTGTAGAACGGAAAGCTACCAAAGAAGAAATTAGAAAAGCGTATAGAAAGCTTGCACTGAAATTTCACCCAGATCGGAATAAAGAAGCTGATGCTGCAGAGAAATTCAAGGAAGTCTCTGAAGCCTATGCAATTCTTTCAGATGACGAAAAGCGGCTCCAGTATGACCAATTTGGGCATGCTGGGATTCACGGACGATATAGTGCTGAGGATATTTTTGGTGGGATTAATTTCGAAGATATTCTGCGCAGTTTTGGATTAGGTGGGAGACTTGGCGGTGTCGGTAGCATCTTCGACTTCTTAATGGGTCGAGGAGGACGAAGAACTTCACGTCGCGATCAGGCAATAGATCTGCGATATGATATGAATATTACATTAAAAGAAGCTGCGACAGGTATTGAGAAGGAAATCACGCTCAAGCGCGACGAGCAATGTCCGAAATGTGGAGGAACAGGGGGAGAACCCGGAACACCTCTAAGAACCTGTTCCCGTTGTGGTGGGCGAGGCGAGCTTCGACAAGTCCAGCAAACCATGTTTGGACAGGTTATTCGTGTTGCTACATGTCCGGGATGTTATGGTCATGGTCAAACGGTAGAAACGCCCTGCTCTGAGTGTAGAGGAAAAAGAACCGTTCGAGAAAAACGAAATATTCGAGTCCAAATACCACCAGGAGTTGAATCAGGTTCAATGCTTAGGCTTAGGGACCAAGGAGCGTCACAGGAAGGAGGAAAACCTGGCGACCTTTATGTTGTTGTCCATATCAAGCCTGATAAAATCTTTCAGCGTGTAGGCGACGATATCCTGATGGAATTACCCATTTCAATAACCCAAGCTACATTAGGAACTGAACTCGAGATCCCAACTCTCCTTTCCAAAGCAAAATTAAAAATCCCTGCTGGCACCCAACCAGATACAATTCTCCGTCTAAGAGGACAAGGCATGCCTCGTGTCCGATGGCGAGGAAATGGGGATCAATTAATTCGAATTAAGGTAGATGTTCCCAAAAAACTCAACAAACATCAGCGAGACCTTTTGGAACAACTTGCAGATGAGCTTGACAGAGATTAGCTCGTTAATCAGCTTTGGCAACTACTTGAATATCACTGAATTGAATTGAAGGAGCTATGAGTGATCCACCTGCACCAACAAGATAGCTCCGGATATCACTTCCAACTACGTCAACCTTTTTGATGAGATCAAATGCATTGCCAGCTAGCATTAATCCATGCACTGCACCTGT
The DNA here is from genome assembly GCA_964347045.1 of uncultured archaeon. Taxonomy (GTDB): domain Archaea; phylum Asgardarchaeota; class Hermodarchaeia; order Hermodarchaeales; family Hermodarchaeaceae; genus Hermodarchaeum. The sequence goes on from CAYFXC010000010.1 coordinate 56,912, forward strand.
AAGTTCGCCATCAATGATGCGAAAAGCAGGATTTCCAACAACGCTATAATCACCAGTTTCTTGGTTGGATGAATGAGCACCCTGTAATCCTTTGATAAGGTAGCCAGATTTAATATCGCTAAGTATATCTTCTAGTGCATGTTTTCCACCAAGGACAACCATATTCGTAGGAGCTGTATCGACAACACCTGTACGAAGATTACGCGTGGCGTTTCCAGTACTAGTTACACCATGACGTTGGGCCCAATAGTTGTTCCAGAGGAATGAACGGAGTTTTCCTTTCTCAATAATAGAAGTACTTTGTTGGGGAATCCCCTCACCATCAAAGAGTCCTGTAGCATATCCACCTTTAATGAGTCCATCATCAGTAAACGAAAGCGTTTTGGAGGCAATTATATCGTCTTTTTTATCCGCTAGTTGGGATTTTTCACGGACAACATTTTCACCTTTTATGGCTGGCATGAATGCATGAGAAAGAAGAGAACCTAGAGCACTAGCTGCAAAAACAACAGTCCCTGATTCAGTTTCCCCTTTAGCATGCTGCTTTGCAAGCAGAACATCTTTCACAGTATTATTGACAACATAATCTATGTCCAGTTGAAAATTCCGATTGACATCAACCGACCATACAGAAGGAGTCATACCTGAATCAGTTGGAGCTACTAATACTGCATATGCATAAACACCCGTTCCACGATCTGTAGTAGAGATTCCATTAGAGTTGGCATAAGCCAACCAGCCATAGAATCCCCCAGTTCCCGCTTCGCCGATAACAATCTTTGAATCTTTCTTCATGATGTCGCTTGTCATTTTTGTTGCTAAATCAACGAAAACACCGGGATCTTTTTCTGGAATTGAACCATCCCAAGTTCCAGTTAGTTTTGCATACTTGCCCTTTGTAGCGAAATCTTTCCAAGTTTGATCGGGAGTACTGGCCTTTGCAGCAGCAATTGCTCGTTTCACAGATTCTTCGATGGTTTCTTGCATCAGCCGATTAGTGTAAGCTGAGCCCAATTGATTATTAATTACGACGCGGATTGATGCCCCCGCTTCTTGAGATTTTATTGCTTTGTTGATCTGCCCAAGAGCGACTTCACAGCTGATTTCGTAATTATCCTGTAATAGAATCTCGATTTGATCTACCTTATTGGAACCATATGCTAGGGCTTTTTCAGCTAGATGTAGAAGCGTTTGTTCTTTGTCTTTCATTATCTTTTCATCCTCCTTCTCAGGCTTTTCCTCCAAATGTTATTGGTCCACTACCAAATCGAATAAGAGGTCCACCTTCACTTATGAGAGCTTCTTGACCTTTGCCACATCGGCCTACACCATAACCAAAGGTTTCTTTTCCTACACCTTCAATTTTGAGTAACGCTTCGGTGGCAATTCCGGAAATGGACATGTTGCTTACTGAGTTGCCTAACTCGCCATTGACAATTTCAAAAGCCTCTTGAATTCCAACTTGGAAACTGGAATTCATTTGCGCTGAACCTCCAGCAAATGAAAGACAATAATAACCGAAATCAATGCCCTCAAAGAGCTCTTCATCTAACATATCGCCGCGATCAAAGAATGTATTTCGCATGCGAATCTGCGGCACAAAACGATAGTCTTCGGCTCTAGAGTTGCCAGATAGTGGTAATCCTGTTTTTTGGGCATATTCCCGATCTGTTAATAATGCGTTAAAAACCCCATCTTTTATGAGATATACTCGACTTGTTGGAACTCCTTCATCGTCATATTTGGTAGTACCTAGTCCGTCCTTAATGGTTCCATCATCAACCATTGATACAACCTTAGGGGCAACATCTTGATTCATTTTATCTGCAAAAGAGGATTGCAATGTGAGATCGGCTTCCGCAAGATGTCCAAGGGCTTCATGAGCTAATATTCCTACCACATTTGGACCGATTACACAAGGAAAACTACCAGGTTTTGGAGTAGACCCTTTTAGTTGTTTCTTAACCCGTTCAACTATTCTTTCAGCAACCACTTCAGGCGTCTGGTTCAATTCATAGAATTCCCAACCATGTGAAGTAGAACCACATTCATCTCGTGCACCTGTGATTTTTCCATTTTCTTTACCTGTTAATCTTACAGATTGATAAACATGCCCAAATCCCATCTCGAGTTGTGTGCCTTCATTTGTAACCAGGTATTTTGTACCAATACTATCACGTTGACGAATCGTAATGGCTTTGATTCGAGAATCTAAGCGTTGTGTTTCTTCCCATAGTTTTGCGGCATATGCGATTTTTTCTTTAGGATCCACATCAGCAGGATTTTGTCCAACCTCGAAAGGAACGGTTTCTTTTACTGGTTTGATTTTTGCTAGTTCAATGGGGTCTTTCCGGGCTTTTCCTGCTCTGTTAGCAAGAGAATACGCATCTTTCACTGATGACCGTAAACCATCGATAGTGAGGTCGTTTGAGGATACAAAACCCCAAGTTCCACCAGCTAAAACACGAATAGCAACACCTTCTTCAGTGCGTTGGCTAATGCTTCGTACACGACCATCCTCAAATTGCGTATTACTAAAAATAAGGGATTCCATGCGCAATTCAACATATGTTGCACCGAGTTTTTCTCCATAATCTGCAGCTTTTTGAAGCCTATCTATCAAGTGAATCACATCAAATCGCAAGAAGAATTTCACTTTGTCGGAGCGGATAGGATACACATCAGCTTATAAGGCAATTGGAATGAACAACTAGATGAGGAATAGTCGGTGGTAAAGGAAACTACATTCATTGTTGATGCTATGTTTGGATCTTTAGCTCGTTGGTTAAGGTTGCTAGGGTTTGATACGTTGTATTGCCCAACTCAATCCGATGATGAAATCCTCGATGAAATTAATTCAAGAATCCTAGTTACAAGGGATGGAGAACTGATTGATCGAGCTCGAAAACAAGGATTCCAAGTAGTAAACCCCGGTATTGGAGCCATAAGGGATATGCTGCAACGAATCAAACAGGAATTGAAAATTAATTTTGTTGTAGATCCTACGCAGAGTCGATGTGCTCAATGTAATTCTCTGCTTCTTGAAAGAACACGAAGCCAAGTTCAAAACTTTGTGCCAAGTGGATCTCTTCGAAATCATGATACATTTTGGCAATGTACAAATCCTAGTTGCAAGCAGGTGTATTGGCAAGGTCGCCATTGGACCCGAATTAAAAAAACAGTAAAACAAATCTAGCTTCATAATTTGAAAAGGCAAGTTCATTTTACTCAGGATAAAATTGGGGGAGAAGAAAACGGGGAAGCGCACAAATAACTGCATCACGAAGAACTTGAGTCCTGAGTAGCCGATTTTGTGTGAGAACTCCGATAATTCCTTCATTCTGAAAGAGGTTATTACTTCTCATTAACTTATCAACGATCTTCTTACTTAAATCGGAGCTCGGATTTATTTGATCAACGATTGAATGAGATATTTCAACAGCAACTGATCGTGCGACACACATTTTGTTACCTTTTAAAACCGCAACAATAGCTTGAATGTAAAACGCGTTGTTAAATTTAAAAAGACCTCCTTCGATTCCCACACTGAAATCTGCCAAAGGTACTTTTTTATAAGCTTGTTTTGCGCGGTTAATTGCTCCCTGCAGAGTTTCTGCTTCTGTCATGGGAAATGGCTGAATTCCAGAATCCACGTTTATTGAAGAAATCGTTATTTTGTCGAAGTATAAACTGAAAGCTTGTCTGACTGCGGCGTGTTTAACAGGGTTTTTAGAACCAACTACGATTTGCATAATGTTTTCGTTATGGGAACTCCCTTTAAAAGCTAGGTTGCTTGTAGTTATCGGTATTAATCGGATTTTCGTAACCGAGCTTCACGTAATTGCTGATGAAGAAGTGAGCCCCGAGCTTTCAGGAGACGCATGATCTTTCGAATTGCATTTGATTTCAATTGGTAACTATAGATGTGTAGAGCTCCGAGGAATATCACGATTCCTCCGAGTATAAGTACAACTAGACCTAAGGGTGCGCTGAGCAATGCAATAGTCCCTCCTTGAGTTATCAGAAGAACTACAATTCCAAGGAGAAAGAAACTAGCTGTATAAAACGCGATTATTGAAGCGATGAGTAACATCGGCCAGTAGGCAGTTCCTTCAAGTCGGGTTCCTTCTTTTTCTGCATAAAGGCGAAATCGAAGATGTTTCGCCATGGTCCAAGGAGACACACCTAACCAAGATCCTTGACGAACTTCAATAGCCTCTGGAGGAATCGTTTGTAAGATTTGACACTTGAAATCTAAAAGAATTCGTCGTAACTCGGTGTAGGCATTGTCCTGTGAAAGCTCCGTATACCCCTCAATCATATGATGCCTTGGCTCGATATGTTGTCTTTTACTTTTTCGTATGTGGTAGAGGGTTTTTAGTTCTTTGAGATGACTCCCAGAGGCATAAGCTCACGTTTAAAGACTTCATTGAGAAGTAGAGCAAAACCATAATAGATTCCGACAAATCCGCTAGCGATACCTTCCCATCCGGCAACCACGTTAATAACTGTGATTGCTGTCCCTTCATTGTGCCATGTTTCCCAAGCAAACCAATGGCCTAAGGCGACAAGCCAGAAGAAAATGGCAAGAAGAAAGAAAAAGACCTGTAACACACGATTTGTTTTCATTGAAGCTAAAAAAAACCAGAAGCTGAAAAATCCCCACAGAAAGAAGAAGGGGACCTGTACTAACATAGCTACGGCTGGTTCAGCAATAGAAGGCGCAAGGCCAAGAATTGGAAGAAAATAAATGAAAACGTATGAAAACCAAAAAGTTGCACCCAGAATTAACGTGGTTGCTCCAAAGGAGTTTCCAATTCTTAAGGACCACAAACCAGCAAGTAGTGGAGTAAAACCACCTGCAAATAATGCAGAGGCATAAATAACGCTTAACCCATTTATATCTACGATCTCAGCAAAAAAGAGGGATAAAAGAATGAGGGCAAACCCAAATCCTATTGCTCCAAATGCTAGGGGATTAGCAATCCGTTCATCACTCATACACATTCACCTAAAACCTAATTGTAAAGTTCTAAATCGGCGTTTTTCGTGTAGAATTATATAAGGCTTTACTGTGAACTTAAAACTGTTTAAAAAATAATAACCAATACGCTTACTTCTGTTCACGCTTCAAACGTTTATTCAAACGCATTTTATTACCTGTTGTCGTTGATTGATGACGAGATAAGAAATTACAAAAATCAGAGAGAAAGCTCTTCTTTGTTGAATATTTCTTCACTTCTTTTCTTTTAGAAATCATGACTCCCTCCCTTAAACTAACATTAAAAACCTAAAGATAAGTTTTTTCAAAGGTTTTTCAGATAGAAGCACAGAAAAATTGCCCAGGATGCCGATAGGGTCAATGTTTTAATTCGCGTTTTTTGTATACGCGATTGGGTACTTGCAAGAATTACTAGTTGAAGGAAGGGCCTTGACTAAGCTGGATACAATACATAAACTGGCAATTCTAGGTGGACTAGGAGCAGTATTGAGCCCTTTCATATCGCTCTTTGTTTCCGGAGGAAATATCAGAAATTACTGGATTTTTCAGATTTTAAATTTTTATAGCGTAGGTGTTGTAGTGTTCATCCTATTGCTCATCGCGAGCATTTTAGCAAGTATAATGGCAGTCCGTGCAGCGAATTTTGTTTCCAAGATGCCCCAACGTGCAGCCTCTGATCTCAAAGCCTCTGGCATCCTTATCCTAATCGTTGGGATAATCTCATTGACCAATGTACTAGCGGTAATATCAGGAATTCTCATACTTGCGGTAGGTGTAGAATGTGATGCCATTTGGAAGAAGATTCAACACGCCCGAACTCAAACGGGTTGGCCCTACGTAACAGTTGCTACAGCAGCAGGAAGTACATGGGCTCGACGAACTTCCTGTGAATTCTGTGGAGCCCCTTTAGTAATTAAAAAGGCAACTGCCCGTGAACATCTCATCCTTATTGAAACCCAGTGTCCTCTTGATAACACATTCGATACTGTACAACTCCCCCTTTCTCGCTTAGATTCATGGACAGCCGTCGCGGCAGATCGACTTCATCGATGTGAAAAATGTGGAAACCGAACTGCGGCTCTTATTATGATCGGACAATCTGGAGTAACGACCAGCTTACAGGCTTATTGCCCCAGAGGACATAGTAATCGAACTTACCGAAAAGTTTGGACACCTCTATACCCTCATATAGCCCAAACGCCAAGTGTAAATCTTGGATTCCAAGGTAGACCAAAGCGGTACCAATTTCAATCAATATTTCAAGATCATTATCGAAGCACCTTTACACAACCTATACCCATATCTTCTAGAAAATCAGGTCTTACATACTCCGAATCGATTGGATTCTGCACTCAATGTGGAGTCAAAATCGAACTATCCGATACCTACTGCTTCAGATGTGGGCATCAAATAAACTAATGGTGAAAATCATGGTCCAAGCAGCAATCGAAGCAAACTTCACCTGCTCTTGTGGAACTCCATTCATTGTTATGACTTTGGATCCTGCTCCTAATGACAAAATCTCAGGATTATTAGTATGTCCCAGACATAAAGTGGGCCATCATATTACTCTAGACCATTCGGGCCTTGATCTCTGGGTTGGAGTTGTTGCAGACCACCTCTATCGTTGTGCATTATGTGGAAGAGAGTTACCACCAGCTACAGCTGTGAGTTCCTCGGAAGTAGCAACAACATTCACACTCAACTGTCCCGTACACAGCACCCAAAATAACACCCGAACTGTTTGGAGTGTTATACACCGAAGACTTCTTTCCGAAATTCAACACCGTCGAGTACCACCAGAACCACCCGAAACTCCAACCCAATCTGAAGAACCAAAAACGCGACCAGCCGTTGAATCTGCTGAACCCAAAGCTATTTACTGTCCTCAATGTGGTAAGAAAATCCGCCCGAATGATAATTTCTGTTTTCAATGCGGAAGTGCTATCGATTAGTTTGGGCAATTATACTACAGGAGCTCCTAATACTTTGGATTACGCGGAGTCAAAAAATGCTTTACCAAAGGAATGAAACAAAAGCTGTTTTATCATAGGAGCCGCTGGATTTCCTCTGGCATATAAAAAATAAACTAGGCTACCAAAAAGGGGTACTAGAAGACTGCTGGAAAATGCCTTCCATGAATTCATCGTCAAGGGAGGTCTCCAGACATCAAGGTTTAACTTCCACGAACGAGTAAACACTTCCCATTGTAAATCAGTCAATGCTTCGATTTCTGGTCGACTTCCTTCACTTAGAATAGATGGACGCAAAGGAACCCAAAGAAGTGGTGTTACAAACAGTTTCATTCCTTTAATATCATCAAGAAGTTCTAGTGTAGCATTCACATCCTTTTCTTCTTCTCCAGGTAATCCAACGAGCCATGTAGTAAGGGGAAACCATCGATTATCATTAAGTATACCGATGGATTGTTTCACAATGTCAGGCCATTCTTCAGGAGTAAAAGGTAAAGCTTTACCTGCCATCCGCTGTTTGAACAAGCGTACGCTCCCAGTTTCAACTCCAGCTTCAGCAGTAACATAAGGCTTACCTCCATGCTTGTACCGACCACGAGTTACAAGAAGTTCTGCAACCTCTTCCAAACACTTTGGATCTGTAACCACTGGAGCCAATGCAATGTGAGCTGGTTGAATGTATTTTAAGTCCGGAACTTCGACCAGTTTAGCAATTAAATCAACAATCGCTTTACGATTGGGAATAAATCGTGATGATTTAAGACCATAGAGAAAAAGATCTTCAGTGGCGAGGATGGCCATCTCATTTCCCGCTTCAGTGTTTGCTACAACTTCCTTTAAGATATGATCAATAGGAAGGGAAAATCTTCGTCGCTGTGTCGGAGAGCAAAATTGGCATCCACGACCACACCCACGGGTAATTTCCACCGTGCCGTGAAGGGAACCTCCACGAATGATAGGAATTTCTTCTGGTGATCGGAGAACTCCGCCAACGATAGTTGGTAGTAGATTTTCACCATTCACTGCTTGATGAAAAAGGTTCAAGACATTAGGACCAACCTCGCCAGTAACTACACTATCGATACCCAAGGTTTTCCGGGCAGCTGGTCCCGCAACCTGCCATGCTCCAGCACCCCCCACAATCACTTTCGCTTGTCCTCGATCATGAACTTTAGCGATTGTCGTCTTTCGAAGGAGGTGACGGAACTCTTTGCGGTTTCGTGGTTCACTTCCAAGTGCAAACATATTCGAATAAGTCAAACTAACATAGGCGATCCCGAGAGGATCCATGCTTGAAACGCCCACAACGCGGGTATCAGGTCCAATAAATTGTTTCAGATTCTTTGGATGAACCACAGCAAGATCAGATTCATTAAAACCATTATCTAGAAGCAAGGCTTCAATCTTTCTTAACCCATAGGGAGCAATTCTAGCCCGACCATTTGGCAAATCAGACTCTTTGGGCATATAGAGGGGTTTGAGAAAACTAGGAATTAGAAGAAAAGATCCCGCGAAAGCTCCAAATGGGTCATCACCAAAATGGCTCATTTCAATTTCTGAAGCAGTCAAAACGATTTTAATACCATTCTTTGGAGGAACCATGAGACGACCTCAGACGGGAATCGCAGCCCGTGAATGTGCTTTTTCAGCAAAAAAAGCTTCTGCATTTATTTAAGAAATATCACCCAAATCCTTCGTCTTACAAACTTCATTGGAAAAAAATTCCTTAAAAAGAAGGTTCTAAAATTCAATTGAGATAAACTTGTGGTTTTTTTCATAAATAATTAAGATTTCTCAAAATGAGTTTTTAAGTTCATGAGTGTTTGGCGAGCATCCAATCGAATTTGTTCATCGGGTTGTTGTCGTGTTTTTCATCGATTCTCCGACCCAAAAAACTTCGGGGGGGCCATATGTAATCTCGCAAGTGAGATGTGTTCCACTTGCAGTGTGTTCAAAAAACCATTTCGCATCTTGAAAAGGTTGCCTCGACGATGATCGGACATGCAAGGATCTTCCAAGCTGAATTTCAACGACTTCCAATTCCTGAGTGAAACGAAAATCTTTAACGCTGATTTCCATCGCAAATCGTGCTCCCACACCCCAGAGGGCTTCGGTGGTTGGATCATAGCTTGTTACTGATGTGATGAATTTTGGGACGTTTCGATGATTGACAGCATATTAGAACAACTGTTCAAGAGGGGCAATGATTTCGATATTTTCGCTAATTTCTGTCTTTTTTGTTTCCCATATAGGTAGCGTAACTTCTGGGTTCTTAAGATTTAGCGGTGTAAGTATTGTTCCCATTCCCAGTCTGTGACTGTTCCATGAATGTATTTATACCATTCAGCTTTTCGGATTTGTTGGTAAAGATCAAAGAATTCAGAACCGATCACCTCAATAAGAACAGCATCCTTTTGAAGGGACTGAAGAGCGCCATCTAGAGTGTCCGGGAGCTGTTGGATTTTCAATTGACTTAGGTGTTTCCTTGATAGGTGATAGACATCCTCTATAACTGGCTCAGGAGCCTTGAGTTTTTTTTCTATGCCATCCATACCCGCGCCTAGTAGCACCGGAAATAGCAGGTAAGGGTTTGTTAGAGGATCGGGTGAGCGAAACTCAATAGCTGCTTTTTCTGCACTTGTAAAGAGAGGAATTCGAATTAGTGCAGATCGATTGAGATATCCCCAAGTAATGTATACTGGAGCTTCGAATCCAGGAACCAAGCGCTTGAAGGAATTTACTGTTGGATTGGCTAGAGCAGTGATTGCTGGAGCATGGTGCATAAGTCCTGCCACAAAATGATAGCCAGTCTCTGTGAGAGTCCCATCAGATTTTCCAAGGAGATTCTGATTACCCTTCCATAGTTGAAGGTGCACATGCAAACCACTTCCTGCTTGGCTAGGAAAAGGTTTGGGCATAAAACTGACCTCTACATCATAGAGTGCTGCACGTCGACGTAGGAGGAGTTTGAAGAGTGTGAAATTATCAGCAGCACGTCCCAATTCTGTGAACGCAAGTTCGATTTCCTGTTGGCTTTGTCCATGTTCGGAATGGACCCAGGCTATTTCGATTCCTATTGCCCGCAAATCGAGCGCGGTCTCCAAAAGGAGGTCCATGCTTTGATTTTCTGGAAAAATGTCTGCATAGCCAGCCGTGTCGAGAGGCACTCCATCCTCTGTGAGGAAATAGAATTCAGGTTCAAGTTTAACTCGCATCTGTAAACCTTTTGCTGCGAGTTGTTCTAAACTTCGCTTGAGAATAGTTCTTGGCGCATGTGGATGAGGAATAAGATGTCCATCTGCACCACGCTGAAAAACATCAGAAATTACAATAGCGCGCCGTGGAACACTATTTGGCAATTCTTGGAGTGTGGAATTATCCGGAACAAGCTGGAGATCTGATGAAGTAATCGATGCGAGTCCTTTCACAGATGAACCATCGATACCACAACCGGGAACATGTGCTGACCCTTTTTTAAACGCGTTTACAGAATCAACCGGGTGGATAGGGACAGTCATTCCTTTCGGTACTCCGTCGATATCAACTGTAAGCAATTCAACAAAATGGAGTTTGCCTCGACCTTCAGGGGAATTCGTTTCTTCGGGCATACGCATTACCTCAGTCGACGTTTGAGAAGATAGAACTGGGATGTTGGCTTTTAAATCTCCATCGCAAGTTTATCTGTCGAACATTCCAGTGTAGATTAGGATAAGTTTATTGGGGAAAACTCTACTTTGAGCATGAAGACGGTGCGTTGCATGAAAGGGGCGCGACCAAAAATCCTTCCACTACTTCTCTCGCTGCTCCTAATTCCTTCCTTCACAATATTTGGCACCTCATATGTTGTTTCTCAGCCAATTGACTCAATTCCTCAGACAAGGTTGTATAACCCATCACTGAACTTAACAAAAGTATCAAAGACACGCACACTATTGGCAAATGAAAATCCTCCACGAAACTGGACAGTACTTGTGTACATGGCAGCCGATAATGACCAGCATTTTCCCGCTTTTGATAACATTAACGAAATGGAAATAGTTGGATCGACTCAACAAGTTAACATCATTGTATATGTTGACTTCCTAACCAATAGCACTCAATTTGGTGCAGGCGCTTATACTTTCAATATTACGCGAGATTCACCCCTGGCCAATAGTTCAATCAATTCGCAACCACTAAACACACCACTTCCTACTGAACCAAACATGGGAGATCCCACAACTCTCCTTGCATTTATTCAATTTGCTCAGAACTATTCCCAAGCAGAACATTATATGCTGATAATCTGGGATAAGGGAACAGGCTACACCGGTGTTTGTTTTGATGAAACCAGTGGGGGTGATCGTCTTCTTCCTCAGGAGATAGCTCTAGTTTTAGAAAATAATACTATTGAGCCGATCAGCATCACTGCCTTTGATGCTTCCCTCATGGGACAGATCGAACTAGCATATGAGCTTCAAGAAGGAACAGAATATATAATCTTCTCAGAAGAAACCATTCCAAATCAACATTTCCCCTATCATACTTTTTTGAACAGCCTTATTCTTCAAGAAGATTCAAGTCCATTCCTGCTCGCAAAAGAAGTTGTTGACCGATATATCGAGGCTTATTCACCAGGCGGCACATACTATTCTGATTTTTCTATTCCTCCATCAACTCTGTGCCTTTCGGTCATTAACACTTCCATGATGCCCACTGTCTTTACATGGTTTAATCAAGCCATTAACTGGTTAAATACCAGCTATAATATATACAGGTCTTATTCTGGAATATGCAAATCAAGAGGTTTAACACAGCAATTTAGTGTCGCTCATTACATTGACTTAGGAACCTTCGCCTACCAATTACTACAATGGGTACCGGATCTAACGTTCCAAAATTTTGTTGAGAATCTCAGCATCAGTATTCAATCGGCAGTTTCTTACCAATTGCACCTTTCGGGTTCACCCGGAGCTACTGGATTAGGCATTAATTTTAATTACTATGATCCAGTCCCACTTTCATTTCTCAATAACTCGGCCTATGAAGACGTTATTACCAAATTGTTTACACTTGGTGAAACTGCAGACACTTCAATTCTTTCATTATCATTAGGTCCCATTTTTGGTTATCTCGATGGAAAAGCCGACTCAGTATATTTTAGATTTTCTCCTCAAATCGCTGTTGAACACACTGTCATACTAACTGCTTTTCAAAACGTTGATGAAGACTTTGACCTTTATTTGTATGACAGTAATCTGAATTTATTAACACGAGCTGTTGGTATAACTTCAGATGAAGCTGTGCAATGGTCCCTAATTCCTGGACAACTTTACTATATCCAAATTTTTTCAAATCCGAGAGCTGACATCACATATGGATTAGGTTCATTTGAAATCATAATTAATCCAAGTTTTCCAGTTAATCCAGCGTCAGTGGTAATACAGATTGGTATCTTTACCATTATTCTCTGCATCATTCTGTTCATTATATACATTATTTGGCGGAACTGGGAAAACATTAAACGGGCAATCGAAAGCTATCAAATTAGGCGAATGGCAAAGCGGATCCAAACCGAAGCAACCACGGAAACTGGATCCCCAACTTCTACATCAACATGCGAAAAATGTAGCGAAGTATTACCTGAAGATGCAAAATTCTGTTCAAATTGTGGAGAAACCTTTGAAGAACCTTCAGAAAATCCCAAAGATTAATCTTTAATGAGCTGTTCGAGTTGTGTAATGAACGCTTCTGCTTGTTTCATCCCAAGAGCCCAGAAATCCTCTTTTGAAATATCAAAATCTAGTTCAGCCGCAAGTTTCCGTGGCGAACTTGTGCTACCAGCAGAAAGTATTCGTTTGAGTTTTGGTACAAAGTCTTTGCCCTGTTCTTTGTAGAGCCGGTAAAGAGCAAACACAAAGAGATTAGCAAAGACATAGGGATAATTGTATAACCGGAATCTTGGGATGTAATAATGCCCTTTGAAAGTCCACTCCCATTTGCTTTCCGGTAGCCATTCGACCGCGTTTCCGAACATCCTGTCACGCCCCTTAACCCAATATTTCGAAATGGTTTCGCCATCGAGATATTCACCTCTTTCAAAAGCAGCATACATATCTATTTCAAAGAAATAACGGGCTGAAACTTGGAAAACCGTTTGTCCAAATTCATCAAGCACACGAACGAGGACTTCGATTTTCTCATCGTTAGTCTTTGCTTCCTCAATAAGCTTGTCCGATAATAGAAGTTCCCCAAAGATACTGCCTACTTCAGCAATACACATTCCAATATCTGTGTTAATAGGTTTCAGCCCAGACATTAGATAATCATGAACTGCATGACCGTTTTCATGAACCAGAGTAAAAACTTCACTAAGTTTGCCATTATAACTCAATAAAATGAAAGCTGATTTGCCCGCGAGCCAAGGCGAGCAGAATGCTCCTTGTCGTTTTCCTTCACGAATCGCTCCATCAATCCTATTTTTATCAAACATATCTCTTACAACCTGAGCAAGCTCGGGATCAAACCCCTCGTAAGTGTCAACAGATATTTGTTGGGCTTTTTTCCAATCAAAACTACGTTCTGGCATATTAGCTAGTGGGGTAACCACATCCCATTCTCCTAGTTTGGGTAAGTTCATGAGCTTTGCTTTTAGATGAAGATAACGCTGAAAGAGTGTTGAGTGATTATCAACTGTTTTCATTAACGCGTCAATCGTTTCAGAGTCAACATCGTTATCAATAAGACTCTGAGTTCGTGGGGATGGCCATTTTCGTTTCTTACTCATTTCTACATGATCGCCAATAAGAGCCCGTGCACCGCTCGCCCAGATGATTTCGTCTTTTCCAAGACCTGTCCAAATAATACTCTTTGCAGCTTTGCGAACATCTCGATCAGAGTCTTCGAAGAGAGCATGGATTTGCGTAAACGGCATCTGTTTCATTTCGCCATCGATTTCGATTTCAAACATCCGCGTTGAAAGCCAGTCCCCACGAAGTTGTTGCCACGAATCAATGCCAAATTGATCTTTTTGAATAATAAGTTGTTCTTCCATTTCACTCAAAACATGTGGTACTTTGCGTTGGGCGATTTCAAGAACATGTTTGTATTCAGCAAGAACAGGATTATCAATAAGCTCCGGTCGGGCTGCAATCGCTTGTATAAGTTCAATCTCTGTGAAGGCAAGGAGTTGACCAATCTTTGAGTTCATCCTGCGTGCTAAATCTGCAGCTTGTTTGGCAGCATCATCAAGAGAATTTGCAGCATAGCTAAGATATGAGTATTTGAAAGCGCCTTCGCGTTTTAGATAGTTATCTTGGGTTTTTTCAAGAAATGCTTTCAATTCTGTGGGATTAAGTTTGCGAATTTTTCCTTTGTATTCAATTGCCAGTTCTTCTGCGTCCTTGACAGCCTGATCCATCTGTATTTTGAGTTTGTCAAGCTTCGTTGAGGGAACCAATGGACTTAGGTCCCACACTGCACCTTTTACGGTCATAATAAAACGCTCACTCGTGAAATGTGCTTCAAGGTTAAAAGTTACATGGATTAGTTATCTTCTGTCAAAAGCATAATGAGAAATGGCTAGCAGGTATATTAGGTATTTAGTTGGTAACACATACCACTAAACTGATCAAAAATGTCACGAAATGCTTTGTAGAGTTTATTATAAGTAACCACTCGTTCGGAGTCAGGGAACACTTCACGGTCATAGGAAAAAAGACGTTCAAGCTCATCAAAGGATTTGAATTCACCCAGCGCAACAGCAGCGACTAGAGCAACTCCCACGGTACCGGCATCTTGCAGGGTTGTCACTCGTTTCAATGGAACATTGAGCACATCCGCGAAAATCTGTATCCACAAATCACTCCTAGCTCCACCGCCGCAGATATTTAGTTTTTTGACAGTATGACCCATGCCTTCGAGCACTTCTTTGACCCAGCGGGTGTTATATGCCACGCCTTCAAGCACAGCGCGGACCATATGGGTGCGGTTATGGTCCAAGCTGAGATTCAAAAAAGCACTTCGGATAAAAGGATTGATGAATGGACATCGCTCGCCAATGGGCCAAGGGAGATACAAGAGATTCCGACTTCCAGGTGGAACCTTTTTGGCCTGCTCAGTAACGAGATCATAAACATCAATATTCGAAGCTGACGCTTCTTTGATTTCAGCTGTGCATACATTATCAACTAGCCAAGACAAACATGACCCTGCGCTTTCCATGTGTCCAGTTAACAAGAGACGCCCTGGAATTGCACTTTCAACGGTTCCAGCCCCTGCCAAATCAAATTGTGGTTCATCTTGATGTTGAGCGATCCAACCCGAGGATCCGACATACAAATGTTTTTTCATAGGTCTGATTGCACCCGACCCAATAGGAACTGCCACCATATCTCCGCATCCGCAAACAACATGGGTTTCCGGAGACAAACCTAATTGCTTTGCTGCCTTAGAAGATAGGGTGCCCAATATATCCGTTGTTTTCTTAATTATTGAGAAGTGATCCAAAGAAAGTCCCAAACCTTCTTCAACAATTTCCGGTTCCGGTGTATGTGTGTCGACGCGAAAATAATTCCACAAACATGCATGACTCCAATCAGTGTAAAAGTCATCTAGCCCACACTGATAGAGAATCCAGTCTTTGACATCCACAAACTTGAATGCCTTCTTGAAAATTTGGGGTTCTTCATTTTTCACCCATAAAATTTTTGGCAAAGGATCCTTTGCAGATGCCACAGGAATGATGTTTTTCGCCAGCATATCCGGAATGGTAAACTGGTTCATAAGCGGAGTCACGTAGTCGACTGACCGAACATCAAGCCATAAAATAGTTTTGCGAAGGGGACGCCCTTTACTATCCACTGGAATCACTGATGCCATCATCGCATCAACCGTAAATGCAATAATTGATTGAGGGTCAATCTTGGTTTGTTTAATTATTTCACGGGTCGTCGTAGTGATGGCATCCCAATAGACTTGGGGATCCTGCTCGGCCCATCGCTCTTGGGGGTACTCGACCTGATAGGCTTGTTGGACTGTACCTTGCACACAGCCTTGCATGTCGATAATGCTTGATTTGGTGGCACTAGTCCCTAAATCACAGGCGAGAATATATCTATTAGACATGTAAAAGCCTCCCGCCGTATTATGGGAGTGAACTGGAATAAAGGCTTATTCACTTTGAGTCTATGGACACCAATGAAATCATGTTAGATAAAATGAACGCAAACCCAGTCGCTATCTGATTTTACGAATTGAGCGCTTCCTTAATGGTATTCACACAAGCTTTGTTTTGCTCTTGAGTTCCAACTGTTATTCGAATGAACTGACCATCTAAGCCAGCTTTTCCTGTATAATCGCGAACAATGATCCCTTCTTGAAGTAAATTCTGTGCTATTGTGTTTGAATCGGCGTTGGAAGCTGTAAATTGCGTAAGTACAAAATTGGTTTTCGAAGGAAAAGCTCTAACACCTGATAGTTGATTAAGAGCTTTTTCAAGATATTCACGACCAGTTTTGATTTCACGCTTTACAAAACCAAGATATTCTGAATCACCGAGAGCTGCCACAGCCGCAGCGGCAGTAATGCGATTGATAGGAAAATGGTACAAGACCTTTGAAAGGTATTCAGCAAGTTCAGGATTTGTGAGAGCGTATCCCAAGCGAAGCCCTGCAAATCCAAAGGCTTTCGCCATAGTACGAGTAATAATGAGATTGGAATGTTTATCGATGAAGTGAGCCAGGGTCGTGTCTGTGAAATCAAAGTATGCTTCGTCGACAATAATTAGCAGATCCAATTCAAGGAGGCGGCGAAATTCCATTTCAGGGATACAATTTCCCACTGGGTTATTTGGGCTTATTAGAATGACTTCTTTGGTGGCAGGAGTGATAGCCTCAATGACATGGTCAAGAGTCCATGAGTAATTGGGTGGGGGTCGTGGTACAGATAGATCAGTGCCACCAAAGATGGCGAGGCGGAGACGATAAGGACCATAATCTGGTGGGACAAAGAGTACAACATCACCGGGATTTAAGAATCCATAATAGAAGGCATCAATGAAGTGAGTTGATCCGTTCCCAACTACAATTTGTGTGTCAGGAAACCCAGTATAAGCTGAGAGCGCTTGTTTGAGCTCATAATAAGAAGAGTCTGGGTAGAGATGCGCTTTATCTAGCTCATCAATGGCGGCCTGTCGAGCTTTGGGCGAAATACCAAATGGGAGTTCATTTCCCATAAGCCGAGCATAATCGTTTCGAATCTCGTAGAGTAAACGGAGCTGCGCTGTTGGATTGTACGCGACACCAGTTTGGACATGTGATTTTAAAAGATGTGAAATGTCACCCATGATACTTTCCCACCCAAACCAATAAGGGGAATAGGCTTTCTTTACACGAGACGCTTAAAGCCAATGGTTGTACCGAAAACAGAGCAAATCTGATGGTAGGATTTTTACTTTATCCGGCTCGCTTTTAAACTGAATTCACTCTATTTTCCTTCATGGCGGTTTATGACGAAATCATGGCAAAATATCGTGAGGCGGCGTTAATAGGGTCGATCATCTCCGTCATGGATTGGGATACAGAATGCTACATACCACCTAAAGCGTATCCATTACGTGGAGAGCAGATGGGATTAATTCGCCAGATGCGCCAACGTATGCTATCTAGCCATGAATTAGGAACATTACTTGACAAGGTGGAATCAGAAACTGAATTTGCGAAACTCGATGAGATACAAAAGCGAAATACCTACCTTGTGCGTCGGCAATATGATGTTATGGTAAAAATCCCTGAGGAACTTACTGTTGCATTATCAAAACAAGCTACAAAAACCATGAATATCTGGAAGCAAGCAAAAGCCAAAAACGATTGGAAACGTTTCCAACCTGAATTGACAGAACTTTTCAAGCTTCTTGAAAAACGAGGAGAAATCCTCATGGAAGTGCGTCAGACCCCAACAGTATATGATGCCCTAATTGATCTCTATGAGCCCAAAATGACACAAGATACAATATCTAAAGTCTTCAAAGAGCTGCGAAGAGATCTTATTCCACTTGTCGACAAATACACGGTATTCGTAAAGGAAATGGACTTTTCATTCATGAATCGAAAAGTGTCACTGGATGCTCAACGAAAAATCTCCACAGCACTCTGCGATTTTATTCAGTATGATACTACCTCGAATCAGGCAGGTGGGCGAGTCGATGAAACCGAACATCCCTTTACTTCAGGTTATTACGACGATGTTCGAATAACCACACACTATTATGAGAATAACTTCGCAGCTTCATTCTACTCAGTATTACACGAAGGTGGTCACGCTATATATGAACAGAACTACCCACCCGATGGGAAATTCCAACCCTGGGGTGATGCACCTAGTTATGGTATTCACGAATCGCAGTCACGGTTTGTAGAAAATATGTTGGGGCGATCCAAAGAATTCATCACCTTTTTCCTTCCAACACTTAACAAACTCACAAAGAACACCTTCAAAGACATTAATGTTGAGCAGATGACAAAAGCAGTGAACAAAGTGGAGCGCTCAAAAATTCGAATTGAAGCTGACGAAGTCACCTATTCTCTACATGTTATTATCCGCTTTGAAATAGAACGTGATTTATTCGTGAATAAAGTCAAAATTTCAGAGTTGCCTAGTGTATGGAATGAGAAATACGACCAATACCTTGGAGTAGAAATTGAAACTGACTCAGAAGGCGTCATGCAGGACACTCATTGGGCGTTAGGATATCATGGATATTTTCCCTGCTATGCCCTAGGGAATATCTATGGAGGTCAATTCCTCGCAGCGATGGAAAAGAAAATTCCCACCTGGTTAGATCTAGTGGCGTCCGGCAAATTCGGAGCCATCAAACAATGGCTAGTTGACAATGTACACCTCAAAGGGGATTTGTACGATCCTGAAGTTTTGCTCCACAAAATCACTGGTGAAGCATTAAATCCGAAACCCTTCGTTTATTACCTGACAGCCAAATACAAAAGTATCTTTGGCTAGAAGCATGATTGGATTTGAAAAAGTAATGATAGAATTTGCGCACACATTAGAGAAAAGGAAAAGGGACCCGTGCCCAGTTGCTCGAGCCCCCATTTGTTATGGGCACGTTCAAGTTTCTTAGTGAGCGTCTTTAGTTGCGACAAGCAAACCAATAGATGTACTTGACGCGATCTGCTTGCATTTGAGTCTTGTTCGCGCCATGAGGATAATTATATTTGTGCATTTTGTGTGTCACCGATGAAAGCCTAGCCCAACGTCTTATTTAAGGCGGACTCACCTTTTGGGCTCACTTTGAGAGGTCGCATAATGTTACTTTACTCACATTTTGCTAATTCTGATAAATCCAGAGAATGATTCATATTGTGAGGTTCTTTCATACACTCCTCGTTACTATTGGAGCGAATTGATGTCTTAGAAATTCATGAGACTTCTAAAGGAGGTCAACAATTGAAAAAGAAAGGTGATCTTTCACCAGAGCCAAAAAACGTTGATTCTTACATTGCCAATTCAGGCAGCGAAGCCCGCCCAATACTTGAAGAACTCCGGAAAATAATAAAATCCACTATTCCAAAAGCAGAAGAAGGAATAAGCTACAACGTGCCAATCTACAACTATCACGGTATTCTTGCAGGATTTGCCGTATACAAGAACCACGTTAGCTTTGGCTTTGGAGCGGACGTGCTTCAAAATAGAGATCGCAAAATGCTTGAAGAAAAAGGTTACAAAACCGGAAAAGGAACCATGCAAATCAAGTTCGACCAAGAAGTGCCGACCACAGCGATAAAGCAAATTCTAAAAGCAAAAGCAAAAATGAATGAAGCCAAAAGAGCGATAAAATAAGCTTTAAATCAAGATTAATAATTCTCGATGCATACAGACGCATTAAAGAATCGCTCAATACTGAGCTGTTTCGGATTTTTTAGTTGCCCTCTTCAACAGAGCATATCATTTTTAATATGTGGCACTAAATTTTCATTAGGAGGTTTGATGAATGGAAAGGGGTCAGGTTGCTCAAAATTTAATAATAGTTGGCATTATCCTAAGCGCCTTGTCCATGGCATACGGCGCTTTTGGCGCAGGAATTTTCACTCGTTCTCTCTTTGAAGGTTCTCCATTTCTAGGTTTTGTGAATATAGGCGTGTTCCTCGCCTTCATACATGGTTATATGGTATTAGCTAGTTTCATATTAGGAGTACTTTTACCCATTAGTTTCTTGAAATCAATTACCTTAAAACAGATGAAATTCGCCACAACTCTTTTGCTGGTTTGTGCAATTACGATATTCGTTCATTTTGGGTTGGTTTCTTTTGCATCCTTTTTCATAATTGGCGACCAGAGTAATCTTATCTACTTAGGTGTATTAATTGGAGCAATTCTTTACATCTTCGCTGGATTCTTGAATGTATAGGAGGAGTTCAAAAAATCTGAGCACTACCATGAATACTGTTTCAATCTAAACACCAGAAATCACATAATGTGAGTAAATGTAGATGTTGAGGTCACATTATGTAACTATACTGCTATGTCGCTAACAGACCAAAAATCATTAACAAAAAAGAGTTCTTTGTAACGAGTATCTAGTTGATTTCATTTAGAAAAATTCAAAATATCCGCCTATCCTGAATTTAGCCAGAACACTTACTCTTTTCGTCCTTTTGCAATTGAGATTAACCCCAAAATTGCGAAAACTGTACCACCAGAATATCCTCCAAGGGGATTTATAATTGGCATGAAAATGAAGAATATTGCTGCCAAAATCACGAGTATTATTCCAATCAATACCTTTCCTTTGTTCATTCAGTCACACCCAATTTACTATTTATGGTAAGGTTTGTTTGGAGTCCATTAAATTCCTTATAATGTTTTTTATTTTCCAAGCTATCAAAATGTAGGGGATTAGCTCGAGTCAGGTTCACTCGGTTCCCTACGAATTTAAAAAAACAAGCTAGGCTATATTATGCTTGTTGTGATTTTATGACGGGCAAAGAAGATGAGTTTGAAGAGATTTTAACGCAGGCATATAAACGCATGCACCGATATAGTTGTGCAGAAGCCTCATTACAAGCCCTGATGGCTCTGTGGAAACTACCAGAACAATATTCCTGGGCAACGGCAGGGTATTTAGGTGCCATAACTTCAGGTCAGACTTCGTGTGGTCTGCTTATCGGTAGCAGCATTGCAATTGGTTTTCGGAGTGGTCAAAAAGTAAAAGGCATTCCAGAGCTAAACGAGCGTGAACGAAGCAGAGCCATTCACGCGGTGAACGAACTCTATTCAGAGTTCTTAAAGAAATTTCAGAGTAGCGACTGTAAGACTCTTAGTGAGGTAGATTTCGTCAAACCTGAAGAAATTGCTCAATGGACGATTAGTAAAGGCTGGAAGAAGACCTGTGACATTTATCTTCATTTTGTGATAAACAAATGTGCACAGATGGCTGAAATGGGAATATTATAATCTCCAACCAGAAAGTAATGATCTTCAAATTACAGACCTTGAATAAGTCTACACACAGGGATCACCAAAAGTGACTAGATTAACAATTTGTAAAGGCGATTATTTTGTTTGCCTTTCATATGTCTGATTGGTCTAGTTGGCAGTTTCCGGAATACAAAAATTTATAAATGTTTACTAATAATTAGTAAACATGTGGCAAAATCCTGAACAACTGAACTAGCAGGAATTAGCCATAAAAAGAGAAAACGAGGAAAACGCAATGGGACTTCTCTCCCCTGATGAAGAGATGGTTTGGCAACAATTCCAACAAGGACAATCAACCAGCGATATTGCCAGTACGAGCACAAAGGAGAGTTGGTCAGTTTCGTATGTATCTCGTGTGTTAAACCGTGCAAGAAAAAAGATTGCGAAAGTATTGCAAGAGCATGCTCGAAGTCATCGCTTAGATGTTGAGAGTTTGTTGGATTACAAGGGGCTTCTGATAGGGTTTGACTATCAAGCCAACACTCAAGTATACATTATCTTTACAATACCAATGGGCATTGTCGTCTGGTATAAACATGAATCTTACGCTGGTAAGCTATGCCCAGAGTGCCCAAAACAACAAGAGTGCCGGTATACACTTGATGCAGTTATCAATGAATATAACATTACACTGCGACCAGATGAAAAGGAGCTCCCCATGACAAAGCAGTCCATTGCACTCTTCAATAAACTTGCTGCGAAAGAGATACCCCGGTATCAAAGGAGTGTGGAATAATTGGGAAGGGAATATGAAGAAGCACGGGTGATTAAGCCTCCCGGCGAAAAGATCACCAGTGGCCGAGTGTTTAGACCTTCGAAAGCTCTGCGGAACAAGATGTGGCTTCAACAAGTTATCCTAGCGCTATTCATCTACATACTATTCTTAGTATTTGTTGGAGGAATTGGTTCAATTATTAGTCTAGATGATCCAAGTGCATTTCTGTGGCTTGTAGCTTGGTGGGTGCCACTGAATATTGGAATGTGGATATTTAACCTAATTTGGCTGATTCCAGCTTGGATTCTAACGCCCCTCTATGTAGGAAGAATTGAATATTCGGTAATTGCTAAGTCAGGTGAAACAATGCCTGAGGTTTATGTCCGGAAAGGTATTATTAGCATTACACGAAAGCATGTACCCTTCCGAACTATCACTAATATCAGCACTACTGCAGGACCTTTCGACCGGATTTTTGGTATTGGTAATGTTAATATCGAAACGGCTGGATATTCTGGGCAAAAATCAGGTCCCGAAGAAAAATTAGAAGGTTTTGAATTTTATGAGGAGTTGCGTGATTTCATTCTTCAAGAATTGCGAAAGTTCCGAGCACCATACACGATTGGTACTGAAGTCGTGAGTCCCCGGGAGGAACCAATACCAAAACTCCCTGACACATTGGACGATGAAATTCTTCTGACTCTTCGGGAAATCCGTGAAATCCTTTCGGAAATCGCTCGAAAACTCGAAAAAGCAAAACGCGATTAAATCTAAACAGGAGGAAGAGTAGAATCTTCCTCTCCCTCTTTTTTATTCTCAACTAAATGAATTAAACATCAACCTGATGTCACACGAGTTGACCAATGAAAACTTGCTTTTCGTACTTGACAAATTAGAAAAAATGAATTTCTATTTCTAAGAAAAACTTATTAAAAATTCTTAATTTTCGTCATCTATGGAGCTTTCTTAAGGGTACTTCTTGAAAGTCTTTGTTTGGAAAATTTAGATTTACTGGCAGGGGTGGCTAATTAGATGATTCATCATGTCTTCATTATTGATGCGCGAGAAATGATTGTCGTGCAGAAGAAGTTTTGGATCATCGATGTGGATAAACAAGAAATGCAGCAATTTGCAACCCGTGTAAAAGCTAGTCAAATGGTTCAAATTGAAGTAATTGGTTCAACGAAATATATTGGACAGCCACTTGGACGTGGAGTCGTTGTTCTCTGTGCCGAGCCCGTTGATGAAGACACCACTCTTCTAGAAAGAATTGATAAAGTAACTTTTGAGTTTCGGCGGGTCATTTGCCACGAAGAAGATTTTGAAGCATTCATGATGAAAGTTGACAAATATGTAACAACGAAGCTCAAAATAAGTTTGTTGGGTTATGGCGGTGTCGGAAAAACAACAATGCTTCATTTGCTTAATGGGGGTGAACCACCCCAAACGTATATTCCGACCATTGGAATTGATATCCAAAAAGTCGAAGGGGCTCGCATTGGCACCTACGAACTACTGGTGTGGGACTTTGCAGGACAAGACCGTTTTCGAAAATTGTGGAAGATGCTGTTTTCTCGGAGCCGTATTGTATTTCTAGTCACTGACTCAACATTAGAAAATGTGCTGCAAAGTAAGGACATTATCACCTTTCTCCATGAACAAGGCTTGTCCAGTGAAATCATTATCATTGCCAATAAACAGGATTTGAATGGAGCTCTTCAACCGCATCTCGTCCAGCGGCTTCTAGGCGTGAGAACATTTGGGCTCATTGCTATTGATCCCAATGACCGACAAAAAGCCCTTGATATAATTCATAAAAGTCTGGAACAAACAGTGGACTGGGATCAATTAGAGGTCGATACCATTGATTTTCTACCCTAAACAGAAGAGGAGTCATTAAACTAATTCTATTTGCCAAGAAATGTTTGTAAGGGCAGCGCATTTAATTAGGCTCAGCTCTGTCAAAGTTATCAAATGACAGATATGGGAACTCAGACAGATACATTAGTAAAATCCCATTCAGGGAAATACTTAGTAAGTAAAGTACAAACTACTGAGAATCTCCGAACGGACATTGAGAAAGCTGTCGAACTCATCGGCGGATTCGACCAACTCATTCAGCCCGGCGATTTGGTCACCATCAAACCAAACCTAAATACGGCTGATCCCTATCCCGCCTCCAGTGATGCGAATTTTATTCAAGCCTTGGGTGAAACCTTGCTTGCGGCAGGGGCAGGAAAACTCCAGATAATGGATGCATCAACGCAACGCGTCTGCACACGAGATGTGGGCGAAGAGATTGGGCTCTGTGATGTCGCCATAGATTTGAACGCGGATTTCATATCCTTAGATGAACATCCCTGGATAAAGCAATCCTTTCCACAAGGTACATACCTGAAAAGTGGACATATTGGTGAACCAGCTTTAAACCTTGGTAAGCTGGTCATAGCACCCTGTTTGAAAACCCATTTCTTCGCGAAATTCACGGCAAGCATGAAAGTGATGATGGGATTACTGAAACGCGAAGACCGCTTGAAAATGCACATGCGAAAACTCGAATACAAGATTGCTGATCTTGCCTCCTACTTCCAACCCACCCTTGTTGTTATGGATGCACGAAAAGTCTTTGTGACAAAAGGTCCCGTTTCAGGGCAAATTGAGACACCAAATGTCATTATGGCCAGCCACGACATGGTGGCCATCGATGTTGAAGGTGTTCGAATTCTCAAAAGCTATAACGCTAAAAACAAACTCAATGAACCCGTTTGGGAGTTAGGTCAAATAGCCCGTGCTAAAGAAATCGGTATGGGCGCTAAAAGTGATGATGAAATTCAAGTTATCGAAGCTCCATAAATGATTAACTAGCTTATTCTTGATGAATGAGGAGTAGAAGCTCGATTCCAATAATAAAAGGCAATTTTGGCTTTGACGTCCTCTTATTCTTTCTTCATTTTTGGATGAACAGTTAAATCCTGAACGATAAAGCGATTGAGTGGCCTTGTGAACTGAAATAGTGCTTCATACATTACTTTGACCAGTTCATCTTCCACGGCTAGGTTTAGATTCTAGTGGAGACACTTTGAGAATGTCATCGTAGTGTCTATCACGAATTTTATTAAGAACAACAAAAGACCGTGTTTTTTCTATGAAATCTTGGTTACGGATTTGTTCGATGATTTCTTCGAAACAACGGATATCTTGGCAGATTATTTTAATGATAAGATCGAATTCACCAGTTACCGTATAGATTTCAACAATATTTTCGATTTTCCGAAGAGCTTTCGCCACTTCGGGTCCAGGCATTCGTCCTGCATTGACACCCATTAAGACCATGATCGGATTATCAGCTTTCTCATAGTCAATGTTAACAGTGAATCGTTGAATAACGCCAGCTTTCAAAAGGCTCTCGATGCGGCGACGAACCACGGATTCAGAGAGTCCAAGGATTCGGGCGAGTTGAGCCACGGGTTGTCGGGCATCACGTACAAGATGACGGAGGATGCGTCGGTTCGTTTGATCAAGACTGAATTGTATCATTGTGTCACGTCCGTAACACTTTAATGGTGATTTCTGATGACTCAAAATTTGATGTTTTTGAGCACATTCTAGCCTGTTTCAATCATTTCTTTAAAAAGTGCTGGTGGTTCCATTAATATTTTAATGATTTATTGGCGGATTCTTATTATCCCTTATATAGTACCGGTGGATTCCAATGATAAAGGATCCAGTTGTATACATTGATGGTGAGTTCATACCAAGTCAGGAGGCGAAGATCTCCGTTTTTGACCATGGACTTCTATATGGTGATGGCATCTTTGAAGGCATCCGAATCTATGATGGTGTGGTCTTCAAACTTGATGCTCACTTGGATCGACTGTATCAAAGTGCAAAAGCCATGTGGTTAACGATTCCCTTGAATAAAGTTGAAATGAAAGATGCCATTTTGGAAACGGTACGGCGGAATGGGTATCAGGATTCCTATATTCGATTGTTGGTGACTCGAGGAAAAGGCGATTTGGGTATGAACCCAAAGAAGTGCCCAAAGGCTTCTGTGGTGATTATTAACATTCAGGTCGAGCCAATGCATGGCCATGGTTCGAAAAATGGCATTTCTACAATTATTGCCAGTATTCGAAGGCAAACTCCCGATTCGACAAGTCACGAAATCAAGTCATTAAATTACTTAAACAGCGTCCTTGCAACGCTAGAGGCAAATCGACAGGGCGTTGATGATGCAATTATTTTGGATCAACGTGGTTTTGTAGCAGAGGCAACAGGGACCACGCTAGTTGCGGTTTGGGATGGGATGTTACATGCACCACCCCTGACAGCAAGTATTTTGAATAGCATAACTCGTCGTTTTGTTTTAGACATGGCTCACGATTTGGGATATCAAGTTCATGAAACAGACATGACACCTTTCCAGCTATTAATGGCACAAGAAGTGTTTCTCTGTGGAACTATGGGCGAAATAACCCCGGTACAAAGTATCAATGGTCAACAAGTTGGGGCTAAAACACCTGGTCCAATTACTCAACACTTACTCACTGAATATGAAAAGCGGAGAAAAGACCCGAAAAATGGTACACCTATTGCTTAGAAATCAGTTGTTTCTATTTTCGAAACATCACTCATTGAGCAACTAGATAGGTACAATAGTACCTTTCAAGGTTGATGAGACCGGACTGTGTTTTTGAATAAATTGTTTGAGCGCATCAATTGCGGTAAGGTGCAAGTCACGTCGGTTTGTCCCGTAATGAGCGGGAATACTCTGGACGGTAAGGAAGCATGCACGATAAGTTTTCGA
Organism: uncultured archaeon; assembly: GCA_964347045.1. Taxonomy (GTDB): domain Archaea; phylum Asgardarchaeota; class Hermodarchaeia; order Hermodarchaeales; family Hermodarchaeaceae; genus Hermodarchaeum. Next base: position 83,881 of record CAYFXC010000010.1, read on the forward strand.
AAGGTCTATTGGGTGTCCGCCGATGAAGAATTCGTGGATACGTTTACGGTAGGGATTTTCAATTTTGAAGTAAATGGTAAGACCAAGACAGCGTTTTACATAGCCGCCCAGTTGACGATAGGGGTCGCGGGAATAGGTATTTTCTAGGTTGTCTTCCATCATTTGCCAAAGTTCTTTACCAGTGATTTCGCAGACAGAGATAGGCGGATTATTGGGGATGATGTTATAGAGATCATTCATGGTAACATTTCCGGGAGGGATTGGGGCGCCAAAGCGCCAACCGTTTGAGAAAGCGAGATCGGTGCCACTGGCATCTTGGCAGGCCTGAAGGAGTATGTTGTCCATGGTTGATTCAAGAGAACGCCATCGGGCAAGAGTGCTGCGTGTTTGTCCGACAATAGTATCGAGCATAGATCGTTCGGATTGTGAGAGAATTCCGGTAATCATATCTTGAATTGCTGGATTGGGAGTTGTGATTTCTTCTATAGAAATGAGTTTGTGGCGAAAGGTTTTGACTCGATTGTTAACGATTTTGAGGTCAAGTTTTCCAAGAAAAGAAGCGTGGCTCCCAGATTGGATTATGACGGTCCGGTTCACCACGACGGGTTGATATAAACGATTATGTGTGTGACCACTTAGGAGGACATCGATGCCATCGATTTCAGATACAAGTTTGAGATCTTGAGGATATCCCAGATGAGATAACACAATAATAAGATCGACTCGTTCCTTGTCACGGAGATGTGTGATATAGTTGGGGAGTTCTTCATTGCCAAGAGTAAAATAGACACCGTCACTATATGAGGAGGGCATTATCTTGTCAATTATGTTTGAAGCGATTCCAATAACGCCTATATGAAGCCCTTTGCGTTCGATGATTGTGCCATGTGAAAAGATTGGAGTCTTGGTGTCTTTGGAAAAGCAGTTTATGGCTATCATAGGATAGTTAAGTTGGTGCGTTAGGTTTTGAAATTCCGCCGGACTATAGGAAAATTCCCAATGGGCTGTCATGGCATCAATTGCCATGGCGTTCAAGATAGGTACCATGGCTCTTCCATTGTTTTTCATTGCCGTGAAGGTGCCATGAAGGGTATCGCCATTGTCTAGGGTTATAACTGCATTTGGGTGCTCAACTTCGAATTGGCTGAGTAGCGTTGCCATTCGAGCAAAGCCACCTACTTTTCGCGTTGTGGGACGTCCGCTTTTCCAGAAGATTTCATGATGCGGTTCAAGGTAGCCATGAGTGTCGTTTATTTGAAGAATGGTCAAGTGACGTTCTTCTGACATATAGGAAGCCACTCCTGTTAACCCATAATATCCAAATGCTATTGATGTATCAACTTTGGAGCACTTGAGGTTTCCGATATAAACCATGTTAGTAAACGAATGTTGAACTGCTGGTTGTTTCAACATAACCTGGATTTTACAGTTATGCACCTGAAGTTTGTATGAATCGACTGAGAATAAAGGATAGAAGAAACGCCCAGCGACGCGTCCGTAATATATCAGCGTCTCTGAAAAGCCGTTCTTTGGCGCTCAGACGTACTCTAAAGGCGTCAACTTTATAGATGCTCATTGGATGACTGGATAGAAAACCACACTTTGCATTGATGTAGGCTTGCTAACGGATGAAAGTGACTTATCTCTTTGCATCCATCTCATCGAGTATCAGTTTATCTCTTAGCTTTACTACTATTATGCTGATGAATAGAATATTCTTCCAAGATCTCTTAATCAGGTCAATCAGAGAAATGTAGGCAGTTCCGGTTAGAACACTAAACAAATAATTACCGGAATGAATTATTTTATGGAATATCTAAAGGGTGTACATTCAATGCGGGTAAAAGCCTTGGTAGCGGGACTCACTGAGTTGGTTGAAGAACTTAGTGTGGAAGGCTGGCATGAATTTCGTACACTTGATCGGACACGAATCGATTTTGCTATCACTAAAGGTTCTCAAAGGTTACTCGCCGTAGAATTTGAACGTTCCAGGAAATGGCTGTTTGCGCGAGTGCTTTATAATGCGATAAAAGCGCAGCGTGCGGAGTTTCCAGCCATTCTGTTTGTATATCCTTTTTATGATCTTCCTCGTGCAGGTCGTTCATGGGTTCCAAATTATGTCGAAGAAACCTTGGGACTTCGATTAGCTTTGTGTCATCCTCGTGATTGTCTTGTAAGTACACGTACACTTATCTGCGAGCAGTTGAATTTACCAGTTCCAACCGAAATTACTGAAATAGATTATGTCATATCCTCTAATACCATACCAGAATCGCTAAAGGTGGGTGCAGAAGCATGGAAAGCGTTGAAAACTCGTTCAATCTCTAAAAAACCTCGAAAAAAGCGGATAACAAGAACATCAACAATACGGAAGAAAACGAGTAAGTCGATTGAATGAAATTCAATAATTTGGACACGAAGCTTATAATCTCATAATACACTGTTTTGATAGTGTATGAGCAGGGGATTAGACATGGCCGAGACAATTGATCAGGTGATATCCGATCGACTTGAAGTTCTCTCACGGACAACGTTCCCAGTTAACTATGTTTTTTCCAAGACCTTTGAGTATGCTTTAAACCATCGAGCTTGTGCTTTGACAATTGTGACAAAATCTGGCGTCCAAGTGAACTTCACCGAACCGGTTAAGGTGCATCCAAAATTGCTGGATCGAGAAGGTCCATTTGTCTATCGAAGACGTTTGTATTATGTAAAAGAGCTGAAAATCCTTGATAGCTTCTTAGTTATCACCCAGGACCAACTTGACCTGCCCACTAAGAAAGACCCGAAAGAAAACGTTGGGCTTTTTGTAAAGGCTGTGACACCCTATGTTGAAGCTGTGGATAATATCATTCGGCGACGTTTCGGTACAATAGTGATCCGCATTTCCTCTCGAGACAAGCCTCTTGTCCTTCATCGTCAAACGGTAAAGGGCAAGCAAATTCTCACGGCAAATGAACTTTTAGCAGACATTAAAATCCCCTTTGAACTAAGGCTTGCAATTAGAGAAACTTTATTTAGAAGCAAACTGGGGCTGAGGATTCAAGCAGACAGTGAGAAAGAAACAAGAGTACAGGCTTCCTTTTTTACATTAGAGGATGGACGCGTCATCCTTCATTCTCCCGGAAGTATTCAAGCACAGGAATTTGTTGAACTTGGAAAGGTTCCATACCGTTTCGAAGGTAAGGAAGGTCCAGTAACGGCCCGTGGAATCATTACTAGTTTTCTTCAATTTGAAAACAAAACCGTAGCCCAATTACTTCAGGAATATAGCGATTTAGCATTTCTACCCTTTTTCTTCGATCTGTATTTGGAGCAGGGAGGTCCTCCTATTCGAAATGTCGCTCTATTTGATGGAAAACTGATAATTGGTCGAACTCCGGAATCCAATGTCAATGAGGGAGCATTTGAAATATTTTTGGCAAAATCTGGAATCGACAAACATCTTTTGAAAAGTTAAAAATGTCATGTTAAGTAAAGGAAGGTCGTTATAGATTTTTTTTGATGGCTTCGACACCCAGATTGAAGGCATTGAGATTGATTTCCTTTAGACGTCGCATTTTTGTAATTTCTTGCTTTAGCGTAGTCACTTCAACAGGTGTAAGATTGGATCCTGCGAATGCACCGACCATGACAGTATTCATTACTAAAGGATCTCCAGCTTGTTTGGCAAGATTTACTGCATCTAGTGTGAATAATTGAGAACAAAGTGTACGAAGCCGATTTTCAACCTCAGTTATTGGAGGATAGGTGAGTTGACCTGTTAGTACCTCAATGGGATATACAGGGTGCATGTTCACAATTGCAACACTTGAAGGATTCAAGTAGTGGGCACCCACTCGTAGTGCTTCGATGGGTTCAAAACCTAGGAGCAAATGAGCGGAGTGTTTGGGGATAAGTGGACCAACATCATGTTTGCTTATCCGTATATGCGACATTACCGTCCCACCACGTTGAGCGGCTCCATATGTTTCTCCAATTGCTGTGAAATAGCCTTTAGCAATTGCTGCATCGGCAATTAGACGTGATGAGAGAACATTGCCTTGACCGCCAACACCAGCAATCACAATGTTGAAAGGATCATCATGAACCATGTTTCTCAATCCTCGATAAGGTGGATCACTTGATGAGGACATACGTTCACACATACGCCACAACCATTACACAAAGTGGTCTCGATTCGGGCTTTATCAGATTCATTATCCCAGACACAAGCTGGGCAATTGAATTCAACAGAGCAAATCTTGCATTTTTCTCCGAAGCATTTTTCGGAATCAACAATAAAAACAGGTGTTGGTTCTTCTCGTTTTCTTCTTTCGCGATTGGTAATTAGGGCACATTCTCGTCGAAAGACAATTGCATGACTTTCATCAGAGTTTAAGGCCCTGTAAACGGTATCGATTGATTCCTTGAGGTTAAATGGGTCGACAACTGAAACCGATTGAAAGCCAATACCATGAAGTACTTGCTCTATTGGAACTGTAGATGTTACATCTCCTGTTGCATTATAACCAGTACCGGGGTGTGGTTGAAAACCTGTCATTGCTGTCGCATTGTTATCGAGGACACACACGGTGGCTTTAGATTGATTGTAAACAATATTGACTAAAGCAGGGAGACAAGCATGATAGAAAGTAGAATCTCCCATCACCGTAATTACTGGGTCTTTGAGTCCAAATTGACCCAGCTTTCCCAAACCACATGCAATCCCGACTCCAGCACCCATTGAGTGTTGGTTTCGCATCACGCCATGATAGAAAACGCCGAGTGAATAGCATCCTATGTCACCTGTAACAATGCCTTTTCCTTTATTGCGTTTGATTGCTCGATAAATACTATAGTAGGCAGGTCGGTGGGGACAGCCAGCACAGAAGGTGAGAAGTCGCCTTGGAACTATACTAGTGGCTTCGGCGGCTGTTTTTAGATAGTCTTTCTGAGCTGAAGAGTAGCTGAGTTTTTTCACTGCTGCAATTGCCTTGATTGCTTGATTGATATCAACTTCTCCATATTCGGGAACGTGTCCAGATAATTTTCCATAAAATTGTGGAATAGCCTGTGATGGCATTTCTGTTGCTAGGCTGCGGATTTGTTCCTCTAGATAGGGATCGATTTCTTCAAAGAAAAGCACCTCAGTTGTTGTGGTAAGTCGTTTAAGAATCATTGCTCGGGGTAAAGGAGAAACAGTAGCAATTCGAAGAATACCGATATCTTTCAATTGAAGAATATCAACAGCTTCTCGTACATATTTCCAGGCAATACCTGAAGTGATAATCAATAAGGATGGATTGCTGGGTCCATCATAAAGATTCCATGAAGACTTTTCAAATTCCTCATCCCGTACTTTTTCCAAACGTTTATGCAAATCACCATGCCGTAAATGAGGCCTTGGAAGATTATGTAAAGGGAGATTATAATCAAATTTGGCAGTTCTCTGTGTCTGAGTAATTTTCCCAAGCTTGAATGGAGCACGGCTATGGGCTAGCCGTGTTGTTTCTCGAACCAAGACGATAACACCGTGTTTTTCTGATAAATCAAAGGCGTACGAAATGATATCTTTAGCTTCTTGATGAGTAGAGGGTTCGATAACAACAATATCTGAATAAAATCCTAAAGGTCGTGCATCGCCCTCTGTTGTGGAGCTGTGAGCAAAGGGATCATCCGCCACTACCAGAACAAGTCCACCAGGTCCATGACCGGTATATGCGATGTTAATGAGAGAATCGAGTATAACAAATAAGCCATTGAGTTTCATCGATGCCATAGCACGAAGACCTGTCCAGGAAGCAGCTGCCGCAGCTTCAAACGCAACTTTTTCATTGACACTCCATTCAACATAGATACCAGAATCTTTAGAAATCGTGGCTAAATTTCCTAATATCTCTGAGGAAGGTGTACCAGGATAGGCTGCAGCAAATTGAACACCTGCTTCAAGAGCTCCACGGGCAATTGCGTCATTGCCTAAGCCTATAACCGTATCACCAGCTTTACGGGTCATTAGAGAATTAGTCATTGCACATTGCACCATCGTAATGGGTTTACGTATAATGGATTCACTACGAGAGAGTCTTGTTAAAATAAAACCTTGTTGCTTAGGTAACACGATAAAAGGCACCGAAACACAACGTAACACCAGCGTTAGAAACAGACAAAAACCGCAGCCCAAAAAGAAAGAACGTCCGCAATAGTAGTAAAGGTGATCAAGATGTTAAAGCAAGATTTCGTTGCTATTGCGTTGTACGTAACCACCATTTATGTAGCAGTCTTGTTATGGAGCTTTCGGTTCTATTGGCATGCAGTTCTCATTGCGATGATATCCACAGCACTTGGATTGGGGTACTTCAATTATCGAAATAGATGGTGGAAGAAGAAAAACGAGAGAGACAGCGAGGGCGGCGCTTAGGCTGGTTTCTCCACATAATGAAACCTTTTACTCACGAAGTGTAGGTAAAATAAAACCTTTTAGCCACAACTAATATCCTAAGTAGAATTCAAATTAGTTGTCCATTACATCGAATTTGGGTTGGATGGAGATAGATGACCTCTAAGTCAGTTGTAAAAACGAAAGTAGTTGATTTTCATATACATGTAGGAAAACGAGAACATTGGAATCCAGCGATTCATGCGCTTTTCAAGGAATTGAATCCAGGTCTTTATGAAATACAAGACGAGGTCATGACGCCTGAAAATATCGTAGGAATGCTGGATGAATGTGGAGTAGAATGGGGGGTTATTCTAGCGGAACTTTCACCTCAAGTAACTGGTATAGTAACCAACGAATTCGTTGCGGAGTTCTGTGAAAAACACTTAGATCGTCTCCTACCATTTTGTTCTGTTGACCCCACAAAGGATCAAAACCCCACCAAAACCCTCGAACATGCTATTGAGGATCTTGGTATGCGTGGATTAAAGCTCTACCCGACCTATCAGCACTTTTATCCGAACGCCTATGCAACCTCAAAAGAATGGGAAAAATTGAGAAACCTATATGAAAAGGCGGAGTCCTTTGGAATTCCTGTTATGTTCCATACAGGAACTAGTATTTTTCCTAATGCTCGGTTGAAGTATGGAAACCCTATTTTCTTAGACGATGTCGCCACTGACTTCCCCAAAATGCCTGTTGTCATTGTACACGGTGGGAGAGGTCCCTGGTTTGAAATGGCGTTTTATGTAACAAGGCTCCATTCGAATGTTTACCTAGAGATTTCTGGTTTACCTCCGAAGAATCTATTACAATATTTTCCACAAATAGAAGTAATTGCTGAAAAGGTACTTTTTGGCAGTGACTGGCCTGGAGTTCTTAGCATTGCTGAAAATATTGAAGCTATTAGAAACCTCAATATCAACGAAAGAACTAAAACACAAATTCTTGGCGAAAACGCTATTAAATTACTCAATTTAGAATCTTAGAATTAAGATTAGAATTTATTTATCTCCGTCTTGTGAAGATTGTTACAAGAGAACATGTTTCAGACTGAATACACTCATCGCAGCTTCTTTCTGTCTCAACTTCAACTGTCGGTAATATTAAGACCTCAAAGCCTAATTCTTCATAATTAGACTCATATTCTGCGGCACGATGTTTTTCGACACTGAACCGTTTCTCCCATCCCTGTTTTTCTAACTCTTTGTCTGTGGGATTAGCCATTGATACCGCTCCAATTTCACTGATAAAGCAGTTGGTTTAGAATAAGTCATCAAGCTCATCTTCTCCTGGCATTTTACCATGATCTTGAACATGTTGTTGAAGAAGTTCGGTTTCTCGTTTTGTGTACATGGGGTCTTCTTCAAATTGGAAGAACTTAGCACTATTTTGTTGTGTCAATTGTTCTTTCAAGGCAGCTTGAAGTCCGTCAGTGCCTTTGATAATTAAGACAGTTTTTTCTGAGTCTGCTAGTATATACACACCAGGTCCAGATGGAACTTCTTTAACTTGCATCTCATCAAAGATGAGCCAAGCTTCTGGAGGCATGGTTGGAGGAGTCAAGGATAGGCGGAGATCACATTGAAGACAGCGATGAGCTTCTTTTAGTGCCGTATCAAGAGGAAGCGCTTGTTCAACCTCTTCAAAGGATAATACACGTTTTTCTAAAGCAAGCAATGGCAATTGTTTACGATCCCATTTGAAGAAATCTTCATCACGTCCTAACTGGTGGTTGATTTTCAGATCGCCCGCAAGTTCCTCAAGAAGGGTTCCAGTTCCACCTAAGAATGTATCAATCTGTGAAGCAACCTGACGGCCGGTCGCCATCGCTTCAACCACTGATGTAGGCCCTGTAGCAACATCTCCAGCGGCAAATACGCCACGTAATTGTGTTTCCCATGAATTCTCTTTAGTCGCCAAGTTTCCATCTTCTGATTGTTTCAAATCAACCCCACTACTGATTTTTGATAAGTCAACTGACTGACCAACTGCAAAGAAGACTGTGTCCGCTGTAACGGTTTGCTTAATATCTTCATCAAAACTTGGGTTGAAACATCCTTCTTCGTCAAAAACACAGGTACACCTAATTAATTCAACTCCAACGACTTTTCCATCTTTACCAAGAATTCTTTGAGGTCCCCAAGCTGTATGAAGCATTATTCCTTCTTCCACTGCCTGAGAGATTTCCCATTTATGCGCAGGCATTTCTTCATCTGTTTCTAAACAGGTGAGCAGCACTTTTTCAGCACCCAACCGAATAGATGTCCGCGCAACATCAATTGCAACGCTACCACCACCAACAACAACAACCTCTTTACCAAGATCTGGTTTTTCTCCAGCATTCACCTTTTTCAGGAACGTTAATCCTTCATATACCCCAAGAAGATCATGACCTTCGATCACTAGATTTTTACCGACTTGCATTCCGATAGCAAGCAAAACAGCATCAAAGCTCGCTTTTAGTTTTGTAACAGAGATTTCCGCACCTATGTGAGTGGCGGTTTTAATTTTAATACCCATATTTGTTAGAACTTGAATGTCTGAATCTAGAACGGTGCGAGGTAGCCGATAAGTTGGAATTCCGGATCGAAGCATTCCTCCTGGTTCCTGTTGCTCCTCGAAAACGGTTACATTGTGTCCCAATCGAGTTAGGTAAAAAGCAGCACTTAATCCAGCAGGTCCGGATCCGACGATTGCAACTCCTTTTCCTGTTGAAGGGAGATTCGACATTTTGGATTTCCATTGACCGGTATCGTTCTCAACTGCAATACGTTTGAGTCCCATTATACACAAAGCACCATTAAGATCAATTCGCCGGCATTTCTTTTCACAGGGATGATGACATACATGTGCTAAAACGGACGGAAGAGCGGCCTTTTCCCTAATAACTGCGGTTGCTTGCGAGTAATCACCTGCGGCTACCAGTCGGATATAGCGTGGAATATCGATCTGTAGGGGACAATTATTGACACATGGTAACAGGACTGCTTCTCGATTAGCCCAGATAACTTCCTTATCTAATAAAGCACCAGTTGGACATACTTCAACACAGGCACCACAGAATTTGCAGCCGGATTCACCTAAGCTTTGAGCTGTTGATCCCACAACAAAATTCTCACCATCAAAAGCCAACCCTAATGCATCGATGCTACGAAGATTACTACATGCCCTGATACAGCGAGTGCAGCCAATGCACAAATTGTAGTCCCGAATAATCAATGGTTCATTACCGATTTTGGGAAGTTTCTGTGGAATAAAGCGTGGAGTGGCTTCTTTAATGCCAATATATTCTGCGACTTTTTGGAGTTCACATCGTCCAAATTTTTCACAACATCTTTCATCAACGGGAACATTAGGGGGGCAGGGTTCACGGGCGCAGCCTTCTCGTTGTGCACAGGTTAAACACGCATGGGGATGAGTGGCTAATATTAATGATAACTTGTCTTGACGGTGAGTTACAATTTCTGGGGTATCAATGAGAATAACCATTCCTTCTTCAACTTGAGTATCACAAGCCTGATGGATTCCATCTCGCCCTTCAATCTCAACCGCACATAGACCACAGCCCTCATATTTTGTGTCATCTCCAATGTTCTTGATTTCTTGAGTTCCACGAAAAATACTACCCGTAGTCTTCGTTCCCACCCCAGATGATAATTCAGGGTGATAACACAATCGGGGAATGTACACCGCCACAGAGTCAGCTGCAGTTAGGATGTTAGATTTTTCATCAACCTCGGCTTTTTTACCATTTATTGTCAGTGTAACCATTGGGTTCGACCTTCTTAGCGGTTATCGAGAACTGGAAAGACGGAATTTGAGACGATTATACCCGAGCTAAAGGACCCGGCCTTTTGCGTTACTTAGGAAATGTGCGATGGCGTGAGTTGGACAAGCATTAGTACACGGCGGATCAACTTCCCCACTTGTTGGTTTACATGGAGCACAACTGTATTTGAGTTTGTGGCGATGTTCTTTTCGAACACCCATGATGTTACCATCTTCGATTTCGAACTCGTTTGGGATGACTTCTAACACTGAAGCGGGACAAACTTCCACACATTTCCCACACCCATCACATTTGTCCGTATCTAGAGTTATGAAATATTCTCCAGAACCATCCTTGTAGCCATAATTTGCAATCAACACTTTCACCTATAGGAACTAGCTTTTTCCTTGAGCTCGTTCATAGAGTACCTTAGCAAATAATGCGGCTCCTGCAGCGCCTGCTAGCATGGGGTCAAATCGTGGATCATCACGCCATTGGTCTGGTTTGAGAGCCTGAATTCCTAACTCTTTTTCAACGCGTTTAACTATTCCGATGTTTTTGGCAATCCCACCAGTGATAACAAATTCTTTCTCAACGCCAACTCGATTCAGCAGGTCTACAACACGATGTGCCATGGCTTGGCAATAAGCTGCTAGGACCTCATCTTTTGACCATCCACTTCGAAGAAGTCCAACAGCCTCAGATTTAGCAAAAACTACACAAGTGCTGCTCACTGATTGAGGTTCTTCTTTCACTGCAAATGATCGATCTCCAACTTCTTGAATAGGGACCGATAGAAGATCGGCAAATACTTCCATGCCACGACCAGTTCCTGCGGCGCATTTATCATTCATGAGAAAGTTTTGGACTTTTCCTTTTTCATCAACGCGAATGGCTTTACAATCTTGTCCGCCCATATCCAGAACGGTTCGTACTGATGGTCCCCACATGAAGTTTGCTCCGCGTCCATGACAAGCGATTTCTGTAATCGCTTTTTGTGCGAAAGGTATATTGACCCGACCATAGCCAGTTCCCACAACATAATGAACATCTTTGAGTGTAAGCCCCGTATCTTCAAGAGCCCAGTTCATTGTTCGCTCAGCGCTGTCAGGACTACTTGACCCTGTTCGCATCACACTCTGTGCAAAAACTTCGCCATTAACCATGATTACAGTCTTCGAACTGACAGATCCAATGTCAACTCCTCCACTAATCACCTTCCCATCTTTGGGGTCGATGCCTTCAACTGTATGACGATATTCTGGCCATCTCCAAAATTCCTTTTTTGTCATTTTCATCACTTCTTTGCCCGCTCCTTGGCTACCAGGGCTGCACCGTAGGCACTTGCATATTCAGGAAACTCAGGCACATGAACCTCCACACCTAATCCCCGTTTCATTGAATCAACAAAGCCAACATCATAGGCTAAACCTCCAACCAGAAGGACATCTTCTGTAATCCCCAACCTTCTAACCATTGAAACCACACGTTCGGCAATTGCGTCATGAATTGCGCGGGCAATATTTGCTTTCGGTGTCTGAGCATGAATTAGTGATACTACCTCGGATTCAGCGAAAACAGTACATTGAGCATTCATAGGAACTGCTTCAGTGGCTTCCAAAGACATAGAACCCATTTGCTTTAGTTCAACTTCGAGTGCACGAGACATAGCTTCAACAAATGCACCTGCGCCAGCAGCACATCGTTCATTCACGACAAAATCTTCCATACCACCGAATTCGTCACATTTAACAGCCCGAGCTTCCTCAGCTCCAACATCGATAATGGTCCGAGCTGAAGATAATAAACTAACCCCTGCTTTTGCATTCGCTCCAACTTCGCTTACACTATCGGATGCAAACTCTACTGAGCCTTGACCAATTCCTGTTTCTGTGATGTGGCTAATTTCATCAAGATTCAATCCTGCTGCCTGTAGAGCCATCTCAGAGGCATCTTTGACTGCAATCTTGAGATCAAATCCTGTCAAGGCAGATCCTCGAGCAACTATCTTTCCATCATCGAGGATGACAACCTTCACATTCTTAGCGCCAAAGTCAATTCCTGCAGTTATCAAATCTATCTGCCTCCTACTTAACCCCCAATAGTTCCAAGAAGGAATCTACCGCTTTCTTCGTACGTTCCAAATCGAATTCTCGTTCATCACCCATATTCCCTTCAAAGGGAAGAACTGGGACACCTGCTTCCTTGAATGCAAGACGGTTCTCTGCAATATTCAACGTCAAACCTTCACACCCACGATTATAATGCAGCATAACACCATCAACTTTCCATTCTCGAACAATGCGAAGCATCATATCGCTTTTTTCGTGAGCGGAATAGAAGTGTTGCCATTCAGGTCGAGAATGGGTCCAATCAACTAGAATTTCAAGAGCCTGCTTTCGAGAAGTAATATCAATTCCTTGTTCTTGTGGAGTTGTTCTGGGACCCCAAGTTCCATCGTCTTTCACTTCCCATGCCCCAATCAAAGAAAAAGTGTAAAGCGAGCCAACTGACACCACACCGTAGGATTCGAGATATCGGAAAACCTCAAGAAATCCCCAAGGAGGTTGGGTGTCCGTAATAACACGGCGTCGTTCATTACCCACTGCTGCGATTTTATTATCTACTCGGCTTTGAACTTCGTCACGAAGTTTTCGATAGAATGCCACAACCTCGGGGCGATGTTTCATGATCGTTCCAAACACATAGAGCGAATACATCGTCTTTTCATCAAGTGGTGCCGGAATGGTCTTATTCATTTCACAAATCTCAGCCCAAAGAGAAGTAGCCTCACATTCATTATAGACAGCTTGGATTAGTTTTGCATCATCATAGTCTCGACCAGTAGTTTTTTCCAACCAGTTGATTCCATCCAACAATTGATTAACCACATATTCACGCCGTCGGTCGTTGAAATCCCGAGATAATCCTGTGCTTACATCAATACAGAAGAAAGGCACACCTCCTTCCAGGTCACTTGCGATTTGATACCATTTCGCATGACTACAGCAAATATGGGTTGTCCACATGAAATCTGGTTTAGGAAACTTGCCTCCAAACACATATTCATCTAATACTACTGAGCCAAGATAATTTCGTAAATACGCACATAAATCACGGGCAAACCCTTTCGCTTCGATAGCTTCCTGACATCTAGCAGCAAATTCCTTATTGAAGGCAATTGAAGCCCCATATGGTTCCCCAGTCAGACTCCATACATCGTCTCCTAGACCTGCAGGAACCGCACTATAGGCCCACGCGCCACCAGCCCACCGGATTCCACCCTTCTCATGAGCTTTTGCATAATTGTCATAATATTGTTGTCGTAAAGCTTTCCCTTCATTCCAGATTTCTAAAGGTTTAGTTTGATATTTCATTTCAGTCAATTTAATCACCTAAAACAGGTCGGGTAATGCAAACGTTTCTAAAAACGCTTCAACACGAGTCTTAAACTGTCCAATTGGTACGGTCACATCAAATTCTAAAAAGTAGGTTGGGATACTATTCTCTTCAAGCATTTTCCGTAAAGCCGGCATGTCCAATTCATGGGGATCACAGAATTTTTGTTGAATAACAAGGGCGCCCTGAACATTGTAATCTTTTGCCAGTTGTAAAATATGTGGGAATCGTTTTCGCTCAGGCCAATCTTTACTGGGACAAGGCGGTCGATCAATGTACCGGGCGGCTATAGCAGCCAAACGATCTTCTTGCGGATCAACTTCGTTCCAGAAATATCGGGTACCCGTGCAATGTTCATCAACTACTAGCGTGGAATCTAAAGACTCCACCATTTTAACGAATTCCGTGTCGTCATCTTCACTTCCTATAATCATAAGGCGGGTTCCGGTTTTCCTGTCAAGTTTCCGATTCGGTAGTTCTTTGAGCACTGCTTCCAGTGCTTGATTATGTTCTTGCTTATCGACCATTTGACTAGAAACAACCATGTACATAGCCTCTAACCCCGTCAGTGGGGGATCTTCCTGTTTTCGAAACTCATACACTTGTTTCATCAGTTGACGGTTCTTGTCTACAACTTCAATGCCCTGATCTAGATCCCTATCTGAAATAGGACGTCCAATCCACTGCTCCAATGCTTTCTTGAAAACTTCCAGTTCACCCCGTAAATATGAATAGGCATGTGGTGTTTGGATTCCGTGGGGAGTATACAGGTAGTAACTGAACTCTTGTGGAATGTGCTTTACCCAGCTATTGTATGTTTGGCGAATATGGAGACACGATTGGGCGATCATGATGCCATTTAGGTAATCGTATCGACCTTTCAATCCTTGAGCTAAGCAGTCACGGCAAAATGGACAAAACATCCCAAATATATGAGGTTCGGTCACATCTTGGGCTTCATGACTACCCAAGATGCGAACAGGGAGGATATCAGCAGCAAAAAGGAGTTCTTCAGGGACATAGGTGCAGAAGTAACCGAGTACTTTTCCACCCGTTTCTTTTTTCCAGGCTTTTGCATAGTCATGACGATTTTCATACCATTCTTTAAATTTTTCAAACATGGGGATCTTCCTATCCTCAAACACTTGGGTATGGAGTGTTTTTTTCAAACGGTATGAGTATCAAATTCCTTAAGAATTTTTGCAAAAACGTTTTATAGCGATGAATACTTATTCTATATTGATAAAAAGATTTACCATAATTATCCACATAATAATAAAGGAGTTCTTCAAATGACTGATTGGTATTCAGATAGGATTCGAGGGTTACTTTCAGCCATTACTCATCCATCACGGGTGGCAATATTAGAATTCTTGTTCGACCGTGATTTTGGGACAAACAAATCGCTTAGGCAATATCTGAAAGCATTACGACCTCAAACGGGAGGCGATTCACCGGCTGTAGTTACCCATCATGTTTCTCTACTTGAGAAAACTAAGTTGGTTAGACATTCAGATGAAGACGCACGGATTATTGTAGCTACAGCCTTTGGGCGCAGAATGATTAGATTGCTTAGGCAGATGGTGACAAACTCAGATCTGGATGAATCCTGGGATCGCTCGCTTTAAAGGTTAAATCCTTGATCACGAAGAACTTGAGTTAGATTTTTTCCTTGGTCACGGGCTCTTTGAAGGAAAAATCGGAGGTAGCGATCAAAGAAAGGATTACTGCCCTTTGCAGCCAAAGGGATTCCAAGGACCAGGTCGCCTTTAATTAAATCTAATCGTTGTGCAGCCATCCCTACGGACCACATCATTCGATTATCTATGAAGTGTTGGGCTGCTACTGTTGTTGCAGAGGAAAGGGCGATACCTAAATCCAGAATTTTGAAGGCACAGAGGGCTGTAGTTTTGTTTTGACGGATGGCTTCTTCGTAATCAGCGCAAGTTTCGTAGCCACAGGCTTGACAATCGAGGGATAGCGGAGGACGCTTAGCATGGATTCCGATTAGGAAAATGGCTGCACTTTCTTTTACAGCTTCAGCATCAGGTTCCAAAAACCAGAAAGTTTGGCTTGTAAGATCTTCTTTTCGCATTTTTAGGATTTCTTTGACTATCTGCTTAATTGTGGCTCCGGACACAATTTCTATGGTAAGATCATCGAAGCCCTTGGATTTGGGTGCGGTTGTGGCTGCAGCCGCCATTAAATTTGCAACGTTTTTGATTGCCTCGTCGGTGAGTTTACCTCTTTTTGTTGGAATTTCATTCACCTTTATACAGGGAGTTTTTCCACATAACTAGAAGTGTTGTTTTTGCTCAATCCGTAGGTTTCTTCCCAGTAACAGCCTTTACGATATTCCAGAATTCGTCTTCTTTCAAACCAAGGCGTGTCTCTCGAAGGAGTTCGGCTGCGTTTTGTAATTGTCGAAGCATTTCTACCTTGTCTCGAAGTTTGTGTGTCTCTTTAACTTGTAATAAAATTTGCAATATTTGTTCATCTGTGGCTTCAATTTTCTTTTGTTCAAGTTTTGTTTTTACAATTTGGCTCCCGGTGTGTTTTCCCATATAGAACTCTGTTTTCCGTCCAACAGTTTCTGCAGGGATAGGTTCGTAGGTTAGTCGATGGGAGAGGATGCCATGAACGTGGATGCCCGCTTCATGTGAAAAAGCGTTTTCGCCAGTGATTGCTTTATGAACTGGAAGAAGGATAGCAAACGATTTGCTAACAAGTTCAGCAAGTTCTTGAATTCTTTCGGTTTTTATGCCAGTTCGAATACCATAGAGAATTTCTAAGGCCATAACCACTTCTTCGAAGGGGGCATTTCCTGCACGTTCTCCAAAACCGGCAACACAGACATGAGGAACAGAAACACCTTCTTCGATTGCCGCTAGCGTGGTGGCGGTGGCTAATCCAAAATCATTGTGGTTGTGAATTGAGAGAGGAACTTTTCGTTTAACCTCTTTATAGAGGCGGTCACGGATTTGTGATACCAAATATCGCATCGATTCAGGTCTTAGAAAACCAACGGTATCAGTAATTACGACGCGATCAGCACCAGCCTCGATTGCAGTTTTGAAAATTTTTACTGTATTTTTAATGCTAGTACGTGAAGTGTCTTCGGTGACGAAATCGACAATCACTCCATGCTTTTTTGCATATTCAACACAGTCTGTCACGATATGTAGCGCTTCTTCTGGGGTTTTCTTCAACTTGTATTTCAAATGAAGGTTGCTGAACGCAATGAAAATTGGTACTTCTTCTGCTCCTGATTGAATTGCTATATCGATATCTGATTTGATGGCGCGAGCCGGAGCGCATAATTTAGCCTGTTTGAAACCCTCTGCAGCAATTCGGCGGACAACTTCTTGTTCGTCTTTCGAAACTGCAGGAAACCCAACGTTGATAATGGATATTCCCATTTCATCCATCAGTTTTGCGATTTCGATTTTTTCATCAATTAAAAGACTAGTTCCAGGAGTTTGTTCACCATCACGAAGGGTTTCATCCCAGATAAGAACTTCAGTGGGCAGATGCTTTGGCTTTGTTTGAAGAACCTTGTTAAAGTTCACAATTAGCCCTTCTGCCTCTAATTCGTCAAGCAACATTAGTCTCAGCCAGCCTGATTAACCAATAAATGATAGTATAGACTTAAGTCTCTTTCTCGTCTATATAGCAGGAATCATTGAATTCAAATTTGGAAGGAAAAAAACCATGAATTCTGGATATTCTAATATCAAGATTGAGGTTTCAGATGGTGTAGGTACAATATTGGTGAATCGACCACCTTTGAATATTCTTGATCAAGATACACTTACAGAACTTCAAATGGCTTTTAAGAATTTAAAGATTAACGATGATGCCAATCTCATTCTTTTGAAAACGGCTGGTGATCGGTTCTTTTCCGTTGGAGTGGACGTAGAGCAACACCTCCCAACACATGCACCGAAAACATTGACGGCATTTAACAAAGTGTTTGAAGCACTAATCGATGTTGACAAACCTGTGATCGCTGTGGTTCAAGGATCCGCTCTGGGAGGAGGATGCGAGTTAGCTTTCGCCTGCGATGTGGTGATTGCCGTTGATTCAGCTAAGTTTGGTCAACCGGAAATTCAGCTTGGGGCCGTGCCCACAATAGCTGCAGCGACTTTGCATCATCTGATTGGTCAAAAACGAACTTTTGAACTGCTTTATACTGGTGATAGTATTTCTGCTAAAAAAGCTGAATCGATTGGACTTATTAACCAGGCTGTGCCTGCAGACCAATTAGAAAATACTGTCAACGAATTTATTGTAAAACTCAAAGAGCACAGCCCCATAATGCTCCGGTACATTCGTCGGGCTATTTACGAAAGTTTGCACCTTGATTTCATGCAAGCTGTTGAAAAATCCACCGAGATTTATCTTGACTCATTAAAAAATACAGAAGATGCTTCAGAAGGACTCAAAGCGTTCTTAGAGAAGCGGAAACCGGAATGGAAAGGAAAATAGTCTTCTGAGAGCGTTTTAGGGAATTACGATAGTACGACCTAGAACCTTTCCTTCTTCAAGTAGTTTGAATGCATCATTGATTTCTTCAAGTGGACGCTTGCTATCAATAATGGGTTTAATCTGAATGATACCCTTTTCAACCATTCTCAATAGAGGAGGATAGTCAACCGGACGACAGCCAAGAGATCCACGGATTTCTACTTCTCGAAACATAATTCGTGAGGCCGAAACGGTCCAATCAGATTCAGCGTAACCAACAACAACCATCCGACCACCCCATTTCACCACCGCTAATGCTTGACTCATAACATCAGGAATTCCAATGGCCTCAAAAGAGATATCAACGCCACGCTTCTTTGTTAATCCCCTAATCTGTTTAACCGGATTTTCATCTTTTGAATTAATAATTTCAATAGCACCGAGTTTTTTAGCTAATCTAAGTTTTTTATCATCGATATCGACAGCATAAACGATACCACCAGCCGCTGCAGCGATTTGAACCACATTGATGCCAACTCCACCACATCCAAATACAGCTACCAAATCTCCTGGACGAACTTCTCCACGGTTTTTCACAGCGTGATAGGGTGTAGAAATCGCATCGGCTACGATACTTGTTTCTTCCAATGCTAATGAATCAGGAATGCGAAATACATCCTTGGCAGGAACACGGATGTATTCAGCGTAGGCGCCATCAATGTGATTCCCAACCATTTCTTGTCGCTGGCACACGTTTTCTCGCCCTAAACGGCAATTATCACAATATCCACAGCTTAGAACAGCAGGAATTAAAACGCGATCTCCCTTGGTCCAAGTTTCAACAGCAGACCCTATTTCAGAAATAGTCCCTGAAGCCTCATGTCCAAGGATTAACGGGGGTTTTTTGAACGTCGGAGTTCCATGCAAATAGTGTAAGTCGGTTCTGCAAACACCACAAGCTGCTACCTTAATTAATACATCATTGGATCCAACTTCGGGTGTTGGTATATCTTCGATTTTAAGGGGTTTTCCAGCTTCATAAAAAACTGCAGCCTTCACTGTGAGCACCGAGGCACCTATCTAACTTTTTACCTTAAATCCTTTAGGAAGCTTGGAGAACTAGAGAAAAGTAAAGATTTTTGGTTTCTATGGTTGGATGTTGTGGAGAGATTCAATGGGAAAAGCAGATTCGAGAATTAAAATCCATCTGGTTGGCGTTTTAAAAATTACGACGGGAATTGAAGAAGTAGTGCTAAACCTAGAGGGTAATGATACAATTGGAACTATTCTTAGCAGACTAGTAGAAATGCATCCTGCTCTGAGTCAAGAATTGTATGACAAATCTGGTGAGGTCCACAAGTATCTCAATATTTTTGTTAATAATAAACCTGTGCTTCAGGAAAATCTTAATGAAATCCCAATTCAGAAATCCACGAAATTAACGCTAGTAATGGCTGTTGGTGGTGGATAACGAACTCCATGGATGAATCTAAAATGATAGCAAATCAACGCGCTATTATCAATCTTAGCAAGAGTTCAGTGAAAATTCATGAGATTTCACCAAATGTAATTAGAAGTTATTTAGGCGGTCGAGGTACGAACGTCTACTATCTTAACAAATTGCTCAAGAAGAATGTCGACCCTCTTTCTCCTGAAAACGTGCTGATATTTGGAGCTGGTCTACTTACAGGGTACCTTATCCCAAACGCGTCACGCTTCAATGTTACCGCAAAGTCTCCTGAATCAGGTTTTCTGGGTGATACCAACTGCGGGGGCTACTTTGGTCCAGAGATGCGTTATGCGGGCTTTGACCAGATTATCATACTTGGCAAAGCAAAGAAACCGAGTTATATTTTTCTTCAAGATGGCTCCGTTGAAATTCAAGACGCATCGGCCTATTGGGGTCTTGATACTTATGAAGTTCAAACCGAGTTAAGGAGAGATTTAGGTGATGTACAGGCCGCTGTCACTGGAGAAGCTGGTGAAAAACTCGTCCGATTTGCCAACATACGAAATGGTGTTAAGAATTCCGGAGGACGAGGCGGATTGGGTGCGGTCATGGGATCGAAAAACTTGAAGGCGGTAGTGGCCTACGGAACTCAAGGTCTTAATGTCGCTCATCCTGAACAGCTTCTAGAGATTACTAAAAATGTTAACGATTACGTCCTGAACTCGAAGGTTATCTCGGTCATGGGAAGATTAGGATCTCCCTATCTTTACGATGTCAGTAATCCTTTGGGAGCGATACGCACCAAGAACAGTCAACTAAATGCTTGGTCCGATTCATTGAACGCTGAGTATTTCGAAGAATATGTTGAGAAGATGGTTTCCTGTGCCTCATGCATCGTTCATTGTCGGCATCGAAACACAATGAATGGGGAAGGCCCTGAATACACAACAATCGGATTACTGGGAGCAAATGTTGGGATCTCTGATCCAAAGCAGGTTATCGAATTGAATAACCTCTGTAACCGACTTGGATTAGATGTTGCTTCAGCAGGGGGCATTCTTGCATGGGTTTTTGAGCTGTATGAAAAGGGAATTGTTGATAAAGCAAAATTCAAAGGTGAGAAACTGGAATTTGAAAACTTTGAACTTGTCAAATCTCTTCTCGAAAAGACCGCCCGCCGTGAAGGGTTGGGAGATGTTTTAGCAGAAAGTAGTCAGGCAGTGCATCATTTTGGACCAAAATCAGCAGATTATCTCATTGCGGTGAAGAACCTACCTCAAAGTGACCCCCACGATGTTCGATACATCAAAGCCTTCGCTTTAGGCATAGCAACCGCATCGAGGGGTGCTGATCACTTGCGAAGTCGACCAACCCTCGAAATCTTTCTCAGATTGCCCCAAGAAGTAAAGGAGAGCATCTATGGAACGGGCATTTCACCAGATCCTACGTCATATGAGGGAAAGGAAAAAACCGTCTATTGGTCGGATAACATGTACGCAGTGATCGATGCTGTGGGAATCTGTAAATTCATTTGTCATGGTTTCAACAGCCCGCATCTCATTGGGTATGAACAGGTGCAGAAGTTTTTACAAGCTGCAGTTGACCTCAAATTCGACTATCAAGAACTGAAAGAGGTTGGTCAGCGAATAATTGACACGGAACGAAACCTCAATCTTCGTTTTGGACTTACTCGCGCAGATGATTCACTACCTAAACGCTATTTCGATGATCCAGCCCCACTGAAGACCGCGAAAGGGCATCATATTGAACGCAAACAGTTTCAGGCCATGTTGGACCGATATTATGCTCTTCGTGGGTGGACTGGCGAGGGAATGTTATCAGAAGAACGTGTCAAAGAATTGGAGGCGATTGAATGAAGTACATTTTCGTTTATCCTGATCGGTGCACTGGTTGCCGATTATGTTCCCTTGCTTGTTCATTAACCAAATTTGGAGAATGTAATCCCCGTAAAGCAGCGATTAGTGTCGTACGAGATGAGTTTGAACGGTTTGAGTTTCCAGTAGTTTGTTTTCAATGTCAGGATGCGCCTTGCGTATCAGCCTGCCCACAAAACGCCATTACAAAGGATGAAGGAGCAGCAACTCGCGACGATAATCGATGTATTGGTTGCCGATTATGTGCTGTAGTCTGTCCCTTCTCCGCCATAACAACTCATGGTAGGGAACTTATCCATTGTGACCTTTGTGGAGGTGATCCACAATGTGTCAAATACTGTTCCACAAAGGCGATTGAATATGCTGAAGAAACACAGGAAGCAATGCAAAGACGAAAAGAACAGCTAGCCCGTGTCCTAAGCATAGAGAAATAAATCCAGAGGTTCACTCGGAGTAATGATGGACTAAGTCCAATCACCTTGATAAAAAACTGACAAATAATAAATCATAAAAATAAATGAATAGGTTTAGTGAGTGGCGAACGAAATGGTAAGGGCTATTATTGTTTATGATACAAAGTATGGCAACACAAAGCTTGTAGCGGAAAAGATCATGGAGGGAATAGGCGAAGTCGAGGGAATAGAAACTGCTATCAGTG
>CAYFXC010000011.1:0-68147 GCA_964347045.1 uncultured archaeon
TCTTAGACCTGTACTTCTATCGCAGGTTCAAGGTCTTGATTGCATCCGATTAAGAGCTTCAGAAAAATCTTGATGTTTAATCATCAACTTCTGCAAGATCTTGGTTTTGTTAGGGTGCAGAGAATTCGATTTCATAGATTAGTTCAGTTGAATGTTTGTGAAAATGAAATTTAAGATTGAAATCTGATACTCCTGATGGATTAACTTACATTAGTGATATCGAATGCTCCATTCAAATAGTGAAGGGTGGGAACAGAACCGAAAACCCATTCTCACCGTGCTTGTTATCTGGGTCTTATCCAGTCCCCTTTTCACAGTTTTACTGCTTTTCGTACCGCCTGACTTGTTTCTCATTTATGTTGATGGATGGATTGTGATTCAATTCCTCTTTGTGCTCGCTTTGACCATTCTTGGTGGATGGCGAATTGCGCTTGGGGCTTCTATTCTTCTCCTTTTCAAGTTGTTACTTCCAGTCACACTTTTAGCATTATTTCTCCCTTTACCCAATCCTTTGACCGTTGTGTTCCTCTTTACGTCTGGTGTCCTCGTTGGGATAATGATTCTCAGTAGTATTAGCTGGAAACTAGCCTACCGCTTCAGTGATCCACACCTCATTCAAGGTGGAGCAGTCGTTGGGATTTTGGGAGGTACGATTTGGTTAATCGTCCTTATTATCCTGTGGTTCTACTTGAATACGCTTTAGCTTGGTTTTCTAAAAGTCGCCTTTTGTCGGTTCTTCAACGATGACACCCGCGATGAGGGCGAGGAGGCCGGGGAGGGTGCCTAGGAAGAGGATGCCCAGGATACCAATAACGATTAGGCCTATTTTGTGGAGTTCGGGGGTGTGTCGCCAGAGGAGTGCTACAATGGCGACGATGAGGGTGGGGATTGCTGCGATAAGGCTAATGATGGGAACGAAGAGAACGAGTGAGTTGAAGAACCCTGTGAGTAGTGCGAGAGTGGCAGGATCAAGGGTGGGCGCTAGACTTGCCAACAACATGGGTAAGAAGAGCCACGAAAAGGCGGCGGAGATGATTTTGCCCACGAATTCGATGACAAAGAAAATGCCTGCAACTAATGTGAGGGTTTGAGCGGTTTTAATACTCATTTTCTTATATCACTTTTTTTATTATGGTAAGAAGGTTACCTAAGTGGGCTTATTAGTTCAGATTAATAAAGTTAGAGAAATCAACATAGAATTATTTCCCTTATCTGGAACACTTTCACATTTCTGAACATTCAACCAATCGAGATTCTATCTTGGCACACTTTTTTCGAAAAAGGGAAAAACACGGTTATTAATCAAATTTCACCTTATCATCTCTTCTTTAAGAGCAGCTGCCAGGGCTTTCTTTTTCTAGGTTTGTTTTAGCGGTTTCGACGGCGAATCGTTAATACTAAGACCACTGCGACTAGGATCCCCAACAGTGCGGCTTCCCATGGGAAGCCGGGGATGCCTTCGGGTAAGCTTGTTCCTCCTGGTGGGGGTGTTGATGATCCTGGTAATGGACACCAACAGCGTCCGGGGAAGACCCATTCGCAGGGATAATTACAGACACTAGGTCCAAGCGTTTCGTAACCTATGACAGCGACGATGATTATTACTCCAATAGCAATGATGGCGTAGATAATCCGGCGTTTAGTCTTTGGGTGCATACTCTTGCAACCCTCCAGGCATTAGCTTGGGTATTTGTTGTATTTAATTGCGAATGATTTCTTCGATGTGTTGGAAACATGGGGGTAGTCTCTGAGCTTAAAAATGATGGACGATAAGAAATAGTGGGATTAGATCTTTGGCAATACCAAATATTGACCAGTTAATTCAAGACTGGAGACAAGGGAAACAACGAGGGCTAAGCAAGAGTACGTTTGCTACAAATCGGAAGGGCTATCAACAGTTTGTTGCACGGGTCGCTGGAGAGTACCTGCCACGAATTCGGGAGTTTATCACTGAAGAGCACGTTTCCCGAAAAACGGTTCTCAAGGCGTGGAAGCAGCTTGTGGCTGGCCTTGAAGAGGATATGCGGATGTTGGATGCCTTTGACCCATCGGATAATACACAGTTCTTTGCAGCAATCGTCATTGCAAAAGGAGCATTACGTGATAAAGCAGCTCGAAAAGCCTTTGAACAATCGAAAATAGAGCCCGTTGATACTTTCGGGAACCCCGAATTCATCAGTGGGATGGCAGCGACATTAGATACAATCATTGATCAGACATATCACGCGCTGCGGGGCATAACACGAAGGGAGTATCATCGATCATTAGTAAGAAGAGCCTCCCAACGCCTCCATAATGCGTTAACAAAAGGAACGGTCAAAGACTTTGTTGAAGTTCAATCGCTTCTGCTTCCCTCGTTAACAGTTGTTGAAATGGAATTGGAAAAGTATCTCATTAAAAAATCGAAACTAAGTGACCGAGTGGGCTAGTAGTCCCAGTCTTGTTTGATCCAGTAATAGGGTTCGTAGGTTTTTGGGTCGAGTTCGGCGACGATTTGTCCAGGTTGAGTCCAAATTTCGACGTTGGCAGCATAGCCGGCGAGGATAACCTCTTTGACGGGGATTTCATGGAGAGGGTCATGAGCTGATTCGCCGAAGGTGAGGCGTCCGATACCGATTTCAGGGGTGCCCCAGCGAAAGTCGTTTTCGATTCGAATGAGTAGTGGCAAGGATTCAAAACCTTCACCAGTGATGCTGCGGAAGGCTTTGATGACATAGCTAGCAGTAGAGGGGAGTTCCTGTTTGATGGGTCCTTCGAGTTGGACAGTAAGAGTGATAAGACGTTTACCACGTCGAATACAGTTACCAGTGACGTAGTTGCCGCGCTCTTCGATGGCGATGAATTCTGCGATTTTTTTGGGGTAGCCTTGATTTTCTCTGCCCATCCACAGCGGCGCATCAAGGGTGACAGGCATTGAGATGCAATAGTTACCAACTTCTCCTTCATATTGAGCAGTGAGGAATACGGCGGCTTCATTGTAGGGGCGACTAAAGTTAGATTTTCCGAACTCCGCCACATACACCGTTCCGGTGGGTAAAGGTCCTGGTTCAAGGGGGGGAGGTAAAACACGTTTAATGATGTTTGGATCGGTTAGGAAGGTGGCAAAGGCGATTTTCGTTTCACCGACTATGGATCCCTTGGAGAAGTGTTTTTTCAGTTGCTGAAGTTCCTCTGAGGTTCGGACAAGTCCCATTATTCTCACCTATCCTTTATTCATTGTTGGGGTGATAAAAAAAGACTGTCTCAAATTGCTCAAAATGAAAAGATAACCTCGGCTACCAGTCTTTCTTGCGAATTCGTTTATCGTGTAGAATTGCCCAGATGTAGCTTTGTCCTCGAACGAGTCCTGCAAGTTCTCCGGGTCTTTCGAGGGGAACATGACGATAGGCGGACATGATATCTTTTCGAGTGAGATAGTACCTCGATCGGTTTGTAATGAGGTTATTTTCTTGAACCGTATATGTGAATTTCAATTTCTTCTTGGTGTAAAAAACCTTCCTAGCGTTTTTGATGATGCGTTCCCACACTTCTGAGAATGGTATCATTAATCGGTTCACTCCAAGCTAAACTTCATCCATGGCTTCAATATTTATCTTCTTTTCGCACTCCAAAGTCGATACACCTCTTAATATCTACAGTTAGCCGAAACCGATACACACTAATTTATGACAACCGGTATATCCCTCCTTTTATCGGATGTGAATTGTAATGCCACGAGTTATCGATTTTGAAATTCCGGCTGATGATATAGAGCGGATAGCAACGTTCTATCAAACGGTCTTTGGTTGGAAGATAGAGAAATGGAAGGGGCCGGTCGATCACTGGTTCTTAATCACCGGTGAGGACAAAGAGCCCGGGATTAATGGTTCATTCGCTAAACGGGAAGAGTTTCCCGAAAGCACCACCGTCAATGTAATTGGTGTCGATGATATCGAAAAATACGTAAAGCTAGTCAAAGCAAATAAGGGCACCATTATCGGCAATAAAATTACTATTCCCGGCGTCGGATACTATGTGTATTTCAAGGATACTGAAGGTAACCTCATGGGTATGATGCAATATGATTCGACTGCAAAATAACCGTAGGCGTCATGGGATGTGTGATGGATCCGTTATTGTTAGAGCTTCCTGAGAGTCTGGACACCGACAGGCTTCTTGTGCGAAAATACCGGGCTGGCGACGGAGAAGCGCTCTATGCGCTATTAGAACGGAATAATAATCGAGAGTTTCTCTACCCGAATGTTGAAGAAGTTGCTACCATTAAGAACGTCGACGCAGCAGAATTAAAGGTGCGCCGGCATGCTGCAGAATGGGTAGCCCGAAAACGCTTTGTCATGGGCATTTGGATGAAGAAGGACAGTCTCTTTGTAGGTGAGATTTGGATTGAACCTAACCAATGGGACGTGCCTTCATTTGAACTGGGCTGGTTTCTCGATAAAGGTGTCCAAGGAAAAGGTGTTGCTACCGAAGCTGCAAGACGTTCTTTAGCATTTCTTTTCACCGATCTTCATGCGCATAAAGTCATCGTAGTTACACGAGACACAAATCATCGAAGTATAAAATTAGCCGAACGGTTGGGATTCAAACGCGAAGGTCATTTTCGTGAAGCTCGTATCGAGAATGACGAACGGTACGGGCTTATCTATTTTGCTTTTTTTGCCACAGAATTTTCTGATTAGAACCGCATCTGATTAATCGTTGTTTTCTGAATCAAACAGTTCGAAAAAGATGTGTTCTTCAAATAGTTTCTCACGTTTTTCTTCTTAGCCGGTATCCAAGAGAATAAATTGCACTTTCTACGTTTCAAGTAGTATACGCGTTCCTTATGGATGGTAAATTCAGATGTCATTTCGACCTCTATGGTATATGAGGAAAGGCCGTACACTGCTATGCCTTATTCTCATGATTATGCTTGCCCCTCCTGTCTTACTTTTGGAACCCAAAGATACCGCAACTAAAGCTACATCCAATTTAACAAATGCTCGAGTCGCCATCTACCATTGCCAACGATTAGATAATTTCAGTTTCATTGCCTGCATCCATCTGTTTGAATGGATGAACGCTTCTGTGGAATTAGTTACTGGGATAGAAATTCAACATGGTGTGTTACAATTCTTTGATTTGTTGGTATTACCTGCATTCGGACCTAGTTCTTATGAAAGAGAATTAACTCCTGTGGGTAAAGAACGAATCCGACAATTCCTAGCAGCTGGTGGATCACTTTTCACTGTTTGTCGCGGTACCGAGTTTGCCATAATTAGCCTTGGGATACTTGATGCCACGTTACACTATTTCGGTCCTGCCGGAGTTCAATGTCATGATACGCATAATGGTGAGCTCGCAGTGACTGAAATGAGGGTTAACCGTGCGTCTATAGGACCGGATCTATCCCAAGAACCTGAATCTTATATGGTCTTCACAACCGGGGCTTCTTATTTTGAATTCCATGATGAAACAGAAATCATCCCCATCCTTTCCTATGCAGATACTGGCTTGCACGGTGTAATTGCCTTCCAATACGGACAAGGCACAGTCTTGCTTTCTAGCCCTCATCCCGAATTTGAAGAAGGAGATATTCGGGATGGTTTGAGTCAAGATCACGTAGCTCATTGGCCAACTTATCAAAATCTTCAGGATCCTGATTCAGAGTGGTCTTTACTAGCTAAAGTGACCAGTTGGCTTCTAGAAGCCTCTCCGGGGCTTCCATATGGGTTCTACTCAGGCGTCCTAATATCAATCGGGAGTGTGTTTGTGGTCGTCGTTTTTGCTATCCTCATCTTTGAAATTCGAAAACGGCGTGGGTGATAAGTTAGGATGCGGGGTCTCTCGAATACAAAAACGGGTTTTACATTCCAAATATTTACTTCTGAGTTGATTTCAAAGTGGTAGATCATCGAAGGTGGTTCTTTGCACTGTTTTTGCTGCACCTTTTCCTCTTCGCCTTTAACCTAGAAATTAGTTCCCAACAAAACGCCATACCAGTTCGCGATTACTGGCCAACAGCAGGATGGCGCGGGGTTCAGCCTGAAGTACAGGGAATGAATTCAACTTTATTAGAGGAATTTTGGAATCTAATTCGCACAACCGGCGGCGTTGAGGGGTTTCTTGTAATCCGTAATGGATACCTGCTTTTTGAAGGATATGGTCCGGCTTCAAGTGTGAATCATCTTTGGCGGATCTATTCAGCTACAAAAAGTGTGACAGCTATGGCCTTCGGTCTCGCTCTAACAGATGGATATGTTTCAAACGTTAACGATTCGGTTCTTGATTACTTTCCGAATCGAATCATTCAGAACCTAGATCCCCGGAAATCCAACATGACGCTGTGGCATTTACTTACCATGTCCTCAGGTTTAGAACGCAGCGATTTTGGTTTGGGCTCACAACCAGACTGGGTGCAATACCTTCTGAATTCACCCATGTCTAATGAACCTGGTGAGTTCTGGAACTATAATGGAGGGTGCAGTCATCTCCTTTCTGCAGTTATTTCTGAAACTATGGGTATCTCAATGGAAATCCTTGCTCGAAATCGACTTTTTACTCCTATGGGGATTTCAATGTATGAATGGGGTGCCGATCCTCAAGGTGTTAGTACTGGAATGGCAGGTCTTAGCCTGACATTACGAGATCTAGCAAAACTTGGGTACCTGTATTTGAATAATGGGACTTGGAATACATTAGAACTCATACCGGCTGAATGGGTCGCCGAATGTACATACCCACACTTCGTTTTTCCATATGGCGAAGGATATGGTTATCAATGGTGGGTGGATATTCCTATCAACGGTTATTCGATGCGGGGTGCAGGGGGTATTCGAGTCTTTGTGCTTCCAGACCAAGATCTAGTTCTTGCCTTTGGTGCTGCTCCCTACAGTTCTCAAGAATACTATACTTATTTCGAGGAATATCTCTTTCCAGCTATTATTGGTGAAATCTCCAGTCTTCCTACTCCGACAAGGGAACAGCTTCTCTCATTCTTAATCGGAGGGTTGGTTGTTGCCGGTTTAGTTATTATTGGGGCTCTTTTCTGGAAACGAAAAACCCGATAATTGCTCTTTTCATATGTTCAGTATCTCGGAATGAATTTGTACTACCTTCACACAGGCAAAAACCTTTTTCTGTTGTTTTCCTAAACCTTGATTGAAGCCAAGCGAAAGATTCCGAAAACATTGTTTCTGTCTAGGTAAGAAGGTGACTTATTATTCCTCGAGGACTTGTCCTTAGTCAATGGGACACGAAAGAAGGACTCAAGATATTATCCAAATATCCAGCTACTTTGGACTTTGAAATAAGTGACTTATCCCTCATGTACTATGGGTCTGCACCTGAAGGTAATGGGACATCTTTCCAAGTGTTTCCCTCAATCGAGGTGAAGGAACGCGCTGCTGTTGCCTGTACCCGCACGCCACTTAAAAGCACCGAAGACGATATCTGTATCACTGTTTTACTGACTGCTGAGGAAGAAGGCGCTGCATATGAGGAAATTCTAAACAAAACGTTGCAGCGTATCGTAAAAACGAGTGGAAACCCTGCGAACAGAAGACGTAGGTACCGGCAAATTCTATCCGATAGTTATCGAAAAATTGAACGTCGTGGGGGATCTCGCGATCAATCTCTTTGTCCCTACATGTATGAAAGACCCATCAAAGACAATAAGTTGACGTCATTTTGTCGGGTTGTAAAGAAACAATGCTATCTAACCATCTACGAGATGCCGGGATACCCACAATGTCCCCGCTATATTCGTCGACAACGCCAAATTCAATTGTCTAATGCACGACAACTTGTCCGAGCCGGAATTCGTCGCATCCTCGAGGATTATGATCATGAACGACAAAAGTTCAAAGACAAAAAAATAGGGAATTGGGGCGAACCGGTTCACGCAATTCTTGATCGTTTGTTCTCAATTCTGGAAGTAGAAGCAGAAACCGAAGACTATGCTCACAACGTTGTTGAATATGTAGGTAAAAAGGGGTTATTTCAAGGACATCCTAGACCTATCATTGCTGCTTCCATTGCCTATTACAGTGCGAAACAGATTGGAGATTCAATACCCGAAAATGATATAATCGAACTTGTAGGTTGTTCACGTACCTCCCTGCGTCGCAATTATCGGGAACTTCGTACTCTCCTAAGTTCAGATGAGAAGAAACTCCCCAAACACAAACGAAAGCGACGCATGACGTCTCAAGAAAAAGCAATTACTCGTACCGAATAAATTCCGGGAGAACACTAAAAGATGATTCACAACGTCTTCCTAATGACTCGCGACGGACGCCTGGCATTCCACCGCCAATACTGGTCAGTTGATATTACCACCGAAGAACGCCAAGAATTTCTAGCCACCTATAAACATTTCGAATCCGAACTTGGCACTCAAGTTGACTTACCAATCCATGTCAAGAATATAAAATTCATTTACGCCGAAGCGGGCACACACCTCCTCCTCGTCTTCGCCGTCGATATGAGTGACGAAGATGAAAAAATCAAAGAAACTCTGAAAAAAACCCGTGAATTCCTTATCAACAATTTTGGTCATGAAATTGATGCATACATCCAAAAGCCGGTTCCCCTTGGTGAAGCGTTCAAAGGCTTCGCAACCGAACTCGACAATGTCATTGTTACTATGCTTAAAATTTGCCTACTTGGTCAAGGCGGTGTTGGAAAATCTACGATGCTCAAACTTCTTACTGCAGACAGCATCCCGGGAGATTACTACCCCACTATTGCTGTCGATATTGAAACCCTCCAAGGCGTTCGCTTCGGTCCCTATGAGTTAGCTGTCTGGGACTTTGCTGGTCAAGATCGATTCCGTTCATTATGGAATTATTATTTACGGAATGCTGATGCAGTGTTACTTGTTACAGATTCAACGCTAAAGAACGTTCTCGAAACCCGAGACATCCTTGAGGTTGTTCGCAAGAACTCTCCCTCATCCATTGTCTGGGCGATTGGAAATAAGCAAGATCTTCCTGGCGCGTTAGCGCCCAAACTAGTCCAACGAATTCTCGGCGTTCAAGCCTATGGGCTCGTTGCCATTGATCCACGCTACCGCGAAGTTCTCTACAAAATTATTTTAGGGGCTGTGGCTGAAGCCACCACCGATTAATGATTCATTTAAATTTCTTCATCGAATTTATTGCGAAAAATTGCAGAAAGCTACAACAAGAAGCCTTTCAAGAGGGGAACCGACAAACAAGTTAAATACGGGAAACTAAATAGTCAAAACGGAGTGCCAATAGGTCACTTTAAGAACGAAAGGTTCAGATACAATTTATTCAAACGGGAGATTGAAAGTATGCCAAAAGGTCTAAGTGTTTGCCGGTGGGACGACAAAGTCGGTCTTCGCGTCGTTGGCGTTTATCCTCGAAATCTTGATGTGTCTGAAGACGACATGCTTCGTGTCTTCACGGCACATGCCATGGGAAAGCCGGAAGCGGGATTTCTAACCATGACTCTCGAAGGAACCAATATGGCTGTAAGTAGTTTCTATACTGGGATTCTTCGTGGTCGTGATCAATTTTGCATTATGCTGTTTATGGATTTGGAGGAGGAACCTCGAGCATATGAAGAGGGATTGACGCTTGCCTCAAGTGAGATTGTGGAAAATATTGGAGAGCCAGAATTTGTTGAGTATCTTGGTGAAGTTTTTGAGAAGCTGAAACGTATGGTGGAGCTGTCTGTGGAGCAGCGACTTGCCAAAGTGTTTGTTGATCAAGAAACCCGGTTGCTTATGCACAAGCTGGCTCGCGGAGGGATTCCCGCTGAGGAGCTGCGTGAGTGGCTCGAATTACAGACAGGGAAACATTATCCGGATTTAGGACTTGTGACATTGCCGCTGTTACGAAGTGGGCTAGTTGAAGAAGATTGGATTAACGCTGTATCAGATAACTGCGTATTTTTAGTCAATGATCTACTGGGTGCCCGATTTCCACCCGAACAATCACTTAAACTAGCCAAAGGTGGCGGATTGAATAGGGAGCAGTATCGTGAATATGAAAACCGCATTAAGAGCTTATTTGAGGGATATCAATGGACTGAAGAAGATACGATTATGATTGGACAACTTCTTCTCGATCCGGATATTTATGATGTGACCAAAACATTGCGGCGGAAGATTGCGCAAAAATCTGAGTTGAAAGGGGTTGTTGAGAAGGAAGCTTCGTTGGATAATGTGCTACGACGTTTAGAGCAAGCACAAGTGATTACACAAATGGGCACGGACTCCATCGAGATTTCTAAAAAAGATGATCCCCTGATTATGCTGACAGCAGATGTGCACTTTGAATCATTCTTTCCTGAGTTCTTGGTGCTTCGTATCCAGGAGCGTTTAGAGGCAAAGGATATTCATCCCGATATAGCGAAGCGGCATTTGGAATTACTTAGTGAGACCTATATGCGTATGCGTGAGAAAATGAAAGAACGCAAGAAACGCAAGAAGGAAGAGGGTGAAGAAGAACTTCCTGAAATGGAAGCGGAAATGGCACCACCTCCTGAACTCGCTGAAGTTGAACCACCCGAAACCGCTGATTTGCCCCCTGTAGATGAAGCAGAAGCAAAACGCATCCAGAAGGAAGAAGAAAAGAAGCGGAAAGAGGAAGAAAAACGCCTTAAAGAAGAAGAAAAGAAAAAGAAGAAAGAGGAAGAGCGAAAACGGAAAGAGGATGAAAAGAAGCTGAAAGAAGAAGAGAAACAAAAGAAGAAGGAAGAGGAAGAAAAGAAGAAAAAAGAAGCTGAGAAGAAAAAGAAAGAAAAGGAAGGTTCATAATCCATTAGCTTTGCTAGGCTTCAATCTTTGAGCGTTCGTTGACGGTTTGCACTGCTAATATCACGAGCCGTCTCCCATGTTTGTCGGACAATATCTGGATACGTGCTATGCCTTTGAATCCAATCAGTAAGAAAACGCCTTGTTTTGGGATCATTTGGGTATCCACTACCAAAGTCTCCATAGGTTCTATGAAATTCTCGAATTCGCTGGTCCCTATGAACCTTAGCAACAATCGACGCAGCGGCAACAATAGGATAAGTGGAATCGGCTTTGTGTTCGCTAATAATTTTATTTGGGATTTTCAATTGAGCAGTGATGATTCGTCCATAACGCTCTGCATTCACATCGGATGCATCAACATATGCCACATCCCATTTGAGTCTATTCAACACCTTCGCCATCCACTCTGCCTCCAAGACATTAAGGCTACGCTTCTTTTGGCGTTCGGCATCAATTTCTTTCGCAGTGATTTCAAGCACTTCAACACTAGAAGCTAGTTGCCGAATCCGTTGATCCAGCGCTTCTCGACGGTTAGCTGTTATTTGTTTAGAATCTCGAACCCCCCATTCATTAAGAGCTTCTTTCTTGGAGGCTGCAATAACGACTCCAGCAATAACTAGTGGACCAATGACCGGACCACGTCCTGCCTCATCGATACCTGCAATATTTTGCGTCAAACCCAACACCAAACAATGTAGTTCAGTTATTCCGAAACCATTAACAGTTGCTCAGACTTATTAGTTCCTACTAAGTTTGCTTGCTTGTGGCATATATGTCAGAGTCTAAATATCCAGAAATATGGCTTAGTATGCTCGATGGAAAATTCCGTGTTTCTTCACGATTACCACCGCCAGCACAAATTCCCGAAGATTTTGATTGTCTGACCCCAGAAGGTGAAACCATGCCAATTTGCGTATCGCCATTATACGATACTATTCACGACGCCAAGGGCCGGGCGGCAGCGCTTCAAGCAGACCTCCAACAACAGGGGTGTAAAGTGCTCTTTTTCTTTGAACTGCGTCCTGCAGTTGTTGGTGATCCTCACGCAAAGCGCTAGATGCATTCTCTGATTCTGATTGTTCTTCTACTGCTGTTGTTTGTATTTGGCGAGCACGACGACGAATGATAATACGGTAGAGAATATAGACAACTAGGAATATGAGTAAAAGAACAAGAATCAAAGTTTCAAAAAGATCAATCATCTGAGCGAGATTTTGCCAGCCAATTCCAATTATCCATCCTAATATACCTAGTGAAAGGTATCGTGGTAGCGCGCCTAAAAAAGTGAAAAGGGCAAAACGTTTCGCATCCGCTCGAATAGCTCCATAAAGAAGTGAAACAACGGAGAGCGGAATAATCGGAAATGCACGCGCAGTGAATAAGTAGATTTCATCACGTGAAGACTCCTCTAGGTTTTTCCGCATATACTTAATTTCTTCAATGGAAGTACCTAGATATTTTCCATATCTTTCAATAATTGGATAACCACCAAAGTATGCTATTCCATAACCAAAAAAGGATCCAATCGTTGCTGCAAGGGCTCCAACAAGCATCACGCTAAAAAGAATAACCAAGATGGCTTGGAGTGGTGGCATTCCCCAAGTAAGAATGAATCCCGCGGCCATTGGAACAAGTGGCGATGGAATGGGTGCAATGAATGTTTCAATCATGACACCAAGAAAGACGCCAAGTGGACCTAGGGCTACGACCCATGAAATAAGCAGGTAGATAACGCTATCTATCCACGCATCAAAAGCTTGTAACCAAGCAATAATCACTTCAATAATCATGTCCTGTTCCCCTCGCTCAATAGTTATGCTTACGTGTTTTTATCTTACTCGCCAGGGTGTTTACTAAGTATATCTTCTTTAGATGGAAACTCCGGATCATCGGCAAGGGCAATTGTACCATAACGTCCCGCAGAGAGTTCCATTTCACCACGGAATGTTTTGATGAAACCATTTTCGACGTCGACAATTGCTCCCTCATCAACCTTGTCAATATCATCATTCCAGAGTGATAATTTGATTGTACCTGTTTCATCACCCGCTTGCGCAGTAGTAACACGGGCTTTTCCATAGCGTGTCTGCACGTCTCGAACGGGCGCTAAGGATAGGATACGTAGACGGATGTTAACACTTCGGGATGCAGAGGTTAATTCATAAACTTTCATTTTTTAAAAACCTTCATCACAGGAATTTACCAAGGATGTATTAAAGCACACTTTTAAAGCTTGTAGGAGTGCAGGATTTTCCGGAAAAGAAGGGGTCCTAATGCCAACGGCATCCAAAAATTCTACAACTAAATTTCAAAAGCTTACTGAAGTCTCAGAGGCTATCATGGGAACCACTAAACGCTTGGAAAAAATGGACCTTGCTGGCAACTTCCTTTCAATGCTTTCTTTCGAGGAGTTAGAACCAGCAGCTTTACTTCTCATCGGGCGCCCATTTCCTCGAACAAGTCAACGAACACTTGCATTGGATTGGAAGGCGTTAAATCAAATTCTTCAGGAGTTATTACAGCCCTCTCCGAAGTTAATAGGAAAACTATTTGCTCAATCTGGAGATATCGGTGAAGTTGTACAGCAATTATTCCTGCAATCTGGAACTATCCGGCAATCTACGCTGTTTACGACACCTTTGACCATCCATGATATTTATTCAACATTCATAGAAATCGCCGATGCACAAGGCCCGGGCTCACGGAAACGAAAAACAGCTTTACTTCGGGCATTGTTTACCCGTGCAACCGCTGTAGAAGCGAAGTACATTGCAAAGCTTCTCCTTGGAGATCATCGCATTGGATTTAGTGAAGGTATGCTTGAAAGCACAATCGCCCGAACGCTAGAATTACCACT
Source organism: uncultured archaeon (assembly GCA_964347045.1). Classification (GTDB taxonomy): domain Archaea; phylum Asgardarchaeota; class Hermodarchaeia; order Hermodarchaeales; family Hermodarchaeaceae; genus Hermodarchaeum. The sequence goes on from CAYFXC010000011.1 coordinate 13,626, forward strand.
TGACCTTGTACGTCGAGCAAATATGCTTACCGGGAATATTGGTGAAGTGACGCGTATCGCTTTTCACGAAGGCGCTAAAGGACTACAAAAAGTGAACCTGTGTACTTTCACACCGTTACTTCCGATGTTAGCCGCTCTTGCTGAAGATGTCGAGCGTGCCCTGCAAATTCACGAAGGGCGTTCAGCATTTGAAATGAAACTGGATGGGGCTCGAGTACAAATCCACATGCAACGTCAAAATAGACAATCTCGGATTCGAATTTACAGTCGGCGCTTAACTGACGTAACCGCAAGTCTTCCTGACATCGTTGATTTGATAGATAGTCAAATTAAAGCCCAAAGCTGTATCCTTGAAGGAGAGATTCTTGCAATGGGCCCAGATGACCGCCCTTTTCCATTTCAACACCTAATGCGCCGTTTCCGTCGGATTCGTAAGGTTGAAGAAATGATTCGTGAAATCCCTGTCACCCTTCATCTCTTTGATTTATTAATGCATAATAATGAAGTTCTCATAGATATACCCTACAAAAGACGACGTGAGCGTCTGAACACGATTAGGGGAGAAATTCCTCTCGTCGAACAATTGATTACATCCCACGTAAAAGACGCTGCATCATTTTTTGATAAGGCTCTAAAATCTGGACACGAAGGACTTGTCGCCAAAAGATTAGATAGTATCTATCAACCCGGTAAACGAGGTAAGGCTTGGTTGAAGGTTAAACAAAGTATGGAAACACTCGACCTAGTGATTATTGCTGCTGAGTGGGGAACTGGACGCCGTCATAAATGGCTCAGTGATTATCATCTCGCCGCCCAGGATTCAGACACTGGCGAATACCATATGCTGGGTAAAACTTTCAAAGGTCTAACAGATGCTGAATTCGAAGAAATTACTCAGCGTTTACTTGATCTTAAAATCGAACAAAAGGGCGGAATAGTCACAGTTCATCCACGCATTGTTGTTGAAATCGAATATGATGAGATTCAACGAAGCCCGACTTATAAATCTGGCATGGCACTACGGTTTGCACGTATTAAGCGATTAAGATATGATAAAGATGCAAGAGAGGCTGATACCATTCAACATGTACAGGATCTCTACAACTCACAATTTCAACGGAAAGCCTCAATTGATCGAATTGGTCGCACCTAGCACAATCCTCACTTCAATACTTGTTTTTTTTAGTCTCGAAGCCGAATTTCATTCGAAGAAGATATCCATCGGGGACCTAAAGTCTGATTGAATAACGCTATGTAACTTGCCTGATCACTAACTACTGCAACAATTTCGCCTTGATTTCCATACGTCGGAGCGATAAGGACCTCTTCTCCATCTCGAGATCCGCCGTAAAACTCCATTTTTGGGTTGTTCCAGATTCTTATGTTACCTTGCTGTAAGAGCTTTTGAGCAATTGCTAGATGTTTTTCTCCATCAAGGGTGGTGATGATGTGAATTCGATTTTGGGGTTGTACCTTACTTAATTCTGTGATAGGAACTTCGTCAAATGAAGGATACACTAAGGTGATGGTTTCATCGACCCGTCGAAACATATCTAGAAGATGAGTTTGGATTCCTTCACAGGTAACTATTCGCCAAGTTCGTTCCGCTTCCGCCGGTTCCATCTTCGTGAGAGTGTCCCACAAACCGATTAGTATTTCTTCAGTTTGACTAGCTTGTGTTCGTAATCGGTTTAAAGTTGGTTCCGTTTGGGTTGTAAACAATTGTAAAGTATTGATTGCGGTTGTTTCAGCAGTTTTGGCTCTTGCTGTAATTTCTTTCGCCAGACTTTGGTATTCTACTTTCAGGGTCTGCCGTTCTTTACTCAGAGTACGGCTAAGACGTCTACCCGTTTGTTGCGTTTGGGTAACCAGTCCTTCCTTCGCGTTATCAAGAACTTGCTTTATAGTTGCAGTGACAGACCTGTTTTTCTGTTGGAGATCTTTAGACGTGGCACCTTTGAAGTTTTGCAAACTTTCTTTCATTCGACGCATGCTATCTTGAACAGCACGATTGAGTCGTGTCTCAGTTAAACTCATTGCCTTGCTTTGGCTTTGTAGTGCCTTTTCGACTTCCTGACCTATCACGGTTTGAAAAGTTTGTGTGTTTTCATCAATCGTGGCGCCTATATCAGAAAGGAGTTTATTAAATTCGGTTTGCGAACGCAATAATTCTGATGTTACTGATTCCGAAAGTTTGTTTGACGAATCATCGATTTTAGTTCCAAAAGTAGAAAGATTTTCTCCTAACTGGGCGATCATGTTTTGTGTTGTGGTTTTTAGCGTTTCAGTATGCAATTGATAGGACTTGTCATTCTTTGAAAGAGTCGTGTTAAGGATATTCTCTAATGCATTATCAATCTCAGTTTGGTTTTGATCAAGGACTTCTTTTCCTTCCTTCGCGACATGATTAAGACTATCCTGCATTTGACTTTGTATTTCCCGTGATTGTTCGGCAAGCGATTGAAACGTTGCCGAAGTTTCTGTGCTCAGGGCTGTTTGTTGAGCATTCATTGTATTCAGTAAGTTAACCTTACTTGTTTCAATTTGCTCAATGAGTTCAGTATCAATAGTTTCGCTGGTGTATCCAATCTTCTCTACTAATTTTGCAATAACAGTTTGTAATTGAACTAGCTCCTGTTGTAAAGTCGAAACATAGTCATCAGTTTCTTCAGATAACGACGAGGCAAATGATTCTAGAAGTTGGTTAATTGCGGCTCTTTGTTCATCGATGCGAGTCGCGTATGTTTGACCAATTTCTTCAATATTTTGCTGAGCATAAGGAATTTGTGTATCAGAAACCTCTTCTAATTGTGTTTGAATTTTATTTACGCCTTCAATTAGAACTGTACCCTGTTTTTGAATCAGATCTTGGATGTTTTTCTTTAAATTGCCAACTCTTGCTTCTTGGGTTTGTAATTCGGATTGTACACTTTCGACAAAAGAATTAGCACTTTCACTTATCTCTGAAAGATATGAAGTGGTGGTGTTTTCGATTTCACTGGTCATTGTTTTTATTTTTTCAGTTACTGCGGTTTTTTGTACTGATACATCACTACTTAAAGATTCGAGGATAGTTTGGGTTTCTTGAAGCTGTGCAATACAGTCTTCTTGCATTTCAGTAATACTTTGAGTGATTTGTTCGTTAATTCCCGTTTTTTCGCGATCAATTGCTTGAACTGTGGTAGCCAATAGATTGGTTGTATCGTCTTCGAAATTAGTTAAGTTTGTGTTCATATTTACAATGGCTTGGTCGACAGCGGTTCCAATTGCTCTATTTAAGGCGGTGAGATTGCCTACAATAGATGAGGAGTAGTCATTGATAATTTTTGTGAGGGGCAACCAGTATTTTTCAATGAGTGTTCGGGTATTTGCATCTGCCTTTGTTATACGATTAACAATTTTCGTGGTAACCTTGTCAACAGGCTCACTTAGTGATGGAATCTGAGTAGTTGAATATTCACGAAGTTTGGGTTGAAGCTGAGTTCGAAGTTGCTTTTCTAATGTAGTTTGAAATTGTACTGCTGTCTGGTTTTCTAAAGCTATTTGGTTATCTTTGATTTTTCTTCGATATGTATCTATAATATCTCTTCCACTCTTTTTCAGCAGACTATTTAATTGTGTTTTCAAGGATTTTACTAAATTAGCTTGAATTAGTTGTTTGAGCATAGATTGAAATTCGTTGTTTACACGTTTTTTATTAGTCAAGTGTTGGCGCTCAAGAGCTGATTGGTATTCAACAAAAACTGATAATAAGTCCATTATTTGGTTGCTCAAGTGGCGTTCACTTAATTCGGGAATTACTGCCTTATACAGAGCTTCAAGTTTTGTTTCGTTAGATTGGAAAATAGCGGCAATTTGCTTTTCTCTGTTGGTTTGTTTTTTAAGTTGTGTTCTGAATGTTTGAAAAATGGTTTCTAATTCCTTTGTGAGCTTGTCACACACGACCTTTTTTTCTTTTGTTAAAACTGTTTTGGGAAGTGTTCGGATTTTTTCAAGAGTTACCTGAAGTAATTTATCGATTTGCTTCTCACGTTTTGTTTGGCGTGAAATTTTCGTTTTACAATCGCGCATAATGGGTTTTATTTGATTATTGAACGTGTTGATTACTAGCTCATTGTATTTGGAGATTTGTTGGCTGTAAACCTCAATGAATTCATCACGAGCTAAATTGAAGGCCGTATCTGATTGCTTATCTTGAAGGCTTTGCTGTGATGCAAGAAATTCTTGAAAACTAGCTGAAATGTTATCTAATTTCAAATTCAGAGCTTTTTTAATCACTGAATCGAAACTCTTGAGTCTCGCAGCAGTAATTTGCTTTGGTATTTTAGATTCGATTGCTGTTACCGCTTGTGTTTCTAGAGTTGTCATCTTGTTTCGTAATGAAGTTTGATAATCATTCAAAGCTTGGAGTGCAAAAAATGGAATATTTTCCCCCAAAATTAAATTCAAATTACTTAGAATTTCTTGATCTCGCTTTGCTAATTGCGTTGTTAGAGACCGGAAAATTCTGGCAATGGATTTATCACGGCTAATTTGTATCTCAGAAATCGCAGGTTGATAATTACCAACAGTGGTTTCTATTTTAAGAACCTGTTCTGCGCGAAGCTTGTCCGCGGTGCTTTCGATTCCTTCAGAATATTGTCTAACCATGCTTTCAAGCTTAGCTAATTCTTTTTGTAGTTCTGAAGTTGTTTTGTTTTTAATTTTTGTAAAAACTGTTCTAAAAGCCCGTGCTTCTTTTTCAAGGGCTTTTTGTTCTCTCACAGCTTGAGCCTTATTATCCGCTGCCGATTGCCTAATTGCCCCTTGTGCATATTTTAGCTGTCTACTAGCATATTTTGCTAATTGCTTTTCTGTTGCGTCAAGTGTGTTTATTGTGGTTGTTGCTTCTGAGTTTAGGAGTTTTTGCATTTGTTTGCTAAACGTTCGATGTTGTTCTTCATGTAATCTGATTTTTGTTTGAAAGTCAGTAAGGAACCTTTCTGCTGTTTTTTGAACTGTTCGTAATCGACGTTTCAGCCGTCGTCCCACTTGATCAGAAATCGACTTGAAGTTGGTACCAAGGGTTTCTTTTTGGGTTTTACTTTCTTCGATGAGTGTTTGAAGAAGGGCTTGCACTTCAAGGATTTGAGCCAGGTAGGTATCTCGCATATCAATGCCTAAACCTTGACTTGCGTTTTCAAGAATTTGTTCATGTTCAGTTTTTACTTGCTCCATCAGGTTAGATAGAGACGCTTTGATTTTAGAAAATTGAGCAAAATTAAGAGACGATGGTGGCCACTTTGTAACTGTGGTTAAAGCTTCTTTGTGGAGACGCCGTAATTCTAAAGCACTGTGATTGTGGACATTTTTGAGATCTTGAAAGAGCTTTTCGATAATTTGTTCTGAGGCGTCTCGATTTGATTTAATTGTTGAATCTATCGTTGTTGCTGCTCTATCCGTTTGCTGGGTGAGGAGACGGTTCTCTGTTATAACTATTTTATTTAGCTGGGAAATTATGTTATTCAGTGCCTGAATGCGCTGTGTCCAAGTGTCTCTAATTTGAATGGCGAGATTCTGGTTATGTTTTGTTAAATCTTGTTTGAGTTCTTTTTGTAAATTGTCTAGCATCTGTTGTGTTTCTTTTTTATAGGTGCCAATTTCGTTTGTGAGTATAATCGCAGTTTCTTCGGTGAGTTCAGATATTGCTTCTTTTTGTGAAGTGATATTAGATGCAAAGGTTTTACTTCCTCTATCTATGTTACCTTGAAGAAGAGTGTTTATTTCCTTAAGTTGTGATTTTACTTGTTCTGAGGTCGCGGTTGTTTTTGATATGAGCTCATCAGCAGTAGAACTTAGCCACTGGTTTGCTTCATCTTGATGGGTATCGATTGCCTTGGCGGCATCATCTAAGGCAAGTTTTTGTGTATCGCCTAGTTGGATGATTCCCTCATTAATGAGGTTATTTAATGCTTGTTGAATTGAAGTATTTTGGTTTGAAAGTTCGTCAGCACTTGACGATATTAGATTATCCAGGGATGTTTGCAAGTTTTCAACCAAATTACTCAATACAATGTTAGTTGCCATTGCGGCTTCGTTTAATGCAATTCCTTGACGCTCATTTAAATTCTCCAAGGCAGTTCGAGTCTGTCTGGTCATTGTTTGCAGCTCGTCGTGAATTTCACCTAATGTTTTGTTTTGGAGCTTCTGTAATTCTTTCCACGATTCTTGCGTGTCTTTTGTAAACACCTTTACTTCCTGGGCTAATTCTTTATAGGGAGCAAACGCTCGGTAACGGGTGACCACACCTGGCAATGATTTGATGAGCTGTTTCTTTTCAAGCTCTTCAATTGTGTTTTTCATTTTGGCCATTGGAATTCCAGAATAATTACTAACTTCATCCGCTGTCAGCTGGCCCATAACTAATAATACAGTATATGCCCGGCTTTGAGATTCAGTAAGCCTAACACGAACTTGCAAAGCGGTTAACAACTCAGATGAAATCTCAATCGGAGTAGCGCATTGAGCCGCACTTATTTCTTTAGGTGAAGTAGTTGGAGACTTTGGGTTACTTTCTTTTGGGGTCATTCATCATCACTTCATTTCACTACAGTTTCTCACGTACGGTTTCTGAGCTCTTACACTCTACGACACTATTTGATTCTCATCACCCTCTATAAGGATGACGTGTCGAAAAATTGGCGAATCTAGATTTTTTCTTTGAGTAATTGTTCTTGAGCTGCTAAGACTCCAGATCCAATTGGATATTCAAATCCCATTCGCTTTAAAACGATTTCAATAATCGCCAAAGTCGCAAGAACATCGCGCTCAGTGCAAATGTTCATGTGATTTGTCCGCCAGATCTTCCCCTTAACAGGACCTTGTCCACCTGCAATTAAGATTCCGAGATTTCGCACCTGTTTACGGAATTCCTTATCGGTTATCCCAGAAGGATATTTGACTGCCGTAACTGTGTTTGAGTAATGTGCCGGGTCCGCTAGCAAATCAAGTCCCATTCCTTGGTAACCCGCCCGAGTGATTCGACCCAGTCGGCGGTGTCTTTCAATACGGTTTTCATATCCTTCTTCGAACATGATTGTGAGTGATTCGTGAAGACCATAGATGAGGCTTATAGCTGACGTAAATGGTGAGTCACCAAAGCCATCATATCGTTTCTTTGCTTTCAGTAAATTCAGATAATAAGTTGGGCTGGGCTGTTTTCTCTCGTGTATTTTCTTCCACGCACGAGATCCTACCCAAATTGCCCCAAGGCCTGGTGGTACACCAAGACATTTCTGGCTACCTGTGACAAGCATATCGAAATTCCATGTGTCAGGATAAACATAATCTCCTCCCACAGAAGTTATTCCGTCAACAAGGAGAAGTCGGTCATAGTCGCGTACAATTTGTCCGATTTCCTTTGCAGGATTTAGCACACCAGTCGACGTTTCATTATGACAAAGTGTAACGATACGAATTGAAGCATCCGTAGCAAGTGCTTCGCGAACCTTTTCAGGATCAACTGCTTGGCCATATGTATATTCCTGCTCAACTGGAACTCCACCCAACACTGTTGTTAATTCACTCCATCGCTCACTAAATTTCCCGTTTATCAGATTCAGGACTTTTTCTCCCGGCTCCAAAGTATTAGCAATAGCTGCTTCCATTGCTGCTGTACCAGAACCTGCAAAAATCAAGACATCTTGTTCTGTTTGTAATAGTCGCTGAAGAAGCGCCACAGTTTCTTTGTACGTGTTCTGATACTCTGAAGTCCGGTGACCATATAGTACACGGGACATTGCCCGGTAGACTCGTGGATGAACTGGCACAGGCCCAGGAATCATTAACATTGTAAGCTCTTCGTCATACATACCTAAACAGCACCCCGTTGCTCTGATTCCTCTGCAGAACGTTTTAGGTTAAAAGCCTTTCACATTGAATTGTAGGTGAAGTTCAAGCAGGAAAATGACGGTATTTCAGATAATTCAACGCTTCGTAGAAATATTTCCCACCAAAAACCCCGCTGGTCTTTAAACCTCCTAGATGCGGGTAAAAAGTATCAAAATGAAGGTGATCTGTATTAATTGCAACTCCGGGTGCTTCGATTTCATCAAAAAACGCTGCCAAATATCAGGATCCTCACTATATACTGAAGTTCGAATTCCATAAGGTGTATTATTGGCTTGAGTAATTGCTTGATCAAAGCATTGAATCTTCATGATTGGCAAGACCGGACCAAAGGTTTCTTGGTACCAGATGCGACAATCGAGAGGTACATCTCGGAGCACGGTTGGCTTATAGAATAAACCCGCTTCATCACGATCGCCGTGGACATTAATACGATAACCTCCACATACCAGTTTTGCTCCTTTCTTTAGGGCTTCTTGGGTCATATCGATTACTTGATACAAAGCACGTGTTGCCACCAATTAAGGAATAGCAATTAGGAAAGAAAGAATTTTCAGAGAAAACCTGCTCAACATAGGTAGATACTTACATCGGGGGTTTCTAGTATCTACGACGTTATTGTCGTCGGAGCAGGACCAGCTGGGTCCATAGCCGCCTACAAATGTGCCAATGCGGGGCTTAATACATTGCTACTTGACAAAGCGCGATTTCCCCGTGAAAAACCCTGTGGTGGTGCGCTCTCGGTTCGTTCCCTCAACGCCCTAAAGTTTGCTAGGATACGGCTTCCCAAATCAATTATTGAACAGAAAATATATGGATTGCAGCTCATTGGTCCAGAAGGCATACCTTTTGAATATCGTTCTGCTCGAGTAGTTGCTTATACAGTTAAACGAAGCCAATTCGACAATTTCTTAGCAAACCGAGCAGTCAAAGCAGGAGCACATTTTGAACAAGAATGCGCCGTAAACGATGTGGAACAATACTCTGATCGTGTTCTTTGTCACACTGAAAAGGGGAGATTTGAAGGTAAACTTGTCATAGGTGCAGATGGGGCTACATCAATAATAGGGCGAAAAGTAGGTCCTCGAAAACAAATGAAGCCTAAAGAAATTGGATTAGCAATTGAAGCGGATGTTCCGGTTTCAGAAACAATTTGGGATCAGAGTCTTGATCCTTCTCTTTTGGTTATTTGGCTGCCCTATATTCCGAGAGGCTATTTCTGGGTCTTCCCACGAAAAAACAGTCTTTCTGTAGGTTTAGGTGGCCTGGCTACTAAGTTAGGCAATGTTCCAAACTTGCTTAGAGGATTATCCAGGCGGTTTTGCGAACAATTCGGGTTGCCACCCTTTACGTTCCAAAATCTGCGTGGCCATCTTTTACCTTTCTTTGAAAATTTAATTTCACTGACGAATCAGAGAGTACTTTTGGTCGGTGACTCTGCAGGATTTATTGATGTTTTTAGCGGGCAGGGTATCTGCTATGCCCTTGAGGGAGGATTAATTGCGGCCCGAACCGTTATTGATGTCATAAAACATCATGAAACGCTTTCTGAAGCTTCTTCCAGTTATCAGTGCAGAATTCAACAACGTTTTGGGGAAGAACTCCGCTGCAGCTGGCTAATAATGCGAATAGTTCATGCACGTCCTTATGGAGGATTTCGTGCTGCACGGTTTATGAAATGGCCTGGTCCAACACTTTTTGATATTGGTAGAGGAAAAACCGATTACTACCGTATGATACGTAACCCTCTTGGGTTTTTGTATAATCTCTTCAAATTTGAATTACAAATCCGCCTTATGAAGACATATTGACCGAAATTACCCCTAGCGCGTCACCTTGGGCGTATCAAGTTAACAGACCATTAGCTTGAAAGTCTTTGGCAATTTCCTTGAGATCTAATTTTTTGAGGGTTTCTTCTTTTGGAATACCGGTCTGAACATCCCATCCGTAGAGCTGGTAATATTCGTTGAGCATGGGTTCAAGTTTCACGGTTTGACCTTTACTTGGTCCCGTGGTGAACGGTTCATGAGTGAAACGTCGTGGTAGCTGATCATCTTCTCGCCTTATGCCCTCTCGAACATTGAAAGCCCGTTTCATTGTAACTAGTCGGGCGCCAATGTGCATTAATTCATCAACGCTGTCAAAGGCAGGTTCACCAGTTACAGAAGCAAGTAGTGGTGCAAAATCCTCGACCCAAAAGATGGGTGGCCATGAACATGTATACCAGCATACAATCAAACTATCACGAATTGTGTACACTTTCTCCGTAACGACTGTTGCTAGTGCTTTATGTGTTTCAACGTAGGGGTCGCAGATATCTGGGAGCTTGTCTGCTCCAAACCGTTCTGCAGCCACCTCTTTGTATGCTAGCTGATCCATAGTGACCAGGTTACGGAGATGATCAGCTCCACGAGCGGCAACAGCATGACCTAATGCCATGGATCGGTGTGCGCGTCCATCTTGCCCTGAAATTTCCATGCCCTTAACGGTCATTTCAAAGGGTTTTGCGGCATCTCCTTTTTGCTTTGCAATCCGATGGCTGCCCTCGGCCGCTAAATCACCCAAGCCTTTACGATGGGCAATTTGGTGCATCAGCTCAATTAGGGCATTTGTGTTGCCCCAATGGATATTCAATTGTTCTAGTTCTTTTTTCGTTAACAACTCGTGTTCTGCTAGCTCCATAAGAAATGCGGCTGTAGCCCCTGCACTTATGACATCCATACCATACTCATTACACAAATGCTGAGTAACAAGAATAGTGGGAACATCATCAATTCCCACGTTACTGCCCATTGCCATTATTCCTTCATATTCAGGTCCTTCAGTGATGAGGCCTTTATGCGGACCTTTCATAACCTTGAAGGCTTTTTTGCAAGCAAGACGGCAGGTTCCACAGGCTCGAGTTGTGTGATAATAGTGGTCGTGAAATGTTTCAGCTGATATTCGATCCCACCCTTCATATACTCCTTCACGATGATTGTAAGTGGGTAACTCACCAATACTTTGTTTTGTAGCTACCAATATTGCTGTGCCATACTTTCGCATTTCGAGGGCTTGAGGATTATTTTGAACTCGGTCATGTCCATCTTGCCACAGGGTTTGGAACCGTTGAGGATCGGCTACACTCACACTTCCTGTTCCACGTACAAGAAATCCTTTCAACTTCTTGTATCCCATCACTGCACCTAATCCTGTACGTCCTGCGGCTCGTGCACCATCTATCATTATAGCGGAGTATCGAACAGAATTTTCTCCAGCCGGTCCAATAACAGCTACATGGCCATGTTGTTGTTTTAAATTTCGACGTATTGCTTTTGAGGCCGTTAGTGTTTTCAACCCCCAATAGGGTGATCCCGAGTGGAACTGAATGTCTTGGTCCACAATCGAAAGAATCGTTGGTTTCTGTGCTTGTCCTTCCACAATGATGAAATCGTAACCGGCATATTTTATCTCAGATCCTAGGTGTCCTCCCACATGACTTTCTGCCCAAATTCCAGTCAGCGGGGATTTGCTCACAACAGCCATACGTCCTGCAGTTGGCCACGCTGTTCCTGTGGCTGGTCCAGTACAAAAAATTAGTTTATTATCAGGACTAAGTGGCTCAATTCCCTGAGCAAGCTCATGATATAAAATATAACTCGCATACCCAGTCCCCCCGATAAAACGACGTGCTAGGTCCTTGGATGTGGCTTCTATTTCCACTTTTTGATTTGTAAGATTGATTCGGAGAAGCTTCCCTGTATAACCTTTATACAATCTATTTGCCCTCCTGTTTGCGTAAAGGAAGTTCTGTTTGATTCAAGAAATGGTTCAGCGCCTCCATAAGCTCGTCAACCGTATATTCATCTTCAACAGGTTCATCTGTAAAAACTAACGCCTCAGTTGGACAAAACTTAACACACTGCGGCTCTCCCGCACAGAGGTCACATTTCAATGGCATTTCTTTTCCTTCATCCAATCGAATTGCCAACTTGTGTTCTGGTTCAATCTGGTCAAGTCCGATCACACAAGCTCGAACACATGCCCCACATTGAATACACAAGTCGCGATCTATAACCACTGCTGTTGTCTCCGGGTTTCTTGAAATTGAATCCTCTGGGCAGGCTTCTTGGCACGGTGCATCGTGACATTGCTGACAAACAATCGGCACATCCTGCACCGTTTCATCAAACGAGACAACGTGAACCCGCGCCAAACTAGGCTGAAAAATTCCCTCATGAAACTCGCTACAAACTAACTCACACACACGACACCCAGTGCATCGATGTGGCACCACAGCAACATGCAACAGTTTCACCCATCACTCTAATTGCTCACTTTACAGGCATTCGCACCACAAAAAAAACTTGTGAATCAACCTTGATAAAAATAGTCAAAGATTCTTGTCACCGAACAGTTTTTCTATCCTTTTTGTTAACTGACAGGTGAACAACTGGACAAGTGGAAGCGTAACACCGTGGAAGAAGAAGGCATTATGCTCAAACTCGTCGTCGCAGGAGAAGGCGGCGTCGGAAAAACCACCATGATACGGCGCTATGTTGAAGGCGTATATCATGACTCCCTGCTCACCGTGGGAACCGCCTTTGCAGCTAAGAAATTAATTATCAATGACGGACATGGGTCTACTCCTGTAAAGCTACAAGTATGGGATTTTGGTGGGGAGAAGCGGTTTAGGTTTTTATTGCCTAAGTTTTGCTTTGGTGCACGGGGGGCAATGTTGTGCTTTGATTTGAATCGGTTTAGTACTTTTTTAAAACTGGATGAATGGTTGGGACTGATTCGCAGTAATACTGAGAAGATTCCCGTTATTTTGATTGGGATGAAGGCAGATTTGCATCGAGCGGTGAATCGGAAGGAAGTTATTCAGTTTGCGAAAGATCATGGGTTCAAGGCGTATTTTGAGACAAGTGCGAAGGATGATTTGAATGTGACCCCCGCTTTCGAATATATTGGGAAAGAGATGCTCGAATATATTCGGCAGCGTGTAGCAAAATCCTCTTAACCCCCACCGCTATTTTGAATTAATTGTTCTCTTTGAGTGGTGGGACGAAGTTTGACTGATAAGGTACTGAAAACCTTCGGAAAAACCCATTATGTGTCTGAGCTTGATGCTTCAATGGAGGGGAAGTCAGTGACCCTAACGGGATGGGTGCACCGAAAGCGTGAACATGGTGGAGTTATCTTCGTGATTGTGCGTGATCCAACAGGAGTTATTCAGGTTGCAGGACACCGTGAAAAAGCATCGGACGCCTTTGAGGTGATGCAAAAGGTGACCTTGGAATCCTCGATTGTCGTTTCGGGAACAATTGCTGTTGATAAACGCGCGCCTACAGGCATTGAATTGAAAGTTTCAGGGTTTGACGTTGTAAATTTTGCTAATTCCGAATGGCCATTGGAAAAGGATGCGGGTGAAGGGTTTTTGTTTGATAAACGGCATCTCTACTTACGGAGTCCCAGCCAAACATCAATTATGCAGATAAAAGCAGGAATTAGCCGTGCAGCCCATCAGTACTTTGACAGTGAAGGATTTACCGAGATTTTCCCACCAGTTATTGTGGGTGCCAGTGTTGAAGGCGGTGCAACCCTATTTCCATTCAAATATTTTGACCAGACCGCTTACTTAAGCCAAAGCGCTCAACTATATGAGGAAGCAGCAATATGTGGACTTGAGAAGGTCTATCTACTTTCTCCTAGTTTCCGCGCTGAAAAACATCGAACACGACGACATTTAACTGAATATTGGCATCTTGAAGCGGAAATTCTCTTTGGAACTCATGATGATATTATGGGTGTCGAAGAACGACTTGTTCATGCTATGGTGATGTACGTAAAGGATCACTTTAGGCATCAATTAGATGTTTTGAAAGTGAGAGTACGAGTACCGAAATTACCCTTTAAACGGGTTTCTTATGATGATGCCATTGAAATTGCCGAGAAACAAGGTTTCAAGGTGCCTTGGGGTCAAGATTTAGGAACTGAGGCAGAACGTGCAGTATCTAAGCAATTCAAAGACCCTTTCTTTATTACTGGTTATCCTACATCTGCCCGGTCGTTCTATCATATGCCAGATCCTAAACGACCCGAGATCACTCTCAGTAGTGATCTTATTGCGCCAGGGGGGTATGGGGAATTGACAAGTGGAGGGCAACGAATTCATGATTTGGATCTCTTGCTTCAACGAATTAAAAATGAAAAACTTGATCCTTCAGCTTATGATTGGTATTTAGAATTACGAAAATTCGGGCTTCCCCCTCATTCAGGGTTTGGAATGGGCTTGGAGCGATTCTTGGTATGGTTACTAAAACTAAAACACATACGTGAAGCATGTCTATTCCCGCGCACGCCAAGCCGTCTTCATCCATGAAATGCCGTTAGGAAAATCTTTATTCGAAGAAATTTAACTTCGAGGCAAGCTTAAAGACAAGTATCCGTTCTAGTAACCAGCTCGGATATCTAGGTGCAGTACATGATAGTGCACGCAGTGTGGGTCATTGATACTAGCGGTATTCCCCTTTATCATAAGGCATATTCTCCCCTCGAATTTGATCCAACACTGTTTAGCAGCTTTTTTTCTTCACTGGTTCACTTCCAAACTGAAATGATGGGTCGGCAACTTCAAGATATCACCTTCGAAGACCTTTCTTTCAGCTATATTGTCGATACTGGGCTAGTATTTTTGGCATGTGTGAAAAAAGACGCTTCAACCGGGAAACTACTAGATTCATTACGCGACATTTTCTTTCAATACTTCAAAGATGATTTAATTCTCCTCAGTTCATTACTCCGAACTAGCCCCCGTGCCCGGCAGTTACTCCGCGACTTTGAACTTGAAGTTGACAAAATTGTTGGATTTGTGCCACAAAAAGAGCCGCTTCCTGTTCGAATAACCGCGATTCCACGGCTACTCCACAAGGATTCACCTATTCGACAAGATCTCCTACGCCGTTTTGGTATGAATTCAATTCTTGCTATCATACTGTCCGACGGAAAACACCACATTGCAGATATTGCTAAGGGTCTCGGCATTCCATCACAAGAAGTTGAAGAAATCGTTCGTCATGCCCAGCGACGTGGATACTTGAAAGTAGTTTCTGCTTATGACTCAGACGAACCTAGTCTTGAATCCTATTTTCCTGACTAAGCGGGTGAATCCTCATAACTTCGCCGCGGATCTTCTGCCTTGAATTTTGCCAAGCAAGTTTTTTCATAGCATTGAGAACATGTTAAATCGCTTTGTTCCCAGCGAGCACGGAACAAATCAAGGTAGACCGCTTTCAGCCATTGAGCTGTCGAATATTCGGCTATATCCTCTAATCCAGCTAATCCTTTTTCGGTCAATGGCGCAGTTCCTCGCCAAATCCCGCTATCATCGATTAAGACTCCATTGAAATGAAGGTGTGAACAAAGTTTAAACCCCACTCCAGCACTCGCTACATTCTGCAAGGCGTCTGCTTGCTTCCACCGATCTACTCCTTCAATTAATGCTGGAGGCGTTGTAAGAATCCGGATTTTTACTCCTGCTTCGTGCAATTCTTTTAAAATTGTAAGCAGGTTTACTGCAGGTTTCTGGGCTTCAGGATCTATGAGGTCGATATCATGGAGCTGATGAGTAGCAATGAGAACTCGGTATTGTGCCGACTGCAGCATTCTTAGAAGTTGAGAGGCGAGATGAGGGCCTCGCAGTATCTGAACTTCCGCTACTCCTTCCTGATCAGCTATTTCTTCTACTTCATCTGGTAGATATTGACGCTTTAGCTGGGTTGCATTATTAGCGTATTCGAGACTCCGTTGCATGAGTACTCCACGTAAAGAGGAAGTATTTGCCTTGTCCGCAAGATCACGAAGCTCTTGGGATAATTGCATAAGGAGTTCCACAGCTTCATCTATTTTTCCCGCTTCCTCTAGTTGTTTTGCTTTACTTGTACGAATTCCAATTTCACGGAGTTCCTTATCTAAAGACACAGATTCTGCCTCCCAAAATCAAGCCTAGGATTCGCTAGGAATTAGGGCATTTAATGCTTTTCTTGTATTCTTATTACTCTCCGCCGATTCACTTTAAGCCTGCTCAGTAGAAAGACGCTTGAAATAATCGCGCATTGGAACTCTTGATAGGAGGTTCTAGCCAATTCCACAAGTTATCCGAAAGAGCTCACCTTATTTTGAAGTCTTCGAAGCAGACGAAGAAACAATTGCAAGGCTTAATCAGATTGCTGAAAGGCTAACTCCTAATGAAGATAAAGAAACCATTCGTTTCAAGCTATTATTTGACAAAGCAGCGAAGCTTCCACTAAGCCAATTAAACAATCTTTTCGCAAAAATCGATTATGAGGTTTCTCCGAGTTTGCAGAAAGCGATTCTTAAAAAACAAGGTGTAACCAGATTTGCGGAGCTGCGTATCCGGAAAAGCGATTTGATTCTAAAACCCGCCGGGTTCTTAGAGTTAGAAGAAATCAAGCCAATTTTAACTTACAATGCTAAGGAAAAACTCTTTCACGCACGGATAATGGATTACTACACAATCTTAAGTTTCTTACAAACTAAGGGCTATCCAGTTATCACTCATTTTTCTCTTCATTTTGCATTACCTGAAAATCTTCGTGCCCAGCTCCAGCTAGATATGGTGCTTCGCGAATATCAAGAAGATGCACTTCATCGATGGGAAGGGGCAAAAGGTCAAGGTGTTGTGGTCCTACCAACAGGTGGAGGAAAAACCATTGTTGGGCTCGAAGCTATTCGCCGACTTGCAGAAACGACTCTAATTATCGTTCCTACTCTTGATCTTTTAAGTCAATGGCGTGAAGCCCTCGAAGTATTGCTTCATGTCCCCGATGTAGGTGTTTTAGGTGGAGGTAAGAAAGATATCAAGTTCATTACTGTGGCAACCTATGACTCGGCTTCTCTTTTAGCTTCTCAACTTGTTACTAATTTTGGGCTATTGATCTTTGACGAGGTCCATCATCTTCCAAGCCCCACTTATCGATTAGCTGCTGAACTCTCCTTAGCGCCTCATAGGCTGGGATTAACAGCTACACCTGAACGTTATGATGAACTTCATCACGACCTTGACCGGCTTGTCGGACCAACGGTTTATCGTATCGCACCACGGCTCCTTGAAAAAGAAGGTTTCTTGGCGCCTTATGAAATTCGACGAATACAAATTTCTCTCAAACCCGAAGAAGAAGCTCGATATGACTCTCATATGCGCATATTTCGCAACTATACCCGACGACTCGATGATATTGATCCTGGTTGGCAATTTGAAACCATTGTGAAAAGGACCGTATTTGACCCCGATGCACGTGAAGCATTATCCAATTTAGAAAAAGCACGGCGAATTGCTCTTGAAGCTTCAGGGAAAATCGATCAGGTGGAATCCTTGCTCCAACAATATCATGAAGCCAAGATTATAGTTTTTTCTCGCTACATTCGAGTTGTAGAACGACTTTCTGACCTTTTCGGTCTTCCCCTTATCACGCACAAAACTAAGGTTTCTGAACGGGAAAAAATTCTCAAGCTTTTTAAAACTGGAGAGTTAACGAAGATTGTAACCGGACAGGTTCTAGATGAGGGAGTTGACGTCCCCGATGCCTCTATTGGCATAATTATTTCTGGAACAGGCAGTAAACGTGAATTCATTCAGCGCTTGGGGCGTCTGCTTCGACCTCAAAAAGAACAAGCCATTCTGTATGAACTTGTCACTGAATCTACAATAGAGGATGGTCTCTCTCGGCGAAGGCAAGTTGATAATGACGTTCCAGATTAGTCCTATAAATTAAATCAACTAGTACCCTTTACTTTGTTTACCCATGATGAAAACGAGTCCCACCAAGATAAGAATACCTGCACCTAAGGAAAGAAGTGACGCAGTGAGCAATGTTCCACCACTGGTTAAATAAAACCAACCTACAAATCCTACAGCCACTGCAATACATATCCCACCAATTGCTAACTCCCAGTAATGGGATTCGTCACCAACCGTGCCTGCTAGGAACAATCCTGCAAGAAAGAAAAGACCGGGAATTACTGCTAGCTGCCAAGTTACCGGTGCTAAAAAGAATATAACAAATACCTCTAACCATGCTGCTGCACCAATCATAATACCACCGAAAAGGGAAGGACCTGCCATCAACATCACCGTTTATATTCCGTGAACTAGACACACAAAACTGACTATTTATCTTTTCAGGTACCAAATATATGATATGTAAGAATTCAAGGAGTTCTGACAGTGTCGAAATCTACTTCTCCCCGTGGAACGTCGCCTGAATCCATGAAAAAGCGGAAACGTAAAACTACTCCAGAAAAAGAACATCTGTCTAGAAAATGGTCACGAGTGGCGGTTGATGCTAATTTCTTCATCCTTGCTTTTGCACAGAATCCTCAGGCCTTAAACCGGTTTAAGGAGATAACTGATCGGGTTTCGTTTAAGCTCTATACATCTAATCATATTCTGAAGGAGTTACGCGGTAAACTCCGTCGACATGTTCAGAATGTTGTTGAAGTAATTGAGATAACTCAAGAAGAATTAGATACCTACATCAGCAAAGCCAAAGAGGTTGTTGAACGGGTTCCTCAGGTGCCAGATTTGTCTCTTCTCCTAGTATTGAAAAAGCTGAAGGAAAATCGGCTTATTAGTTCCGATTTCCAGCTTCTGCAATCACTTCGAAATCTTGAACCTGAAATCGAGGGTTTGATGGGTAGTGCCTTTCTTTTACACATTCTTGAACGCAGCCATGACAACGTTGAGGATACAACGTTTTTAGAAGAAATTCGTGAACGTGTTCTGCATACAGAAATTAAATATAGTATTACACGGCGGAGCGTTTACGATCCCACGACACGCATCAAACTTATCGAAAATCAAGCTTTTCAGGTTGTCCGTTCTCTTAGGGGACCTCGCATCGCTGAAGAAGACCTTGTTGGGATGACTGACCAAGAGGCCTTGGGGCTTCTTAATTTTTTGCAAGAACTACGACGCAATTATGTTAACTATGTCAATAAAATTCAAGAACAGAATTATCGAGATGCCTTAGGTGAAATCGGTGAGGCTCGTGAAGAACTCTATAACCATTTAGTTATTCTTTCATGGGAACTTTCTGCCACCGCTCATCGTAGATTGATCCGGCAAATAGCACCAGATTTAGTCCTTCTCAACTATCTTACAGCCCTATGTTATCTTTATCTTGGTGAAAGGGATGATCTCGAGAATTCTAAACAGGCTATTGAAGAGAGCAATCGAATCCTCCTTAGTGTTCGCCCTGAAGCATCTAATTATCGGCGCCTGATGGTAATGACCCATATTCTCCGTATAACCATTAATCTGCTGTTAGAGGATTTTGAATCCGCAACGATGTATTTCACAATTTTTGCCAGAAAAACGCAAGAATGGGGGTTTTTACATGAACAAGCTACTGCCCAAGCACTCTATCTAGCCCTTCTAGTTATTCGCGGAGAAATTATTTCAACAGAATTCCCATCAATTACTGATCCAGAAGAAGTCATCCGGTTTCTCATAGATCTCTCATCGATATATTTTGCCCTTCGCCGGTTCGAAGAAGCCTGGAAATTATTATACCAGGTTATTCTCATTACTCAATACTTTGGATTGTTTGAGGTCCTTAATCCGGTCCTTCAGCGAATGATACTCGTTTATTATGCAGAAGGGCAGCAAAGAAAAGATGAATTTGAGGAAATTTCTGATCACTTACTTCAATGGCTTCATGAACAAAACTTCGACACAACCTCTCTGGAAGCCCTGAGAGCGGAATTGACTGAAACAGCCAAACCTCCTTCTGAACATTTCACTGAAAAAAGCCTGACTTCAGACAAACTCCACGCGGATTTACAAGATTGGTTGACAGTCATTGATCGCGTGGATACTGTACTCCTACAAGGGAGCATCCTAATTTGTCGGAGCCGAAAACTGGCTTGGAATATTGCCCTATTAATCCAAGGCGTGCTTCAAGAAGAAAAAGCCAAAGGTGGCGAACAAGTCAAATTAGGTGAAGGAAAATTCCGAGTTACTGATCCGCCACCTAGCCTAAAGGACCGATATCGAATCTTTGCCCTAATACACTCAGATCCCACTGGAAGTAGCCGTATCTACGTTCGTGGAGGTCAGGGTCTACGTCTTCTTGAGCTTGGTACCCTCCTTGATGAGGGTCTTTCATAATAATTTGAAGGAGACATTACCTTTGGTGTTGCGACTGCAATATCTCAAATACCAAATTAGAGGTTCGAAGATATTTCCATATTTTCTTAATTTCCCCAAGGATCAAGCGCTTCCTCAACGGTTAATTGATTACCTTGAAACAAATCTTGGTAAGAACAGAGGGCAAATCGACCTAGATGCTCCGTTAACTTGGGCACCCGATAATCGTGTAGTTCGTGCCCTTCTTGCCACACTTTTCAGTAGATTTTATTCTTTCTCTCCTCAACTCCATACTGACATATTAGACGCTTCTCAAGTCATAGCGCTTCGAAGACAGGGAATCAATTCACTCGAAGAGTTTCGTCTATGGTTTTGGCAATTTATTCAAAATCGCTATGGAGGATTTTATCCACGAAAAAAACGAACTGAAGTTTTTACTAATGTTGCTCAAACTCTAGAATTATCGGCTGAAGTTGTTAATCAATTGCTCACTGCCCATCGTGAGGATCAGATGCGACTTCAACGCAAAAACTCTGTTCCATCAACTGAAATCACGATAGGTGGCTACAACTACGAAGTCTTAGAAACGCTGCTATATAACAGCGATTTGGTGACTCTGTTAATTGCTGGTAAAAGTCTTGGTGCCACTGCACGCGCACTCCTAAAATATACCAAACGATATGGTGTCTTGGTTGACATCGAGTCTGTTAACTCAGGTCTATGTGCAACGATTGCTGGTCCACGCGTCTTTTTCGGTCGCGCTTCCGCTTTTGGGTGGAATATTGCCCAGGTAATAGCCGGGATTTTACACAATGCTCCAAATCTTGGCATTCAATTAAATACTATCTCGATTGATGTTATTTTGCGAGATCGCCAATACATCGTTGAATTGGGACCTGAAACCCTTCCTCTAATAATTCCGCCATTGTCTACACGCGCTTCTGAGGCCTTCCTTGACTCAAAAATTGAAGAACAATTCTATTGGAGTTGGCTTAGCAACAAGTTTCGTGGTTGGGATATTATTCGCGAACCCGAAGCCTTCATCTTTGGATCCAATCTCATTATTCCCGATTTTGCTTTAGTAAAGGACGAACATCAAGTGTTGGTAGAAATTATCGGGTATTGGCGTGAAGAATATACACAAAAGAAACGAACGCAATTGGAGCTTCTAAAACAGCATGGACTAAAACAAATGATACTTCTTGTTGACACCAAACACCAAAAAGCATTTTCGAAATCTCCTTTCCCTGTTGTTTATTACCACTCTCGAGCAAAACGATATGAAATTCCGTATGGAAAAATCCTGAAAGAACTTCCCTCATAGTGTACCTGGTCTCTTTTTCTCAAATAGAAGTCGTTTTTTTCCACTCTTAAACGGATATTTTAAATAGTGAATCAGGCACTGGTTGCTTCAGTGAGTACATGGATGGGCTGATGCCTTGGAATTTATTCAATCATAATCAAGCGTTGTTCTTTTTATTCCCCAAGTAATATTCATTCTTCAGCCTCTGGCATTCACAGGATGCAATACAGGATGGAATACAAATGAAGTACAGAATATCAGAAAAAGCTCGACAAATCTTGGACTATCTTCGGGTCACAGGACGCCCAACAGCTCCCAAATCGATTGCTACAGCCTTGGCCTTAAACGATAATACTGTGCAGAGTCTTTTAGTGAATCTTCGTCACCGCAAACTCATCAAAGATTACGAAACTACAACAATCAAGTATTATCAGCTCACAAGCGAAGGACAACGGTTTGCTGACAAGGGACTACCGGAGGTTCGATTAGTGGCGCTCCTAGCAAAAGGGAGTGGTGAAGCCTCCGTGAGTTCACTTGCTGAGGATAAAACCTTGGATTTAGACGAACAACAACTAGCCCTTGGATGGGCACGCCGAAATGGCTGGATAACCATTTCAACACGTGGTAGCGAAACCTGGATGCATTTGTCACCTATTGCAATTGACTCTTCAGCTACTCATCCATTACAGCTTGCCTTGAATGCCACAACAGAGTCAGGTCAATTGCATAGAGACCAAGTTGACTTCGATGCAAAAACATGGAAAACAATCAAACGGGATCTTCAAAAACGACAGCTTGCCGAGCTCGTGACCCAAAAAATGACGACGGTGATAATTACCCCTGAAGGTAACCGCGCCCTCGACATTTCAGTATTGCAAAAAGATCTGATTCAAGATCTCACACCTTCTCTCCTTAAATCCGGACAATGGAAAAATCGGGGGTTTCTCCCGTATAATCTTCGGGCTCCTACGTCTTCTCTTTATCCAGGAAAGAAACACCCCTACATTGAATTCATCGATCGGGTAAAACGAATTCTCATCGGATTAGGATTTCAAGAAGCCAAAGGACCACTTGTGGAATTAGAATTTTGGAATAATGATGCACTCTTCATGCCACAAGATCATGTTGCCCGTGAAGTACATGATATGTACCATGTTAAAAACCCAAAGGGGCCAGGAGCAATTTTGAATAGAACTGTCTTTGAACAAGTGGCTAAAACTCACGAGAATGGTTGGAAGACTGGTTCTACAGGGTGGAAATACAAGTATAGTTTCGATATCGCTCGACGATTAGTCATGCGTAGCCAAACCACCGCAGTCTCGGTTCGTTATCTTATCGCGCATCAACAAGCACCCCTTCGCATGTTTAGCATAGATCGAAACTTCCGACCTGAGAAATTCGATGCAACACATTCCGCTGAGTTTAATCAGTGTGAAGGGATTATTGGAGGCGAAGGGCTAACGCTCCGGGATCTCATGGGCTATCTACGTGCAATTGCTGAAGCGGTTGGAATCAAGAAATTAAAATTCAAACCCGGCTTCTTTCCTTTCACCGAACCCTCTATTGAGGGCTTCATCTTCATTCCTGGGATCGGATGGAAGGAAGCATTACCGGGAGGTATTTTCAGACCAGAAGTAACTTTACCCTTGGGAATAACCTTTCCTGTTTTAGCCTGGGGAATTGGCATTGACCGTTTAGCAATGGCCGCCTTAGGAATTAGTGACATACGTGAACTAGTTACTCGAGATCTAGGCTGGCTTCGGAGGGCTTCTTTAAGATTCTAGGCAGGTGACCTCATTGAATGTAGATGTTCGTGTTTCTGATCTTTTGGAATTAATTGGTCGAAACCTTTCATTAACTGAGTTGGAAGAAGCGCTATTCCTCATAAAATGCGAAATCGATCGAGTAGCTAATGGTGTAGCTACCATCGAGGTCAACCCTGATCGCGTAGATATGCTTTCCACCGAAGGCATCGCTCGAGCATTAAAGGGATTCCTAGAAATAGAAACTGGAGCACCAAAATACCCAGTCAAATCGTCCCCTTGGCAAGCTATTGTAGACAAATCAGTTGCAAAAGTCCGCCCGTTCCTAGCATGTGGTATTGTTCGAGGACTAAATTTAGATGATGACCTCATCGCTGAATTTATGCAACTTCAAGAACGTCTAACAAGTACTTTTGGCCGAAATCGAAAACGAACTAGCATTGGATTGTATGTCTTGGATCTCATTACTCCTCCTATTCATTATCGAACTGCGACACCAGATTCAATCAAGTTCGTTCCACTTGAATACCATACAGAACTCACAGCCAAACAAATACTTCGAAATCATCCAAAGGGACAAGAGTTTGGTGGTATCATCAAATCATTTCCACGCTATCCCATTCTAGTTGATGCTAAAGAAAAGGTCCTAAGCTTACCTCCTGTAATTAATAGTAATGACTTGGGTCGCCTATTAGTCACCACGAAAGATGTTTTTGTCGAAGTTACAGGCACACACAAACAAACGACTCTACAATCCCTTAATATCATAATTACGGCTTTGGCTGAAAGAGGAGGCTCGCTTGAAGAAGTCGAGGTAGTATATTCGAGTCACAGTGAACGGCTGCCTGATCTTTCACTAACAAACCGAGATGTTTCTTTGAATCATATCAACAAAACTATAGGATACAACTTCGGCGGGCGTGCTGTTGTCCGGGCGCTCAAACGGATGCGAATGGCTGCGAATGCAGATCAAAAAACTGTACACGTGGGAATCCCTGCTTATCGTGTTGATATTCTACATGATGTTGACATCATTGAAGATGTTGCAATTGGTTATGGGTATGACAGAATTGAACCAGAACTGCCTCAAACGATGACTGTTGGTCAAGAACTACCAATGACAACGATGCAGCGAACAATGCGTGATCTAATGGTTGGGCTTGGCTATCAAGAGGTGACGAACTACGTTTTAACAAATACTCGCGTTCTATTTGATCAAATGAATAGGCCACAAAAAGGCGTGGTTGAACTTTCGAATCCAAAATCAATGGAATATCATGTGGCGCGGAACAGCCTGGTTCCTGGATTGCTAGCTTTCTTAAGTGAAAATACTGCTCAGGAGCTTCCACATCGGGTTTTTGAATTGGGAACAGTGGTCACACTTGATCTTAGAGCTGAAACTTTAACCAATACGGTTCCCCACCTCGCAGCAGGAATTGTGAATTCACGGGTAGACATTACTACATTGAAAGCTGAACTATTCACCCTGTTGGGTAATTTGGGGTTAACAGGGAAAGTCACGAACGCATCCAACCCTTCGTTTATCAAGGGTCGGGTTGCCAATCTCCTCATCAATGGTCAGCATCTAGGGATATTGGGGGAAATTCATCCTTCGGTTCTACAGAATTTTGGGATTGAGGCCCCTTGTGTTGTCTTTGAGTTTCAAATTCTTGCGGATTGGCTTCCAAAAATCGAATAATGATAAGCACGCCACTAAGATTATAATATGAGATAAATAAAGTAATTGAAGGGTAAGGTCTCTTTACACCTATTCAATAAGGCTCGCTTACAAATCTTCACACCGTGTGGTGTAAAACATTGGCAAAGCGTACTAATCTCATCTCTCGGCTTCTTCAAATTACGGCACTCATTCTTTATGCCTTTGCTGGGTATCGTCTTTATCGATACTTCACAAACTGGCTCCAACCACCTGAATATATGATTTATGCAATCTTTGCATCTATTATTATTGCTTCAGGAATACTCATCTTTGATGATGTTTACAAACCCGGACCACACTATGTTGGGTGGACTTTCCTATTTGCCATTGGAATCCTCTCGCTAATTTTCGGAATATACTTCACGTTCTTCCCCGAATTCACCTCTATTAACCCTTACACTGGAATCTGGCTTAGGGCGTTTGTTTTTCTCGTTCTGGGTATAATCATAATTATCGAGTCTCTCCTTGTCAAACGCGAAGTTGTTAAAGGCGATCACGGAGTTAATTCTGACACAGTTGGTCCGCTTCTCCTTAAGTTTACAGCGATTTTTGGTCTTGCATTTGGTGGTTATCAAATGGCGTGGGTCCTTGTTCCCTTTCTCAGGGATGTGGACTTATTCACATTGATGCCCCTCCTTCTCAGTGCACTTGGGTTTGTCTTAGCTTGCAGTCTCATGATAATCTACGTTGAAACCCAAAAGCGGCAACCTCACTTTCGAAGGCGGCGGTTCCCATTATTCATGAGCTTCCTTCTAGTATTGCTGATTATACCAAATACGGCTATCTATTTGCAGATTTACTTCACATTTCCAGTAACTGAAATTACAATGAATTTACTCTTTAATGCAATAGCCGTATTATGTCTTAGTGTTACGGTGCTTTTGACATCATTCTATGTTGTCTATCATCCGACCAAAGCTCGCTAGCTTTGGTCTCTCCCATTCTTTAAAAGCCAAACATTTGGCGAGTGTCTCGATAGATTTGGCTCCGGTTTTCGGGTGTCAGAACCATAATGGTGACATCTTCTCGATTTTTAATATCTGTCACCAAAGGAGTTTTAAGTCGTATCCCGAGTGTACCTAGGACTGCTTTCGATGAGTTTAGTGCTTCAGTTACACTGGAGAGAAACTCGGGGACGGCTACTTCCATTTTCCCTATCTCATCGATGATAACAAAATCCGCTTCTATTATTGCTGAATCAATTGCTGTTACTCCAAGATCTCGTATAGCTTCAAGGTTTACACCATAACGACCAACAGAAACAGGACTAGATAGTTCTGTTGATGCCATGATCTGTTCTTCACCTGTCGCAATGTTTTGAATGAGAAATCCTCCTCGTTTACCAGTCTTTAATCGAAATTCAGGTGTACTTATTCCACCCACTTTGATTCCCCTTTGTCGAGCGTTCTCAACAAGACGGTTGACAAGTGAGCTTTTTCCGCATCCTGGAAGACCAGTAACTAACACGTTAGCCTTTCTTAACAATAACTATCTCTCTCCCTGATAAGTACCCGAATAAGATTGAGTTTCTTGGAGTATTTTGAAGAAGACTAGATGAAGTAATCGTGCATTCGGTTTCAAGATGAAACCATGCGGATTGTAAACGGTAAGTAGTCCGCGGGAGCGACCCTTATATCCTGCATCCCAAACCGCGGATTCAATGGTTACTCCAGACCGGAGTAAGGATGAGCGTGGACGTCCGATGGCTATTATATCTCGTGGGATGTGAACTATTTCATTATATGTGACCAAATACGTTCCGAGTTCAAGATTATATTGCCCTTTTTGCAGGGGCAGTTCTTCATATTTAGGAATAATTCGCTCCTTATTTGAGAAATCAACGATTCCAGGTCCTTTGAAAGTGAAAATCTTATGTAAGGTTAATTCTACACCATTAGGTGAAACTTGAATTGATTGATCAACCATGTTTGTAACAAGTTGTTGTTGAGAAATTAAGGTTAGGAGAGTTTTTCGATCAACAACTACCATATCCATAATTCACCCTACTCAAGCTTGAACTACTGAACCCTTTAAGCTGTTGGATTTTGACTAGTGTTGATGAAACTTAGGTGATTGATAACGGAAAGCCTTTTCCAAAGGTCGCGGCAAGAAGTGGGGTTATGGGGAATACCGTTCAACCTGAAGATGGGAAACAGGAACGAACAATTACAGCTTGTCCTTTATGTGGCGAATCCTTGCCCATATCTCCCAGAGAATCCCCGGCCTATTGTCCGTCATGTGAATTTAATTTAGACCTATTGCGTCGAGATGAAAAACCACCAGTTCCTCAAACTGAGCCCGCATATGTTCCTAAACTTGTCTTTTGGCTTATCGGTGCCCAAATCGTGATTTCAGGGATATTTGCAGTCGCCTTTCTATTCTTTTCTGCTCCAATATACCTTGGAACTCCACAACTAATAGCTGCACTTCATTTTTTGACAATCTTTGCATTGGGACTTTTTGCTCTGTTCTTGTATCTGCAAAAAGGTATTACCATTTTTCGAATCGGGCTCATGGCATTGGGTGTTGTTTCACTTCCACCTGGTGTCTTATCCATCGCTGCAGCCTTTGCAATCTCACCTCTCCAGCGCTGGTGCATTATTTGTGGAAATCAAATCAAATGGGTGGCCCACATTGAATGCCCACATTGTCAGGCTTCCATGCATCGCTGGGGCTCTTGCCGAAACAAACGTTTAACAAATATTGCTGAATCTTTTCAACAAGAAGCGCTGTCATTGCAAATCGAATTCACTTGTCCAAACTGCTTCAAGTTTATGCAGCTGGATCAAAATGAGGAGAAAACCAATGACTGAAAAGCGATATCCCACACGATTTTGTCCATACTGTGCAACGCCTATCAAATCTCCAACAAGGTACTGTGAAACATGCGGGGCTGAAATCACCTGGTCCATCACCGAAAGCCAAACTCCTCCCTGGCCGTGGACGTCAAAAGCTACCTACATAATAACTATCATTACCTACGGTGTTTTTTTCCTGTTAACCTTCGCTATCATATTCTATTACCTTTTCTTCTGGGGGATTCCCCTATTAGACATTGGCATCATAATGTTTGATCCCGCCTTTCTTTTCTTGCTAGCCCTTAGTGAGGTCGTATTTGTAATTATTCCAGGGGCATTTGTAAAAAGTCTTAAAATAAAGGGTGAAAAACTTGGAGTCGCCACCGATGGAATCCCAACGCTAGCTAAAGATTTAGTGTTAGGTATAGCTATCGGTGCGGTAATGGTTCCATTAATAATCCTCCTTGATCTCTACGAACTTCTTGCTCCTGGAGTCGGTCCTCCATCTGCTCCTCCCACACCTGTTGAGCTTTTTTGGGTCGGAATGCTTTTTTTATCAGTAATCTTTGTAATTGCTCCCGCTGAGGAATTTCTTTTTCGTGGCTTCATCCAAAATTCCTTAGAAGCTCACTACGGGCGCATTGGAGGATTACTTGTTGCATCGATAATCTTTGGACTTGCACATCTCAATCCATTGATTGGTATTTTCCACACTATTGGTGGAATTATACTTGGATTACTCTTCCAATGGCGCGGTCGACGACTTGCAGGACCGATTGCCGCCCATGCTACTTATGATTGCATACTTATTTTGCTCGACGCGTTCTTAATCTGATGAGAACAGAAATTTAGGAAAGGCTTGGAAAGGGATTCCCGCAAAGACTATAACTTAACCAACTATGTGGGGACGGTCCTCGACTCGCTAATTTTCGACGGGTGTGCATTAACGCGACTGCAATCGGATCTCCTTCAAATATTTGCTTAATAATCGCTTGAGAAAAGGTCGGTTGAAGCTGCTCTTCTGGGCGCCATCGTGTGAACACGATAGACGGGGATCCTGCAGTGACCAAATGACGGAGAAATCCCGATTGTTCGAAGCCGTCTGCAGTGGGCTCGATTCTTGTACAGTCATCCAAAATTAATACTGGTGCTCCTTTGAAATATGTTGTCACACCAATCTCAATGATCCGAAGGCTGTCGGGCCGCTGAAGTGGAATTTCACCTTTGCGGTGATGAATTGATGTCGGAGTAGAAAGAAAGAGAAGAGAACGAGGTTGATCCATGTTTGTCGTAAGAAGACTACGATTGAAATCACGTCCAAAGAGTACGATTGGTTCTGACACTCCTTGGCGAGTTGGAACCGAGGCAAGAAAAGCCTTTGTAATTTCTTCTGCTATTTCTTTTCGTGAAACCTTGTCTTCTGGATTGACATTGACACCAAGAATTACCGAAGTGGGACCCGTTTGAGCGAGAGCCTTAGTTTTTAAAGTACTCTCAAAGAATTGAAAATCAGGCACCCAGGCCATGGGATATTTCAGACCCCAGTATTCCTTTCCATCAAAAATCAACTCAAAAGGAACATTATTGAGAAACCCATCAGTGATAAACTGAAGAAAACCATACGACTGGCTTTCAAGCTCTCTTTCAAGCCGACTTGGAACTAAACTTCGATACAGGAAAGAAGCCACATCCTTAAGGTCTGCCATCGAAGGGAGATCCTTTGAGCTTCTAATCCCCTGAAACGATTGTACAACAGATGGTAAATCCGATGAAATAGGTAAAGTATGAATATTATGACGACCAACGTGATCCAGCGTCGAGACTATAATACGTTGTTTCACTGGAAGAACATCATAGTTAATTAAAATCCATCGACGATCGTGGGGCATAAGTGCTGATAATTTCTGTAGCATTTTGTAATCCTGAGGGATCATACCTCTTCCTGGGTCAGGACAAGCTGCAGCAATGACGTTTCTGTTAACATTAATTTTTTCCAAGATTTCATTTAACTCTGCACGAAGCGCATTTCGGCGAGCGTTATATTCTTCCTTGGGTCTCCCTTTTGGTGAGAGTTCACCTAACTGGCGTTTTAAATCACTCGCGCGTTTAAGGAGTGCATTTTCTTCCTGCAATAACTTGGAAAGTTCATTACACCGTTCAAAACCAAGATTATTAGTCAAGAAAGGGTGTAATCGGGCAACTTTCCTAGGAGTAGACCAGTCAATAATCTTGTCAACAATACCCCGCTCGTTTTGCTTAACGTATTTTTGAGCTCCAAGGTGAATTGCTTCGACTAACGCAATTTCCACATTCTTCCAAGAAAGTGGGATATTCTCAGGCGTGAAATCCATGGGGATATCCAATTCCTTACCGAAAGTCACTGCTTTGGCAATTGTTTGGCTGACCGAGTCGAAATCTGAGGAATCCGCCCGTAAACTAGCCTGTTTGAGAAGCGTTTGAAAGTATTCTTGTGGATATTCACTCTCACTGAAAATTGCTGCAGCTTTTTCGTAGTACTCCAACGCCTTTGCTGTATCTTCAGCTTCAATTAATGGAGCAAGTTTATAGAATAGCTTGGCTTCGATTTTCGCATCCTTTTGTGGACCTAAAGCTTCAAGTGCTCCTAAAAGAGCCTCTTTTTGCAGGTTTGGTTTTCCGAGCTGCCTATACGATTCAGCCATTTGTAAATAGGCTTCATTCCTCTCAAACCATGGTTCTTCTCCAAAATCCTTAATGGCTTGACTAAAATGTTGTGCGGCCTCAGAAAACTGGTCAATTTTCATTAAAACCAAACCAAGACTTATGGCTGCCTCAGCCCGAAGTCTGGTTGGTAATTGCTCATCATGGATGGCTTTTTCTAAAACACCTCGTGTCTGTTCGGGTGCTTCTGTTTCAAGTAATAATTGCGCGAGACTTACTCTAAGCGTTGAAGCAAGCAGAGACTTACCTTGAGTCTCTGCTCTTTTGAGCTCTTCTTGCAAAAAGGGAAGCTCCTCCTCAACTTTCTGAGTTTTCTTTATTGAATTTAATAGAAGTCGGAAGCCTCGAATTTCGAGATTTTCTTCGTTTAACTTTCGAAGCAGATTTAGTGCCAATTTGCTTTGTTCTAGTGCCTCACTAATTTGGGCAAGCTCAAATACTAGTTCTCCCACTTCAATATAGATTTGGGCCTCTTGCTCAAGACGAGCTTGTTCTTGATAGTATCGGATAGCTTGAGTAAATTCTTGTTCTGCTTGTTTTTGTTTTCCGATGCGCAAAAATGATTTCCCTTTCAAAACATGGGTATGTAAGTCTCGGGCCTTTTCATTCAAATGAGCAAAGATTTCAATCGCCTTGTCAAAAAGCCGAAGGGCTCTCACATCTTGAACCAAACGCTCTAAAATCTGAGCCACAACTACAGCCGTTTCTGCATAAGCAAGATAATTTTTTTGTTTTTCGAAGTATTTCAATGCAACTTCGCCATGGGTCAACGCTTCTTCAGGTTGCCCTCTTTCAAGAATCAGATGTGCCAGGTGATATTCACAGAGTGCCAATCCGGTTTGATCAGATAAGTTCTTGAACACCGATTGTGCTTGCTGAATTGTTGCAAAAGCCTTATCCAGATATCCCTTGGCCATGTAGGTTCTGACTAACCCAAGGTACGCGTACGCGCTAGAATTAGGTTGTTGGGCCGTTTCCCAAATGCGAATAAGACGAGTGAGAATTTCTTCAGCCTTGTCATGGTCATCAAGATGTTGCAAAATTTGGGCATATCTAGCAAGGGTTTCTCCCCGAATTTCGAGATCGTCAATGCTCTCTGATAATTTCACTGCTTCCTCAAATCGGGGTAGGCTTTGACGATAATTACCGGCTCGTGCTAGACTATTTCCAATTCTATTTAACATTAAGATTTGCGTTCTAGTGTCTTCACCGCCATTAGGAATATCGAGAGCTTGGATAAAAGAACGGTTAGCTTCCTCGAGATAACCTAAATCCTCCATGACTTGCCCCATAGTCAATAGCGCGGCACGGAGCGCCAGAGGGTCATTTACTTCACGCAGAATGCGAACAGCCTGCGTGCAACTTACGAGGGCTTCTTTTTTCTGTCCCAACGCCATCAATGCTTTTCCAATTTCTACACTGACAATGCCTGTTTCGCGCTTTTTTCCCTCTTTTTGGTATTGTTCTTGAGCTGCCTTCCAAGCTTTCAAAGCTTCCTTGTATGCTTTCTTTGTATAGTACTCACGTCCAATGTTGAATAGAGCATTCGCATCAGAATCGATGGACACTGTTTAATTTCCTCATAGTGACTTTGTATTCTTTCCACAAAAGCCTAGCCATCTAATAAGTTAAATCATGCTGTTAATAGCCTCAAAGCATATTCAGAACCCAAATCGGTTAATCTGGGGGATTTCAAATAGTCGGCTAATAAAGTCTTTTTCATTAAGCGCTAATATGCAAGATTTTTCTTGGGAAAAATACTGAGTCATTCAGAAGGAGGCTGCTCCTTTTTTGGTTCCCAGATTCCAATCTTCTTGTAAATAGTAATCAATGGATCTAACCGTCCCTTCGAAATCCGTGAGACAATGGCCATTTCATCTTGTGTAAAAGTAGAGAATAATGCCGAAAACAAAAGTAAGGTGAGAAATGAAATTCCTGTTATTACGAGTGTATCAACAATGTCAAGTGGTGCAAACCACAAAGCTAACAAGAAAACTATAATTGTCTGTACAACTCCTAGACTTACCAATTGAATTACTGCCTTCTTTCCGAGAAGTTTCATCTCAGGAGTTTGCCAAGTAATTAGACAAAACGCGAAGAAATAACCCAACATCATCGAAAGGGCAACTCCAAAAACCTCGAGAGCTTGAACCCAACCCAATAAAAAGAACACGATAAGAAAAATCGAAAATCCGATTACGTAACTAATTTGAAACGCTAACATCTTGTATGTTTCTCCTTTCGCCCCCCGAATATTTCCCATTAATGCTGTAAACGCGAAAAGTACCATGGTTACAGAAGCTATTGAGAGGAGTAGTTGGTTATCTGCTAGGAGATATTGTTCCCCCAGTATTAGACCAATCAGGGGAAGACCGGCAAAGGCTAAAATCGGTGCAACGAAGAAAATGGCTATAGAGAGCATTTTTGTAGTTACTCCAAGGGCAACACCTGCTCTTGAGGAGCGTTGTTGAAAAACCATAGTCATGATTGGAAAAAAGGGAATCAAAAGTGTCAAAATTGCCTCTTGAGCAATCCCAGTAATTCTTGTTACTAGGTGATAATTCGCTAGGTCAGTTAGTGTAAAAAAAAGTAGTATTATATATCGATCAATAAATGATCGCAACGATCGAAAAAGAAAGTTGAAAAATACAGGAATTGTAAAAATGATCAAAGCTTTTGAAGGCCACGTTAGCTTGAAAAATGAACGTGACCATTTAAGGTCGCTTCTAGGAATCATAACTAACAAAACGAGTAAATCTGCTAGAAGCCATCCAATAAAAATTGAAGTTATGTTAGAGGTGAAGAAAAAGAATACAAGTGGAAATATAAAATTCAAAATGGTTTGAATCGCAACATAAACTAGGCTCAATTCAATTTTTAGATAAGACTGATAGATGTATTGGAAAAGTGGGAAAAGACTGAAAACCACCACAGTAAGGATGAAAATTATTGCATCATTAGACCAAATTGGGATCGAAACGGTAAGCAAATAAAGAACTGCTGTTGTTGGGGCAAACAGGATTGTAATTAGTATGCCATAGAGGGTTATTCTGTGGATGATTTTTTCGGCTTCTTGGTGATCCTTTTCAGATAATGCTCTCTGTTGTAAGGTCCACCCAATCCACGGGGCTAAAATTGATCCAATAAATGAAATTCCCAATGCAAAGATTTGAACGTAGCCATATTCAGCTGGTAATAACCAGCGGGCCATAAAAAATATGTAGACAATCTGAACCGAACGAACGAGGATTATTCGTATCCAACCGATGGATGTAGTTCGTGCATATATTGCCGCTAATTCAGGATCTTTCGGTTCATCAGCCATTTGCTTTCACCGGCTAGGTGCTTGAGGGGAATAAAAAAGTGCTCAAGATTTGATTCTCCACCTTGAAAGACCTCGCCTATCAATCTTTTTGTAAAGGTTTGTGTTGTAGAAACTAATTTTAATTTGCCTTGAAGAAATCGATGATAGCTTTTGAAATATAGTCGAGTTCTTCTTCAGTCATAAGCGGGAATATTGGTAGTGTCAGGACTTCTGATGAAAGAAGCTCAGTTTTGGGTAATTTAATTGCTCCAAAACCAAGTTTTTGAAATACTGAGTACTTGTGTACTGGATCGAAATACACTTTTGTAGTTATTCCTTTATTCGTTAAATGTTGCATTAGTTCGTTTCGGTTCTTCTTGCCATCTTTGACTCTAATCGGATACATTTGGTAAACGCAAAAGAATTCGTCACTTGGAGGAGTTAGAGGGACTATTTCGTCAATATCACTCAAACGTTTATTCAAATAGTTTGCATTTCTTCGTCGCATCCCAATTAAGTCATCTACCCTTTTTAATTGAGAAATACCAAGAGCTGCAAGAATTGTTGACATACGAAGATTGTAACCTACATTGACATAATCTATCTCTCCACTACTCGAAAAATAATCCCCCTCTGTTATTCGTCCATAGGATCTGAATAGCCTAGTTTTTTCCATTAATTCATTATCGTCAGTGACTACAGCCCCTCCTTCACTAGTAGTAAAGACTTTATTTTGACAAAAACTGAAAATTGCTGAATCGCCAAAAGTTCCCATATATCTGTTCTTGAACTTGGCTCCAAATGCTTCAGCAGCATCCTCGATTAGGATTAGGTTATGTTCTAATGCCAATTCATGGAGTGAATCAATTTGGCAGGGCATTCCACCATAATGAATTGGCATAATTGCTTTAGTCTTTGAAGTTATTTTTTGTTTTACATCCTCCGCATCTAGACCAAATGTTTGTTCCTCAACATCTGCGAAAACTGGCTCTGCTCCCACATAAAGAGGGGCATAAGCGGTTGCAATGAATGTAAAAGAGGGAACAATAATTTCATCGCCCTTTGAGAAACCATATGATTCCATCAGTGCTTGTAATGCTGAACCTCCTGAATTAAGGAGAATACAATATTTCAAACCCAAATAATCAGCGATTTTCACTTCAAGTTCTTCAATCTCTTCACCGATACACCAATGTTTTCCTGATCGAATCACTTTCTCTATTAGCTTGAGATCATCCTCATTCCAATGTATCTTGAAAAGTGGAATATCCAATGCAAATTCACCCCTTTCCGGTCTCCGTTTCAGTAAAATGTCTCATAACTTTGGCAGGAATGCCATATGCAATAACATTCCTTGGTAGACTCTTCTTTACATAACTAAATGCGCCAACAACTGTATTTTCTCCTATCGTTACCCCAGGCATAATCACTGAATGAGTTCCGATTTTTACATTTCGTTCAATTACGACTTTGCCTTTCTTGTCGTCGATGGTTGAATGAGAATATATGGCGCAATGTGAGCCTACTTGAACTCCTTCCCCAATTATTACTGTATATTTGGCATTGATGTATGTGAAAGCACCTATATCAGAATTTTTTCCAAGTTCAAGGTTTTCATGGTGTTGACACATCCAATTCCACTTCGTGAGACCTTTCTCATCGAATTCGGGATATTTCCAGTCTTTGAATCGTTTTTTCATCGAAAATACACCTGCATCTTTTTAATATGTTAATTTCTTTTGCAAAAGCCTCTTACCTAATTGAATTGTGTTTAAGGCTTCGACGATTTTTGTACTAGCAGTTCCATTACCGTATGGTGTAATTCTTTTTTCAACCTGGGTCCGAAACACGCTATCTGATATGGTTTTTTCAATGGCTGCAGTTATTTCGCCTTTACTATAACCCACATCGATTGTGTTGTTGGCTCTTTCTCGATTCTTTTGCCTTGTTCCTATACTGACAAAGGGCACCCCTAAAGATGGAGCCTCGATAATTCCGCTGCTCGAGTTACCCACAAATACTGAGGACAAACTCATCATAGAGATGAAGTCAAGATGTGCTAAATTTTTGAATACATGGACCTTTTCCCTATTTTTCACAAACTTGGAAATGATTTTGATCATTTCCAAGCCCCCCGGATAGTCATTCGGATATATTACAACAATATCTAAATCATGGTCTCTTGCAACTAAATCAACTGACTCCAAAACTAGTCGCATCTGTGCGCTCATTTCTTGCCATTCTGTTGTAGTAGGATGATGCACGACTAGGATGTATGAATTTTGAGTCATATCAAATTTCTTGGCGAGTTCCTTCCTCGACAATAGTTTTGAATTAAGTATCGTATCAAGTGCAAGAGCACCAACATTCATAACTCTCCATTCCTCTTCTCCGAGTTTCAGAACTCTTTCCTTACTTAATTCAGTCTGAACAAAATGAAGATGAGCTAGCTTGGTAATCGCATGTCTTAACACATGATCAATATCTCCAAAACCCACGTCACCCCCCGCAAGATGGGCGATGGGAATATTCATTGTCGTTGCAGCTGTAGCCGCTGCAAAAGGTTCATTCCTATCACCTAGGACCACAACAATATCCGGTTTGTCCTGATGAAATAAATCTGAAAAACCCAACACGCCTTTGCCAATCGAAACAGCTAAGTCATGAGTGTTAGTCATAGCTTTTGCGCCCATATCAACAATAGCTGATATCTCAAAACCATCATTTTGTATCTCTTTTATTGAATCCCCTTGATCTTTCAATAGGTGCATACCTGTAACATAAACTCGAAGAATTAGATCTGGATGATTATCAATTGATAGCATTAGGGGTCTCAAATAACCATACTCAGCTCTTGTACCAGTGATTACACCGATTTTTCGTGTCATCTGCCTGCACTCCAAAGACTAGCGGATTCTCGTTTATTACTTCTTTCCTCAGGAAATATGCTTAGTTTCGAATATAGTTCTAGTAAAAACTTCAAAAACGCAATACTTCAATCGCACTTCAAATGAAACTAGATATTATGAATCCACGTTAATCGATTTTATGAAACACCCCGTCAATCATTCAAGCATATTCCATTTTAGAACTTGTTCGCGTTCTATTGCAACTTTTGTTTTTTTCCCGATTATCTCTCTCAGATGTTTTGGCGCGATCCCAGATCCTGGCCTTTTAATAGCAATCATTTCTTCAGTAAGGGTCGTACCTCGTTGGATATCTCTTTTAGCAACCAAACTTTTCCTAACAACCTCTCGTATTCTCATTTCAGATTCGGTTGGATTCTTAATTCCATCTCCCAATGCATTTTCTACACTTCTTACAATTTGTACAAATTCTGATAATTCCTTTGGCTCCATTGATGCTTTATGATCCGGTCCTGGCATTTGCCTGTCGAGAGTGAAATGTTTCTCTATTACACAAGCACCTAATGAAACTGCTGCAATTGAACCCGTAACACCAACTGTATGATCTGAAAATCCAACTGGAACTCCATAGGTGTTTCTTAATGTTACCATTGCACGAAGATTTATCGTTTCTAACGATGCTGGATAGTTTGTTACGCAATGTAACAAGACTATCTTCTGGTTTCCTTTTTGCCTAATTGTATCCATTGCCTCTCCAACTTCTTCCAGGGTTGCCATTCCAGTTGATATTATCATTGGTTTTTTGTATGAAGCCACAAGCTCAAGAAAAGGCAGATTTGTTAGATCACCTGATGCGATCTTAAAAACTGGAAGTAAGGGGTCCAAAAAGGCTACTGCACTTGGTGAATGCGGGGTTGAAAGAAATTTAATGCCCTTTTTATCGCAATATTCTTTTAGCTCAACAAAAGCGTTAAAATCAAGCTCCAAGCTCTTGATCATCTCAAATTGGCTAGTAATCTCTTCGTATTCTTGCTTCTGATAATCTGCCATCTCGGCTCGCTTAGTAACTAAATCTTCAGCTTTGAACGTTTGAAATTTAACAGCATCTGCGCCTGACT
This sequence comes from uncultured archaeon, assembly GCA_964347045.1. Lineage (GTDB taxonomy): Archaea > Asgardarchaeota > Hermodarchaeia > Hermodarchaeales > Hermodarchaeaceae > Hermodarchaeum. Next base: position 51,237 of record CAYFXC010000011.1, read on the forward strand.
CTTTGGCAGAATCAACAAGCATTTTTGCTATTCCAAGATTACCATTATGATTAACTCCCGCTTCCGCAATGATGTAGGTCGGTTCTCCCTCACCGATATATTTTGGCCCTATTTTTATTTTGTAACTCAATTTTACCAACCATATAATTTTAATCAAAATGAAAATGGCCTGATTCAATTAAGAATTCTATGAATTTAAAATCAATTTCTCTATCAATATCTATTGACGCTATCTCATCCATCACATAGATCTTTGCTCGTTCACAGTGCAAGCTTTTTGCATCTATAAGAAAATCCCGGTCATAAATATAGATTGAGCCATTTATCTCATATACTACTGGTGCGTCTTGCCTACGAAAGACTTCTGAACCAAGCCTTTTAGACAAACAAGCATTTTCATTTTCATCAAGTTCAACCATATTAAAATACGGATTTTTCTTTGCCACGGTAACACTATAAAGAACCTGTGGTTTAGTTTGAATGAATTTTTCTAAAGCTTTATCTAAATCACTCAGGGTTCGTAAAGGTGCAGTGGGATCGAGATCAACGACCATATCATATTTTGTTTTGTAATGCTCCTCACAGAATTTTAACGCATGTTGGATGACAGGGATTTTTGGTGTAGTATCGGTGGCTAATTCCTTCGGTCGCAAGAATGGAGTTTCTGCTCCATATTCATTTGCGATTCTAGCTATTTCTGGTGAGTCGGTGGAAGTAATAATCCTGGATGCTTTGTTCCATTTCTTCATCACAGAAATTGTATAGTAGATGAGTGGTTTTCCTCCAATATTCCTAATATTCTTACTTGGAACACCTTTGGAGCCACCTCGTGCACATATGGTACCTAATATATTCATAACAGCTATCCCCGTTATTTAACTCAACCTAATATACTCCGTCCTTTTAACATGTGTTTTCTTTATGTTCCCTATGTACATCCCTAAGTCATCGGAAAGATTACTTGTTTGAAAAGAGTAATTTGATATTTAATAGACACTTTGCAATAATCCGTAGGTTTCAAAAGAATCAAAGAGGACTGAACTGGTGAACGGCTCTAAAGAGGTTTAAAAATTCTGGCAGAGGTGGTTTTAGTTCTGCCCTTTTCATTCAGTTCGATCATTTCTTACTTTCCATTGTGAGAAGTCATAGGTGGGTGGGCGAATTGCGTAAAGTGTTGAGGAGACTTTATTGACATAAGGCGTTTCCGTGGAGGTGTGAAGTTCTTCGTCTTTCTTCTCCCCGAACTCAGGTGTTCCATAGACAATCTCTACATCATCATACTGCTTATCCTTTATCCACTCCCGTGCCACATCGATGATGAGTTTGCGATCTTTCTTTGAGAGCGCGGGGAAAAAGATTTCACCACCACTCATTTTCTCAAAGGATTCGATGAGGAACTCTACTGCCCTATCAATATGGATAAAGTAGCGCGTCATCTTCGAGTCACGCACTATGAGTTTTCCCATAGTACGATACTGGAATTCCCATGCTTCAAAGACATTTCCTGCTGTTTCCATCACATTCGGAAAGCGTGCGGAACTCAACATAAGAGGTCTATCGCCTTTGATGTAATTAGCAGCAAGGATAAGGCGTTCACCGATGAGTTTGCTGGCTCCCATCATACTCGTTGGATTCACTGCTTTATCCGTGCTGATGTAAAGGAATTTCTCTAGAGTTGGTGTATCAAAGGCTGCGCGGATTGCATTCTGAGTGCCAATAACATTTGTTTCTACTGCGTCAAAGGGATTATACTCGCAGAGAGCAACATGCTTCAAGGCTGCACAGTGAAAAACATGCTTAACACCAAACATTGCCTCTTTTAGTCGAGGATAGTCACGTACATCGCCCACGAGAAATCGGAGATTCGGATTCTTGAGTCGTTCTCGAAGATACCATATCCCATACTCATTATTGTCGAAGACACGGATGGTGTATTCATCACCCATTGTATTGACGAGGTGTTCTGTCAGGGCTGAGCCGATTGAGCCAGATCCGCCAGTAACGAGGATGGCGGGCTTGGTTTCTTTCGCCTTTTTCTTTGATTTACTCAAGGAATATGCCTCCCATCATTGATTACAGTAATTAGGATACTCCTATTTAGGCATTTAAACTGGAGGAAGGAGGTCCTTTCTTCTCACTCCCCAAGCTCCTTTTCTTCCAAAATGCTGCTTGATTTCTCGGTGATTCAATTTAGCACAAGGAGTTCAAATGAGGAGAAATATACAAATGGATAGACTCGAATTTTATAAAATTTCTCTCCTTAATACATTGACTGATAGTTCGATTGATTGGAAGATTTTTTTCGGAATCCGACTAATGATATTAATGAGAAATGAAGCCTTTCGATTTACGACATTGACCAAAATCATCAAAATAGGCTCAAACAAAATGGGCTTTAATTGATTTTTAGGAACTATGACAACAATCAAAATAGGTTATTAAAGGCATTAGTGGTTAGATTTTGTGAACTCAATGTCAGAAAACCTGTAGTTGACAGGTATCACCAATACCTGGCTGCCAGGGTATCTGTTATTGAACAAAATGAATTGAATTCATACGGAATTATTGATATTCTGAGGAAGTCTGGATTAACAATAAAGTAATTTCAAATGCTAGTGGAGCGCTAATTTAGAAAATGAATGCGTAGCTGTGTAATATTCAAGATGGGCTCGGTATTGATATGAATAAACTGCTAAATTGGATTTTAAAAATTCGAACCACTCCACTTTATAATAATACGCGTTTTATTAACTTGACAAAATACAAGGAATTTGCATTTTGGGGGACTCTTCGTAATCGGATGTACTATGATATTCAGAAAGTGAAAGAAACAAACCAAAGACTTTACCGATCCTATTCCAGCCAAAGGTTCATTGGGCGCTTTTCATATTTGCTTGTTGCCTATTTTCTATTTGTTGCCCTTGTTTCCAAGATTATTTGTTTGATAGTTCCTCAGTCTGAGAAGGAAGCAAAAAATACTATCTTTGCTACCACAGATTTTCCTTCCATGCGGGTATTGAAAAATCCTGTTTCGAAACGATTCGAATTTGGGCATTCGATTTTTCGCCCGATTTTTCAAAAGATCTTTAAGAATTATCCCGACATTCGAGTTGCGTCTTGCTATCCCTTTGGTTTCACTCTACTTCGTAATCTCCGAATAGCACTAAATATGAGGCGTAGTGGGAGTGTGGGTAATTTTTCCCCATTAGAATCATATGCCTCAATTGGCTCTTTGTTAGAGATTATTCGAGCAAAACGCTACTTTGGTAAAATGTTACGGAAACTAAAAACTAAAACAACTCAAAACAAATTACTTTCATTCAGCAATATCGATCTTGTAAAAGCATTACCGAATTATTTCGAATACTACTTTCAAACCTTCCTTCCCCTCGCTGCGCTTTATCTTGATCTCTGTCAACGAGCATTGAAAAGAGAATCACCAGACACCATATTGCTTGTTGATGAATATCTGCTATTTGGTAGATCTCTTCTGTATGCTGCCACTGATGAACAGATACCAACCTTTGCGATTCAACACGGAATTATCTACAAATTCAGTCCAGCCTACTTTTATGATCAGGAGGAGATCTCACAAGATGGGAACCCTTTCTTTCCCTATTCACCGTTGCCAACCAAGATAGCACTCTATGGCAAATACCATGAACAAATACTTACCAAATACAGTAAATATCCCAAATCAAGATTAGTTGTTACTGGACAACCACGATACGATGTCCTGAAATTTGCAAAGGAAACATATAGTCGATCCGAGTTTTGTCGACGCTACAATTTGAATCCAACCAAAAGAATCGCGCTCTTAATAACTCAGCCATTCCCCATTCAAAAATCTCGAACTGAATTTATTATACCGACTTCTCAGGCATTAAGTCAAATAAAGAATCTTCAAATTGTGGTAAAGCCCCATCCCAACGAATCCTCGGCTTGGTACAAAGAATTGTTAACTAAGCAAGGCATCGATGCGACAATTCTTTCACCTAAATCTGATACCAATGAAGCTATCTTTGCTTGTGATTTATTCATCGCAGTAAATTCAACAACCATTATCGAAGCCTTAATTCTAAACAAACCTGTAGTCGTGGTTAATCTCTCGAATTTTCCTGAAGTGTTACCTTGGGTTAGTGATGGTGCCGCAATAGAGGTTACCAATCAAGATGATCTTCTTGAAACCTTCCTGAAGGTATTAGATGATGAGCAATTTCTCGATGCACATAGTGATGGTAGGACTAGGTTCTTAACAAATCAAATTTACAAGGATGATGGCAAAGCAACTGACCGTGTCATTGCAGTTTTAGAGACCTTGATTTCATCTAACTGATTAGCCAACAACAGACTGAGCTAATCAAATTGGCTTCTGTGAATACATTATCCTGATCCAAGCAGTTTTCTTTGCCACCGGTCAGTCTTATACTCATCGTGGCGTTTAATTGGGAGTGCCATTATCTCTTCAAAATCTTCGTCGTTCCAGCCAAATTTTTTCATTATATATTCTTTATCGCGCTTCAACTCTTTTTCATCGTACAAAGGTTTCATTAACTCTGCTTGCGCCTCTTCACGTGTAATTTGACCTGACATAATGTAAGTAGATAAGTGAGCCTTACGTTTGTCTATGTTAAATTTTTGTGGGAGAATGTGTGCCTGGTAAAATTTTGTAAAGAGTGATTCATGGTGCTTTCCCCCATAATCTTCCCAAGCGAATTCATTTGTTAGAATTTGTTTGGCTTTTTCTCGATTATAATCCACGTAGTTCAATATTGGAATACTTTGAATTCCCCTAATTTTCTTCAAGTATACCGTTTTTAGAAAACCGAGTGTCGGGAAGGTTTTGAGTTTTTTTGAACCATATCGGTGGTGAATATCTTCAAGATTAACTAGATCGTTTTTAGTCCATACCCAACTTCTCGGCATGATTCCCTCAGTTACATAATTACTGCCAGTCAGGATGTATTTGACACCTTGTTTCATTGCCGCATCGTAGATTATGGCCATAATGGCATGGTCAGTGATCGCTTCGATATCCACTACAGAGGCTTTGAAGTAGGCTAGCTGCAAGTCTTTGAACTCTTCCCAATCAATAACGTGAGTATACAAATCCACATCAATATACTTCAATACTCTCTCAATGTTAGTTACTGCTAGCTTGGAATTCCATCCATTATCGAGGTGTACCGCAAGGGGTCGTAATCCGAGTTCCTTAGCCTTTATTGCTGTAAAGGTGCTATCTACCCCGCCTGAGACGCCTAAAACGCAATCATATTTCTTGTGTTTCCCCTTTTCTTGAATCTCGTGAATAATTCGGGCTAGTTCTACTTTTCTTTCTTCATCGGGTAGGATGAACTGCGCTTTCCGTTGCTCATAATTAATACAATGATTGCAGATACCCTTCTCATCAAATCGGATATCAGGATCTGTCGTGTCCATAACACATCGAGTGCAAACTTGTAAATCAATTGTCACATTCATTTCCCCTTTTTTTCACTGAAGATACTGTTTTAATTCTTCCTGAGTTGGATAATTGATTAAAACAGCTTTATGTGAACCGTGAAATACAAACATGCTTCCCGCCGCAACAGCAGAAGCTCCACCTATTTCAATAGCGTCTTTAAAATGTTGTAAGGTACCTGCACCACCTAGGGCAATAACTGGGATTGTAATGGCCTTTGTTACATTTTCTATCAATTTGAGGTCGTATCCTTTCATTGTGCCATCCCGATTAATAGAATTGAGAATAATCTCTCCGGCACCCGCTGTTTCAACCTCCTGAGCAAATTCCGCTGGATGTTTTTTTGTATTCAAAGTTCCTGAATGTGAATAAGCTTGATATTTTCCACTTCGTGAACGCATAACATCAATTGAGATTACAATGCTTTGGCTTCCAAAGACTTCTGCTGCGTTCTCAATGAGTTTGAGGTTTGTGGCCGCAGAATTGAATACCACTTTTTCGGATCCCATTTTGAGGATTTTGCTAGCCGTTTCAATGTCGTGAATGCCTCCTCCGTAGCCGAAGGGCATGAAACATTCGGTTGCGATATCTTGAATAAGACGAAATTGTGGTGGACGGTTTTCAATGCTTGCAGTGATATCGAGGAATACGAGCTCGTCAACTTCCTTGTCATTGAAAATTCGAACGGCGTTTATCGGGTCCCCCACATAAGTTGGATTGCGGAATTTTATAGTCTTGACTAATCCTCGATCGTGGAGAAGCAATGCTGGAATGACTCGGGCTCGTAACATCAGCATAACTCCGCGAAATTCTTGAGAACTCGCATCCCATATTTATGGCTTTTTTCGGGGTGGAATTGTAGTCCATAGATATTATCTTGAACTATTCCAGAGGTGAATTCAATACCATAATGCGTGGTTGTTAAAACCGCGCTTTGTGATTTACATTTGACATAATATGAATGGACAAAATAGAATCTGGGTTCATCATACATTTCCTGAAACAGGCAAGAATCTTGTTGAATTGATACCGTATTCCATCCCATATGTGGAATACGAAGATTCATTTCTGGACGAAATTGAAATCGCAGAGTTTCGGCATCAATCCATCCAAGTCCTTCCTGATAACCTTCTTCGCTTTTTTTGGTTAAAAGCTGCATACCGAGACAAATACCAAGAAAGGGGATTTGTTCATCGACTACTTTTTCATTCAAAACAGAGAGAAACCCCTGATTTTCCAAGTTTGTCATTGCTTTGTCAAATGCTCCAACGCCTGGAAGAATGAGTTTTTCAGCTTGACGGATGTCGTTAAGCTTTGATGTAATCTCCGCTTCAAATCCTAATCGGCTCAACATATTTGTTATCGATCCAAGATTTCCCATTCCATAATCAATGATTGTAATCATTCCTACAACCTGTTGCATTTTCGGATCTTTGCTTCTTAATTTAGAATGTTGGTTTTGAATTTTTAGTTTTTTAATTCGTGGTCTGCCTATATCCATAAAAGGTCTAATTAAATCTGTTATTGATAGATGCGTATGTCAACAGAGCAACTTTATACGTTCAGTAAGACAATTCATGAACCTGCAAAAATAAATGAAATTGAAGCTAAAGTTCACGTGCTCCACGCAGATGGTTTTTTCATTGAATCAAATTCGATTTGAAGGTGAATAGGTTGAGTCTCTCGGCAAAAATAACCAAAATCCTAGCCGAAGAAGGGGTTAATTTCTTTGTAACCTATCCTTGTGCAAAATTCCAGTCACTATATAATCTCATTCATACTGATTTCGATAGCATTGGGCTTACGAAAGAAGAGGAAGGTGTGGGAGTCTGTGCAGGGGCAAGTTTAGTCGGTTTGAGACCTGCTATGCTGATCCAAAGCACAGGTTTAGGTAATATGTTCAATGCCCTTTGCTCTTTGACTTTGACATATCAGCTTCCTCTCATGATTATTGCCAGTTGGAGAGGGAAATACCAAGAATCTATTCCCGCCCAACTCAAATTGGGTCAAAGTCTTCCTGCACTATTGAAAGCAATCGGCTGCAAACCTCAAGTCATCGAAACCAGAAAAGATTTATCCAAAATTACTACGGCGACACGTAAAGCATATGAAAAAAAGACACTACAAGTAGTTCTACTGAGTCCTCTTCTATGGGTTCACGAACCTCCACCAACATCTCTTGGCATACAGGAACCCGCTTCGCAACACTCAAAAACCCCTTTAGAATTACCGCCGTTAATTCCTGGATCACTTACTAGGTATGAAATAATTAAATCGAGTCTTCCTTTCCTGCAGGAAAAAATCGTTGTTAGTAATATTGGCTATCCTTCCCGCGAACTGTATTCGTTATGCCATCAACCCTCAAATTTCTACATGCTTGGTAGTCTCGGACTTGCTTCATCGATTGGGTTGGGTATTACAATGAGATCATCTAAAAGCACTGTCGTGATTGACGGAGATGGAAGTCTGTTGGCAAATTTAGGGTCTCTTGCTACAATTGCTCATGTTGCCCCCCCGAATCTAACAATACTTGCTATTGATAATGGCGTTCATGGATCAACTGGAAATCAACCAACGGTTACCCGGTCTTGCGTAGATTTGGCTAAAACCGCACAGGGACTCGGGCTTCGCCATGTATATCGAGGAACTTCTAAAGATGAAATCGAATCTATATTGGCTGAATTAAGTACTGGACCTAATTTTGTACATATACCTGCTAAGCCTGGTAATGCTGAGGTTTCGACGATTCCTCTAACACCTCTTGAAATCAAACAAAATTTTATGCAGGCAATCTAGTCCCGCGAATCGCATATTTGAACGAATACCTTAGTCTAGTAGACTTTTTTTGCAATCGTAATTGCTTTTTCTGCTGCAAACTCTGCATCGGTTGCAAACAAATAAGCTACTAATTCGATTCTGACAAGTCCTTTGTCAATCAGAACATCGAAGAAGTTCGATTTTTTTATATTTTTTCAATTCCAACCAAAAGCGCGGCAGCATTATCTCGAAGTTCTTTAATACGGTGCCAGGTTGCTTCGGCGTATTTGAAGCCAATTTGATTAAGTGTTTCTTAAGCAGATTAAATTTGATTTAACCAGATAAATACGAGGAATTTTATTCAGGAATAGTCTTCAAGTAAAGCCAATTATATCTTCCAATAATAACCATTGGTGGATGACGTGGAAGCATTTATCGCGGGGAAACCCATTCTAAGTACAACCGATTGGCCTTCAAAAGTGTCCAGTGTCATTTTTTTTGTTGGTTGCAACTTACGATGCCGGTTTTGCTTCAATACTCCTCTCCTCGAATTTAATGAGCAATATAAAATCGATTTAGAGCTTCTCTATCCCGAATTGGAAACAAATCAATTTCTTATTGATGGAATTATCGTGACTGGTGGTGAACCCACACTTCAACCTACCCCTCTGAAAACCCTTGCTGAATGGACAAAACAGCATGAGCTGGAATTTGGGCTGATGACAAATGGTACAAAACCTGATGTGCTTCGTCAGCTCCTGGAATCAGACCTGATAGATTTCATTGCTGTCGATATCAAAACTGTTCCAAGCCGAAACCAATATGTTCGTGTAACTCAGTCAACAGGTGAGATTTTGGATCGCATTAAAGAAACAGTGAAGCTCCTCAAGGCTTCAAAAATCAGTTATGAATTTCGTACAACTCTTGTCCCATCGCTTGTTGATACTTACGAGCAATTAGATCAGATTCGCAAATGGGTCGGGTCGAAGCACCTCGTTCTTCAACTGTTTCGTCCAGTTAATACAGTTCTAGACACGTCATTGTCTACAGCTTTCTCTCCGACGGAACTTGAAAAATTTCACCAATATGGACAGAAGCATGGACTAACAACTCGATTCTAAATCCGCTTGGTGTTTTAGTTACAAAGGCTTTAATCTGAGGGGTTCGTGGAGGTCTTAGAAATCAAAGTACTGGGTTTTCGACATGACCACATGGACTATTAAACTAGTAAACGGTTCCGAATACAACTTCATTGATCTCCATCAAGCCCTTGGCCAATATTACGAATTTCAATCTGGATGGATAAAAAAATTGCAATCTTGCATTAAAGAGCAGTCCACGTATTCGGTTCATATTAACTTACTCGAAATAACAACCGGGCCGAAAAATGAAAAGCTTCTTGCTCCCTTTCTCCTCCTTCTGATTACAAATACAAAACTAACTGTGGCTTTTCTGGGAGAATTAACAGAAAATGAAACTGGCTACATTGTTGGTATTTGGCCAGACAAATTTCTTCAAATTCTAAAGTCCGATAACGATGCCATTCTCAATATATTGTTTATTATTACTGACCAACCTGAACTCGTAGAAAAATTAGATTTGTATTTTTAATTGTCGTTCAAGGTCATTTTAATTCCGTAAATCATACGAGAATAATACCCTCTGCTGTGAGTTGCAAAAGAAATCTATTTATTGGTGCATTCATTGGAGTTGCGCTGGAGATACCAAAGCCGTGTCCACTACACACTTGCCCCTATCCCCGGGTGAACAACCTAAAGGCACATTTCGTATTCTTAGCGTCGAACAAAGACATGAACGTAGTGGGCGTGTAATAATGCTCATAGACGGAGAAAGTATGGGTGAAACAAAAACAGATCTTCGTAAACGCCAGTTTACCTATCAAATCCTTGGTTTTACTGATGCAAAAATAGAACCTGGCTCTTGGCTTCTTAGTCCTCGTGACGATATTGGAGTCATATTTGAAGTTCAGGAAATCACTAAAACTAAATCAAGAAAAAGAATTCCCAAACGTGTAGCGTTAAGAGTTAAATTCGAAGAAACTGGTTTCATCCGGCTAGATGAAACTTGGACAGTATATAAAAAACAGCCAATTACTCGTCGAGAAATGAGTCGATGGGAACAACGAATGACTGATGGAGCAGCCCAGTATTATTGGCATGTCCTTCCAGGTGTATTAGATTCCGTGCTCTTTAAGCCCACCGAAGGAGTGAATGGAGAACAAGTAAGAAAAATTCGGAACCTTCAAGATCAGATATTATATCGGGCAATCAAAATGGCAAAGTCAAAAGAATCTGTTAAGTTGACTAGCACTCATCTTATTGATGCAACACGAGAGATTCTTCAACCTTTACAACAGGATTAGGGCACAATACGAAAGGTTTAAGTGTCTCATATTCGCGGCATCCCTCGCAACGAAATTTTCGGGGGGTAGCGACAATTCAGTTCTGCCCAAAATGTGGTAGCCTACTGCGTCCAGAAAAAAATAAAGCCGGCAAAACAATACTCAAATGCTCCTGCGGCTACAAATCTTCCGCAAAGGAAACAGAAGGTTACAAAGTTAAATTTCCCATTCGCCACACTGAACGGGACTACATCGTCGTTGTAGAAGAAGAGGAAGAGGGAAAGAAACGCAAAAAGCGTGAAATTGATGAAGACGAGAGACAAGAAATGCTTGAGTTAATGCTGGACCACTTTCCAGATGATTAACCCTGCGGCTTCCTCCCCCCCTCTTTTCTCACAGCGGCACATCAAATAGTATTCCTTATGCTAGGGTAATTTCTCGCAATTGTAAATGATGCACGCTACACATAGAAGGGAATTGGTCGGTATCCGTGATCTTGAGCCGCCTGCTCTTCTCGACGTGCCTCTTTAGCAAGTTCATTTAACTGGGCTTTGATAACTGATTGATTCTGAATTAAGGATTGAATACTTACATCCACTTCGAGAAATCGATTGATGGCTAAAACCATGTTTGCCGCCGCTTCAGGATCAGGAGCTTCTGCAGTTGCAGTGGCTAATAGACAGTATCCATCTAATTTTCGAATAAGACATTCGTTTAATATCGCACCAGCAATCCCAGCAACGAACCCTTTCTGAACCCGCGGCACAGAATATTTTTCGAGCTCCGCTAATAGATGCGGTTCTGCAGCTCCAAAGACTTCTGGAGAACCTTTTCTTTTTTCAATACCAATTCCCTCAATGCAAACGACTTTCTTTACACCTTTCTCTGTGGCCCAGTCCAAAATCTTACTAGCGACAAAGAAAATTGTCTCCATTGGCAGAGGAAACTCGGAAATAACAATTAGTAGTTTCCCATCATTACTGGCATGAATGCGAATGGGCAATCGCAAAATTCCACCAAAGAAGGGGGTAACGGGAGGAATAAGAGGTGATCGAATGGCTCCAATTAATTTCATATCTAATCCTTCAATCATTCGAGACGCTGAAATCATCCCTACTAGTCCAGGACCAGGGAATCCTATCACTAGGACTGGTTCATTTGCCAGTTTCACTGGTTCACCGGCTGCTACAATCTGAATGAAGGGTTCCTCTGAGGAATGTTTGGATTTTAATTCTTTTTTGGACAAACAATCTCTCTCCTAAGAAATTACATCAAGCGCATTCTTTCTCTCAGTAAATAAGGTTTCTTCTCCAAGATTGGTTCAATCTTTTAGCTTCCGCATTTATTCTCTTTGTTCTCGAAGCCATCGTTGAATTGTCGCATCTTGATATCCACAGTGTGGGCAGGTGCTTTTCATAATTCGTACATTCGTGATGTTTACGCGGGTAAGTAAGTTATGACAATTTGGACAGGCATAGTGCTTCTCTCCACAAGTCTCACATTGTCGAACTACACCGTCGGCCGTCCAAGGAATTGAACGGCGCATCCATTCATCAGATACTCTGCGAAAACTTTTGTTGCCACACTTTTGGCATACCATCTCATCAGCTGTCATCTTCATAACCACGCTATTTTGATAACTTCAAGTGCATCCACTCTAGAATTAAAGAATTTATCCTAACCATATACTCTGAAAATATCTTTGAGATTATTGAGTGCTTCGAACGCTCGTAGATGATCGAACTTGCTCCTGTTGAGCTGAAGCCGGGAAAGGGCTAGTTGTTGGAGAAGAGGATCCGTTTAGGACACGATATCGTCGTTTCAATTCTTCGCGTTTACCTGCATTCCATCCAGATACATTTTGATAGTATCCCGTGATTCGACTAAACCAATCAAGATCTGTATGTCCACAATTCGGGCAGGCTTCAAGTAATCCACTGGCCGTGTTATGGCAACGCTTACACACTGATAAATCACGAGTATAACTGTAATACCCCAGCTGAGTATTCATGGCAATACGTTGATTTAGTTTCATCAATGCATCCACATCTGGGGCAGCTTCTCCAAGGAAAACATGGAAAATATTCCCACCTGATAACAACGGAAAAGCTTTCTCTTCGATTGCAATCTTTTTTGCTAATGATGTTTGTGATTCATAATTAACCATAAAGCCATTAGTGTAATAAACTGGAACTGCTGTTCTTCCGGCTTTTTCGAGTTGATTGCGCCAATTTGAAATATCTCCCTTCACTACGGATTTTGCTTCGCCATTGTAATGCAAGAGATCCATAATCGCTAGCCGAGTAGAGCAAGATTCAGCAGGGGTCCTAGCTACAGCGAATGGCAATCCGGTTTCTTCGGTGTAGATTTTTCGAATATGTTCCATTTCTGCGATGACCCGTAAACCAAAACGGAGCGCATCTTGGCTCTCATGCAGTTGCGCACCCGTGTGGTACTGTACCATTTCGTTGACACCAACAAACCCAAAAATTGGTGATGAGTTGAGAACATCAAAGAGTGGTGGAGCAGTATGACCATTATGTCTTGGTTGTTGATTTAGAAAGGGAAGCATTCCATTTTCGATTTGCTGTTTTATAAACTTGCGTTTAATCATAAGAACTCGTCTTGCTAGCTCCATATTTTTTCGAAGATTTTCAAAAAATAAGGCATCATTCCCTTTAGCGATATAAGCTAAACGTGGTAAATTCAAAGTAACAACTTGAAGACCGCCCATTGAAAAATGAGCGCCGTCCTCGAACATGAGTTTTCGTTGAAACGCATCAGAACCAATGTTTTCCTCAAGGCGAAATGCACAGCATTGGTAACAGTCTTGTCCTTCAGAATCCCTGTAACCTGGGATTACATTGTCAAAGTAACTGCTACCAAACTTAGCAGAAAGTTTAGTGGCTAAATACATGTTTTCTTCGTGTTCACTTTTGGTGAAATATTCTCGCCGCAATCTAATTTCGGGTTTGGGAAAGCTGAACATTTTTCCCCAGGCGTCACCTTCCAGGTACGTTTCAAGAATAGTCGTCATGAAAGTTCGAGCTTCTTCCTCGTAATCACCGTATGTCTCGGGTCCAACTCTTCCGCGATACACAATAGGTGCATCACGCCAAATTTTCGGAATTCCTGACTCAAGTTGAATACTCGAAAAAACTAGTTGTCCCCCTCTAGAGACATAGGTTTCGTTGGCTTCGAAGAGGATTGTTTGAGCAAGTTGTTTAATCTCTCGAGGAGACTTTCCGCGGAGGAAAGGCGCCAAGAATACATTAAAATTGAAGAGTCCTTGACCGCCGGCGCAGTTTGTTTGACCGGCTGCCAAGACTTTGATGAGGTGCAATATAGCCACCGTTGGGTACGCCGCTGGCTTTGCAACCGCTGTCCTTTCGCCAAGACCATCACACATCAACCCATATTTGAAGAAGTATCTTGCGTCGTAATCCGCACAGAAAGGTCGGGTTCCAAGGTATTCAAGATCATGTATATGAATGTCCCCTGCGAGGTGAGCATCAGCAATTTCTGGTGGAAGCATTAGTAGGTAAGCTTCTTTACAGAGTCGATCAGCAATTTTTTTGTGGATTGTTTCGGGGTTAGGTTGCATATTAGCATTTTCTTGGGCTTCGAAACCAGTTCCACTAATGATGTGGCTGAAATCCCACATGGGGACACCAACACGGGTCAAAGCATTTCTGTAAACTGCGAATCGTGGTTCTTTCTTCGCTTTCTCCAGGAGAACTTGATTTTGGATTTCACGAATAAGGGGTGCACTCACGAAAGGAAGTTGCATTTGTTGGATTCGTTGTTCCACCTCGCTTGCGACTGCCCTTGCCTCATCTTTACTGATGGTTGGGATGTTGAAAAGTTCCTGTACCAATTGTGTTTCCAAAACCAAGGCTTCAACGATTTTCTTGCGATTCCAGCTTCGAATTAATGAATCGCTGGTTCTTACTAATGGCATACCGGCTTCTATTTTGCGAACCGCCCGGACCCATCGATCTAATGAGACCGTTCGCTTTGCAATATCTTTTGGCTTTCTTCTACGCCGGGCCATGTCCGTTGCTCCTCAAGAATTCCAAGAGAGTTGATTCATCAAGTTGATTTTTGGTGAATATATCTATTTGGTGAAGTACATTGTTTCCAATGACCAGTGCGGGTGTGCTGTAGATATTGAGCATCAGGGCGTCGACCTGTGCGTCGGGTTCTTCAATCATTCGCACTGTATGCTCAACCTTGTGGTTGTGTAGATATTGTTTGAGTACCTCGCATTTAGGACACTCGCTGTTAGAATAGACCACACAAACCACGAGAAGATCCCGCCTCCTACCTTATTTCTCGTCATTCCATAAAAATCCTATTTTAAGTCGGTAGTGATTTGATTACGTAAATAGCTGTGAAGTTAATTTTTGATTTGGGGAATTCCTGTCTTCGAAGGGTTTTGGCTTCACCTCGTACCTCTGGAGTGCACTCTCACAGATCACATTACTAAAGAATACAAAAACTCCAAAAGTTCGACCACACATCGATTATGGGAATCCTACCCTTTGATAACTTCCTAGGAATCAAAAAGAAAAAGCGCGCGCTTCAATAGTGCAAACTTAGCCGCTCACTCGCTCTAGGTAACTATGATAGTTCATCCCGCGAGTGCGGTCACACAAATGCCTTCCTGTCATCGCGGATAAGCGACCAGAGATTTTTCAGTTCATCGATGCACATAAACCTACCGATAACTTGTACTCTATCAGAAGGCGTGTCCTACTATGAATGATGCCGCATGTCTCAAATCTAGCCACCGTCTCTATAGTCTCCTAATTGACTTTCTTTCAAAGCATTCCTCCTCTGATACGATTGGTGTTTTATTCTCTGGAGGTCTTGATAGTAGTGTTATAACTGCAATATTATCGAAGGTTCATCCAAGACCTTTCCAGCTTTTTGTTGCAGGAATTGAATCGGCTAAGGATATTAAGTTAGCACGTATTGCTGCCGACGCGTTGAATCTACCAATTACTCTATGTGTTTTTACGAAAAATGATGTGAAAGAGAAGCTTCCGACAATAATGTCAATTGGTGGGCGCGTTGATGTTTTACACGTTGAATTGGCTATCCCACTATTTTTTGCGTCTCACGTTGCAAATCAATTTGGCATATCCACTCTTTATAGTGGTCAAGGCGCTGATGAATTATTTGGTGGATATGCGAAACATGAAAAGTTGTTTCTAGAGTCGGGAGAACAATCGGTTCTTTCCGAAATGGAATTAGATTTTCGTATTCTCCATGAAGAAACGCTCCCTTTGATGGACACTATTGTTGCTCATTCAAATATCCAACTAGTGGTTCCCTTTTGTGAAAAATCGATTAGCGAGTTTGCCTCATCCCTTCCCTTTTCATGCAAATTAGTTCAGGATTCTGATATAGTTATTCGTAAACGAGTGCTTCGCCTTCTTGCTGAATATCTTGGTCTACCTCCTGAGGTTGTACATGCTCCCAAACGCGCACTTCAATATGGGTCTGGTGCCCATAGAATCTTAACTAATTTATCAGCCGATTATTGGATTGATCAAAATCCTAACATGACACAGCGCGAAGCTAGGTCTCATACTCGCGTTGAAAAATATCTAGCGCAGTTCCTTAATCAATAATCTCTAGAATCGATTGGAAAACGTTCTTATCTATGGCTTATTTCAACATTCGCTTCAGACGTTTTGACATAGATTCGATGATCAATGTAATGGCTCCTAAGGGCGCATTCCGGTCTGCTAGAAGTGCTAAAACGTTTGCTTCACTGATTCGTCGAACGAGAAGATGACCTCGGCCACACCGTAGCATTAGGTCATGGTACCTTCCAATTTTTAATCGATTTGCAGTTTGTTCAGATAATGCACCTAGAGAAGCAATTGCAGCAGCTAGCTCTAGTTTTTCTACTTCGCCTTTGCCCATGAGAACAATGAGAGGTAGCCCATCAGCTGTCATGACTGCTGCACTATAAATTGAGGACTCTCGGCTCACAGTTTCCTCTAGATAGCTCTCCACCTTTGACATGGCAGTTGCATCGGAAGGCGTTTGCATGCTTTTTTTTCCCTCATTGTGAAGCTTTTAGTGTTTCCCGAGTCGTCGAAACCCCTATGTACTAATGAAGAATCTGCACCTCATTCCTTTGTGTGTCTTAGATTTGCCAATACTTTTATTAATCACTCTGGATTCACCTTGTCCAATTCAAGGCAAGGTGGCAGGTTTGACCGAAAAAACACCCAAATCAAAAACCCGGGCAAAAACTAGTAAATCCAAATCAACTACCATCCCCAAATCCACTAAGACTAGTAAGACTAGTAAG
>CAYFXC010000011.1:68247-87869 GCA_964347045.1 uncultured archaeon
TAAATCCAAATCAACTACCATCCCCAAATCCACTAAGACTAGTAAGACTAGTAAGACTAGTAAGACTAGTAAGACTAGTAAGACTAGTAAGACTAGTAAGGCCAGTAAGGCCAGTAAGGCCAGTAAGACTAGGGTAACCAAAAAAACCACTAAGAAAACAAAAAAAATTACCAAACCGGTCAAGAAATCCAAGAAAAAACGTAGGACCGAACCTCCAGTTAAGGCTAAGCCTAAAAAAACTCGCAGGTTACCCCTTGAGGAACCGGTCAAAGGAGTATTGATGAACTATCAACGAGGTACTGTTAGTCAGCGTATTCAATACGGATTGATCCAACTAGAGGGTGTAACTTCAATATCTCAGGCAGCTACCTATATTGGGCGATCCGTGATTATTCATCTCAGTGAACAAAAATCCAATTATGGTCGTATTGTTTCCGCACATGGCCGTAACGGAGTCCTCCGCGTTCGTTTTCGAAGGGGCCTTGCGCCGGAAGCACTTGCCAAAGAAGTTCTGGTCTACTAAAGTCATTTCTGGCGGAACTAAAGAAACCTTTTTTGCTCTCACGTTCACTCAACAAATGAGAATTCATATTGCTTCTCAAAATAAGGGTGCCAAGAATGATTGAAAATGAGAATAAGGTAAAGCGTAAGATTCAGCTTAAGCCCGTGGGTGTAAAACGTCAAGAAGTTTCTTTACCCAAAGAAATAATTGAACAAGCTGAAGCCGCGGAGATTGCAGAAGCGATGGAAGAAGAATCTACACTTTCAGCAGATCAACTCGCGGTCATATTTATCTGTAAGCGCGGTCATCAATCATTCATTAGTATTTTTCAGGGTGTAAATAGTACACGTGTTCCGATTGGAAAAAAACCATTAAAAGAAGATGAAGTTAGATCGATTTTAGACACACTGGAAACGCAAGGGTATCTGAAGAAAGCGGAAATGCATGATCAACCGACTTGGACAGCAACGGCAAAAGCACGAGAAATGGAAAGCTAATTATTTTTTGATCTTTAGCGTTTCAAATTTAGTTTGAAGGCTGTTGACACAGCCAAAATGGCAGCATGTGCGTAGTTAGATTTCTGCTTCTTAGAATTCTGCAGCGATTCGTTCGCCGTGTTCGGTCAAGAAGTAAAATGAGTGGTATACTCCTCGACGTTGTTCAACGAGGCCCGCAGAAAGTAGCCGCTTTAAATGATATGCGGCAGTACTTGGTGGAATGTCTAACGCCCGTGCGATATCACGCAAAAACGTTCGTTGACCGTTTAGGGTTACTAATATTTGTCGGCGAGTGCGATGACGCAACACTTTTTCTGTGATAGGAGCCATTTCTTTTAACCGTCCATGATTCTCTATCTGCTCGGGTAGTATTTATATTACGCTCTTAAATATATACTTTGCGGCATAAATACGTACATGGATTGTTTAAGTGATTATTTACATATATAAGCGGCTAATATACTCAAAGATGAAGCTGACTGAATTGTAATGTGATGAAGAGGATAAAAACCCATAAGAAGAGGAAGACAGAGTTTAACCTATCATTACACCTACAGATTTAGAAATCAGAAACACCTACGGGCTGGACTAGGCGTGTCAAAGAAACGAGGAAAAGACACATACGATTTAATAATGTCCCTTCTTTCTTTAAGTGAGATTCAAAGGCGAATCCTAATTTCCCTTGCCCATATCTACCCCCGTGCTGCCTCCGGTAAGCAGCTCATCACATTAATCGGTTATAGTGGAAAAGCGAAATCCTTGTACCGTGGTCCTCTTGAACGTCTTGAAAAAGAAGAATTGATTCTTGTAGATCGTTTGACTCCCCGACTTCACTCTATTCGTGTAAATCATCTGCATCCTTTGATTGCGTTTCTAATCGAACTCATTGAAGCCCATGGAAAGAAGACCATGGAACTCTATACCCAAGCTTTAGAGGAGGGAACATCCGTTGACGGAAACGAATGAGCAAATGCTTACTGGAATGGTTCGGGAGCAATACATCCTAGAATGGGTCTTCTTGGGTATATTATGGACTGTGAGTATAATCTGTGCCTACATTCTTATCACGAATCTACTATTTCTGCCCTCTTTAGGTCCTCCATGGACACCAACACCGGATCAAGCCTGGTGGCAATGGTTGCTTCTTGCCCTTCAGCACCCATATGTATGGCCAGCTGCATTAGCCATGGCCATTGCTTTGGTTCTAACAATCGGTGTGACAATCTATTTTGCTGTCTGGATTCCGTCACGTGTTGATCAAACAATTCTGTTGGAACTACATCGGATTGGACCGACTACAAAACTACGGCTTCACCGACATTATGTTACTAAAATAAATTCCAAAGGGCTCCTTGTGACCAAACTATTAGCACGAGCCACTGGCTCTGGAGAGTATGGGTTGCTGGTTTTACGGGCTTCCTTTCCAAAGGCGGCACCGAATGAATTGGAATCTGTTGCGCAAAGGAATTTTTTAGCTTGGGATAAAAACACAATTGCAACAGTTTCATCAGTTGATGAACTCCACTTTAAAATTACTCAACTTGCCCGAGCTTTTGCGGAGCTGTGATGCGTTTTTTCATCGAATTAATTCGGTTACAGTTCCAATGCATCGTGTATTTGCTTCACGAGTAACAATTCGATCTCCAATACGGAGCATTTCAGGTCCCTTTTTGAACGACATACGAACGCGTGCAACATCACCGACAACTAGGTATTCTTTTTCAAAGATTTTTTCATAGATTACAGGTTGTTGAATTGTAGCACTATGAAATACTGGTTCATAGCCTTGTCGAATTCGAGTGGGATGTCGTGTAACAATAATTGTTGCATCAAATGCTTGAACAGCAATAACATCGGCGTCTTTGTCACTAATGATTTGTCCTCGACGAATTTTTTCGGGTAATAGACGTTTAAGGTCAAACCCAAAGACATCTCCTGCCTTAACCCGTTCTACTCGTTTTTTGAAAACTTCAATTGAACCTATTCTACCTTTCATAAATCGCCCGTCATTATCTGGACCACAGAGAATGGACTGACCGGGTTTGAAAATTCCCTCTTGGACTGTGCCTGTTATGACAACATTCGTTCCCCGTATTCCTCGATAGACTTTATCAATATAAGCGAAAGCAGGTTTTTCTATTCGTTCATTAGGAATTCGAGAGGGGAGATAACTGAGGGTTTTTCGAATTAGATCTAATCCTTCACCAGTTACGCAGCTAGCTTCGAAAACTGGAACGATTACTCGATGAGCGATTTCACGGCAAATTATGGGGACATCATCTTCAGATGTGACCCGCAGAGGGACATGTCCGATTTCTTTGATGGTTTCAAAAACTAGATTTCGAACATGATCTCGTTGGGGATCATCACAATCATCGATTTTGTTAATCACAACAAGGAATGGTAGTTCTTGATTTGATACTAACAGTAAATGTTCTCGAGTGATATCGTCTAAGCGGAGTATTCCGCTTCGTTGTTCTTCAGCGATTGCGAGTTTGAATTCATCTTGGCACGGTACTAGAACCATGCTGTACTGGGCTGACGCACCAAGGACACTCCGAATCATTGTCTTAGCATATTCCTTGTGACCTGGAGCATCAAAAATCGTGATTATTCGATGAGCTTGGTCAAGAATCCTTGCGCGTTTTGATTTATCTAGGGGTGCTCGCATTGGAATGAATTCACCCCGTTTGCCAATTGCTGCGAAGGTTACATGAAGGTCGGCAGTTTGTCCTCTTTTTAGCTCTTGAGGGTAGGTTAAAAGAACTGCTCTAGCTTGGCCACTCCCATTATCAAGTTGACCTTGGATAAGAACTCCAGCCAATGTTGTTTTTCCGCTATTTACACGACCAACTAAATTGACGCCCAATGTTTCAGGAATCATCGGGGTGATAACTCGTGCTAATGCGAAACTTGCAACAATTCCTTTGGCGGTGTTATAATGCGTTTCTTCTAGAATATCAATGCCCGCTTCCTTACAAAGTACATTGAGGATTGCTTTGCTGGTTTCTAGTTCATCATTAGTGAGTCCATAAACTTCCCACTTTTTTCCATGAAGGTCTTCTATTCCTACGACAAATTGTCCAGTCCCCTCACTTGTAATTAATTTCAATTGGGCAATGAGTTTTGCCCGACGATCCTCACTGCTATCCCTATCGGTAAGGAAACGTTTGAATTCGGTGTTTCGTGTTTCACCATTCGCTAAAAGTTGATTAAGATCGAAATCCGATTTCACTCCACTTCCACACACGATAAACTTTCTTTCTTTATTTCTAGAATGGACGTCTGAATATCTGCCTTTTGTTTTGCACCCTACTTGCTAGAATGTAACATATCATGCTCTATGAGATAGGAAATAATTGGCGTCAATGTAGGAAAAACGGCGAGAGCCCCTTCAGCCTGTAGTTCTTCCTCTGTTCGAAGTTTTGAACGTCGAGCAATACAACGAATTCCAAGTTTCTTTGCGGTCATGACATCGATAGTTGAGTCTCCAATGAAGAGTGTTTGAGCTGGTGTTTTGTCAAAGTGCTTAAGAATAACTTCTAATCCTTCTGTTGAAGGCTTCATGTGTGGTGCTTCATCGCGAGTGATCAATAAATCCACATAGATTGATAATCCAAATTTATCTAAAAGATACTCCGCGACGGGTCGGTTGTCATTGGTTAGAATTGCGATTTTTATTTGATGCCTTTGGAATGCTTGCAGTGTTTCTTGGGCACCGGGGACTAACTTGGCTTTCTTCGCGCCCTCCCATTCATGTTTAACCGCTTCTGCATAGACTCTATCGCGTATTATGCTAATTTCAATTGGTGAAATACCCTTTTCTCCAGCATAAGCAAAGGCGCTACGGAGTAAGTCTTGAGTACTATTCATGGGGAGAACTTCTATGGGAATGTCATGTTTGAGAAGTAGATCTCGAATGGCACGACGCATCGCCCGAAAATTAATTTCCGCCGTTACTAAAGTGCCGTCTAGATCAAATACGACCAGCTCGATTGTCATAGTACGATTGCTCCAATCTACCTGCCTAGGAGAGGAGATTATAAAGCTGTGAAGCTTTTCACTGTCTTTTTGTCCAGACCTTTGATGATGGCAACAAGTAGCTCAATGGTTTTTTCAATGTCTTCCAAATTTAGAATGCCAACATGACTGTGGATATGTCGTGTCGGTACCCCAAGGACTAGGCTCGGACACCCTGCCCGATCCAAGTGGATGACACCCGCGTCTGTACCACCACCATAAGTTTGTGATAGTTGATACGGTATTTTTTCTTGCTTCGCAGTTTTTATTACAAAATTGAGTAACGGTTGGTTAGGAATCATTGACCGGTCCATTGTAAGGATAGCTGGACCTTTACCCAATTTTGTTGCTGCTTGTTCTGGTTTGATATCTGGTATATCGCCGGCAAGATCCACTTCTAGTGCAAAGCCAACATCTGGTTCAATAATATGAGCAGTTGTTCGTGCTCCTCGGAGACCAACTTCCTCTTGAACTGTTGCTGCACCAATTACGGTATTTGGATGGCTAATATTGTCTTTCTTTAGTTTGTAAATAACTTCCATGGCTATGAATGCTCCCAGGCGATCATCGAACGCTTTGGCGGCTGCTAGTTTTCCATTCCGGATGAGTTGGAAAGATGAATCAGGAACAATTGGGTCTCCTATCTGAATTCCCATGTCTGTTATATTGCCCTCTGAAGATGCACCAACGTCTATGAACATGTCTTTGAGTTCGACAACTTTCTTTCGTTCATCTGGTGAAAGAACGTGTGGTGGTTTTGCTCCAAATACCCCAAAATATCGGTCATTTTTTCGGGTTCGGACAATTACCTTTTGCCCTAAGACAACCTGACTCCACCAGCCCCCTAAAGGGTTCACCTTGATGAAACCATCTTTAGTGATACCGGAGACAATGAATCCTATTTCATCAACGTGACCTGCTAAGAGAATTCTAGGTGTTTCAGCTGTTCCTTTTTTGAGAAACTGTACGCTTCCTAGTTTGTCAATAGTTATTTCATCAGCAATCGGACGCATTGTTTCAGCAATAAGAGTGGCTGGCTCGCGTTCGAAGCCGCTGGGTCCAAATGAATCCACAAGTGTTTGTAATAGTTTTGTTTGTCTTGAGTCCATAAATGGCACCTGCCACGAATTCATCTGATTAGTTAGATAAACTTTTTTCAGAAAGCAGAACTTGTCTAAACTACCCTTTTTTTCAAGGAAGAAACAGGTTTATTCATTATAAAATGACAATTCAGTTGATAAGGAGCGTGTAAAACAGTAATGAATTTGACTGTTGATGAATTAGCCAAGTTAATTGATCATACACGTCTCAAACCAGAGACTAAACGAGCAAAAATCCTAGAACTTTGTGAGGAAGCCTTAGCCTATGATTTTGCTACAGTATGCATCAATCCCGTTCATGTTGAATACGCAGCTGAGTTATTAAACAGCTCTACGGTTGATGTGTGCGTCGTAGTTGGTTTTCCTCTTGGGGCCACTTTATCGGAGGTAAAAGCATTTGAAGCAAAAAAGGCGGTAGAAAAAGGTGCCTCTGAAGTAGATATGGTCATAAACGTTGGTGCACTAAAAGACAAAAACTATGACTTAGTTCAGGCTGATATCGAAGCTGTAGTTAGTGCCGCTGGTAGTGCCATTGTGAAAGTTATTCTTGAAACTGGGTTTTTAATAGATGATGAGAAGCGACAAGCTTGCCTCCTCGGTAAAGATGCTGGTGCTCACTTTGTTAAAACCTCCACCGGGTTCGGACCAATGGGTGCCACACCTTATGATGTCCGATTAATGCGAGAAACAGTAGGTAATAAAATTGGAGTTAAAGCGGCTGGAGGTATCCGTACATTCAAGGATGCATTGCGTATGATTGATGCGGGAGCAAATCGTCTCGGCACTAGTTCAGGAGTAGCTATTGTCGAAGGATTTCGGTGGGCTGGATATAGTGATTCATTCCTCGAACCTGACAAACCGTGTTGGACGTGTCCAAGTCGACAAGCAAGTTTAGCTAAACAGCCTAAAGAAGTGTATCTTTGGTATAAACAACGCTGTGTTACTTGCCCGCATCGGGATCAAAACATCTTCAATGACTAGGAGGAAATGACTTGCCTGATAGTATTGCACAATCGTTTGTAGATACAAAATTACTATGGGTTTCTCTAACAAAGCAAAGGGCTAAAGAAATCGAGTTATCACAGGAACTTTTTTCTCAATATTTGGGTGGGCGTGGACTTGGAGTTAAGTTAGTGTATGATCACGTCACTCCTTCAGTTGCTCCTCTTGACCCGGAGAATCTATTGATATTCAGTATTGGTCCTTTAACTGCTACTGCTGCTCCGACGGGTGGGCGGTTTTCTGTATCCACTAAATCGCCTTTGACAGGAACTATCTTTGATTCAAATTGTGGTGGATATTTTGGGCCACAACTACGGCGTGCTGGATATGCCGCGGTAATCTTGGAGGGTCGGGCAAAAGCCCCTGTTTATCTTTGGATAAATGAAGGAACTCTGGAATTTCAACCTGCGAAAACAATTTGGGGTCAGGAGGTCAGCCCAACCACTGACTATCTTCTAGATGAAACGAATAAGAAAGCCCAAGTCGCCTGTATCGGTCCTGCGGGAGAAAACCACGTAAGCCTTGCTTCCATAATGACAGATAAGCACCGGGCTGCTGGACGGGGAGGTGTAGGTGCTGTTATGGGCGCAAAGAATGTAAAAGCAATCGTAGTTTATGGGACCAACAAGGTAGCCATAACCGACTCTGATCAATTTGAACAGGTTATTACAAGGGTTCGTCGCTTAATCAAAAAAGATTCTATTACTAACAAATCATTGCCTGTTTATGGAACGCCAGTATTGGTTAATCTCGCAAATGAATACGGTCTATTACCAACACATAATTTTCAAGAAGGAACATTCAATGATGCCGAAGGGGTTTCAGGTGAGAAATTATTAGAGCGGCTCTTCGTGAAGAAATATCATTGTTTTGGATGTCCTATTGGCTGTGGGCGAATCACACGCGCTTTTGGTGAAGAAGGAGGAGGCCCCGAGTATGAATCGTTGTGGGCATTAGGACCACAATGTGGTATTAATGACCTCGAATGGATTTCCAAGGCAAATTACCGTTGTAATGAACTTGGAATGGATACTATCTCAGTAGGAAGTACGTTAGGTTGTGCCATGGAATTAGTGCAAACAGGAAATCTTAATGCCTCTCTCTCATTTGGAGACACAACTGGATTGCTCGAACTCATAAATGATATTGCAACTGCTTGTGGTTTAGGAGCTGAAATTGGCAAAGGCTCCAGATCTTTAGCAAAACGCCACAACGCTCCTGATTTAGCTATGCAAGTAAAGGGACTAGAAATTCCTGCGTATGATCCCAGAGGGGTTCAAGGTCATGCTCTCGCATATGCTACTTCCAATCGTGGTGGCTGTCATTTGCGGGCCTATCTTATTGGCCCAGAA
Organism: uncultured archaeon; assembly: GCA_964347045.1. Classification (GTDB taxonomy): domain Archaea; phylum Asgardarchaeota; class Hermodarchaeia; order Hermodarchaeales; family Hermodarchaeaceae; genus Hermodarchaeum. The sequence continues at coordinate 76,721 of CAYFXC010000011.1, forward strand.
ATATTAGGGTCTCCTGTTCTCTTAGACCGTGACCGTACCGAAGGGAAAGCTGAGCTGGTAATTCTGTTTCAGAACCTATCTGCCGCAATGGATTCACTTGTTCTTTGTCGTTTTACAACCTTTGCTTTTAGCATAGAAGATTATGCTGATCTTCTTAGTGCGGCCTCACCACTCTCTGTATCCGGGAGGGAATTGCTACAAATTGGTGAACGAATTTGGAATCTGGAGCGACTATTCAATAATCGTGAAGGTTTTTCGGTAAAAGATGATTGTCTTCCTCCGCGATTTTCAGCCCCATTGCCAGAAGGTGGTTCTCGTAAACGAGTTGTAGACCTTGAAAAAATGCTTCCTGAATATTATACGCTTCGTGGATGGAACAATAAGGGGGAGCCAATCAAATCTCGCATGAAACAGCTCGATCTATAGAGGAGTGCAGCTCCTCATGGTGATTATTCATGGTCAACTCATCAGATTCAGAAGTATCTATCCGTCTTTCTCGAGTTCTTTCTAGTCTTCTCTCTCCGCCAATTATTGCACTTGGCACAGTCGTTGTTTTCGCATTTTATTCTCCCATCGGCACTGGTATAATTGTTCCTTGGCAGTCTTTTCTCATTGGACTCATTTTCATCGTAATTGGACCAATTCTTCCCTTACTACTAATGGTTGCTCGTAGAAAGATAACCCTTGATGTCAAAGATCGTCGTGACCGACCTTTACTTTATTTAGCCGCGATTCTTGTTTATCTCAGTGGAGCATTCATCGCTTGGTATTATCTAAACCATGCTATGGCCATCATCGCAATCGCATATGCGGCTGTGACATCAGTAATTACTATTGTAAGTCTTTTTTGGAAAGTCTCTGCTCACGCAGCGGGAGTTGCGGGACCAATTACAGGATTAATCTGGGTGTACGGAATACTCATTCTTCCGTTTATGTTGTTAGCTGGAATCATAGCCTGGGCTCGATGGAAACTGAAACTCCATACCCCCCTACAATTACTTCTTGGAATACTTATCGCTATTATCGTGACTGCGAGTATGTACTGGGTATTCTGGGGTCTTTTATAAAGACGATATATTCCTCCACTATTAGGCAATTTGAATATTCAGGCTAATTGTGTCTGGAAACATAGGGTTTAAGGTAAGTTCGTAAATTAGAATGCCTTTTGATTCTCGATGTTCAGCAACCACTGGTTGTCGAGGCAACTCCACTTGTGCTCCTGCAAGTTGAATTACTATGCCTTCGGGTCCTTGGGATAATGCCTCTGTTGCTAGTATTTGAAATCTAACTGTTGTTTGTAGGTCCTCTGAGGCGATTAACCAGAAGTCAATAGATACGCCATCCTTATTGGGATCTTGGAGCGTTAGCCAGGTTTGGAGTTTATCACCCGAGTAGGTGTTACACAATATTGGAGTTATATCGTACCAGATTAGATCAGTAGGTTTTGTTGAAGGGCGAAGGTATGGGAAGGTCTGTGTTTTTTGTAACACTTTGCCGTTAATGGTAACTTCATATTCAACTTGTAGACTGATTCTGAAATATTCATCTGCCAAAGTAAAACCGGTGTCGGCATCTTCGAGTCTAAAACCTGAATCGAGCAAAGAATCCTCTCCCAATTGAAAAGCCCACCGGCGTTCTAGCTGTCGTGCTAACTCAGCCTGTTCTTTAGAACCAATTTGACTCGCTTCATGAAGAATGTCTGTTAATCGCCGTCGAACCGAATCAAGATTACTTTCACTTTGGCTAAGAAGCGTAAATATTAGGGGAACCTGTGTGTTTAGTATTCTTGACGCTTGTAACCGATTTGCTGTATCTCCGGCTTCTGCGCTTCGTAAGGCATCAATCCCTTCTCCATATATCTGGTCCCATTCTTTAAAAATTAGAATTTGCTCTTTGAGCTTCGATGTAACTGCTAAGCGAGTGCGCATAAGTTGATCATATTGAGATATGACTGCTTCAATGTCCTCAGAATTCCCATCGTTGGCCGCTGCTTGAAGGGCTTTTTGTATCTGAGTTGTTGCCCTCCGTAATAGTCGTGATCTCGAGCTTTGGGAAGCAGTTAGTGTAGCAAGTTTTGCTGTAGCCGTTCCTGCTGCACTAAGAGCCAGAATCTCATTGCGGGGTTCACCCTTAACCGCTGCGACTTTAGCTAGTGATTGAGCTAATTGTTCACTTTGTGTTAGCAATTGTTCCCATTGGGATGCATCTTCAGGGCGTTCATCATATGCCAATGAATTTACATTTCGCAATAAAAGGAAGGCAAAGGGGTAGGCCTGTCCGGTTAGCTCTTTGGACGAAGGCAGAAACGTGAAGGTTTGTTCTGCAAAGTCTCGTGCATCCTGCTTTAATTTTCGTATTTCTTGTACCTTCGTTAAACTGTTAATGCGTTGAAGAATAATCCAAATTAACAAGGCTCCAGCCTTCAAAGCTTGTACTTGTTGCCGTCCTTTGACTTGTGCTAATAATGCTGTTGTTGCATAGTCTTCGAGTTTATCTAAATCCTTCGTGGGGAAGGAGACTTTAACCTTCCCTGAAGAATCAGGAGATATTTGGGAAAGTAAGAGTTGCAATGCGAGTTGGGCTCGTATTTTAGGGTCTTTGGTATGAAAATAGAGTTGTTCATTAAGTTGATTGCTTTGTTCTATGAGACTCTTTGCGGAGTCACTTAAATTTTCAGGAGGTCTCTGTGCTAATTGGTGTGCAACTTGAGAAACAACTTCAAGATCCTGTTCATTGATTTTCGTGGATGGGGTGATCGCTGGAATAAGTTGGCTTGCATATTGGGCGGCTGAATTCAGAAGATTATTCTTCTCTTCTTCTGGGGCTACCTCTACAAGACGCAATAGGGCATGTATGAACTCGCGATTGAGTGATTGGTAAGTCTCAGGTATAGCTCCAAGTTGTTGTAATTGATGCAATGCTGTTTGTTGAAATTTTGTGTGTAGCTTTGCCAGAGCATAACGGGCATCGAGAGCATCTAATTTTGGTAATAATCTTGAGAGACGGCTTTCTAGCCTTTTTGTGATACGAAGAATGAGTTTTTGGTCTGCAGGACGATCTAAAAGCGGAATTGTACGTATGAGCGTTTGGAGCGTGCCGGTTAAGGCTTCATCAAGAAGTTCAGGGGGATCTGATGGAATCTCGCCAATAATCAATATGATGTTGTCAAGCTGTTTGACAGCTCCACTTAGATCATCAAGAGAACGGTAATGAAAAACCGCCGTTCGTGAAAAACGCAGGCTACGAAGGAGATCATCAGTAAGTGCTTTGGTAGACTTTCCTTGTGCTAGTTCAAACCATATTTGACTTGCCCGCATGGCGAATTTTGCAGTTGAATATGCATCACGAAGTTCTATTGCTGCATTCATTGCGGCTGTGATATGTTTAAGTTGAGATTGACGCAGCTTCTGAGTTGACATAGTTTGTTGGAGACGGGATTTCAAATGTTGTTCGCTAGTATCCAAAATCTTTAGGTCCTCAACGGCTTGGAGTGCTGTTGAAATCGTTTTTCCTTTTTCTTTACTCCGCTCCTCCATAGTTTTGTGAAGCGCTTTCCAATGCTTTGTGAGTTTTCGAATTAAAACAATTTGTTTTGTAGGCTCTTCTTCATATGCCAATGCAGAAATTGGTTCTTTTGCTTTGGTTATTTGGTAAGCTATGAGAGAGCTGCGTTGAAATTTCTCCGCAAATTTTAGGAGTTGTTCCAATTCCGCTTTCATTATTGTTTCTGGAATTATTAGGAGGCGATGTAAAAGGATTTGAAGCATTCTTTCTATTGTCGCGGCTTTTGTGGTTTCTAAGTTTTCAAGAATTGTTGCTATGGCTGAGGCTTCAAGAGCTATGAGTTCGTTTCTGTAATCTCCTTTTGGGACAATTCCTAGCAACCAATGGGTTTTCCACAATAATCCGAGTGGTTCGACTTTACGTTTAGCTGTAATATCTGCCAAGATGTTTTCAAGATGGCGTCGACCAAAATGTCGGACTTCAAGTGCTTCTCGAATCGAAATCTCGGTATTTTTAGCCAATGTAATAGCATCTTGCAGTTTATCTTCCAAAAGAAAAAGTTGGGAAACGTCATTGATTTCTTGGTCTTCGAGTTTCTGACGAAGTCTAGCTGGAAGGTTAATTAAATCTGTTAAAGGCATGACGGGATCGACGCCAACCATTGTATCCACCTCATTACACTAGGAAGAGGCGTAAAACAAGAATAAGAAATTTGGCGTTTTTGCATTGATCGGTCTTTACCCATACTATGTGGCCTTTCCATTCCGAAGCCCATTCTAGAAATCTTGGTTTACTTTGAGCACACTCTATAATGCTTATAATAATTAGCTGACAAGACAGACTTATGTGGCAAATTAAATTGAGAGGTACATATTATGATATCGGGTTAGACAACGGACGACGCCTTGTAGGTGAAAAGACAAAAGGGTTTCCACCCAAATTCTCGCAGGAAAATCTCGAACGCTCCAAAGCCTATGAAGAAGAAGTTCAAACACATTGTCCAGGCTTATTAGATGAATTACACGGAATGGCAGAGGGATGCGAGGTAGATTATCAGGCTCTTGTCGCATTCGAATTAACTCCCTTCCGTTTGAATCCCTCATGTCTCGTCTTTGCAATCGCTGCAGAGCACACACAATCCGGTAAAGCCCTATTCGTACGGAATCATGAATGGATGGAAGAGGAAGCCAAGTTCCTAACGAACTGCACAGTCCACCCAGCAGGAAAGCTAGCCAGTTATGGGTTTACTTTCCTTTGGCCTCTGCTCTCCCGGTACGGTGGAATTAATGAGGCAGGCCTCGCAATTTCAGGGGCATCAACCTCGTTTGAAAATACAGGACCAGGAGTTATAATGAATATTGCCATGCGTTGGATTCTAGATAACTTTCGAACTACCGATGAGGCTGTAGAATTTATCTTGGAAATTCCCAAAGTTTGGGGTACAAACTATATCATTATTGATCGAAACAACACTCTAGCAAAAATCGAGGCGCATAGGCAAAAGACCTTGGTGACTTACCCTGCAAAGGGGTTTGACATGGTAACATTAACTTATGAAGCCCCGGAAATGCGAAAATTCACTCCCAACGAGTCACCAGAAAAAATCAAGTTATTTGAATTGCGAAAACGCTTCTTGAAAAGCTGGTTCAGTGAAAACAAAGGTTCAATCACCGAACAATCAATAATCGACATCCTAGCGAACTGTGAGAATCAACTCCACTACCACGAAAAGACTCCAGATGGAACCACTGGCACATGTTGGTCCTGGATTGTTTCCCCCCAATCAAATAAGGCATTCATTAGTCAAGGACCACCCTGCAAGAACGAATTTAAACCCTATTCAGTTGACTATTCTTTTCACTAAGATGGCAACCAAAGTCAAATCGTAGCATTCTTGTTTTTGAAGAGTGGCACAATATGAGGTTGTTTGAACAACAGGATAAGAAATTATGCGTATTATCTTTGATGAATCCTGTCTGTTTCATGAAGTTCTACACCTACGAATTTCTAAAAGGCTGCTTGCTATGTTTTTTCTCTAAACAATATTTGTTAAATTCTAACAAGTTCTTCAATAGGTCTTCGAAATCAACAAAGTAGAGAACTCCATAGAATAAAGATACTATATAATTTATATATTATTATGCGTTGTTTTGTACTTACATAAACAACCGCAAAATCGGAGACTCAAATTACTTGTCAATGGCTACGCCAATCATTCCCATCGTCGTATTACTCAGTCTGGCAAGTGTGGTAGCCATAGCTATTGGGGCAAATGATAATACGATGGCTAGTTTAGTTGGTGCTAAAGTCCTTACATTGAGGAGTGCTGTCATTCTAGGCAGCATTCTATTAGTCATTGGAGCTTTGGTGTTAGGTCGTGGAGTTAGCACGACTATTGGCGCAGATATGGTCATCCAACCTCTCCCGGTTAATCTTGTTTTTGTTATTTCGCTAGCAATCATTGTGTGGATGCTACTGAGTGCTTTTCTTGGTAACCCGATTTCCGCAACTCATTCAATTGTTGGGAGCATTATAGGTATTGGACTGCTAAGCGAGCTGGTTTGGAATATACCCCTGGTTAGGTGGGACACCATCTCTCTTACTATTATTGGATGGCTTTTGAGCCCAATTTTTAGTTTTGCAGTAGCATATTTCCTTCAACGTTATGTCAGGCGAACATTTCTGTTAAGGGGTAGGGGTTTGGTCGAAGTGCAACGAAGAGAGCAGATCTTTGGTTGGTTGCTACTAGTGATGGTTATTATTATCTGTTTAAGTCGAGGAGGGAATGATGTTGCAAAGGCAATAGGTTTGTTGACTGTGCTTTTCACTGAGTCAATCAATTTTTCATTATTGTTATTACTAGGTGGAGTGGGCATGGGAATAGGATTATTGGTTTTAGGGCGCCGTGTAGTTAAAACGGTTGGAATTGAGTTGACGGAGTTACGTCCAAGTGCAAGTTTTTCATCGGCAACAGCAGGTGCGATTGTTTTGTCAGTGGGTACAATACTGGGGATTCCTCTCGCCGCAACGCATATTCTTATAGCATCGTTGATTGGTTCAGGGATGGCAAATCAGGTATCCACAAATAAAATAGTTCTACGGAAACTAATCATTAGCTCTCTTCTGACCGTTCCTGTCTCAGCCCTTCTTACTATCTGTTTCTGGGGAATTTATGAGATAAGCACTATTATTTTCTTACAAGCTTTTTGAATTATAACTGATTGATACCAAGTCCAGAGAGCGAAAATAGGAAGGGAAAGTAAAAACCGATTTAATCATTCATTACGTAATAGGTTCTTTCCCCATTTAGCATAGAATCTCCTTCCTAAAAATAGTGAAACTATCTTTCCGATAATTATTTGACAATTCAGATTAGGATCCATTAGAGATTTATTACTGCAAGGATAAATCGATGAAGATGCGTTTATGTGTCTTGTTAGATGTACTGACGAGTTCCTATTCACGAAGTATCTTAGAAATCTGATAACTCAAGGTGAGAAAAACGGAATAAATGAACCTGCTAACATACATTGCACTATTTCTGGAATTCAGTTTTTCTGTTCGAATATAAAGAAGAGCAATATACTCTATTTTGATGCCACCCGTACGGTGAATAGGCAGTTCTCCGCGCCTCGGCATACCGTTTGTTGACTTGCCACTGAAACGGGTTGCCCTAACAGAATTTCAAAATTCGTCTGAATCCAGCCCATGGTACATTCGCACAAGAGGGGATGTTCATCGATGACGCCATACTGTACAAGGGGGCAAACACAGGGTTCTCTATCTACGGGGTATTCCACCTGAATTGCACTCCAATCACCCTTGTGCATTGGACTAACGCGGGGAAACGTTAACAGCTCTTGCATGCGGGCTATCCGGCTAGCGATATTGGGCTCTTCAGCGGCAATCTTCTGTGATGTTGCCACAGAACCAGCAAATGCACACTTCTTACCCACTTGCTGCAATATTCGCTTCTGCGTCGCACCATCAATACCCTGTAATCCATCAAACACCCCCTGAATCCAACGCGCGGTATGCTCTAGCAGAGATTTCTCTATCGAAAAACTAGTATCAGAACGCCTCATACCCATTCACCTTTAGCTTTCTGCTCGTATCTATCATTAAAATGTACTCTCTCTATCAAATTTAGGTCATCAAACGGTTTCAAGGATTACAAATGATTACGCACCGTTTCAATAAATTACAGGAAGCATTTTTTCTATAACAAAATTTGGAAGTCTTTTACTCTGTTCTATACGTAATCTGAATTGGTTTCGAAGATAGAGCGGCTGTTTCTCGACCATGATATAAAAGATGATTTGGTTCACATCAATCAATATGTTGGGTAGACTCTGAGTTCATTTGGTCTTAATCGGATTTCAGATTTGGCAAACGTCATTGCAGGCATAATAGCACCACAAAACCAGCGTCCATGGCTAGTTTTTTCAGTCACAGTTTTTCATTTAAATCCCTTCCAAATACAGCTTTGGGTGAGTATCAAAGACACATACGCAATTTCTGTAAAATGATTCTTATGAATTGGAGTTGTTCTTGGGGTAAACAAATTTTCTGAATATTACATCCTTCCTGAAAAAATTTCGAATACATTCACATGAGCAATAATTTCAAAGACTTTTTGGGCTTGTTTTCATATTATTTAATTGGGAAATAGTGACGGAATAGCCAATCCGTTCGAGGAAGGCAGGATTAGCCGGACTCTATTTCAAGCGTTGTGTGATCGGTATGAAAGTGTCAAAAGAATTGAAATGTCCGAAATGTGGGGAAAAACGTAAACTACGTTTAATGTTGCTAGATACGCCCGAAAACCGGGTGAAAGAAGATAAGGACCCTGATAGGATTCTTCTTGTAGCATCAAAGGCGTTTGATGGTAAAATGGAATGCCTGAAGTGTGGGCACTTCTGGGCCACGTGATTTTATTTTTAGTGGCTCTAGCTAATTTAGTTTATTCAATTCGTGGATTCTCGTGAGTGGAGTAGTAATTAGGTAGACTATATGCTATTTAGTACTATAGTTCGATTTTTCATAATACTTTAATATAGAAAGATTATTTCCCACCAGACGTCAAAAACTAAAAAATGTAGGGTTCTGAGATAGATTCTACATTGTTTGGTAGAAAAAACCTACTTTACAGGTTAAAAAAATTATAAAACGATTGTGAAAAAAATGGTACTCAACTTAAAACAATGGGTTGTCGTTATACTAGCTATCATAACAGATGTTATGTTGGTTGTGTTTTTCGCGCTAGCTTTGGGTCCATATTGGTTAACACCTAACACTAACTTGTTGCTTCCCTTTTGGCAGCTTTATGTTTCACCGCTTTTAGTCATATCAATAATTCTTATTCCTACGTTGGTCTTCTTATGGATTGGCTGGAGAGAAAAAATCACCCTAAATATGTTCCTTTTTGCCATTCGACTTGGATTTGGATATCAGTTTGTTGCGGCAGGTTTTCAAAAACTAATGGATACAACATTTCTAGCGTCACCAGGGATTATCTCGGCTATAACCGGCTCGACAAACCCTTGGCTCCAAGGTTTTGGCAATTTAATCCTACCTAATTATGCGGCCTTCTTATTGCTGATTGCGGTTGGTGAGGCCCTAGTCGGCCTTTCGATGTTACTTGGTGGATTCACGCGTCTTGGCGCCCTTGGGGGTATCTTGATGCTAGTCACATACCTTCTCACGCTAGGCTGGCTTTCTTCATCTGTTCTCTATATCAACCAGCTTGGACCCCTAGCATTTCTAATAGTAGGAATATTTCAAGCGGGTCGATTCCTGGGACTTGATCAACTCTGGGGTCCACGATTCGATGAATCCTCAAACGCAATCCTAAGATTCCTTGGCTGGTGGACTTAAAACCAGACGATGTTCGAAGGGGTGTAAAAGATACTTCCTTTTCGCCCCTTTTTTTATTTTTTTCTCCAAAATGGCTAATGTTTTGTTTGTAAATATTTATGAACGGATTTTTCTCATCTTTAAAAACATCAATTCAGAGACTGTTGCAATCTACATTTGAGAAATTTATCAGATTATCCTCTATTAAGTTCCTACTAGCTCTTTGAATTGTTTTTGATTGAAACATTGCTCATATCCAAAAAGTAAAGGTCAATTTTTGAGGAGGGTGAGTTGTTTTTCCTTGTTTTTTATGTCATTTGAGCTGGTTCGAAGATATATTTCCCTATCATCAAACCAACGATATGAAAGATGATTTGTTTTGCATCATATAATTATGAACTAAAAAAACTAGAACTTTCCAAACCCTTAGGTTTCTATGCTGTATCTGGTAATTTCCCTATTGACTGGATTTAGAGTTCATGAAATGTAAATCACGAATTTTTTTAACTTTGTGCAGTATCTCGAACTATGCTTAAGTGAGGCTTCATTATGACTGAAGAATATTCGGATTATTTGATGCATAGATCGCACTTGATAACCATTTTGGCTCTTATGAGTGGTTTCACGTTTACAGCCACGATAATTTTGGTTACCAGGCTTCCTGATCCGAATAGTGTTTTCTCACAAGTGATACTTTTGTTTGCAGCTATCTTGCTTAATGTCTTTGTGTTTCTGTTGTTGTTGAACACAGTTAACATCTATTTTTATATACAGAATATTCCTGAACCAACCAGAACAACGAATTTCATCAGCCTAATGTCCGTCATAGGCATTGGGTTGTGGGGTTTTCTGTTACCCTTCATTTTCTTTGTCTTTAACCTCACACTTCTTGCATCTGTCTGCACGATTATATGGACGTTAATTCTTATCACGGGCATCATTGTTATCTGGAAGCCATTTGAACAGCGTCGAAGGGCAGGCCCTGTAAATCACCGGAAGAACTGATTAGATCAAGGTGTCTCTATTAAGCAGTTTTAGGTGGATCGATGTAAAAGACGATTTTTGTCATATCACATATTACAAAATGCGTTTACAGGATTCATCAAAATGGATACACAGTATCATTTGTGAAAATGCCGAAATCTTCTCTTTAGAATCCACTGGATTAGACCACGGCAGTGGTCGATGCTCTGTTATGCCAATTCGATCAAGTTCTCTATGTGGCTGCGCCAACAATTAGGAGAATCAAACCAAGTATGATCAGGATCAGCATGAGCTCCGAAAAAACGAACCCGGCTACCATGAGTTCATAGAACCCAAGATAGAAATAGGCTGCGTATAGACCAAAGCCAAGTACTTCCAAGATGATTGGAAGAATCCCAACAATTAACAAGATTAATCCAAGGACTAGGATACCTTTCCTCATCAGCTATCAACTCCATGGATGGAGGGATTCACATTGTCCTTCTACTATTTATAGCTGAGTATCCTCGTCTTTATACATATTAGATGCGTACCCATTTTTCACTACATCCCCTAGGTGATTTCCAAGACAAGTGGCCAAATAAAATGTAACTCAGCAGCATGTCCTGCAGGAGAGCAGTTGCAGTAGGCTGTTTTTCAGTGTGTTATAAGTCGCTTACTTGAGTATTGAAGATATATTTCACTTTTTACAAATTTCGTAAATCCTTGCTGATTTGTTAATTACGAACTGTTTTATGTGGTCTTTACATAGTAACTTAACAGTGTTAAATTGGTTGAGCCGCGATAGTAGGTACCACAGTGGAAC
>CAYFXC010000012.1:0-31808 GCA_964347045.1 uncultured archaeon
GAGAAGGCGAGCTTATAATACTCTCTGTCTCCTCTGTTGCCAGCAATAGAAGAGCTGCTGCACCCTGCTTAACCCGATTCTAACAACAGTTCAATATCGGATATATCCCTTAACTATCTTGTCGGTTGTGGCAACGGTTGCCAGAACAAGACACTCCGCGTCAACGGTTGACAATTCATGAGGGAGTTGATAGCAACAACTGGAAACTGATCAAGGAATGCCTCAATTTCCACCCGAATCTCAAATTAGAGGAACATCCAACACCGGCTCCGCGCTGGAAAAGGAAAAACCGTGAAGGATAGCTATTTAATACTTAGTTGAATTCATCCTAATTGCCGTTCACGTATCACTTGGTGAAGCGGAATTCTAAGTATTATGTTAAGGGAGGGGACTGTGGCGATTAGAGCAGTGGCAATGATGATTATGCCAACTACAGCGAATTGAACCCAGTCGATAAAAACCTGATAAATTGGAAAAATATTCTCTAGCACAGGGAGGGTTACAATCCATTGGGTCAAAAAGTAACTGAGGGGAATCCCCACAAGGATACCAAAGATGCAAAGTGTGAATGTTTCGCCGATGACAATTTTAGCAATGGAGCGTTTGCCATAGCCGATAGCACGCATAAGACTGTACTCAGATTGGCGTTCGAGACTGCCGATGAGGACAAGGTTGCCAATTATGAGCATAGCCATTAACAGCCCAAGAAGAGTAAATATCTGCAGAATTTCACTAAAGTATCCCATCATACGACGCATACCTGACAGAACCTCTTGACGGTCCTGAACCAGAACAACTTGATCTAGCTTGTTCAAATCCTTTTGAAGCTGATCTGCTCTGCCAGTTTTGGCGGTCAAAAAAAGGCCTGTAGCAGCGGGGTTGCCAATGAGGCTATGTGCATCATCTAACCGAATAAAAGCTTCACCAAGAAGGTCACGGACTATCCCAGCGACTTCAAACTCTGTTGAGTTGTCAGCTACATAAAGCATTACTGATTCACCAATCACCACACCCAACTTACGAGCCAAGCGAGGAACTAAAAGAATAGTTCTGCGTTGTTCAATGCCTTGTCCCTCTCTAATCCAGAATGTATGGAGAGTGTTATTCCAAGGCATTGCAACAACCCCGACGGATTTGTTGCTTTCACCGCTTCCAGTCCGAATAGCATATCCACCAAATCGAAGGAATGGTACGATGGTTTCAGCGTTTGTGAGGTTAAGATTGTCAACCTCAGATGGCAAAAGGGGGCTTGCAAAGCTTGCAGCATAGTCCCATTTGTCATGTTGATCAAGGGCGTATTCAAAGGAGACACTAAAGGAAGAAACCATCATGGGACCAATGGCAGCAATGACAAAGCAAAAACTAAGGGCAAAAACTACGAGTGTGCTGCGAATTCTGCGTCGACTGAGTTGACGGAAGAGATACCGTGTCGTGTAAGTGGGGGACCCTACAACCCCAAATACACGTTCCAACACAGTCAGTTTCACGGGTTTCATATCAACCATTTCGCCTCTCATAGCATTGTGGGGATTGAGGTGGGTTGCACCCCACGCAGCAGCCACCATAGCCAGTGAAGTCGTGGCAGGACCAAATACTAATGCAAGAATGAACATTTCAGGCGGAAGGGTTAGTACTTCAAGTGGAAAACCACTGATAACATGCATATATTCAACTGAGATGGGAAAACCAATTGGAAAGAATAGTAAAATGCCGATGAATGAGCTTAGGAGACCTAATCCTATGGCAACAACAATATATTGTGATAGGATGCTCCGCTGATTGTAACCAAGACCACGCAAAACACCAATCTCCTGACGCTGACTTCGTACGAGCCTATGCATTGCCGAGAATACAACAAAGAAAGCGACCGCTAAGATAATGCCTGTAAGAATAACTATGAACATGTTTCCAAATTGTAGATCCGTTTCAACAAAGGAGATACCGAATATATCCTCCTGCCGTACACTTCGCCGAATCCCATAATCTTGGAGAATATCATCTACGGCATCTCTGGAATTCTCAGGGGTTACGTCCTCCTCGAAGACCACGCAGAACTCGTTGACGTACCCGCTAAATCCAGAAATGGTCTGGAGAGTCTTGAGAGGGACTATAACAGCAGCTAGACTGCCAGGAGTTGGGTAGGCAGCCATTGGATTAACTGCTGCAAGGAGGAATTCTGGAGACAGAAAGAGCCCACGAATCGTGAAATTGTGCACCTGACCGAGAATTATGATAGTTAAATTGTCACCAACTGATTGGTCATGCTCTTGGGCAAAACGCTGATCGAGGAGCACAGAAGAGGACTTGTTGTGGTCAAGGTAGTCACCATCGACGATTGAGACATTGTTGACAGATGGAGGTATGGAGGCGTTGAATCCAAGTAATTCGGTAGTTAAGTTCAATTCATTAAAAGTCACGAGTCCGGATAAATGGAGACGACCATTGGCGTATTGGACAGTACTAAGATTGAGAAGCTTTTCTGTAGTATTCACTGGAGCAGCATCTACGGTTACAATGTAATCCGCCAAGTGTAGCCTGTTAAAAACCATATGTAGACTGCTATAAACGGAAGGAATCATCGCGGATAACGTACAGAAGGTAGTGCAACCCAGTGAAATGAGGAGGACGCTGGCAACTACCCTCACCTTGATACGCTTGAAGTCCCGGAGAGTCTTCCGAAATAGGAGTCTAGGCAAGAGGTGTTCTCCCCTCTTGAATTCGATCTACTTGCCCAGACTTCAGGAATATTGCACGGTCAGCCAAAGTAGCAATTTCTGTCTGATGGGTGACAGCAATGATGGTGGTACCTATCCTCTTATTGAGCTGCTGTAGCAGCTGCCAAACTTTTTGACTTGTTTCAGCGTCGAGATTACCAGTGAGTTCATCAGCTAAGAGCAGTCGTGGCTCCTTGGCTAAAGCTCGGGCGATGGCTACCCGCTGCTGCTCTCCACCGCTCAGCTGAGCAGGATACTTGCCCATATGGTCCACCAATCCAACGAGCGCCAAACACTTCTGAGCACGCTCCCTTACAACAGAGAAGGTGAGGGGAGTTAATGCAAGACCAATCTCTACGTTCTCTAGTGCTGTCAGGACTGGAAAGAGATTATAGAATTGGAAAACTAGCCCTATCTTTTGGGCTCGAAACCATGTGCGCTCTCCATCAGAATAGTTCGATACTTCTTCACCGTCAACAAACACGTGACCAGAGGTGGGATGATCAAGCGTTGAAATCATATTCAGGAGGGTAGTCTTGCCACATCCACTTGGACCTAAAACAACTGCAAAATCACCCTCATCAAATTTCAATGATAGGTCGCGTAAGGCATAAACGATTGTCTCGCCCATTCGATACTCCTTGCATACATTTTGGAGTTCAACAATTGTTGGAGCCACATTGCTCACGGCCGAATAATCTACCAAGCCTAACTGAACTTTTTTTGACGAGGGGTAACTGTTCAATTCCTTAGAATAATAGGCAGGTCATTTTGATAATAACCCATCATCAATTGAAAAAGGTTCACATATTATGTTGGCTTCTAAAAACTATCAGCGTAGAATGCAACTGCTAGTCTCTTTAGGCCTTCTTACCATTCTGGCTGTTGGGATCCTAATTCCAATTGATGCCTTTAGCAATAGTGAGCCTGAGTCTTATTTTCAACATCACCAGAAATCAAATGAAACCAACTTTCAAAACCACTCCGAAAAATGTGATATTCTAAAACAACTTCAGTGGGAACAAAAAAATCACATATTTCAACCTTCACAGATAAAACAAGACCAATCTCAGATGAAGAAATACCAAGACGTAGGTTATCAACGAAGTTTCTGGACATATGATTTCACTGCTTCATTTTTCTATGAAGTAGATTCAACATTGCTCGCCATTGGTGAGTACAGCCTTGTTTTCATGGAAAATCGTTGCATAACCGAACTGGGAGAAACCGCTGCGATAGGGAAGACAGAGACCATACGCGATGAATTTGATAACACAATCTATCCTCGAGTCACAGACCTTGCAGGGCATCCCAATGGAACTTTAGGGGATATCGATGGTGATCCTAGAATCATAATCTTGCTTTCTAGTAATCGCGCGTTTTACTTTTCTGAGCGAAATGAGCTGCCTTTTGAATATTCGAATTTGTGTGAGATGATTTACCTCCATTACAGGATTCCAGTGGTAAATGTTATTGCACATGAATTTCATCATCTCATCTGGTTTAACAATGAATGGGATGAACACCACTTCATCATAGAAGCTTTAGCCCAATATGCCATGTATTATGCCGGTTATCTAGAATCTAATAATAATCTCGCTCCGCAGGTACCTTTTTTTCTTTCTCATCCAGAGGACTCTCTTCTGTATTGGAATATGTACAATGAAGGGGGAATGGATGCGGTCATTGATTACGGGAGTGGGTATTTGTTTGCCTTCTATATCGCGGAAAAATATGGTGTTGATATTCTTCGAAACCTGATAACGGAGCCTGCTGATGGACCGCACGGGATTGAGACTGTTCTGCACACAGCAGGTTATGATATCACATTCAATGAACTCTACTTGAATTGGATCACGACATTAACAATTGATGAACTAGGATTCGACAACAATCTCTATGGCTTTGAGAACCTAGATGCTCGAATAACCAGCTACAATCCTGTCGGTGTGCTACCTCTTCGTAATCAAGCAATTTCGCTTCGGTACTACGGTTTTCACATCCATAAACTGCAAGTCCCACCTGATGGTTTTACAGTCCAAATTAACAAATCCTCAAATCACACCATTGGAATCTCCATCGTTGCACACGATGCATATGGCTGGCACATTTACCAAAACCTACACGATGAACAGGACACCATAATTACAGATAACTTCACGGGCAATCGGACCGATGTAGCATATATCATTACCAGCTACATGTCGAATTACACGCCAATATCAACCAACACTATTGGACTTGGACCTGAAACGGAGATCGACATTTCAATAATCCCAACACACACAGAATCGGAAGTTCCTTGGAGCTTAATCATTCTTTTACCAGCATTCTGTGGAATCTGCCTTCTTTTCGTAATCATGATTACGATAAGGAAAAGGAAGTATTTTGAAGAAAAATAATGATTGATGGTTATTGGATATCCGATACGCTTTTACTCACAAACCCAAGCCTTACTGAACTTTATTCTTTGGTTCTCAATTCTTCTGTCAATTGTAAATAAATATTGGAAAATTTGTCGGTTTAAAGTAATGACTTGGTTTCGTCAGGAAACCCTTTGTATTCAATGACGCCGAGTTGTTGATACAAATCCATCAGATCTAAAACCTGCGTTACCTTTTCGATGACCTTCCCATTAGCAAGCCGATAAACGATAATACCTGTTGAGGTGAATTTCTTGCCGGTGGGAGCTAGTCCGTGATATTCTCCAGTGTGGGTTCCCGTACTTTTAATCTGAAACCATACAGTATCCCCATCCGCGGCGATGTGGGTAATTGTCCGTTGTATATCAGGAAACCCCTTGTATATCGTTTTTTCCATTTTTTTGTAAGCGTCTCTTCCCTGCAATTTCATTGGATGATCAACAAAATCAGGGGCGATAATTTCATCGATTAGAGTTTCATCTTTGGTATTGAAAGCTTTGGCTAATTTCTGAACGAGCGCTTTGTTCTCCTCTATAGACATTGGACATCATACTCCGAGTGTAAACCTGTTCAACATGTGAAATGAACCCATTGGATTTTAAGGGTATCAATTTACTAGCGTTTATTCTAGTTTAGATGGAGTTGATGTCTTGCTGAACGAAACGAGTCCAGAAAGGAAAGCGTTGTTAAAAACAATTGCAGATCTTGATCGAACCTTTTCCGAAGATCGCGCTGAGGACATGGGTAAGTTCTTTGCCCCGAATGCACGGCTCATGTTCCCCAATATGGAAGACATCTTGGGTCGAGAATCAATTCAACAAACGTTTGTTGACCTAATGGCAGAATATTCAACAGATTCATTTCACCCAAACCGGGAATTGATCGACATCTATGTGCACAGGGCATATACTTTAGGAAGTTTCATAGAAATACGCACACCCCTCAAAGGGGGGCCGAAAGAGAAAATACACGGACGTCTTCTGGAAATCTGGCAACGCTCCTCAAAGGGCAACTGGGAGATAATCCGTTTCATGACTGGAAGGTATTCTGATTTGGAGCATATCGAATAACTGGTTGTACGACCGACGTCGTTTTACTCACAAACCCAAGCCTTACTGAATTTTTTTTCTTCTGAATTTCAGGGAATGCCTAACCTACATTTTTTAAAAATATAAAAAGAAGTTTGTACGATTAGTAAGAAAATTGGGGTGATGGTATGCCGACGCTTTTTTGCGTGTACAATATAACTGATAAACAAAAGGCTGAAGAATACGACAACTATCTCAACAGCAAGAAAATACCAGGGATACGAGGGGCACCGTGGTGTACAGCGTTCCATACATGGAGGATAAACAAGGTTCTAGCACCTGCGGTCTCTGAACCAGAGGGAGAATTACCCTCAGAATCTCCTTACATGTATATTGCAAAAATAGAGGTTTCCGATTTAGATGCGATGGTCAGTTTTCTCGGTACTGATGCAGGAAAAGACTTTATGAAATCCTGGAGCATTTACATTGATCCTAAAGCATTCTTTACAATGGGAGAGGAAGTCTAATTTCCACTGATAGCCTCTGTCACAACTTACAAAATAATTTGAGAAATATATCCGATTCTGAACTGTTGCTTGAATTGAGCTTTTACATGCGAAGCACCAATTCTATTGATAGTATTAGATGAGTCTAGCATTTGTAAATTCAGCTTCAATGAAGTGTTTCCAATAGAACTGTTGAAAAATTTCCAAAACGGTTAGAAGAAATAATTAGGTAACACTTTTTTGGATGACCTGTTTGTACAACCGAGGCTTTTTTACTCACAAAACCAAGCCTTACTGAAGTTCTATCGTCAGATTAGGTTGATCTACCATCTGAAAAAGAAGAAACATTAACTGGAATGATGGAATGAAATTCCGGTGAACGCCTAATGGGAAATACTGTGGGCAATGACGTCTATGAAAGACTTGCGGATGCGATGGATCGCTTACCCAACGCCTATCCTAGAACCGCATCTGGAGTGGAGGTCGAGATACTTAAACGTATTTTCACTCCAGAGGAAGCTCAGCTCGTGCTACATTTACACGGGGAGATGGAACCTCTTGAAATAATTACTAAACGTGCGGGACTAGCCATTGAAGATGTGGAATCGAATTACTTTGATCTTGCAAAACGGGGACTTGTCTGGTTCAGGCAAAGGAGTGAAAAACCGCATTTCCGAATGGCACCTTTTGTAGTGGGAATCTATGAGGCCTCCCTTGAAAATATGGATCATGATTTTGCTCACCTCATTGAACAATATTTCCGCGAGGGAGGTGTGGCAGGGATAATGAAACCTCAGCCTGCCATTCATCGTGTTGTTCCAGCCTATCAATCAGTTAAGTCAGAGTGGATTCTCCCCTATGATGACATTCGGGCAATTATGATGGCAATGAAAACGTTTCGTGTCCGTGATTGCATTTGTCGTGCGCAACAGGACCACATTGGTCGTAGATGTGATTTTCCAGTGAAAATGTGTCTTAGTTTTTCACCAATCGAACAACCAACCAGCTCTAATGAAGACGGACTGGATTCACAGATTACTCAAAAAGAAGCCTTAGCGATTCTCGATACAACTGAAGAAATCGGCCTTGTCCACACCGTAAGTAATGTCGCTAAGGGAATCTATTATGTCTGCAATTGTTGTGGATGTTGCTGTGGCGTCCTCCGGGGCATTACAGATTTTGGTATTGCTAACTCAGTAGCCCACGCTAATTATTTCGCTGTGATTGATCCTGATGAATGTGTAGGTTGTAAAACCTGCCTTGACCGCTGTCACGTGAACGCCATTACTGAACAGGATGATATCTCGGTCGTCGATGAAACACTATGTATTGGTTGTGGGTTATGTGTCACAGGATGTCCAAACGAGGTTGCGAAACTCCAACGAAAACCAGACGAAGAAATTGTGGAGCCACCAATTGATAGAACTACTTGGGAACGAGAACGATTGCGAGGCAGAGGACTCAATAAATAATAATGTTCTGGAAAAGTAGAAATGGGTTGTACGGACAACGGCTTTTTACTCACAAACCAAGCCTTTCTGTACGCGCAGCCTACCCAAGAGGTCTATTTTCGAGCTTCAACAACTTCAAGGTTTTTATTAAAATCCTTTTTTCCACCTGACAGAGACTCAAAGAACACGATATCCTTGAATCCGACTTCTCTAATTATTTGCTCAAGGTTCTCTCGTGTATATGCAACCATGCTTGATGCATGGAGGGTTACATTATTGGTCTCAGCGTCTATGATGTAATATCTTGTTGTAGCAACATGTTTCTCTTGGTCCCAGAAGTTTTCCATCAGGCACAGGTGTGGTTTCGGACTGAACAGTCCCTGCTTTGACGAGAACCATGAAGCGGAGCTTTTTCCTACCTGTTTCACTGTCTCGTACCGGTTGGGTTCAGCGATGAAAAGACCACTTTTTTTCAGTGAATCATATGCCTTTTTGAGTACGCGTTTTATATCCACTGGTTTGAAGACGTTGAACTCACCGTAGATAAATAATACAACATCATAATTATCTCCGTAATCCGCGGTCCTGATATCCTCAAGAACATAATCAATCTCAACCTCATCTTTGATCGCCTGTTCTCTGGCGTATTTGATAGAAGAAGGGCTGAAGTCTATCCCTGTACAGCTATGTCCAAGCTTGGTCAACCGGTTAGAGTATAACCCAGGCCCACAGGCTAAATCCAGTATTTTGGATGGTTTTCCTCCTAACTTGTTGTGAATCCAATCAACGTGTCTATCGACTATTTCGGATCTTCTGCTGGCGAAATCGTGTTCCTGCGTAAGGTGCTGCTTAAGCATCCTCTCACTGAATCCTGAATCGTTCCAAGGAATCTTCTCACCCTCACTCCAAGGCTCAGAAGTCTCGATCCTTGTTATTAACTGCATTATGTTCATGATTGACAAGCCTCATCGGATATAATGGGGCAGGATAGAAGCCACATCTGATATAAATGGTAGTACAGTAATCTTTTTGCTCACAGAATCACGCAGCTCTCACATTATCTAAGGAAGGGAACGTACCATAAAGGAGAGCATGATGTGAAACGTACGAACATCTAATGAATCGTGTTCTGTGATTCCTCTGAATTGTAATAAAAGAGGAAAGGGAGGCAGAGCCTCCCATCGAGCTGAAGAGGTTTGAATAGGTCTAAGAGGTTCTGCGACGAATTAGGATGACACCGATCACGATTACAATCATAACAAAAACTCCTCCACCAATCGCGGCGATTGCCCAATTATAGGAAATGATGGGCCACACTACGAATGTAGATAGGGATTGGCATTGACGTAGATGGTATCAAGAATATTTAGGACAAGGTACCGAGTTTCTGCGAGTAGAGTTCCTAATGTAAGAAATACTAGTTGAACTCCGGCTTGCGTTCCGAATTAAAAGAAAAAAGGAGCCTGTAAGCTCCTTCAATGAAACCTACGGGCATCAAACAAACCTCAATCGGTTCTTTAGCGTTCTACCCGTGAATCCATGAAGGAGCCGATGAGAATGATCCACCAAGCCAATGCAAGGATAGTAAACGCTATCTCAGTTCCTGGCGGTATCAAAATGGTTGGATACATAATCAACAAGACAGACGTCATTGCATACGCTATGAACCAAAGGACCACTCCCAGTGTAATGGTAAAGATCCATTTTACTCGTGGTGTTCCACGAACTCGATCGAGCCGGAGATAATTATATGTTGAAATCAATGGAATTATCAGTAAATAGATCACATTGTAGATTAGAAATGACCAATAGACAGTGCCTTCGGGGATTCTGAGGATAGTCATTATTTCATATACTATGAGTCCAATGGCTGGGAGAATGATTGTCCATTTGCGTTGACTGAAGAAATCAGGGAATGCCAAGATAATGACATAGTATACTAGGAAAAACTGGCCAACCGCCCACAAACCCCAGAAAATATAGTAGTAGAGTGATGTCCATAGGGAGAGTGGCTGATACATTGCAAAAGCAAAGATTGTGTATGTTAACATTAGGAAAAGGGCGATGAGAAATCCCAGAATTGCTAGGGTACGTTTTCTGCCAGTGCTGGTGAACAGGGTAATTAATTGGTATAGCATGGCTAATACGATTGGAATCAAAAATAAGACTAAAAGACTAAGTTGAAAAATATCTAGTTGCAGAGCAACTTCCCTCCGCTCCCGGATTTTAATAATCATTTTTAAGTATTATCTTTTTCAGGAATATCCTTTTAGCGAATTTTCGGAGGTTAACAATTCTACAACAATTATTGGGTTCACGCTATTATTTTTGTTTAGAAACTTGTTTACTTAACTGATATTACTATAAGAGAAGTTCTATGCACAAGATTAATCGACTATGAAAACCCTGCTTCAGAAATGTATCTGCTGAAGCATAATCTCAGGTTGTTTGAACAACAGGCTAAGAAATTAATTTGGTATGTATATTCAGAAAAGTTTCAAAGGTTATATTTTTTAAAGATGAGTATTCCCTAAGAGTTTGTTTATTTTATTCGTTTTCCTATTATGTTAAGTTGTGAGTGTAAAAGATTTAATACTCACATAATGTGAGCTAATTATCAATGCCAATCCCAACTCACCCTTTTCAAGAAGAGCTTATTCAAGCTGTAAACCGCGTTATACCAAGCGTTGTAAGTGTTAGCACAGTCGCATTGATGCGAAACTATTATCGAGTACTTCCGATTGGAGGTATGGGCTCTGGCGTAGTTTTGGATGATCAAGGGCATATTATTACAAACCGACACGTCATTGACAAGGCTCAACGAATATCGGTTGCTGATATCAATGGGGGTCAACACGAGGCAACCTTACTTGGTGGTGATCGACTCGTTGATATTGCAATACTTAAAGTCGAAAACGGTGGGCTTGAACCGGCTTCACTTGGAGATTCAGATAAGCTCGAAGTGGGACAACTCGCAATAGCCGTGGGCAATCCCTATGGATTCATTCTTGGCGGACCTACAGTGACGACCGGCGTTATTAGTGCAGTTCAGCGACAGATCCAGGCAAGAAATATCATAATGGAGAAGCTCATTCAGACTGATGCCGCAATTAACCCAGGAAACAGCGGTGGACCTCTTTGCGACATTAACGGCTGCGTTGTTGGGATAAGCACGGCCATGCTGCCATTTGCGCAAGGCATTGGGTTTGCGATTCCAATTAATACTGTGAAAGAAATTGCTGAAGAAATTATTGAATTCGGGCGTGTAAGACGTTCTTATATGGGCTTTTTGGGTGTGGGAGTGAATCCGCAGATAGCTAGCGCATATAAACTTGCAGTATCTGAAGGAGTGTTAATCGCTCAAGTGGTTGAATCGAGCCCCGTATCACGTGCAGGATTCCGTGAAGGTGATATCATCATAGCCTTTGATGGAGAGAAAATCATCTCAATGGGTGAAATCCAAGGACGACTCAGAAAGCGGGAACCGGGAACCCGTATCGATGTCACGGTGGTCCGAGGGCAAAGCCAAAAGGTGCTTCCTCTTATTCTGGGGGAGGTTCCAGGGTAACATCATCAGTTTAATCATAGAGTTGTCGTGTTTCCGGTTTCACTTCAATGGGTTGTTCATAACGTGTGATGTATGCAAGGTAGGATAGAATCAAGAAGTAGAGAATATAGAAGCCGGCAAGACTAACATAGAGAAAGAAGACATTGGGGTAAATAGCAAATGTGAAACCTAATTCGGCAAGAACTTGAATTGAAAAGAGACCAAAGGCGATTATTAAATAGCCTGTTAATCCAGGAAATATATTAATTCTTGATTTTAGGCGCAATGTTTCTACCCATTGTGGCGGTGGGTCACGGAAGAACCAAACAAGGGCAAGAACTCCTACAATGATACCGACAATCAATAGAATCATGAGAATTCCCGCATAGACAAGAAGCAGGTTGAAGTCGTCGATGCTAATTAGGATGAGCTCAGTGAAAGCAACGGCGTTAATGAAACCGTGGATAATCATTGGATAAATGACATTTCGCGTGAAAACGTACACAAAGCCCAACATCAGGCCAATGGTAAAGGTGGTAATGAAGTGCGTGATAACATATCCAAGACTCCCATTAATGAGATCATTGGGGACATGGATGAGTGCAAAACCCATACTTGATGCAATGACAGCTGCAGTAGGGGCCATGCCACGGTATTCGAGAGCAGGAATGAGAATGCGTCGGAAGATGAGTTCTTCAAAAATGGCAGCCCCAATAGTGGCGGTAGCTAAGAAAAGAACGAGGTTCCAAGGATTCGCCAAGTGCCCAGGTGTAAGGATGATGTCACCGTAGGAATGTTCAATTGGAATACCTAGTATTGAAAAAAAGGTCCATAGAACTAATGCTAATCCCATAGAGAGTGTGAGAGTAAAACATGCGATGCCCAAGACTTTGATTGTTCGAAACAGGGTAGGTTTTTTGGTTTTCACTGTTTTCAAGCCGAAAAAGGGTATAAGGAAAAGAAGTGTGGCGATGATGCCAATTATTTGTCCAACCAAATTCATTTGGATAGATGCCATGATCGGGTCAGGAATGAGCAGGGGAATAAAGAAATTAATAAGAATAAGTGAGAGAGCCCCAATAGAGAGGATGAGCAGTCCTACCATGATAAGAACAGCAGGAGTGAGGAAATTAAGAAAACTTTCATCACGTTCAACTATTTCCACAATACGCACCTATTTCAAGAATTATCTAATCTCAGCAATAACAGAAGATCTTTCGTTTAACTTGTGTGGTTAAGGTAGTGTTCTTTCTATTAATTTCAGTTTCGGCTTATTAGATTTTAGAACCAACATTGGAAAATTTTGACAAGAACATAGCTAAACTAAGATAAAATGAAGTAAAACACACAGGTCTAATTAATTACTTGATTTGAATCCAAAACTGAGATAGATCATGGGCAAGATGTGTTGACAACAAACCCCGAAGAGAGAGTTCCTGAACCCCATGGAGAAACTGATCAATTCGCTTCTTGTGCTTAAGCTTATTACTTCGATGTGCCATTTTATCTAATGTATCTCGGAATTTGGGTCTGGTAACCATCTCTGAACGCAACATATCTTGCAATTTGATACAGAATGATTCATCAAAAAGCGTAACATTAAATGCTTTCACTGGTGGAACCTGTTTCGAACCCTTCCAATGGATTGGTGAGGTCGGACGCAAAAGTTTCAAAGGTGGAATAATCGCATAACGTGTTGGGTTGGATGTTTTAACCATAAAGATTGGAACTAAAACTTTGACTATTTGATGTTCACCTTGTAAATCACCCATCTTTGCCGAAATTTCGATAAATCGATTATATTGTTTTTCAAGTTTTGAACTGAGATCATGAAGGGTTTGAATTAGAACAGGATAGTTTCCCAAAATTCGTTCTCTTAGACTCACTAAAATGCTAAGTTGAGTATCTTTTTCTAAATTAACTCTCGTTTTTGATGAAGGAAAAGTTGTATATTCGGAGGCTGATTGCACATTCATATTGTGTTGGATTCCAATATTTTCTTGTTCATAAATCGATGACCACTGCCTTTCAGCCGCTTCTAGTTGAGAAAAGGCGGCATCTAATTCAATGGATGTTTGTTGGAGTGTTTGACGGAAGTCATGAGCAAGAATCTGTGGCTGAATCAAATCCTCAGTACTTTCCTTAAAAATGAGATCTGTCTTAGTTGGGCTCGAATCCATTTGCACAATAAATTGCCGGCATTGATTTGTGGCAAACTTCAAGATTCCTTCCAAGTGATTCAAAAGTTGAGCCATACCTAGTTCTGCCGCTGTATTCTGGTGAATTTTCATGCGTTCTTCATTAATATACTGTAATTGAACCTCAATGTATCGATTAATCGCATCCAACATATGCATCAAATGTTCATGGCAATGGTCGAGTCGTGAGATTTCTTCACGAACTGCTGAACCAAGCTCAATTGCCCCTTTTGTGTCAAGGGTTGATTCGATACACACTTTGTTTGATGGATGAGAAAGTGAGTGGTCAATGAGCCGGCGAATGGGGTCAGCCATTGATGGCTTCATGACATTGGGTAAAGTTATGCTTGTAGGATGAAGATTTTTCACAAGTTTGTCAAGATTAGTAATTAGGCGGGGAACTTGTTCTATGTCATCCACGTGGCTTAGAAGATTTTCAAATGCTTCTGGAGGGAGTATTGTAACGTTTTTCAGCATGATCGAAGAAGTTCCTACCCCACCAATAATTAGACTATTATCCGAGCTTATGCTTACAAGATAGATTGGTAAATAGAGTTGTGAAATATACTCTAATCGCAATGGTGCACGAGTTTGCTTGCGTAAATACGCTACTGCTGCGACTAGATCGGCTTCCGATGTGAAACCAATTCTTTCTTTTCTTTGTTCCCATACCCACCGTTCTTCCGCTCTCTCCTTGCTGACAGCTTGAAAAAATTTAGCAACCTGCGTTGCGGTCACTGATGTACATCTCCCAGAAATGTTTGACTGGGAATTATGATATTCTTGGATGGATCAAAAAAAAGAAAGGCCTTGTCTCCACCTTTCGGCGTTAGATAGTTCGTATAGACATCTTGGCAACAGTATATAGGTTCTGTATCATACCACTCCATACAGGTCATTTCGCGCGATCCATCGGCTTTGACCCAAGTGAATCTGTAACACCCGGGTGGTCCGCAAAGGTCAATGTAGCCTGTACAGTTTGTCGCAAACCAGCCAACGGGGATCCAATGTCCTGTTCCACACGCATAGCTATAGAATTCAACGAAGATCCATTCGGCAACAAGTGGTTCATAATAGGTGTCTGGATACGCGTTCCAGCATTCGATTTCCCAGAAGAAGCCTTTCGAGAATTCTATACCGGGTGGAGACCAGCATTTAGAAGTTGAATTTATTTCATCAATAGGGTCTGTTGGTGTGGTATTGGATGGAGCGAGATGTAGTGCAATGAAGATTAGTGCAAAAGTAGAGACAAGGATAGCAATGGTGATTTCGTTTCTCTCCATTTATTTTTTCCAATATCATAGGTTTTTTGTTTTAGGTGGAGATTATGTCGGCGGTAAGCCTTCTCCTTACTCCACTGTTAAGGTCTTAGTCCCGCCGCACATCATAGTTTCCCAGAATCTATCCTCGAACCAGTACCTCAGCGCATTTTAGGATGCATATATAAAAAAAGGATTTTGGTTGCTTGGAAATCTATTATTTAAGAAGATAAAATTAATAATTTATCCTCTTTTTTTGATATTGCTTCGATATGGCTTATAATATAACGAACTATTATTTCTATCAAATATATACAGTAATACAATTCAAAAATTTATAATATATGGCTATAATATATTATATGTTTTATATAAATTAAATACTTTTAAAATATATTATTATATTCTATTTAAGTTTGTGTATATTAATGTATATTCTTATTTACAAAACAATATATTTATTGCATAACATATGTTAATATAATCAAATACAACATATAAATTTAGCACCAACACACCATTATAATAATATACTATTACTTAATCATTACATATAAAATATAATATTTTAAGTTAAAATCTTATTAAATAAAATTTTACCACAATCAGAACATTTTTACTCTCTAAATGAAAGGTCAAAATAGAATATTACTTTAAGGGTCAAAAATTCAGACCCCGAGGTAGCGAATGATCTGACACTTCGTATCAGTGAAAACCAGTACCTCTCCCCTAAATGGGGACGTGTTTTCAGAAGAGTCAAATCCGCTAAAACCCCGTTACTTCTTTTGATACGCTTTTATACGATTTCGATTTGACGTCTAGGTTTTGCTTACGTTTACCGGTATTTTTATTCTATACGGGTCGGAACTAAACGAGATATCTTCATCTATGTTACGGGCATAGATACGATATTGCAGTACAAGAAAAGGCTGTAGGGGATGTGCAAAATGGGGACGAAATATGGTTGAAAATTGAAAGATTTTATTTTGCTGGCTAGGGATAGTGTGTTCAACTTTTTTCCCAAGAGTATCTGTAATGGTCTTTAACCGGCTGCGACCCATCATTTTAGAGGTTTTTTTTCTAAATACTAAAACGTTCGAAGGAGAGGAAACATGAACCCTAACGTCTATAGAATGATCATAATGATTGTGGATTAGAAAGCTAAACCGATAGGGAACTGTTCGGCCACGAGGTAGCTTTGCCAATGATTTTATTGAGGTAATTTCCCAGCTTAGTTTCCCAAGACTAGACTGACCAAGGAGAATGTTTGGCGTTTTTTTCATCTTCAAATTAGTAGCCTCAATCATTCTAGCTTAGGTTTGACACTTCAATACGATATTACACGTATATATGAGATTATAATAATAGGCTTCAACAAACAAAAAAGTCATCCTTCAATACTTTCTAGAATTTGAGGTGCAAGAAGAAAGAAGGGTTTGACAGTATTCATACCGGTTTTTGCACTGGTTTCTACGTAGGTTAGATTATACCGGGATGCAAACTCATTTGCCTTTTCATTAGATATTGCGGGGCGTAGATCGGCTTTATTTCCAACAAGGACAAGGGGAATTTCTCCACAGCAACGTTTAACTTCAGCAAGCCAGAAATTTAGTTGTTCAAAGCTTGTAGGATTGGCTAGGTCAAAGACAATTACTCCGCCTCGGGCACCCTTGTAATATTTTTCGCGAACCGGACCGAATCGTTCTTGTCCTGCAGTGTCCCATATTTGAAAACGCAATGTCTTTTCACCTAGACTGATATCTTGTATAAAAAAATTCACGCCTAAGGTGATGATATAGCTTGGATTGAAGACTCCTTTGACGTATCGGACAATTAGACTTGTCTTTCCTACGGCGGCATCCCCAACGACGATAACTTTAGCTCTGTGAGTATATGTCGGTTTTTCTGAGGAGTATTCGGCGGGTGGCGGGGTCATAGGAGTTCCATCACCAATTTTTTCTGAAGTTCATATTCTTCAATTCGTTCTTGTTCGGATTTTATTAGTGGTGCATAATACTCAAAGAAGAGAGATTCATAACTTTGACGGCGACGAGCCCTTCGAGCTATGGCAACTAATTCTTTCAGAATTATGCTCAAAGTGTCTATCAGGTCCAATATTCTCACACGGTCGGGGTCAACTTTATCAAAGGACACAACACCATGTTTATCGACGGATACAGGTCGGAGTGCTGGATCTGCTTTCAAGTGCGTTGAGAAGATGCGTTGGATATCGTTAAAGTGCATTTCCCGTGATCGGCTAGTAATAATTTTTTGTAATGTGATGTTATAAAATTGGGTGAAAATATCAAAGAGGTCCATGACTTTTGCTGTGCGAAGCGAGGCTTCACCGGTTTCCCAGTGGGAGATAAGACTATCTACTAATTCGTCAAAAACACTAGCCCGCCGTGAATCCCTCTGAGAAACTGGAATATGAGAGGTAATATCTGAAAAATTCTCAAGGAACCGATTGTGTAGCATGTCTAAATAGTCACCAAAACGTGTTGGATCATCGGCTACATCGGTTATAAAGACTAGAAGAAGCCCGTTTTCATCATCAACTTTGAAAAAGAAGCGAGAATTCTTCATAGTTACCATATCTACATGTTGTGAAGTAATTTTGAGAGCGAGGAGTTCCACGCTAGCGAGGAGTCCAGAAAGTAGCGTAGGATTTTCAGCGACTTCAACCCAGGTTCGATTGTAGAGTGGTTGCCCTGAATCCCATGCGATGACATAGAAGCTGTGAATAGCCATAGCACTCTACCCGAAGCCTTGTAATCCGCTATCCAAATCTAGTATTAAGGTAGCGCCTCTTTTCCTAAATAAACTGTATCCCTCTTGTCAATATTAGTTTAAGGTTTCCTGAATTACTCAATAAAGATTTGGTACACTTTGATTGAAAGAATTCAATGAAATTAATGAATTTAATGGATTTTTTCTTGTTTTCCACCCGACAAAAATCCAAGAATTAAAAGTTTCCTTTAAAGTCGTGATTTTGTGAATGTTCAAACATGAATAACAAATGTAACCATTAAATGGAAAGAGATTCCAGGTGATTGTTGTGTCTTCTCCTCAAGATATTGCGCTGATTGAAGAGATTGCTAGTCGTGCATGGCCTGCAAAACATACTGAACAATATGGAGGATGGCTCCTTCGAGCGACAGAGGGAGTGACTCGTAGGGCGAATAGTGTGTTACCTCTAAAAAAACCCGCTACTAAGCGCCTTGAAGAGGCATTCCAGAAGGTTCAACAATTTTATCAAAACTATAAGTTGCCGGTACGTTTTCAAATGACGTCAGTAAGTCAACCAGAAGACCTTGATACATTTCTTGCATCTAAGGAATTAGCCATCGATATGTATGTAAAAGTGTTAACTGCACCCCTAGACAATATATTCCTTGAAGAACCGGAAGTTGGGATCGTTGTGTTTGGATCCCCATGGAAAGACTGGTATGCCACCTACAAGAAAGCGGCTGGTTTTGATACAAAAAATATGATTGTGCGCCAAGGGATTTTTGAACGAATTAGCACTGAAAAAGCCTGTGCTGCAGCTATCATGGGTGATCAGGTCATTGGCGTCGGATTGGGCGTCTTAGATGGGGAGTGGTTAGGATTGTTTTCTTTGGTTACAGAAGAAAAATATCGGCGCAGGCGTGTGGCTTCATCCATTACTCAGAGCTTGGTTAATTGGGGGTTAATACGTGGGGCAACGCATGGCTATTTGCAGGTCGAAGAAAACAACGAACCAGCTCAGAAATTGTACTATGGACTCGGTTTTAAGGACACGTATTCTTATTGGTACCGGGTGGAACAAAAATAATTATCTTTAGCGATCCATGCTGTTTTTTTCTGTTTTATAAAGCTAAAGCAGGGTGAAAATCTTAATTATTTATTGGAACTAGATGAGATTTACAAGGATGGTGAGTATTTGTCTGCAGAAGAAAATATTACGAATATTAGGCGAATCATTCAAGCTTTTAATGATCGGGATCTGACCGTCGTTCCTAAGCTTGTGACATCTGGATTTGTTCGCCATGATATAGCTGCTGCCTTCACAAATGTTGAAGGGCTTGATGAATTGAACGATTTCATGCAGCTAGTTTTGAAAGCTTTGCCAGATGTGCAAGTAAAGATTGAAGACATCTTCGCGACAAACAATCGAGCTGCAATGCGTGCCACAATTACTGGAACACACCAGGGAGATTTCATGGGAACTGCGCCGACGGGAAGGAAAGCTGTATTTAATACTTTCAACTTGTATCGATTTGAAGAAGGCAAACTTGCGGAGTTTTGGCAGCTTATAGACGTAGCGACTTTTTTGCGCCAAATCGGAGTGTTATTAATCTAAAAATTAACTATTCGGATCTGAATGATAGATTTGAGCATGTTTGATTTTTTTGAAATATTCATTATTTTACTTTGAAAAATGAAGCACAAAAGCGAGCCATATGTACCAATTTTTTGTTTTCACATCATTCTTCTGCATTAATTGATTCTAAATCTATTTGATTTTCTTTGAATTATATAGCATTTTCAGTCCGATTTCTGTCACTAACAGAAGGAAACTAACTGCAAAAATCGAAACACTCAAAATGTACCGCCTTGCTAACCTTATTCGTTGGAGGATTTTCTTGTGAATGTTGAGCAACGCATTGAGGAGCTCATCAAAGAACTAAGCAAACCAGGTCGTGAAGCCCTCCAAGCCAGTACCGCCCTTTCTGAAATCGGAGCCCTAGCTGTATTTCAATTGGTCAAAGCAATAAAAGAAGAAGACGATGATTACACACGCAAACTTGCGGCCCTCTCACTAGGCCGTATTGGGAAACCAGCGATTGATCCACTCTTAGAGACCATGAAAAGCAAGGATGCCGACGATAGACGCTATGCTGTGGAAGCCCTAAGTCATATCCGATCTGAACCCCGTGTTTTGGGAGCCATTTTTCAAGCTCGCAAAGATCCAGATGAACAGGTTCGACAAGCAGCTTGGCGTGCCCTTGAAAGGTTACCTGCCCGTAATTTGGAAAAACGTATGACTTAATCATTAATTAGTCCAAGATTGAAAGACCTGGAACTCTTTCTAGACTTAGCCATTAACCTAATCCTTTGAAGCATTTTTTAACTGAACCCATTTCACTTTAAACACATAAAAGCAAGGTCTAACCCTATTTCGTTCTATGCAACCTTTGTGAGGTTCAGGTAAAATGATTCCTCAACATAAAACGAAAACACTTTTTGGCGTGTTTATTCTCCTCACAATAATTCCCATAGCGGCTATAAATTCAATGAGTTCTTTACAGATTACCCAATCCCCCCAACAGCTGTCACTTCAAATAAACGAAGCCAACACTTCATCTAGAAAGTTTATTCCAAATCCGGGTCCTGATCTGGGAATCGCAAACTGGACTAATGATCATGCTTTAAACCCAGGTTTTGAAAGCTGGGGCAGCCCCTACGCTCCAGCAGAATGGCGTACTAGCAGAAATATTGATAGATACCAATGGTTTGCAACCCAGCCGCCTTGGAATGTCAGTCAAGGAACCTATTCAATTGGCATGCAAACCCGATATAGTGCACCAGAACAGGGTTGGACTTACGTATATCAAGGCAATTTAGGTGCAGATATGCGAAATCTCACCTTACACTTTGATTACTATGCGGATTCAGTTCCGAGCCTTAGCCTTGATTATTTCATGCTATATGTCTCTTTATCTGACGGTCGTACGATTTGGTATTTTATTGTTGGAGCTGAAGGACTTTCCTTTACTAACCAGACATTGATGGGGTATTTCCAACTCAATGGGCCCGCTAGCACTTGGGATAGTTTCAATCGGAACATCACAGCCGACTATCTAGCTTTATCTCTCTTTCCGGGTTCAATTGCGCCAGGATTAGAAGTTACGTTCCTTTGGTTCTACATACAAACGGCTTCTTCATCGGATCAATGGTTACGGGTCTTTTTCGATGACGTCCAATTACAAAATGGGACTACCACCTTCATCGGAAGTACAACTAACAATGGAGACTGTGAATATCCTTTCTGGAACCCCTGGTATAGTGCAGGGAACTATGATGCATCCCATGTCACCCAAAGTTCCACCGTCTACTCAGGTGCATCCAGTTGCAACATCACTGCAGCATCTTTTGGTAATATCAGTACAGCCCAAGTTTATCAATATCCCCGTGTACGTATAACGAATCAAAATCAAGGAAGTTTCAGTTTATGGTGGCATCTTACTCAAGACAAAGTCACCATGTGGGATAATACCTGGATACAATTCCAATTTTACAACCTCTCCGGCTACTTTTCACTCTATTATTTACTCAGTTATGGTGACACCTTCCCTTACAGCAACACAAGTTTACTCCAATACCTACATGCGGACGGTTTCAACACAACCGGATCCTGGCAACACTTCCAGTGCAATCCGTGGCAAGATTTACTAGCCACCTTTGGGACTAATGATGCTATCCTTAATCGATTCTATATCACCGCTACATCGGGTGGTGTGGATGCCCGGATTAATCTCCTAATTGATGATGTTCGTTTCGTTGCAAGAGCTGTTAGTGATGCCGACTACGAAGATCAACATGATCCGGGTTCACCAATTCTTGGCTGGAATCGAGATTATTCATTATATTTTGTAGTTTCAGATCAAGGGTATGGTGGTGGAAAAGCCGCCAATTGCTCATTAGGTCCGTTTGGATCAGTGATGCTTGATCATGAACTCAATGACCGACCCCTAAACAGTTCACGTGAAACCTACTTAGATGTCATGTGGCGAATCGAAGCCTTCACGGGTGCGCTAATAGAGTTTAATCTTGAATTTGACAATGGTCGAGTTATCCACTATATTCTTGGGACGAATAATTGGGGCAGTTTTAGCAACAGTTCAATGGAGAGATTCTTCAATGTGACAGGGAGCGGAACCGTCGGTTCATGGATTCAGATGCATAGAGACCTCGTACATGACTACGAAACCGCGTTCGGCAGCCTACCCGATGTTACGATGGTCAATTTAAGATTCTGGGCGACCGCGGACACAAATTCTCTTGAAGTCCTCTTCGATGACCTCTATATCTATGACGACCCAGCCCCCCAACTAAGCAACCATCAGATCGCCTCGGGTACTCCCAACCATAATGATCCCGTCCAAGTAGAGGTCGACGCGATCGACCAAGACCTTGATACCGTCACATTAGTTTATACCAACAATTCCGGATCAGCTTGGAACATCGTTCCAATGACCCATCAAACCGGGGATACCTATCGTGCCACTATCCCTGGTTACCCATATACAACGGATGTGGACTACTACTTTGAAGCAAACGACACGTGGGGCATGAACACCCGATTTCCATCTACTATCTTTAGTTACAGCGTAGATGATACAATTGACCCCAGTGTCTCGATTACAAGTGTAAATACAGGCGATATTGTCAGTGGTATGCTGGATATTGACGTCACCGCCACTGACGGAGAAAGCGGAATGAACCGCGTAGAATTTCTCATTGATAGTACACAACAGCATACCGATTACAGTGCACCCTACAGCTACACACTAAATACCTCCACCCTCATTGATGGCGACCACACAATCACCGTTGAAGCCTATGACAACGCCGGAAACATGGGCACAGACTCCAAAACCATCACCACCGACAACGGTCAACCCACAACACCCCCACCACCTCCACCACCCCCCGCAATCCCTGGATTCCCGATGGAAGCCCTAGTTATTGGACTGGTAGGAGCTTTCAGTTTCATTCTTGTCATTCGCCGTCGTAAAAGCAAAAAATAACTCGAAAAATATTGCCCAGCACCATGCTGGGCTCGTTCTTCTTTTTTTCGATGTGTCGAAAACTAAGAATTAACTAATTTTTCTGACGTGAAACATAAATATTTTCGATGCATCGAAAACTGAGAAAAATCATAAAAAGTAAATCAAATACAAAAACAATTGAACAACCATTACTACAAATGTATATCAAATACAAACTAAAAAACATAAAATGAATTAAACATATAAAAATACAACGATATAATTCGCTCTAGCGAAATAAACTCAGAAATGATGATCAAACCAAAGTAATAACAAAAAATCCTCCCAAAAGACCATCACCGCATTGAAATTTTATGATGTGAAACTGGTGTTTCACGTCATTGAACCTAAAACTAGCCTATTTGAACTGGTTGAACTCCTTAAAACAGGATTATTGAACTAGGTATTATGAAAAATTATTCTTCAACTAATTGCCTCCTTCTTCAAAGAACCTATGACAGGACCTGATTTTTTCATTTCGTTCATGTTAAGCCATTTTCCCTTCACCATATTGCAAATAAAACAAAGCATCTGTAAATTTCCTAAAGTATATCCCTTTTTGCTATCAATTCTGTCAACAGTAAAGCCACACAGTTTGCTTTTTCCTCGTCTCTTCTGAAATGTTTTTGATTCAGTAATTGTGCATCCACATGAAGGGTATTTTCGGTTCTAAACTGGTCCATTTTTTTCATCCCATCAATAGCAAATCAAAAGCCATTTTGTGCAAGTTACCCATGTTGGGGGATTCGGGGCTGGGTTTAGGAGTTGTTTTGTCATTAATTTTTAAGGTTCAACGTTGTTTAACGGTCTTCAGGTGACATTTGATGCTTGAGGGTAAAAAGATCAATTTGCGACCCATGGAGAAGGAAGATGTGCTAGTGTTTGCTAGATGGATGAATGATAGGGAGTTCGTGGGTCCCTATTTTTTGCCGGTGATGCTTCCGTTGCCGGCGTTTGAGAAGAGCTATGCGGAGCCGTCGCCGGATAGCGCGCGATTCATTATTACGGCAAAGGATGGGAGCCCAGCGGGCTGGATCGCCCATTTTTTGACACGTTTTGGTGGTTATGCGACCTCTAAGGAGATCGGGTATATGGTGAGTCCAGAGTATCGGCGGAAAGGGTTTGCTAGTGAGGCGGTGGCCATGATGGTGGATTATCTCTTTATGGAAAAAGAACTCGTGCGCATTCAAGCAGTTATTTATGAAGGGAATATTGGGTCCAAGCGATCGTTGGAGAAGGCTGGATTTAAAAAAGAAGGGGTCATGCGGAAAATGCTCTATGGCTTTGGTCAGTACTGGGATGGAACGCTCTATAGCATTCTCCGTGAAGATTGGAAGGAACCTAAAATTCTCCCACTAGCCCCAGTATGATTCGCCTTTGACACGAAATTATGTGCAAGTGGCCCCTGAACGGGATGTTGGGGCAGGGTTTTTGCTGAGTTTGATGTAGGAATAGTGATGTTTTTCAAGATGAGTTATTATTACTTCATTGGAAGGAGTTTATGTGGGAAGATTACTCTGATTATAGGTTCTTGGTTGGCGGTATAATCCTCGGAATAATATTTGGGATATTAGTGGGCGTTCCACTATGGGTTGCTACGGGCGCCTCCAGCTATATACGGTTATCCTTTTTTCTTGGTGTACTCATCGGTGGAGCTACAGGAGCATTCTTAACCAATAAAACAAAGCGGCGCAAAAAAAGACCTAAGTATTGAAATTTCTCACTTACACTGGGATCCATTTTCGGACTCGTTTTTTGTAGGTGAGGTATTCGTCACCGAATTTAGTTTCCATGCGTCTTTCTTCATCATTTGCGAGATAGTTGTAGCCGATGAAGACGGCACAAAGAGGAAATAAGGTCAATAGAGAAAGAGTGGCGATCCAGATGCCAACATGAACGAGAACCATGCCCAGGTACATTGGGTGGCGCACATGAGCATAAACGCCGGAGTCGACGACGTGCGGTTCGGTGCCTTCAAAGACAATGTCAGCTTTGAAAGTGAGCCAGAGACCGAGAATGATAACAATGATGCTAATTAGGACGTTGAAAAAGAATGGGGTGATGTAGACGAGAGCTGTCAAACGGAAAATGAAGGAGTCGAGAGCCCACACAATGATGTAAAACAGGAAGAGCCCGATCATGAGTTGATGGCCCAGGGGATGTTCACCTGCCATATGTGAGTTGCCTTGGTGGGTCATAGAGATTACTTCTTAGTGTAGCCAATCAAAATCAACTATTTTAGGTTTCACAATTTAGCGTTCAATCGGGTGTAACAGGATATGTGTTCAATGCCGGCGTCAAAAATACTCTATAGCAGGAAAAAAGGGTATACGAGGGGCAACTTGCACAAATGTGAGAAGCCAATGAGATTCTATTGGTCATAAAATTTGTTTTCTTCTTCCTCGGGGATTTCGGATGCCTCTTTGCAAAAGAGACTGAAAATAAAACAGACTCCGATCATGAGGGGAATCCAGAGCCAATTGACAAAAGCAATGCTAATAATAACTCCAAGAAGTGTTCCAATGATTACGGCGATGATGATTCGTTTGTAATGAGAAATAGATTTCATGTTGAGTGGCTCCAAAGGATTGCTAATTAGCGTTCTGGAGTCTATACACCTTGGAAATAAACCATTTATTTCACTTATCTGGTTTGGCCAATCTCAAATGTATTTGAGATAAAATATTATGTGACT
Source organism: uncultured archaeon (assembly GCA_964347045.1). GTDB lineage: Archaea > Asgardarchaeota > Hermodarchaeia > Hermodarchaeales > Hermodarchaeaceae > Hermodarchaeum. Next base: position 25,639 of record CAYFXC010000012.1, read on the forward strand.
AATTCGATAACTTGCTTTGAATTTACAATGAGTGCTTGGTGGATTACAATTAATCTTCGAGGATCACTCCCAAATTGGGGAGCTTCGATATTTGGATTCGCAAAATTAGAAGGAATATTACCAAAGGCATTTGAAGATTTTACTCGTGGCATCAGTATTGGCGTGAGACTATCTGAAAGCATCGTTGACGAGCTTATTACCGGTCCTACGAAAGCTTATGCCTATCATTATAGTGCAATGAATCGATTATTGGATGATTTGGCCCTTCAAACGATGAATTTTTTACAGCAGCGTGGCTATGACGCCTATCCAATTCCTACTTCACAAACTGTGGATCAAACGAATCATTTAGGGCATTTGTCGCATAAACTAGTAGCAACAAGAGCAGGTCTCGGATGGATTGGTAAAAGTTCCCTATTAGTTACATCAAAGTTTGGTCCAAGAGTACGTTTGACATCTGTATTAACCAATGCACCATTATTGCCTGGAAAACCGGTTACAGAGAGCCTCTGTCGAGATTGTAAGGCGTGTGTGAAAGCTTGTCCTATGGATGCGATTCGTGGCAATAACTGGACTATTAATGCTGAAAGAGCTGAATTATTGGATATTGATCGGTGTGCTAAAAAAATTGACCAAGGAAAAGTAGAATTTGGTGCGCCGGTATGTGGGGTATGTATCCAGGCGTGCCCGAAGGGCAAAAGAACATCCTGAGGGATTTTCAATTGCAATTAAACTCGAATAGGCTGGAGAACTTTAAGAAAAAACGTCGGAGCACACCATGTATCATTGGGGTTGTTTTGATATCCGTATTTCTAATATCAGGGATTCTAGCGATAATTGCTCAGATAATAGCCTACTATCCATTGTGGTTATTTTCGATTATCATGTTCATCGCAGGAATATTTTTGCTGATGGTTGAAATTTTTTTGTTATATGCCCTATTTGCTGGTAGGCGATATGACTTTTAAATAGAAATCTTAAACGGAATTTTCAGAGACATTTAGTCGATAGTATAGGATTGGTGTTAGGTTCATTTGTTTTCTTTGGCACTATTGATTGATGCGCTGAGCTTGACTTTACCATCTTTATCGTCTAATTCAACAGTGATTTGAGCTTCGACTTTTTTCGCTTCTCCAGTTTGGATGGGAAGGAGCATTAGCTCAGCGATGCCATCTAATAGAGCGTTATCGTCTACTTCGGAACTCATCACATCACCCCGCTGAAGAGGATGTTTCTCTTTGTCGTGTGTTCGATTTTCCCTAAGAAAGCTGGTATTACACCGTATTTATACTCGAAAGCCTTGAGGTTTCCCTTTTGGTCTGAAATTGCATTAACTAGGCGCTATAGGTCAAGTAAAAGAGGATTTTAGAGATTAAACCATGTTTTTACGTCATTGAAGCGGAAACGCCCCGCTAAAGGCTACAAAAGACAAGAACAAAACAGAAAATGCCCAGCTAAAACATGAATTTTGGTAATACCAGCCATTAAATCAACTGACTAGAAAACCAGACAAGTCAATTGACTGCTAGGTGAAACTGGTTATGGAACCCGAAGGTCTGACCTTTAAAACGCAACCTAATCCTATTCGAATGCTCGTTTCTGAAGCGATTGATCGTTTTACCGAGTATGTTGCCATTGAACGCGGTGGGAGTCAAAAGACATCCCGTGTATACCGTTATGATCTCGAGATGTTCTTCCAATACATTGGTGTACCCCCCCAACAGGTACAAGCACATCATGTCCGAATGTTTTTAACCTATCTAAAAAGCGATAAGGGATATGCTAATGCTTCATTACGTCGAAAGCTTGCCTGTCTTCGATCGTTTTTCCGGTTCTTAGTTCGAGAAGAAATGGTTCTAACTGATCCAACGATGGGTTTAGCTACTCCGAAACTTAGCCAACGCCTTCCCCGAGCCATTTCATCTGAAGATATTAACCGACTGCTTTGGGCCGCACGAAACTCTGAGAAAAACGCCAAACGGACTCACGCGATTTTCCAGGTCCTTTATAGCACGGGAGCCCGGGTTTCAGAGCTCTGTGATATGAATGTTGAGGACATTGACTTCTCAGAAGGCACTATTCGAGTGCGGGGTAAGGGCGATAAAGAACGAATGGTGTTATTGACGGTTCCAGCTATGAATGCGATTATTGAGTATTTGCAGTTTCGACCCGCTGAGGGCCCTCTCTTCCTGAGCCGTAGAGATCGGCGACTCTCACCGTTGACCGTGCAGCGAACAGTGCGAGAGGTCGCACAACGGGCGGGAGTCACTTCTAAGGTCACACCTCACGCGTTGCGTCACTCCTTTGCTACTCATATGCTAGAACGAGGAGCGGATGTTCGGGTTTTACAGGAACTCCTAGGGCATTCGAATCTAACGACCACACAGATTTACACTCATGTCTCGTTAGCCCATGAACGAGCAGTCTTTCAACGTACACACCCACTAGCAGAAACGGATCCAGAAGGAGCCTATTAACCCACCTCCTAACACGGAGAGCTAGAGTGTGGTGCAACTCTAGCTCTCCAATACTCTGTTCACTCTACCTTCTTGAAGATATTTTTGAGCTTTCTATTGATTTGATGTAAAAATTATATCAACGTTCTCTCATAATTTTTCGATTTGTGTTTAATATATTCGATGTAAAGAAAATAATTGATGTAGCCCTTTTTGTTCAGTATTAGCCTAATCTTTCACATGTAGTTATAAACATATAATAGTCTAAAATAATCTACTAATAGTTATGCAAATATATTGTTAATGTTTTCGATTAATAGAAGACACATGATAGATAGATATAGTATAATAATATATTATAAAAAATCAAACTTTGTTAAATAGTTTAACAAAATTACAAAGGAGTTAACTAATCAGAAACATTATACTTTTACCTAGCGGATTTTTTTAAAAACTTAGCTTTTAAGAGGAGGAACGACAAACAATCTACAGAGAATCTCAAGTGACACTAATGATTGAAATTGTTAGCCTTGAACAACTCATTAAGACTATGAAGAAGAGCACCGACCCTATGGAAAGGGCACAGGCAGCCCGAGGTATCGGTCACCTAAAAAAAGCTGAAGCCGTCGAAGCCCTCCTAGAGGCACTTGGAGATTCTGATTACGACGTAAGGCAAGCGGCGATTTGGGCTCTCGAGCAGATCCGAGACGAACACCTCGTTGAGGAGCTACTTGATGATTTGAATCACGAAGACCCGGATGTTCGGCGTGGCGTCGTCTATGTTCTCGGTGAAATTGGTGACCGAGAAGCAGTTGAACCACTTTGTAGCGCACTTGAAGATGAGAACTTGTATGTTCGAAAAACAGCTATTGAAGCATTGGCAGCTATTGGCGATTGGAAAGCTGTTGACCCAATAATCGCCAGATTAGAAGATGAAGACCTATATGTGCGACAAGCGGCTGCAGTGGCCCTAGGTGAAATGGGAGAAATGCGTGCTGAAGATCCCCTTCAACGATTACTTCGAACAGAGAAAGAGCTCATTGTACGTCACGCCATTAAGATAGCATTAGCAAAACTTACGGGCGGAGAATAAAACTTTCCTTCAATTATCACGTTTTTATCGAAGCCTTCCTAGCTTGATTTGAAATGAAATTTGTTTGCATAAAATTGTTATACAATTAATGGTATTTTTAGTGTTTTCGATTTAAAGAAAATCAATGATATAGAGTTTAATGTTGTTTTCATCTAAAATATTAATGAAAAATAAATACAAATATTTGTTATAATTATTCGATGAATAGAAAACAATTGAGAACAACATAAGGCTGTATCAATTGTTAAAATTACAAATTATATAAAATATGTTAAAATAAAAAGTTAATTAAAAATTTGGTGAGCAACAATTTCTCTAAATTTAGAAACGATCCATAGGCAGTTTTGATTATCTATTATGAATTTAAGATAAGATTCTAAAGGACTTCAAGAAAAAGAATGATAGAATAGGGAAAATAATGACTGTTTCCCTATTCCTTTGGTGTTCAATTGACTTGAATTATTAGTGATAGTATTAGTCAGAAATTTTTGCCCCACAAGCAGGGCAAAAGATAACGCCAGGAGGTACAGGTGAACCACAATTTAAACAAGTGGTCTCTGGATAGGCTTTAGCAGGTACATCGAATTCATCGGGGGGTGGCGGTAGTTCTTTTGGTTCCATCTTTGATTCAGTAGGAGGAGTGGATGCGGGCGGGGTGTAACTGGGTTCTCCGCGTCGGAAGATACCGAGTAGGGATTTTAGAAGCCAGATTAGAGCGTAGAGAGCGATGAGAACGATAATTAGAATCACTGGGATAGACCATGGAATATCGCGCATGATAGTTAGTATAAAGTCAAAGAGACTACCATAAACAACGGTGAGAAAAGCTTCATTACTGGCTTTATGCCAGACACGAAGCGAAGCATCTTCAAAGGAGACATTGGTGCGTTGAGCCACATAACTGCCTTCTCCATATACTGTTATTTCGTAGGTATGAGTTTCCATCACACCCGGTGCAATTGAAGTCCAGTTGGCTGTAAGGCTTCCATCGACGGTTATTCCACCAAAGGGAAAGCCTTCGTAGAGTTGCCAACTTTCAGAATCATCAAGATTGACGTTATATACGGTCTGATTTGGATCAATGTTTTCAAGTGTTATCGTAACTGTTGCTGTACCTCCAACTGCAATTATAGGGGTAATCGTTTTCGAGATGGTAAGACCCGGCGGAAAGTCGCCTTCAAAGTTAACGATGATATTGGAAACACTAGACACATTTAGCCAGTGACCAGTGGATCGGATTACCATAGGTCCTTCAGGTCCTGTTGTGTTCACCATGTCAGTGGGTGTATAGGAAGTGATGTTAACGCCAAGAGGGAATAACATAGTGAATTCAAATGCTTCCAAGGTGGCACCCATTTCAATGTTACCCAAATGACCAGTGAAATCATTGACATCGAAAGTTTGCTCAGTTGTACCGAAGAATTTGTCTTGATGTTGACTCCCCCATGCAGCAAAAGTGATAGCTTCAGACGGCTGCATGGCTGTTTTCATAGGCATTGGTGTGGGACTTCCGCCCATAATTGCAAAATTGATGAAGCCGGACAATCCTATTCCGCCGATGGAATCCTCAGCCAGTGTGTTAGTGACTAATGCGGTTCCACCATAACGGGAAGCACCCAAAGTTCCCATATATGCTTCGAACTGGTTGCGTCCTTGAATATCAACAGGATCTGGACTAGGAAAACCATAGAAGCCGTAAGCTTCGATGCCTAGAGTCATGTTGGGAATTGGTAGAGCCAGGCCAAAGATTCGTTCAAAAGGTGTTGCGAGGGTTTCTTCGAATTCAAGATGAATAGCATGTCCCCAATTCTGGATTTCGGCAGGACTACCACCCATGAAGATCATGAGTATGGCATTTGATGGTAACATATCTAGAAGCTCATAGAGCATATCTAGTTCTGAGCCGCCTCCGCCACTAGTGTCATTAGTAATAATGGAAAGAAGCCCATCAAGGACAGTTTGGTATTCACCCCATCGAAAAATGGATAGAGCAAGAAGGCATTCTTGATATGGTGGAGCAGTGATTGTATAATCACCAACATCACCCACAGCCATAATTGTGCTCGTCATTGATCCGTCGGGATTCACCATAAAGGCAGTTAAATCTGCTTCACCCTCCATAGTGAAGTTTTGAGCACGCATAGCTGAATGCGTGGGCTTAATTAGGAATTCAGTTGTTTCAGATTGCATGACAGGAGGAATGACTATTGGTTTGCTAAGAGCGACAGGAAACAAGAATCCACTTATAATAAATAGGAAACCTAAAGCGGTAATCGTGAATAAGAGAGGGAGTTTTTTACTGGAAAAATTTTGGTTAACATTATGCGTTCGTTTCATTTATGATCAACACCATTTTTTCTAATTGCGGACGGGTATGAGCAGACGCCCGATGAAACCTCCAATCACTGTAGCAACGACTAAGATAATGAAATTAAATATTGGCGGTAGGACTATGGTATTCACCAGATATGCTTGTAATAATGTGACTAGTGCATCCGGATCTACTCCGGTACCACCAATTATATCTCCTAAGCCACCTGTGGCTGATTCGATGAGAGGCCCTATTACTGGAGCATCCAAGATATCAAACAAGGAGACATTAGGTGGTATACTTGATAGCA
>CAYFXC010000012.1:31818-43420 GCA_964347045.1 uncultured archaeon
ATGCCGATTGGATCGAAGCCACTCCCTCCTGACATAAGAAGTGGAATAACCATCGCGATAATCCCAATAATTAGCATTAGGAAGGTTAGTGTGAATATAACAATGGCAACTGGAATGGCACCCCAGAGGCTTCGTACAAATAATCCAGTAATGAAACCGATTATCGCCCAAATAACGATGTTTGTTGTGAAGTTGAGGGGGTTGGCGAAAATAAGGAACAGGTACATTAGGAAAAAGCGTAGCCAAGGGCCAAAGTAGGGTGCAAGCCATAAAATGATGTTATTGTATTCTACGGGAATCATGGCAAAGGCTATTGAGATGGTGAGTAGAAAGCCGACTGACAGTCCGATTAATTTTCGTCCCATAATTCTACATCCTTACCAGTTTTGTGTTGATTTGGTTCTCCAAAAACACGCCTATTAAGGCTACGGTATTTGTGTAAGAACGGTTATAGTACTGTGGAAAGCTAATTTAGCAGCGTCATCGTGGCGCGAATATAAAGTAACACCAAAAACATTAATGTCCTAACAGAAAAAGCAGTGGCTCACGGTATTTGCACAGTAGAATTCATTATTGGAACTGTAAACAGGAGTACAAACAGCCAGCTTGGCAGGTCTAACTACGCAGCTTCTTCTTCTGCAACGATTCCTCCGATGAGAACGAAGAGTCCACCAATGGTCATGATGGAAAGGATTCCCAAGATGATGAGCCCAGCGCGGTAACTACTAGGTTTGTCTCGCCACATGAGCGGTAAAACCCCGAACAGTATACCTAAAATACCAACCACAATTATGAATCCACCCATCATCGGGTAGTAGAACATTGGCATGTGATCCATCATCCAAGGACCCATCATCATCCAAGGACCCATCATCCATCCGAAGCCTCCGAAGCCTAGGAAGAAGGATATGACGAAGATGGAGACCATTCCTATTGCAAGGATTAGGTTAATGAGACCACCGATTAGAACAAGCGATCGTGCCGTATCTTCTGAAGTCATTTCTTAAAACTCCTTTTGATTGTTTTTCTGGCAAAATTGACAGCTTGCTCGCCCCATGATTGTATTAAAATTTTTTTAATTTTCCAATCCTGAGCGGCCCGAGATTTTAAGGGTGAGTAACTCTTGAAAAACGACCTGATCGACTCGGGACCATATGAGTTTCATTTGATGGACTTGGATGTGTATCCCGTCAAAAACATCTGGACTGACCAAGTGAATTTGCGGTTCGTCTCGTCACATATCCAATTCTTTGAAACAAAGTTTTTCAGATATTCCCATTGGTCTTGATTCATTCTTTCTCATATCCGTTATCTCTTTGCGATGGTCGTTCACAATTCCACCAATGGGAACTGTCCCATTCTATTGTTTTGGGAGAAAATAACCGTTCTTCCTGAGGACTGGTTATTAAGGTTTCTTGCCGACAAAATCCCCAATATAAACCAGTACGTTAATCTCAATAAAATTGTAAAAAAGGAACGAAAACTATTTCTGCTTTTTACGGCGTTTTCGCCGGATTTTTCGTGCACGTTTTTTCTTCCACTTCTTTCGCATATCTCACCAGCCCAGATACGAGTGATTCTGTTGTCAAACTAGGTCTTCAGCAATAAAAATGATATGAGATAAGCATTTATCTTAATCGAAATATTGGGCAATAATATTAAGATGAGCCCCTACCTCATCCATTAAATTATGACCAACGAGTTGAGCTCTTGAGTTAGGTTCGGGATTTTCTAGTTTCGCTCGTTTCGTCATAATTCCTAGAACTCCTAAATTTTTGGTCCTATCGTGTGCTTTGAATAAAAGATCGTGTCTTATTTTGTTTGCGTTCCCATTCCTTCCGAGCAGATCGCAATTCGAACAAATTGATATCTTTGTAAATGATGTCTTGTTTACCCGGAGGGACGGTTCTTTCTGCTCGTTCTTTTTCAGGTGTGTAAATAAGTGAGTCACCAAATTCAGCTACATTAACGAAGAAGCTGTATGCGTAGATGGAGCGGCGAGCATCAAAATGAGTGGCTTTGAAATCAGCGGTAACTGGTGTGAAGGCTGGATTGATAATGACATCAATGGGAGGTTCGTGGTTCTTTAATTCCACACGTAGATCCATATCCAGGAAGTCACGACAGATGATTATGGCAATTCGCCCATATTCGGTATTAGCTACGGTTATTTGTGTTGGTGATGTATCGGCGACTATTCCTTCAATTATGCGCTGTTTCTGGAAATGAATTGTTGCCGGAATGCGCTTCGTTTGTTGCCAGAGAATACCTTTTGGGGAAATTATTGTACTAATGTTCTGTCTCGTGTCAAGGTTGTGATATGACCCAGGAATAATGTACATATTATAGGTCATTGCTAATGCTAAAACAGAGTCTAGTAGTGCCTTGGAATTAAGATCAATTGTGAGTTCAGGGAATGCCAGAATTTTGATATCGTATGTTGAAGCTGTTTTCACCATTTTTTGTAGTGTGGTTTGAATTTCAGGAATTTTGTTCTCACGAAGTCTGAAAAGACCCGGTAAATCCTCTTGGTAGAATTCGCTAAGGATGTCACCAGTTTGTGATAGCCCAATCTGTGCTATACCAATCCTGAAGTTCGACTGCTCGTGTTGATGATTTTCTCTCAATAAATCAAGGTAAACTAATTTGTATTTTTTCTCAGATTCCGGTCGAATTATTCCTTTCTCGTCCATCAGATCAGTGACGGTCTCCTGTATCATTCGCTCAAGTAGGTCATCGAGTTTGGTGAGTGCTATCATTTCTTGTTTTGTAGGATTCTCTTTGATAATGGAAGCCCATTTTTGCATTTGCATATCGAGGATGTTTCTTTCTTCTAATAGAGTTTTGGCTAGTTTTTCTAATCCTGTCTCATCCGCGATTGCTTGTGCTTGTGTGAGTAACTTGTTTGCCTTGCCCATGTCCATTTCGACTAGAGCAAGCTTTGATTGAAGTAAGTAGGTTTCAACTAGCAAGGAGTGAGAAGACTGTTGCTTTGCGATTAATAAGAGTCGATTTGTAAGTTCTGATATATCACCAATCAGTTCAGCTTCACCTGTTAATTTGAGTTCAGATAACAGTAAATCGCAAAGATGGATCATTGCCGTAACAGTCAGAGAATGATCCACTACATCTTCTGCAACAACTTCTTCAAGAATTTCTGCTGCTTTAAGCTTCTGACGGGTCCGTTTACCTGTTTTTAGAACTAGGGCTTGGGCTATCCGGAATCGTTGATTGATGATTCGATTATTAGCACGAACATTGATTGTTTTGAGTTGTTGAAGAGATTTGTCAACTAGAGGTGAATCTCGTCTTTCTAAAGCAATCCACACTAGCTCCAACAATACAACAGCTTTTAGGTATTCATTTCCAAGTTTATCAAAGATCTCAAGGCTTAGTTGATAATATTTTTGGGCTTGCCTATAATCACCCTTCTTCCGATACACTCCACCCACATTGGACAACAACAAGCCGGTATATTCTTTTATTCCCAATTTTTCGTAAATTGCCAAACTCTTTTGAAAACACTCGAGGGCTTGATCCAAATATCCTTTCAATTCGTAAATATTTCCAAGATTGTTGATTGCCAGAGCGACATTTCTTTGGATTCCTGTCTTTTTAGCAATCTCTAAGCTTTGCTGATAGTAGTTTTGAGCCTCTGTGAGGTCTCCCTTTAACTGAAACACTGAACCCAAGTTAATGAGAGACAAGAAAATATCACGTTTGAGACCATATTCCTGTCGGATAGTTAGACTTTGTTGTTGATATTCAAGGGCTTTCCCAAGATCACCGGTTCTTACATAACAATTGCCAAGGTTGGAAAAGATAGTCGCAGTCCTTCGTCTATTACCAATTTTTTTGTTAGCTTCGAGTGCTTTTTGAAAGAACTTTATCGCTTGATCATTATCTCCCTTCGACCAATATACAAGCCCTAAATTGTTTAATGATCGGCCGATACCTTCTTTATCTTTCAAGGCTTCTTTGAATTTAAGGCTGTTTTTGTGGTAGTCTATGGCAATATCAAGGTCGCCTTGATACCAGTAGACAATGCCACCATTATGGAAAAGATCTCCCCTTCGTCGGGCGATTTCCATCTCTAATTCCTTATCAATACCATCTAAAAGTTTGAAACCAGTTTCTATTGATTCAAGAGCTTTATCCATGTTTTCTGAGCGCCAATAAATCTCCGCCTGAAAAATCAGAATGTCAACTTTAAACAAGGGATTAGCAGTTACTAATTGAGATTCCTCGAGTTCATCAATTATTGAATGAGCTTGGTTTAGTTTTCCAAGATCGAGTTGCAGTCTACATTCAAGTAATTTATACGAAAATTTGTCCTTCGGAGATAGTTTTTCAATGGCAATAGAGCGCATTTGCTTTAATGCGTCTTTATATTCACCTTTCTCTCTTAATTGATTAATTGACGATAAATGCTTCCTAATCGTCTTTGACAAAGTCGATTCTTCCACACAGATGAGTTATTTGAACCCTATTCACAGGGAATCTTATAATTGTTTGAATTGGAACAATATTTGAAATCAGTATCTCGAATAATGATTCATGCCCAGTTCCCTATTCAATCAATTGGTAAACTCGTCAACTTTTAGAGCAGCTAAATTAGGTAATCTTTCTCGATTAGTTATGAACTTGATTAGGAGTATGTCAATTGCCAAATATTTGGAAACCTGAAATGCCTCAAATAAAAAGGGGAAAGCCAAATCACTTCGGGGGATGGTACTATAAGAACGTAGATGCCAATGAAGAAAATGCAATTGCGATTATTCCAAGTGTCTCTTTTGGAAAGAATCAGGAGGAGAGTCATTCATTTGTACAAGTCTTTGATGCGATAAACTTAGATTCATATTACTTTACATTCCCCATTATTGAATTCAATAGCAATCGCAAACAATTTGAAATTTCTATACAAGAAAATGAATTCCGGTTAAATGGTGCTAGTCTAAATCTAGATGATGGTAAAAACAAAATATCTGGTTCTCTTAAATTTGGAGAACCAATTCCATGGCCAGTTCGACTCTTCAACCCTGGAGCTATGGGGCCATTTCGTTTTGTTCCAAGAATGCAAACTCAACATGGTATCCTTAGCTTTGATCATGACATTCAAGGAAAATCAAAATCAATCAACGTGTGATTGATTTCTCAAATGGCCGTGGTTACATCGAAAAGGATTGGGGTAAAGAATTTCCTTGTACTTGGATTTGGATGCAATCCAACCATTTTGACTTTCATGGCATTTCCTTCACCGCATCAATTGCGAATATTCCGTGGATAAAGTGATCATTCACTGGATATCTAATCGGTCTCTTCTATAATGGAAAGGTGCACAGATTCACCACTTATACAAGAGCAAAACTTTCTGCTCTCCAAGTTTCTGATCATGCTGTGACCTTTACTATTCAAGATAAGCGATTCTTAATTGAGGTTAATGCACAACGTTCGCACGGAGCTATGCTTCGATCTCCAGTGGAGGGCTTGATGACGGGACGGATAATAGAGGGTCTCGATAGTAGTATTCATGTTCTATTCTATTCATTAGGCAAATCCAAAAAAGAACTCATCTTTGAAGGTATGGGTAGAAATGCTGGTCTTGAGGTTGTCGGTGACTTCTCCAAGATAGGAGCAGTTGAGGTTCAGACGATTTATTAAAAGTATTAAAAAAGTACGCAGCAGATTTCTTCTTTAACATGGAATTAGTTGCCCTAGTCAATGCTGATCATGATTTCGTTACGATACTTAAAAAGGGACTCAATTTAATCGGTAGTTTTGGACAGTTAAAATCCCCTGTGATAATCAAACCAAACATTTGCACGATTTCTGATAACACTGGTTATTCTGTAACGCATGCTATGGTGGTAGAAGCACTTCTTGAATTACTTTTTCAACAAAATCCTAACCTTTCTGTAAGAATTGTTGAATCTGATTCCCAAAGTAAATGGGCAAATGAAGCTTTTACAAAATATGGGTATACTGATCTTACTACAAGATTTCAGAACAAAAAGTATGATGTGGATTTAGTAAATCTGAGTGAAAGAAAAACCGAACTTGTACTTTTCGAGGGTGATTATTTTCAGAATCCTGAACTTCCCGATGTTCTAGTGAATCCTGGATATGTTATTTCTGTGGCGCAGGCAAAAACCCATTACCTAACATCGATTACTGGTGTATTGAAGAACCTCTTTGGGCTCCTTCCACGCAAGAACCAGAATTATTATCACCCCAATATCCATGAAGTCATTAGTGATTTGAACAGAATCATTCCAACTAGTCTTGCTGTAGTGGATGCCCGAGTGGGTGTCAAAGGATGGAACGGACCCAAAACGACTCCTCTTAACAAATTTATTTTAGGGCATCACCCGGTTTCAGTTGATGCGGTACTTGCGCAATTAATGAAATTAGAACCTGAAGAAATTCAGCATTTATTACAATGTCATAAATATGGACTTGGAACATTATCTCCACAAATCCTTGGTGACTAAGGAAGCGAAAGAATTGAAGGAAAGTAGCCATCGACAGGTGTACACGGAACTCACATTCTATCTCTGGAGAGTTCGATGGAAATCCAATGACGAATGGTTCCCAAGAATCATGATTAATGGTTCAAAGAACGCATTATCCGTAATGTATGATGCTATTCAATCGATGCGTGAAGATTTCAGGACCTATGGAAAAAGTACACGTAAATTTTTATGTAACCCACCTGAGGACATAGATGTTATCAGATACGCAAAGGAAAACAATGCAGAAATTGAATGGCAAATTTGGCTTATTCTGCGAATGGAACCAGACGTTTATAATGACTCATCCTATGAACTAAAAAACAAAGCCGTCACACTTCGATTAAATGATCAAATGGCTGAGAAACTTCTACAAACACTTGATGCTTATCGTGAATCAATAACTCCCATTGGAATGGGATTAGCAACTCTCGGAGGTCTGTTTTTTACAAATGATTGGTTAGGCATTCAACAAAAGTCGAATTAGAACCACCAAGAGGTAGTTTAGCGGAACAAATAGACATAGTAAAAAATAAAGAAAGGAACGAGAAGGCTGTTACCAGTCCTCCTCGTCCTCATCCTTGTATTCTTCTTCCCATTCTTCCTCGTCATTTTCTGGTGGATATTTAGGAGGTAACATGTTTTTCACCTCATTTGATTCGTCATGACGTTGTTCGACAGCTAACCAGTCAACCTCCACCCATCCAGAGTTACTTACGTACCATTCTTGTTCTTTGAGTATAGGTCTAGTCTGTTTGGGAAAGTTCTCACTGGAAAAAATTCACTTCTTTGGTTTTTTTCCAGTGGAGGTCTTGGTCTTTTTCTTTGAAGATTTCTTTTTAGCCATGAGAATCACAGCAATTGATGCCTGTGGTCAGTTCTAAATCAAAATTTTTTGAGAATGAAAAAGGATAATAAAAGGCAGAAGAACCAAATTGAGCTTTTATATTCCTCTTTTTTTAAAATAAACATCTTGTTCCATTTAAACTAAAAATTTGGGAATTAATGGTCAGTTTCAAAGAAAAAGAGGAGATTATAAGCTGAATTTCAAGTGTCACAAATTTTTAGCTGTTGATGGACCCTAGTTATTGCCAATGCAACACGACTCGCGATTTTGGTATAATCCATACCAAATTCATTTCTAAAAAATTGTGTAACTTTTCTAAGTAATTTTAATTGTAATTGTAATCGCAATAAAGCCATCTTATATGATTGTGATTGATTGTGTTTTGTTTGGGAGTTTTTTATTTCCAGATAAATAGAACGACATTTATCAACAATTCGTTGTGCTCTTTTTTCGATATTTGATTGAATCAATTGAGAGATAATCTCATCGGCGTTTGCCCCTAAGAGCTCAAGCCGAGGAGCATACCATACCCTAGCACCTAATTCAATAATTCGTGAAAGAAATTCACTTGGACGAATCAAAGATGTAGAATAGAGGCGAATACGTTTCGTTCGAATCTGAGGAAGCAGTATTACCCCAGATCTAATTCGAATCATAGGCGTACGTTGAACTAGGCGCGATAGTGCTCTACGTTGAAGAGCATTCTTTACAGGATCATATAGAACTATAATGTACCGCCTTGGATTTGTAACAAATGAATTGGATGTATTTCTTGTGATTTTTGTAATATCGCGACGAGGAACGAAAGTAAGAAGATTTGAATTGTGAAAAATATGAGTATATTTTTCGAATTTCTTTTGTTTAATTTTTGCAAATACTCCAGGTCGTAAACAGATAACATTAGATTGCGTGGTAGGGGATTTCTTTTCAATTTTCTTAGCAATAAATAGCTTGGAAAACCCCCTTAGGAGTATTGCGCCCTTTGGTCTTAGCTCCACTAGGTGCTCAGTATTTGAGTAAATCACACCATCCTTCGGGATTGATGTCATATTGCTAAAAAGGGGCTAAAATCTTGCTTATTCTGACCCCCCACTTACTCCTATTTTATCTTTTTTGTATAGATGAAAAGGGATTGAACTTAACGCGGTATTCATGAACGCGGCTAACTCGACCGTACCGTTAGGTAGAAGTATTCGGTTTCTGTGTGTACTCCATCAACAATGATTCGAAGTTCGATAATAAATGTCGTCAGGAGAACACCTGGATCAAGGTTTTTGGCATGGATAGTAATTGTGCCACCCATCAGGTCCATTGGATACATCGTGGACATGCCAACATTATAGAGAAATACTCCACTCGAGAATGATGAGGTCACATTTGTATTATGGTAATAGATGTCGAAGTTAGGACTATAGACTGCGAGTTGGATGATAACATCGTTAGTAGAGCTATTCCCATTTTTAACAAGGTAATTGAGGGAGGCATCTTCACCCACATCAATGTCAAAGGGATCGAGACTGGTTTCCACAAAATTTACTCCAGTCACAGTTTGATTGTAACCGAAGAAGAACTGAGCATAAGCCTCTGCGGCTGTGGCACCATACGCGACGTGATTGATATTTTCAGCATCCACCATTCCAACAAATACAAGGGTTTCAACAAGAGATTGTCCTTGTGCTTGTTCAGCGTATACAGGAAAGAGGTAGACAAGTCTTTCACTGAGTGTCATGAGCAATCTGTTACCAATTCGATAGGGCTGAATAAGTACTAGGTCAGAACGGGCTTGTTGTTCAAAACTTTCAACTGCAGCATCGACTCCAAAGACAGGGCTTGTAGGTACTTGGGTTGTCGGATCGAGTGTGCCAGCACGAGCAAAAACTCCAGTTCCCACGTTCGGTCCATTTTTGAAGAGATAGAACCCTGCCATTTTTTGAGCTTCATGGCGAATATATCGGACAGCCTGATAACCGACCCAGTGAAGACTACCATTGAAAGGAAAGAGAACGTAGTGGATGTCAGGCTGGCTATGTGGTTTTTCAAAAAAGTCCGAATAGTTCCGCCATACCCAAGGATCAGTTACATGGTAGTAAAAATCTACAGCTAATTGGAAATCAATTAACTCTTCAGGATATCGAAGCTGATCTTCAAGCCACGCGGGAACATCAACCCAAGGATACCAGTTTTCATACAAAGATTCTATGAAGAACTGGGCTGGATCCGCATTGGGGTTGCGCACCCAAGTAATTTCACCATTGGCAGAGTTTATCACAGCAAATCCGAGGAGTCGAAGATAGGATGATTGTGCGTATTGTAGCTGCATGGGATATCCACTGAAAATTGGGACACAGTAGAAAGCTTCTCGGTCAATACGATTGAATACCAAATAGGGATCATTGTCAGTATACATGAATGGTAAAAGAATTGCTTCCACACGGTTTTGTATATCACGGTGAATTAGCATATTGGCGACAGGTTCATTAAAGGCAAGCCATGTAAAGCTTAGATCTTCAATACTCCAGATTAGTTTCTTTAGAGCAAGTTCAGCACCTGAGAGTCGGTAGTCGGGTTCTCCTTCCCAACTATACACTCCAGTCTCTGGAGCAATTGTTGTGTCCACGAGGACAAAGCCTTCAAATCCATTATTATATGCAGTAGGAGGAGATTCACCATAGTAAATCGGAAAGTTAGCATTCACTCCAAAGATACTGAGAAATTGACTTCCTGTAAGAAACTCACCCGTAGCGCTACTGGCATCTAAAGCAGAGGCACCTTCAGCATGTGTATAGAGAATATACTCTTTATGAAAATCATCGCGACTTGGCGGTGTGAGAGAATAGGGAGTTATCCAGTATTCTCTTCCACCAACATATACAATATCACTATCGGAAAGCGACATCCAATTTGCGATGGTTTGACTTCGCATCTTATTACGGCTTGCTTCAAAATCCCAGAGTCTCGAATGTCCAAGAACTTCTCCGTCAGAGACACCAGAATTATTTACTAGCTCCTCATAGGGCAGTTCAGTGGTATCTGGTCCACCAGCCCAATTTGTGAATTGAATTTCTTTTGTCACGAGTGGATTCCAGTGCCAAGGTTCCCACATTTGACCTTGAATCGGTCCCGCAACAAGATAGCCTGTGTAAAGGGCTGGTCCGACAATGAGAGCAATTGCTACGATACCTAATCCTACATAGACACGTCGATTCATCCGCGGAACTTCACCTGCGCGGCCAAAACGACCAAATATGGTTAATCCAAATGAAATGGCACATATTGTCACAAAGAAAACGAAAAGAATGAGAATTTGAAGAACGAAAAATTGAGTACCTACATCTACTTCTATATAGGGAACTCCAAGTAGAATCCAAAAGAGAGCTAACACAACGATAAAAGAAATGGAGGCAAGGACGCGAATTTCAGGATACTCTGTTGACCGTCCAACACGACCAAAGTAGTGGATGAGATCAAACACAACTCGAACTCCAATAATAATTAGAAAAAGTGTCGTGAAGGTAAAGAATATGGTATATTGAACCTCAATAGTCGAGATTAGGTTTGCAACGACATTGGTGGGAACCATGGGATTGAAAATGAGTTGAAATACTGCAGGCACCTGACTCCAGTCACCAACCCCAGAGGCTGAACTTTGAAACAATAATGCCACGTAACGCATATTCTCTGTGAAAATGAAAGTTAACACAAGATAAGATCCAACAAAAAGGATGGCTTTCCACGCCGCAACAATATACCATTGAGGGATTCGCCGGCTACTGAATCGATCACTCATGTAGACTAGATTTAACGTTTTTGATTCCCAGGGTAACCCAAAAAAAGTAATAATTATCGCCATCGGAATGCCTACAAAGAAGAGCAGTCCATTAAGAGAATAGGTGGCCCACCAGGACACACCTGCTTTGTTGAGATACATTATATCCAAAATCTTCCAATCTAAAAGTAGATTCTGAATGCCAATCGATGCAACCGCAATTATAACGATAATAATGATTGCAACAATAACTCCTACGAGTATCTTTCTTTGCGAACGGCCAACTGATATCATTCGTCGTGATTCATAATCCAAATACGACACCTTTCTAACAACGGGTTCTCTTTGAGTACTCTACAATATCATTAAAAGTTTAGGCTTAAGACTTTTGAGTTGATACTAGAGGTAACAATTGCAAAAGGATTAAGTTCATCTATTCTGATTGGCTTGCAGAACCGGCGGAATTAAAATGAGGCAGAA
>CAYFXC010000012.1:43430-78909 GCA_964347045.1 uncultured archaeon
GGTCGTCTCTGTATCAGGGAAAGGTGGTGTCGGTAAAACCACCATCACTACATTACTTTTGCGTACATTAATTCAGCATACAAAACATCAGCTTCTTGTTGTTGATGCAGACCCTGTAATGAATCTACCAGTAATGCTGAACATTGAAATTGACATGTCTGTGGGTGAAGCGGCTTCACAACTTCGGGAAGATATTGATGCAGGTTCCATTCCTGCGTCTTCTTCGAAACAAGATCGTTTAGAAGGTGAGGTTTATGAAGCACTTGTTGAGGGTGAAAAGTTTGATTTTCTCGCTATGGGACGCACCGAGGGAGAAGGATGTTATTGTTTTGTAAACCGAGTTCTAACTCAAATCCTCGATACTATAACAGCAAACTATGATGTGACAATTCTTGATATGGATGCAGGACTCGAGCACCTAAGCCGTCGGACTGATCGAAACGTCGATCTCCTAATAATTGTAATTGATCCTTCCAAAATGTCCTTCGATGCCGCTGTACGTATCAAAGAACTTGCGAAAGAAGTTCATATCGATTTTAAACGAATTTGGGTTATTGCGAACCGCTTTCCCCCATCTCTTATCGAAGAAACTTCAGCTAATCTAGAACACCGTCTTAATGATGTGGGTCTCGAATTGGCAGGAATAGTTCCAGCAGATGATCTAATAGTGGAATATAATCTCAATGGAAGATCTCTCCTAGACCTTGAGGATGATCATCCTGCGGTATTAGCCGTTAATAAAATTGCTAAACGTATTGGACTTCTCAGGGAGAAACAGCTTCTCGAACTTCTAGGGCAAACCAAATAGTTCTAGGCGAGTTTTCAAATGTTTTCTAAAAATAAATTCGAATACGAAAGAAAATCACAAGTCTTTTCTAAAAGAACAATAAGAAAAACATGGATATTGAGGATTTTCAGAGTAGGTGATAGAAAATCATGCCATCAGAGATCTATCTCATCAATGGGGATAATAGAAGTAAAGCAATTCCCCAATTATTTGAACAATATGACAGGAAACTTTTCAAGAACAAACAGATTGCACTTAAGGCAAACTATAATAGCGCAGACCCCTTTCCTGCTCAAACCCATCCTGAAACCCTGAAACTCCTTATTAAAGAGATTCAAACAGCAGGTCCAAAAGAAATTGTGATGGGTGAACGAAGTGGGATGGGTGATACTCAGCACGTTCTAGAACAAAGTGGAATAATTGAGTTGGCAAAAAAACTTAAAATTTCGGTTCAAGTGCTCAATGATTTACCCCTTTCAGGCTGGTTACATTGCGATGTTGAGCGCTCGCATTGGGATCGAGGATTTCTTTTTGCACGCATGTTCATTGATGCAGACGCTGTTATACAAACCTGTTGTTTGAAAACTCACATGTTTGGTGGGCATTTTACCCTATCACTAAAGAATTCTGTAGGGATGATTGCACGTTTTAATCCACAAGATGGCTATGATTACATGAACGAACTTCATGGTTCTCCTCATCAGCGAGAGATGATTGCGGAAATTAATACTGCATACGACCCAATTTTCATTCTTATGGATGGTACGACGGCATTCGTTAAAGGTGGACCCGCCATGGGAAACAAAGCTGAACCCAACTTATTCATCGCTGGTTCAGATCGAATGGCTATTGATGCAATAGGTATAGCATTACTGCGAAATTATGGTACGACTCCTGAAGTGGAACATGGATCTATCTTTGAACAAGCCCAGTTAGCACGAGCCGCAGAACTTGGTTTAGGTGCCACAACTCTAAGAGATATTAAGCTAGTTCCACTCGATGATTATTCCGAAAATCTCGGCGAGAAGATCCTAGCCCAATTTGCCAAGTAATTTAATATACAAATTAATCTCCTTTTCGAAATTCACGAAGTTGTTCAATGACTTCCTCTTGAGGCACATCATACCAATTTTGATAGGCATTTGCAACCGCAAATACAAATCCGGCGCCGATATGAGGACAGAAAAAATCATCTACTTGAGGTTGCACTTTAGAAACTGCACTAGCTGATGCAGTTGGGACCGCTACAAAAATTTTTTTTGGTTCCTTCTGCCGAACAGATTGAATGGCAGCAAGCATTGTGTACCCTGAGGCAAGACCATCATCTACCAATACAACCACGCGTTTTTCTGGAGAGTAATGTCCCACTAACCCTTTGTAGGCTGACTTTCGAGTTTCAATTTGGACCTTTGTGCGTTGAATAACTTGGTGAATCTCAGAATCGGTTAATCCAATTCTATCAACGAGAGGCTGATTGATGAGAACTGTTCCCAATGATGTTAAAGCCCCAAATCCCGCTTCAGGATTGTAAGGAATTTGGAGCTTACGAACAATAAGCAAATCTAGATCTGCATTCAATATCTTAGCCATTGGAAGCCCCACAGCCAGCCCGCCATTTGGAATGGCCAAAATTAAAGGAGGTTCTTCAAAACTTGTCCCTTGAAGTTGTTGGCCTAACAACTTCCCTGCCTCTGTTCGGTCTTGATATTGGGCAGCCATGGAATTCACCTAAGCCAATCAATCAATTAATTGTCACTATTTCATAAATAAGCTCAATATCATTTTGTATATTTTCTATTATCAGAGCTTTTTTGAGGGAGGATACAATTTTTGAACCTGTACATACTCCCATTATGTACGGAGCTTGAAGCTAAGGGATGTATCGCAAATATGTGATTTAGCCCTTGGTTGTGATCAATATGAGCGAAGGATTACGAAAGGTCGTGGGATTAATTCCCCAAGACCAACGAGAAGCTGTTTCCACGGCACTCCTTGATCTGCTGCTTAACACAAAAGCCGCGAAGAACGTTCCGGCTCGGGAGGCAAAGATGGTACTACACCTAATGATGCGGGACCTAATTGCCACTGAGACGGGTCTGGAAACCCTTTTCACTTGTGCACTCCGTGCAGAACCTGTGAAAACCCTTGAAGTCATCGGTGACGTTCTCGGTGGCAAAACGGCTGCAGAAAAAGTTGTCAAGGCTTTATCCACCTTGACACTGACGCAATAACCTTGAGTCTTGTTGAGTGCCTTCGAGGGATTTCCACAAATTGGCGGATCCCTTTAAAGGAGGACCCGCTGGTGGGAATTTTTTTTACTTTTCAGAAAATAGCTATTTATACATTCATGATTATGATGTTATGGGAATTCATTTGATCAGACTAGGCACAGCAGGATGGAAATACGAAGATTGGGTGGGGAGCTTTTATCCATCCAAGAAACACCAATTTACCTATTTTAGTAAAATCTTCAACACAGCAGAAATCAACTCCACGTTCTATACTTTTCCAAGCCGAAAAGTGGTCGATATTTGGTCTCGAGCTCCAGAAGATTTCGTTTTCACAGCCAAAGTGCCCCAAGAAATAACCCATAAATTACAACTAGATATCTCTCAGAATGCCGATCAACGGATGCAAGAATATCTTCAACTTATGACTCCGTTGCGTGATTCAAAGCGAATGGGACCCTTGCTCATTCAGCTGCCTCCTTCATTTGAATACGAGAAGGTCGATGTGTTGGATGCATTTTTAAAGACTCTTCCTAGTGATTGGGAATTTGCTGTCGAATTTCGTCATCTCTCATGGATGCAAGAAGATACTTTTGCACTTTTACGGCGAAATATAGTTGCCTATTGCATTGTTGATGAGCCACTGCTACCTCCGCGAGTCGAAATTACAGCACCTTTTGCATATATCCGATGGCATGGACATGGAAAGAAATTGTGGTATTATTATCTGTATAGCCAAGAAGAGCTTGAAGCTTGGGTCCCAAAAATTCAAGACATCATTAAAAAGACACCAAAAAACGTTTATGGCTTCTTTAACAACCATTGGCATGGATTTGCGGCTCGAAATTGTGTTGAAATGATGGAACTTTTGGGTATACCTCATCGTATGCCTAAACATGTTCGTGATCGAGTGAACAGGGTAACGGACGAGCGAATTAAAAGAAAACCGACTCAGCAGGTATCCTTAACCGAATTCTCAAATGGCTCTCCCTAATACTGGACCCTTGTTTCGGTCGCCGATTCAATTGTAGGTTTGGGTTTAATTCTAGCATAGCGATATGCAGGAATACCAAAAACTCCACCTGCGAAGAGCATGCTAGATGCCAGAATGAAATAATCGTATCCGAATGAATGAGGGCCAAAGATGCTCTGAAAGCGTACAAACGCCATGATAATAATGAAGATTACTGCAGCCTGCGTAATATACAAGAGACTTATAGACGGTCTTCTCCGTATTTCATAGTAGTAACTGAAACCTAAAGTCACACCATAAATAAGACCAAGTCCAACGCACCAAAGGAGATTGAGAACATAGCCGAAATAGAAAGTTAAGAAGAAGAGTATCAACATAAGAATAGTGAGAACGAGGATCGTAGGCGTCCACAATCTTTGTTTCACTGAATTAGCTTCACTCAATTCACGGAACCACCGAAGCTTCTATTTCATTTTTATGATACTTCAGCTGCTTCTATTAGTGGGAGGGTTAATATACCATATGCTGTTACCCACAACCCGATAAGCATCAAAATGCGACCCAAGGTAATAACCTGACAAACGGGAATAACTCGCGTTTCCAGGATTCCACCGAAGAGAATGAGAAATAAACCTAATAATGTCAAGAATGGTACAAACTTTTCTTCTTGACTCTTAGATTGTTGATAGTAATAATCAACTGCAAGACCAACGAAAAAGGTCAGAGAAAGCCCAACAACAAGGATGACAAGGAAATCAGGACGCAAGTCAGAGATAAGTGCAGTACAAACCCATTCGTTCAAGGAAGGATTAGCAATAAGAAGGACATCCAATGTAACAATAATCCATGGAACGAATAAGAGAATTGTTATCCATTTTCGCGTTTCAAACCACTTTGCGTAACTCAAAAGTAAAGACCAAACTCCGATGAAGGTTACTCCAATCATAAAAAGAATCCAGAAACCTTGCCAATATGGAAAGATTACAGATAAACCAGGATGTGTTGGGAAGAATGCGACTCGATAAATCCAAACTCCATGAGCTGCTGAGAAGAACAGAAGCGAGAATCCGAATGCCAGCGTCAAATATCGTTCAATTCCACTTCGTTTCGTGCTTCTAAACAAAAACAAAAGAGCGATAATTAAAGTTGAAATCAGGAAAATGGCACCAATGCCAAAGGAGAATACGTTTTCAAAGATATACTGAATCATCAATATTCCTCAAATCGAAAAGTTTCATCTTCAATCCTATAAAACATTGACTAATCCAGCTTATATTGAACCAAATACAACACCAAACCCTGAAAAACTTACAATCACCACATAGTATTTCTTTCTTTAGTATGTCATCTATGAATTAGAATAACATCTGGGCAAGGATCATAATACATACAGATTCTCAAATCTCATTTTAGATTGTATCAACGAAGGATGAAGTTGGCTAGCCGATATCCGAACCAAACAAGGATAAGTCCAATCAGGATAATTACCCGTACGACTATGACTTCGAAGGTAACAGGACTAATGAAGAGGAGAGCAAAATCAGCGATGACTCCCACAAAGATGAGTAAAAGACCAAACCACAATGTCATATCCTTGATGAAGACCTTTCGCCCCAACCCGCGTCGAGTGCGCATGTACAACCAATACGCAATTAGTGGAACAAGAGCCATGTAGCAAATAGCATAAAAAACGGCCAGGATTGTGAATCCTAGTCCATAATAGGTTGTAAGATTTGGGGCAATCCATGTGACAAATCCATGAATTACCACATTAGCGTGAGTCTGAGCAGCACCCCAAAGAAGAACAGCAAATCCGACCAATCCAATTATTGGGATTAAGGCGCCATATTTTGATCGACCAGAAAAGTATTCCTTGTTATATATGCGGAGTACCCAGAAGACCTCAAAAAAGGCTCCAATTCCAAGATAGATTCCCCATTGTACAGCCCAACCTTGAAGCATAATATTCGAAGCATTAGGAATCATAAGAAGGGGACGTACACCAACGGTAAGGTATGCCAAAGCGAAAAACCATAGCATTAAAAGTGCGTACATCATTACTGTTCGATCTTGTTCTATTTTGCGCAAATATTCAATGAAGAGTAGCAAACCAAAGAGAAATGCGATGATGAATATTGCTAAACTGACACCCGCGTCTATAGCGATTGACAGAGTAATACCTCCGGAAGCATGACTCCACGCTAAGATTTATAAAAATGTAGCTTTTGTGACTAATTTTTCAGAACGAAGAATGTAACCTCCCCTTTTTTATCGAGAAACTTGCAATGTTAAGCAATTCCATTCTGTGGAGGATATTTCATGGCATCACAGCTTCGATTTGCAGTAGAATTTGTTCCACAAGAAGCCTATTGGCAAACAACGGCACTAGGCATTCTAGCAGAGAAGTACGGATTTGATTTTTGCTGGATCACTGACCATTTCAATAATCGTTCTGTTTATGTTATCCTGAGTCTGCTTGCCAATTATACAGATTCAATAATGATTGGACCTGGTGTTACCAATCCATATCTCATTAACCCTGTACAAACCGCATCAACTTTGATGTCCCTAGACAATCTTTCAGGAGGTCGGGCAATCTTAGGCATTGGAGCTGGAGACAAAATTACCCTTAATCTATTAGGTATAGAACGCCATAAACCACTAGCAGCAATAAGAGAAAGCACACACATTTCTCGAACTATCTTTGACACAGGAGAAATCAAGGATTTTGATGGTAAAGTTTTTAGTGTCGAGAAGGCAAGCGTCGCCTTCGAAAAGACGGGTGAAATTCCAATCTATATTGGCGCCCAAGGACCGAAGATGCTACAACTTGCAGGATCTGTGGGTCAAGGAGTCTTAGTGAACGCATCACACCCAATTGATTTTAAGTTCGCAATGACGCAAATCAAAAAGGGTATATCCGAAGCAAAAAGAAAATTATCTGATGTTGATGTCTCCGCCTATGCTAGTGTATCAGTTGCTCGCAAAATGGATAAAGCCACGAAGGCTGCTATTCCTGTTGTCGCATTCATTGTGGCAGGTTCTCCACCCGTTATCTTAGAGCGCCATGGCATCTCTCCTGACAGTGTCGAACCAATAGCTCAGAGTCTTGGAAAAGGTGATTTCTCCACGGCTTTTGGTGCAGTCACCGATGAAATGCTTGATGCGTTTTGCATTCGTGGGACACCAGAGGAGTGTACAGAAAAGATAAAGGCTTTACAAAAAGTAGGAATCACACAATTTGTTTTTGGGTCCCCAATAGGACCTAAGAAACGAATTTCCATGGAACTAGCTAGCAAAGAAATACTACCACATTTTTAGTGAACCAAAGTTAGCCATAAAGCCAATTATCAGATATGGAGTGGTTCAAAATAGTTTACTTAGAGATCTTGTTCTAGGTAGGCTTGCCATGAAATGGTTGGAGCAGCTGATTCATCGGTGGAAAGAGCTAATGAAATTACTTTCTTTCGGGTTATTCGACCGTCAACAAGGGTTTCCATGAAGACTGTTAGAAAATGAACATCTCACTTATTCTTGTCCTTTCGTGTTTCTATAATTTTCACTAACCGAAGCCATGGTCAGGCAAACCAGGGATAGTGCTGGTTTATGAGCTAATCAGGGGCAAACTCATAAAAAATCCCTCAGAAATATATTCAATACTACATAACATATTTGGCTTGGAGAAATACGGAAAATACAACAAAGCTTTGCTCGAATAATAATTAACATAATAAAGCGCATATACTCTTTTAAATGAAATTATCCAAAAAAACTAAACCAGCTGATAAAACCGAAGACACCTATTGCATGAAGGTTTTTGCAATAGCTAATAAACGATAAGTAGTTAAAGAGGCCAGATGAGCATGTGCCTCAGCATTAAGGTAGGATGCAGCGGAACCATCAAAAAACACCTTGGCACGAGCGGGAAATTCATCATCTCCTTGCCAGATCGTGTATGTATATGGTACAAGCGGGAAGGCTCGGATCGTGTAGGCAATATCTCCAACCGCCGCTGGAGTTCCTTTAAGTTGCTTGGCTACAGTTTCAAACACCTCTAGGCTACTACCAAGATACTTCTCAATGGGTTTAACAGCACGACCTTCAAAAACGGATACGTAGACGCGTCCTCCAGGTATCTGTTTGTAGCTAATGAGCTCTTTGGTTAGAGGAACTTCTTCAGCTTTGGCATATTGGCAGAGAAGATAGAAAATGTATTCAAATTTCGGGTCAAACGGTTTGTTTAATGTCAAATCAGTAATACTTCCGTCAATAAGGTTTACTTTTAAGTCTAAGAAACTGAGAGTATTGGCTTGGGGAAAACCCAAACGACCCGGGAGTGAAAGCAGAGTATCTTTACAATTTTCCCATGTCCAAAGGTCAAAACCTTCCATTTTTTCCATATTACATTTCACATCCAAGCTGATTCCGATGTAAGTACCGTTATCGAGTAATGGCTTTATGTTTACCCCTGCGTTTGTGGGCTTTCCGCAACGAAATCTGCGCGTTGGTGGCGTTTCCCGATACTTTTAAGGCGTGATTTGGTGCGTAGGTAGTCTATCTGAGGTTCGAGATGTAAGCTGAGATGGCGAGAAGTACAGTCCATGATGCAAATCACGAGGAAATACTCCGTGAAATAATTGCGGAACTCGAACAGCGTCGTGGAATAAAGGGTTGGGCAATCATTAGTCAAGAAGGCTTGATAATTGAGCACCGTATGCCCGCAAACATTAACCCACATTTACTTGCAGGCAACGCTGCTGCCCTTGCCCATTCAGCTCATGTTGTCATTGGTCAAACTGGGTCAGGACCGATGAATCAGATTTTACTCGGTGGAGAACGCCAATTTATTATTATGGTTGGTGGGGAGGAACAATTAATTTTCCTTGTGATGGCTGATCAGAAAACTGATCTTAAGCCCCTAGGTGAATTCCTTGCAGCAGCTGCGAGCCGGTTTCAGGCCCAGTGATAATTGTGTTGTCTATTTTTCTAAAAAGTTGACCTTGACTCCTGAGTCTTTAAGCATTTGAATTCCGTCTTCATCGGGATATTTTCTTGTTACCACAACACGTATGACGCCTGCATTAATGAGCATCTTGGCACATATTGTACAAGGCGAATGCGTTACATAAAGAGTAGCTCCGCGACTACTCACTCCATGTAGGGCACATTGGATGATCGCGTTCTGTTCAGCATGGACGCCACGACACAGTTCGTGACGCTCTCCAGGCTTGATTCCTGTTTTCAAGCGCAAACAGGTTTCCGTTGTACAATGGGGCATGTTTGCTGGAGACCCATTGTAACCGGTGGCTAAGATATGTTTATCGCGGACAAAAACTGCTCCTACTTGTCGCCGAACACAGGTAGAGCGTGTAGAGGCTAATTTGGCAAAACTAATAAAATATTCATCTACTGTCGGGCGTTTTCGTTCCAGTCCAGGTTGAGTTTTCGAAACTATGAGATTTTCATTCGTAGAATTGGTTGATTTCGGCATATTCATGGCGTCCTCTAAGATTTATTCTCCCTATTGTATTTGTCCTTTCTTTTGTTTCCATTTCAACATAGCATTGACAAAAGCCAAGTACATTGGATTAGGAGCATCTGGTCGTGAAGTGTACTCGGGATGAAACTGCGTTCCCATCATCCAATATTTATCCTCGAGTTCTATTGCATTGATTATTTTCCCCGTTGTATCGGTAGCTGACACCACCAAACCAATCTCCTCAGCTTTATTTACAGGATCCCACATCAAATGGTAACGATGACGGAATCTTTCTCGAATTCTGGCTTTCTTGTAAATCGAATGAAGCTTTGTTTTGGGAATAATTTTAATCGGATGACCGCCTAGTCGCATTGTACCGCCTTTTTCTTCAATTTTACGCTGTTCTGGGAGCAAATCAACTACCGGGAATGGAGTTTTAGGATTCAATTCTGTACTATTAGCATTCTTCATTCCCAGCGCATATCGGCAAATAGCTACAAATAGGAGCTGCGCTCCAAGACAAATTCCAAGAAAGGGTATATCTTCCTCATAGGCAATCCACGCGGAGTGTATCATTCCCTCAGTCCCTCTAGTACCAAACCCTGGTGTTAGCAACACTCCATCAAATTCGAGAAGCTGCTCTCTCGCGTTGTTGGCCTTTTCCAGTTTTTCGGAATCGACCATTTCAATAGATACTGACGCGCCAAAATGTGCGCCAGCATGGCGAAGCGCTTCATTAATACTAACATAAGTGTCGGCCATCCTAACGTATTTTCCTGGCATGGCAACTCGAAGAGCGGTGGTTGTTTGAGTAAATTTGGTAACCAAGTCTTGCCAGGTTTGCATTCCTGTTGGTGGACGAGCCGTCATTTCCATTCGCTGAAGAATAATGGCATCCAATCCTTGTTCATAAAACTTCAAGGGCAATTCATAGATTTCATTCAAATCAGGATTTGAAATAACTGCTTCTCTTTCCACATTACTATATAATGCAATTTTACGACGAGCTTCTTCGGTTAACGGAGATTGGCTTCGAGCAATAATGATATCTGGTTGAAGCCCCAAGGATAATAATTGTTTAACTGAGTGTTGGGTGGGTTTGGTTTTTAATTCCCCCACAGTCGGTAAAAGAGGTACCAATGTTACATGCACAATTAATGTATCACAACGATCCTCCTCTAACCGAAACTGTCGGATAGCCTCCAGAAATGGTGCTGCTTCAATATCACCAACAGTTCCTCCAACCTCAACCATAATCGCATCCAATGAATCATCCTTTTGACTTCCCGCTGTTGCGACATCCCGAAATCGACGTTTAATTTCCTCGGTTATGTGGGGTATAATTTGGACAGTTTTGCCTAAGAATGTCCCAAGGCGTTCTTGCAAAATCACACTGAGATATACTTGCCCCGAGGTGATGTTATTCCGAGGGTGGATAGCTCTACCAATGAAACGTTCATAGGTGCCAAAATCCTGATCTACTTCTGCCGATGTATATTGAAAACTAGGAGCAGGATTAAATTCGAAGATTTGGTCAGTAATGAAAGGTTCACCATGTTCAATGGGATTCAAAGTGCCTGGATCCACATTCAGATACGGATCAATTTTAATTAAGTCAACATCGTATCCTCGGAACTGTAAAAGCTTAGCAATACTTGCGGTGGTGTGACCTTTTCCAATTCCTGATAACACACCACCAGTAACAAAAATGAACTTAGGCATGTTTCCTCTTCAACTAACCACTACAAAAGCCTAGCGGTATCAAGAATTTCACATCTACAATCTATCGTCTGAATGGGTTACGTATAAAGGAGAGATATGGCTGTATAATAACTCGATTTAGATTTGGAGGATTTCCTTGTGCCTAGTGAACTTGAATATTTGACTTTTCGAGATATTAAACTGATCAGCTTTAAAAAGAAGGCAAATGGTGAAATCATTGGGACGGGGATTCTAAATCCTCTTCTTGAGAAATTTCGTTTACTTCCTATGTTGTTTTTACAAGCTAATTTTTATAGGAAATACGATAACTTAGGAACTTGGAAAGGTAAACGTGTGGCAAATACCTTTGCTCCACCAGTTGGAAGCCGACCACAATTTCGTGCTTTGAAAGGACTTATCAAGTCTCACCTTTGCCCGCATCCGTTTCCTGTTGCTATGACTTTTGCAATTACATACCGATGTCAATGCAAATGTGTTCATTGCAGTGCTGGTCGACATGCTAAAAAAGGAAATTCGGAACTTTCAACTGAGGAAGCAAAACAACTCATTGATGATAGTCAAAAACTTGGAGTCACAATTATTGCATTTACTGGCGGTGAACCCCTAGTCAGAGAGGATATCTATGAACTAATTGCGCATGTGGACCAACAAAAAGCTATGCCAATCATGTTCACCAATGGATTACTGCTTAACGATGAGAACGTAGAACGTTTATTTCAAGCAGGTATGTATTCAGTTTTTGTGAGTTTGGATAGCCCCTTTCCTGAAGAACATGACGCTCTAAGGAAAATGCCTGGCATATTTGCTAAAGCAACAGATGGAATCAACAAACTAAAACAAAAAGGGATTTTAGTTGGGATTTCCTCGTATGCGACTAGGTCAGCAACAGAAAATAAAATGTACAAGAAAATGTATAAACTCGCTCAGGATTTAGGCGTACAAAATTACATCTTATTTGATGGTGTACCTACGGGTAATATGCTCAAAGACACAAGCGAAATGTTAACTCCTGATCAACGTGAAGAAATCTATCAATATTCATCGAAATTGTTTGAAAAGAAAATGATTCCCCCCCTATCATCACAATCTTGGCAAAACTCAGTTGAAGGTAATTTTGCAGGAATTGGATGCTTAGCGGCTAATATTCAATATTATGTTTCAGCCTACGGAGAAGTCACACCATGCGACTTTACACCTTTATCTTTTGGAAACATACGTAATGAGCCATTGAAGAACATTTGGTCAAGAATGGTCAATCACCCAGCCTACTGCCATCGAAGCCATTTTTGCCGTATGCAAAACCCCCAATTTCGTAAATGCTACATAGACCCCATTCCTAATGACGCAAAACTTCCTTATAGTATTAGCAAACTTCCCCAAGTGGATTATACACGTGTTGAAAGCAAATAGCGTTTCTTCTAAATCAGCACCCCTGCACTTCTTTTTCAGAACTTTTTATTTCCCACTAGTAAAGGGTTTGTTGCATTCATTAACTTTATATAGATGTACCAATCGATATACATAGCGTGGCAAGGTATTATGTGTAACGAGATTATGTGTCTATCAAGGCACATAGCCTTGACAATAAACACGAGCTTGCCTCCTTTGACAACCGCTCTCAGGCGGAGAACAACAATGCCGAAACAAAAACTACCTGAAACTTGGGAAAGCGACGTACGCCGGGGTCTTTTGCGACTCCTCGTCCTTGCTGTCATCAAGGAATCGCAATCTACCTTCGGATACGCCATTGCCCAAAGCATCCGCGAGCGCACAGCTGATCAGCTCATCGTTCAAGATGGCACACTTTACCCGTTGCTCCGCCGTCTCGAAGAACAAAAATTGGTCCGCAGCACCTGGGATGTCTCCGGTGAACGACCACGTAAATACTACCAGCTCACAGCTGCTGGAGATAAACAGCTTCTAGCCATGCTAGAATTTTGGAATGAATTAGTGATCTCATTGGACCCCCTCTTCCGCGGTATCGCGGTCGGGCGTGAAGCAAACGGCGACTACCAAGAACAAGTACAATTCTGCACATCCTGCGGCAACCAAGTGTACCCTGGAGCAATCTACTGTGCAAACTGCGGAGCGGAAATCTCAGAAAGTGATTAGAATGTCCAACAATCCAAAAGACGAATATTCGGGCGATGAGAGACTCCCACAAGCATCCTCACTAGGTGATGAGGCCTCTGCTCGAAAAATCATCGCAGACTACTTAGATCAAGTGAAAGTGCGACTTCCTTCGGATGTTGCCAATGAAGTGATCCCCGAACTCCGATCCCATCTTCTGGAACAAGCTAGTCAACCCAGTGGACGCCTTTCTACAGCAGCCGCTTGGGATGCCGTCGTATCAATGGGTAGCCCCGACATCGTGGCACGTGAATTTCGACGGGAAAAAGAACTAAGCGACCTTGAAAAAGCTCAAGGCTTTATCGACGCTCTCACTCCTCAATACCGTAAATACTTCTGGTGGGCCATAATAGGAATTGTTATTGCGGATCTAGCTATCTTAGCATATCTTATCTCAGTAGTTCTACTCAACATAAGCATCGTACCCATCATTCTTCTTTTACCCTACATCTTACTTGGTGCGGTAGCTCAGGTGTGGGTCTTTGCGGGAATTATCATATCCTATTTGGTTATGCTACTATTATCTCATCCATCTGGCCCTCCGTTAACTGAAATCCTGCGTGGTATCATGCAGGATCGTGAAAAGAAAGAAAAACAACGCATTCCTCGCACCCAAAAACGGGTTCAAAAACGCGTTGATAAATACAACGAACTAACCGGCCGAGGGAAACTCATGGGCAAACTGGCCGGTCACATTATAGGAATCATCATTGCTCTAATGTTTGCTATCATTTTCCCCATTTGGATTCCAGCTTATCCAACCTTAGAAATCACCATACTCTATTGGCTCGCCTTCATTGGCCTAACACAGGCAGGTTTAACAACAATTCGTATCCTCATTGGTGATAGCTCATTAGCAGCTGCTCGCCTCTTGGGCTCCATCGACACACTATATGCACTCTGGGGAGTTTTGCTTCTTACCCTATTCTTCTATGGACCACTGTCCTGGCCAATCCCCAGTTGGAACGGAGTCATCTGGACTCTGTTATACTGGAAACCTCTAGTAATGCCTTGGATATGGTGGCTCGGACCCCTGCTGATTCTCCTAGTCTTCATCGCTATGATCATTGAACTCATTCAAGTGAACATCTACATCCAACCATTGCACAATGGTTACGCAGGTTCTATCAATGAAACTTGATTAGGTAGCATATCCGTCCCCTCGGGGTTGTACGCTGCTAGGTGCGTTATACCCCACATTTTTCTTTTTCTCACAATGCTTATCCATTTGAGAACTTATTTTGAATATATCTGAGGGATTCCATGAGTTCTGAAACCATTGTCAAAATACGTGAATATGATGTACATGATTTCGTAAACTTAACTAGCCTAGTGGCAGAATTTTTTTCCATTCATCGAAGGTTAAATGGACGTGGACCAATGCCACCCGAGGAAGCGGCTACAATAATTCCCCAAGAGATGCTTCAAGAAGCTTCACAAATTCTTGTAGCAGAAAGGGCAGACGGTAAAGGCATAGTGGGTTTCTGTCGCATTGAGCTGCATGAGGGCGCTTACTTTCTCCGAGAAATCGGTGTAACCGAGAATTGGCGGATACGGGGAGTTGGTACAGCATTGCTCCGAGCGGCGGAAGATCATATTAAATCAGCGGGTGAAACGAACCTCTATTTATCTGTAGTCCCTCGAAATATTGATGCCGTTCGATTCTTTGTTCGACGTGGCTATGATATTATTAATACAATTGAATTGAGGACTAAAGTTCAAGAAGAAAAGATTCAACGGAAAGTTCTACACTTCCTAGGTCTACAATTTCGTTATTAATAACAAATTTAGATAAGCAACGAATCTACAATGCAGTAAGGAACATGTTATTGTATTGGAGATTTGAAGGCTGTGACGCCAGAAATTGAAGTGCCAATGGATCCTCGACTAAAAGTGAAAATCAGAACTTTAGAACTTAGCAATCCCACGATTTTGGCGTCCGGTATTTTAGGAGTTGCAGCAGGTGGTCTCATTCGAGCATGGAATGAAGGGGCCGCAGCAGTAGTAGCAAAAACTGCGGGGTTGAAATCACGTTCAGGACATCCTGGTCCACGTATCGTTGGATTACACGGTAACAGCTTAATGAATGCAATGGGGATACCCAACCCTGGAATCAAAGAGTATCTTAATGAAATTAAAGTTACAGTAAAACATGGAGTGCCTATCATTGGTAGCGCGGTAGGAAGTACACCCCACGAGTTTGCTCAAGTCGCTACACACCTAGTAAAAGCAGGTGTGTCAGCTATTGAGCTAAATGTATCATGCCCTCATGTAGGTTCATTGTATCTCATGGGTATGGATCCTGAAACTGTTGCGGATATAGTTGCCCAAGTCATAAAAGAAACCAAAAATAAGATACCGGTCTGGGTCAAGTTGCCGGGATCAACTGATTATCCCCGCTTGATAGCAGTAGCTCAATCTGCTGAATCTGCTGGAGCTTCAGCACTTGTTGCTTTGAATACCTTACCTGCCTTAGCGATTGATATTGAATCACGATTGCCTTTACTGGGTGCAGGAACAGGGGGCTTATCTGGACCTGCAATTAAACCTATCGCTGTACGGGCGGTGTGGGAACTTAACCAAGCTGGTCTAAAAATTCCAATTATCGGAGTTGGAGGTATTCTTACTGGAGAAGATGTTATTGAATATCTCCTTGCAGGAGCAACCGCCGTTGAAATTGGAACTGGTGTTTTAATTCGCGGAACGTCTATCTTTAACCTTGTTTGCAAAGAAGTTGGAGAATATCTCACTCGCCATGAGATAAAACATGTTACTGAATTAATTGGTCCTTTGCAAGAAGGAGGAGTGAACCCATAGCAATGGCTGTTCATGACCTCAAAGTTATTAATGGCCGCTTAGTTCTTCCGGATCGTGTTGAAGTAGCAGATCTGCTAATTGATGACGGGATAATTTCTGCGATTTTAAATCCTGCACTATCAAAATCTGAACAAGCAAATGAGGTTATTGATGCATCTGGGTACCTAGTACTGCCCGGGCTAGTGGATGTCCATGTTCATTTTCGCGATCCTGGATATCCAGAAAAAGAGGATTTTGCTTCCGGTTCGCTAGCCGCCGCAGCTGGTGGAGTAACTACTATTGTTGATATGCCAAATACCAACCCACCGACCACCACACCCAGGCGACTACAAGAAAAAATTGATCGCGCCGAAAGGAGCAGTCTTGTTGATTTTGCCTTCCATGGGGGCCCCCATAGCGCGAAGACTGCAAAAGACGAGGTAGCAGAATATGATGAACTAGTTGTAATTGATATGGCCCAACAACTCATCGAAGCAGGTATAGTATCATTCAAAATCTATATGCCTCACTATGAAGCTTCGTCCATTCCAATATTAGCACCCCTTGGACACCTAATAACCGTTCATGCCGAAGAACCTACACTCTTGGGCACACCAAGAGATGGTTCTTCATTTGCATTTCTTGCAAGTCGACCACCGGAAGCCGAAGTACAAGCCATCGAAAAGCTTCTAGCAAATCCTCCCGTTTGTGGATTTCACATATGCCATTTATCAACAGCAGCAGGTTTTCGACTTATTCTCACCGCCTGGCATAATGGAGTGCCGGTTTCCACCGAAGTAACTCCACACCATCTTCTCTTAACAGTAAAGGATTTAGCAGAATTGGGACCTGTGGCTAAATGCTACCCACCTTTACGTTCAACAACGGATACTGAAGCATTACTTAATGCATGTTTTGCAGATCAAATCAAGATTATCGCATCTGATCATGCACCGCACACATCAGCAGAGAAAACAGGCACTGATGCTGATTTTGCTTCAGCCCCTGCCGGCATCAATGGAGTTGAAACAATGCTTCCCCTGATGTTTACCAAGATGGTTCATGATGCCGAAATGACTCTCCCTCACCTTATCCGTATGATGGCTTTAAATCCCGCATTATGGTTTGGAATTCGTAATTCGCAATGGATTGAAAAGGGACAATTCGAAGTAGGTGCAGATGCAGATTTTGTCCTCTTTGACCAGAAAGCTAATTATAAAATACGTGGTGATGCCCTTCATGGAAAAGCAACAATAACCCCATTTGAAGGATGGAAAGTCAGGGGGAAGGTGCGTCGAACCGTCCTTGGAGGGCAAACAATCTTTGATGGAGATATCCAATGACACCAGTTAAAAAACTGAAAACAAATCCGATAGACCTTGTTCACGGACTTCGACCTAAAGTTGGACCTATTCAAACCATACAAGAAGAAACCCCGGGTACGAAAACAATCGTCTTATCTGCGCCGGAAATCACTCGTAATGCTATTCCGGGACAATTCTTAATGGTCTGGATTCCTGGTATTGATGAAATCCCCATGAGCATCTCAACAATCGAAAATTCTTCAGGTCTTGTAGAATTTGCAGTTGCCAAGGTAGGAGAGGCAACCGAAGCCTTGCATTCAATGAAGGAAGGAGATTTATTAGGTCTACGTGGACCACTAGGTCATGGGTTTTCATTTCCGCCGTCAATCGACAGAGGACCATTACTCTATGTTGCAGGCGGGTGTGGAGCACCTCCCTTATCCTTTGCTACAGAGGTTGCTGTGAAAAAAGGATATGAAGTTCATGTTGCTTTAGGTGCCAAAACACAATCAGAGCTTCTATTTCGAAATCGATTTGAACAGCAAGCTCAGAAGGTTATTCTTGCAACAGATGATGGATCTGAAGGAATTCAAGGAACTGCTATCGATGCGACAGCGTTTCACCTCGATATCGGAATTCGTTATGTTGCCTGCTTCGCATGTGGTCCTGAAAACATGCTTACGAGTCTAGCTAATTTATTGTCTAGTTATGCAATACCATTGCAAGTAAGTCTAGAACGATATATGAAATGTGGTGTAGGTTTATGTGGTCATTGTATTATCGACACAAAGGGAACGCGCGTTTGTCAAGAAGGTCCTGTGTTTGATGTTAAAACTTTGCAAAATACAGATTTTGGACAAT
Source organism: uncultured archaeon (assembly GCA_964347045.1). Classification (GTDB taxonomy): domain Archaea; phylum Asgardarchaeota; class Hermodarchaeia; order Hermodarchaeales; family Hermodarchaeaceae; genus Hermodarchaeum. Next base: position 61,711 of record CAYFXC010000012.1, read on the forward strand.
GGAAACGAGATAGTACTGGTAAACACCTGACACTTGGATCTTCTGATAAAGATGTTAGACATTAGCGAACACGAAATTATGAGGACAAGTCATGAATCAATCTAATGTTCTCGCAGAGTTTCCCTCTTGGCTTCTTGTGTTGGTTGGAACCTCTCTAATTATTGCCGGAGGTATAGCATATTCAATTCCACTAAATCCTTTTGTCTCGTTTGCGCTTTTTCTAATTGTGCTAGGAATCATAATTCTCCTACAGTCATCACAAGCCTTCCAAACCAACAATGATGTGAAACTCCTCCTCATTACTATATTTTCAATACTTCTAGTCATCTTAATTGACATGTGGCCACTCCAGTGGCTGTATTCGCAAACGGCGTTTAATCTTCTTCGAATCACTGGTGTAATCCCTGTTCAATACTTCAATCCGCATTTCGGAGGAGTTCAAGTGCTCATTTTCATCCATGAAGCAATAACTATGAGGATTGTCGGAGGTGAAATCGACAACGCTTGCGCTGGGCTAATCGCCTTAGTCCCGTGCTTAGTGCTACTCATCCTTGCTGACAGAAATCTAGAACCAAAATCCAATCGAATAGTTATTGGAACGCTCGCAATCTTCATTATCGTATTTGGAAACCTCTTCAGAATATTCATCGAACTCTGGGCACCTGCTGTTGGACTAACTCCATTCGAGCTGGTACATTACCCACTCGCATTTTTACTAGGATATCTTGGCATCGTTGTTATTGCCATTTTGGGCCAACTAATAAAACAACCCGAAAAACCATTGAACGTTAAATAAGCCTATTGTTCAGCTATATAGGTTAAGATATGTTCGGCGTCTGGTTTTGATAAACGCTTTTCCTTTTGTAAGGCTTTGATGAGTTCTGAAATTGAAGCCAAGGCATGAAGCTTTAATTTCTCTTTTTGCAGCCGTTCCGCTCCCCCCTGTTCCCGATCCACAACAACCAACACATCGGTTACCCTAGCTCCAGCATTTCGGAGAGCTTGAACTGCATCAATCTTGCTCTCTCCATCAGTGATTAAATCATCAATAACTAGCACATGATCGCCTGTTTCAAGGATACCTTCGACTCGTCGTTGACGACCGTGCTTTTTCGGTTTACTTCGAATGTAGAGCAAAGGAATTCCTAAGCGGTTACATAAAGCAGTAGCAAAGGAGATGCCAGCAGTGGGCACACCAGCTATCTTTTTAAAGGTCACTTTGGGATGTCTAGTAATCCAATTTGTAAAAAGATCTGTTAGCTTTGTAAACTCTTTGGGATAGGAGGGGATGATTCGTAAGTCAATATAATAGGGACTCTTCTTACCTGAGGCTAATGTAAATTCGCCGAATTTAATTGCACCTACTTCATCTAGAAGAACAGCAATCATCTTGACAAATGCATCTCTGGTTGAGACTGCTGTTTGAGAGGTTACTACAAATGTTTGTTCTGCTAGTTCTTTTGCCTTCATTGCAGGATCCTTTGCTGAATAGATAGAACGCCCAACTATCTCATAATTGGCACCAGCGGAAACCGCTGATCCCGGCTTGCCACCTTGCACGCCAACTCCAGGAGCAAGTATAAGGGTTTTCAAACCAATGAAGTTGCGAATTTCACGTACATGTGCAGGTCGAGTTCCGGGAGCAATAACTCCTGTAACTTTCAATTGTTTAGCTAAATTCACTAATCTGGGTGTTTGAGGATGGATGAATTGAGCTGCTCCGGGGTGACTCATGTCTACAACCAGAATGACTCCTCGGTCACCTGCTTTCTTTGCTTCTTTGAGTACACTTCTAATTGCGTCATCGCCTATAAAACCGTGAACAATGATTGCATCAAATCCTGCTGCGAATGCATGTCTAGCAATCCATGCGTTAGTATTGTCGATATCAGCAACTTTGAAATCGGCTATTAGGGGAAGTTCAGGGAGAATCAATTTCAAATGATGTACTATTTCCAAACCAGCAGCTAGAACTAGAGGATAATTTAATTTAATTGCAACAACATGTGGCGCAACTGCCGCGGCTACGTGACATGCATATTCAATTAGATTTTGACGAGCTGAATGTGGAGCATTTGGCGGGAAAGTGTTAGCAACATCTAAAGCATGTATTAGGCGTGTTTTTTGAGATCTAACCCGTTCTTCCAGTGTTTTAATGAAGGCTTGCCCGATTAGTTTTACCATTGGTTTGAACCTCCTACTGGTTTTTAAGAAAGATTAGGCTAGATTTGACCTTGAAGTTGCTCAATAATGTAATCATGATTTGTGATTCGCTGACAATATGAGCAACGGAGTGTAACAGGTGAGCGGCCCATCACTTTGAATTTCCCTATTATTCCGCGTTCATTATTGGTAATACAACTTGGATTTACGCATCGAACTATGCCGGCGATTTCATCGGGAACTTCAATTCGCATTTTTGCAAATATCTTATACTTTCGGATGATATTGATGGTTGCTTGTGGAGCTACGAGGACAATTCGATTTATCTCATCAGCAGTAATTTCCCGACCTTCAACTTTGATGATATCCTTCTTACCCATCCGCTTACTTTTCACATTCATCGCAATACTAATAATATCCCCTTCTTGTCCAGTAATGCTAAGTATTTGCAAAACAGCAAGTGCGTTCCCAGCTGTAATATGATCTATTACTGTCCCACCTTGAATCTTTTGGACAAGCAATTCTTTGGGTTTTGCATGAGGTTTAGATTTCACAGATTTGGTTTTTGAAGGACTCATTTTTATTTCACCTCCAATAACATGGACAAAATAGCCATTCGAACTAAAACACCATGAAACATTTGGATGAAGTAGCGGGCATGCGGAGTCTTATCAACCTCTGGGGCAATCTCATCAACTCGTGGTAAAGGATGCAGGATATCTAGATTGGGTTTCACATTCTCTAGCATACTATTATCTATACGAAAAATCCCTCGTACTTTTTCGTAATCAGTAGGTGTTGGAAATCGCTCTTTTTGAATACGAGTAACATACAACACGTCTAATTCAGGTAATATTCCCTGCAAATCGGTAGATTGAATAACCTCTTTACCGTGTTCACGCAAATCCATAACAATTTCATCAGGAAGTTCCAGCCCCGGAGGAGCAATACAATAAAGCCGATTCGTGAACCGTGTAATTGCATAAGATAGAGAGTGAACTGTTCGTCCGAACCTGAGGTCACCCAAAACAGCGATATTCAAATCCTCTAATCGACCCTGACTCCTACGAATAGTTGATAGATCTAGAAGTGTCTGGGTAGGATGGCGACCGGCACCATCTCCGGCATTAATAATTGGAATGCTTGAGACCTCAGCTGACCATTGAGCTGCTCCCTCCTGTGGGTGCCTTAAAACAATAATATCAGCATAATTCTCAACTGTTCGAATCGTATCAGCGAGTGACTCGCCTTTGGCTACCGATGAAGCGCCAACATCTGCGACAGTTATCGTAGATCCGCCAAGTCGTGCCATGGCAGATTCAAAGCTAAGTCGGGTGCGAGTAGATGGTTCATAAAATAAAGTGGCCAAAATTTTTCGCGAAAGCAATTTTGAAGGTTTGTTACCATATGCAATAGATTCCATCTCATCTGCTAGATCCAGTATCGAGAGTATTTCCTTTGTACTAAGGTCTGCAATACTTATTAGATTCCTAACCTTGAGTGACACTGAAACGCCTCGTTTACGCTCAAGGCTGGGCAATAATAAAAGTGTTCGCCCTTACGAACTAGCTTGTTTTCCTTATAATGTGATATACTATCGTTCTGAAAGGAGATTACTCAAGCGAGCAACATAACTACGAATGAAATCTTCAGTTGGTTCTTCAGGCTTTATTTCTCGATGGCTAGCTGTTGTTTTGTAAATACTTAGAGCAGTACTTACGATATGACGTGTTTGAGCCATAGCAAGCATTTTTTCTTGTAAGGGAAGATCCAGTAACAAAGGTGGGAAAAATAGTCTAGGAGCAACTAGGAAAATTTGGAGTCTATGAATGGTTTTATGAAGGCTATAGGGGAGCTGTTGGTGGTAAGCGTCCGATGTAAGTTGATTAAGTAATCTTTCAAGTTCTATTCTTGCTTTTTCTCGGTGAGTTTTTTCTTTCGTATCAGCAAATTGGCATATATTTGCAAGCGCAATCAGAAGTTGACGTAATTGACGGAGACTTCGTTCAGTTTCAGTTTCTAACCCTTTTGCTAAATCGCTCAACAATAACGCAGCATAGGCATAGTCATCTCGACTGATAATGTGTAATCCATCAACTAATCCCACAAATGTTGTGCCAAAAGTGCTGAAGAGCGAATAAACATCTGTAAGCTCTGGGATAAGTTCTGAGGCTTTATCGAAGGCTTTCTGAACCCTGTCAAAATACTCTTGGGCACCAACATAATCATGTTTGAGGAGATAGATCTGCCCGATTCGCCAATAATTTTCACCTACATCGTGATAAAAGAAAAGTTTAGAAAAATGATTTGCCGCTTCCTGATGCAATTGTTCGCTTTTTTCCAGCAACTCCGCACGTTCCAGTTCATTCGGAGTGAAATCCAAACTACTTTGAAATAATAACGAGTCGGCGTGTAATGTAATAGCCTTTGCTCGTTTATGACGTTCCCCTGTTTTCGACCACGTTTCTGACGCTTTTTCGTAAAATGATGCAGCTTTTCGAATTAACTCAACATCACCTTTTAGTATGCCCAAGTGCTGGGCGGCATCTCCTGCCTGCTGAAAGGCATAGGCAGTGGCGACCGGATCAGGAACTTGTTCGGTGAGAATATTTGCATTTTGACAATACTGAAGCATTTCTTCATAGAGTTGTGTTTTTCCTTCAAAGGCTGGTGTTAGATCAGCAAGTTTTGCACAGGCAAAGGCAGCATAGCTCAAGGATACGACCTGACCCCGAATATCTTTGGTTTGATTAAGTAATTCTAGACCCTTTTGGCTCAATTCGCGTTGTTTATTAGCCCATTCAAGTTTTTTGTCTGTTCGTGTTTCTAAGTCGGAAAGAAACCCGCACATTTCGCTGGCATTCATTATGGCATATCCAGCACCTCGTAACCCCTTTGTTTTCTCAGCCAAATCTCGACCTTCGAGCTGCAGGTGATAAATTTCCATTAATTTTTCTCGGCGGCTGTCCAGATTCATATCAAACCATGTCACTCGTTCTAGAGCCACACCCAAATTAATAGAAGCCCGTGCTCGAAGCTGATGAAGCTGCGTCATCTCACCAACTGTTCGAGACTTTCGCAGATACTCCTCTCCGAGCGTGAATAATTTGTTTCTCCGATCAAAATCTTGCTCTAATTCAGCAATGGAGAGAAATCCTGTTCCTGCAAGTGTATAGGCTCGAAGTAGGTCACCATATGCTGGTGTGCGCTCCAAAGTTGACACCGAGTGGAGGAAATGATCCTTGGCTTTTTCATAGAGATCTTGGCGAAGTTCGGGATCTCGCTCAGCTTCCGCCATGCGATAATATGAGCTACCTAAAAGACTCTGTATAATGCCTCTAGTACGGTTCTCTGTAATGTCAACGAGTGACCGAACGAGTTCATGTGTATTGTCCTGACGTATTTGGCGAACGACATCAGGTTTAGTTTGAAAGGGATGAAGAAGATCAACCCCTTGCAAGACCGCGATATTACCAATGGGTGTACGATTTTTAACTTGGCTTAGAGAATTTGTTCGATGAAATATTTCGTGTAACAATATTTCTTTCTCAGCTCTTTCTGCATACAAGAGGAGAGGTTCAACTAAGAGGAGATAATAAGCATCTTTATTTGGAGTGTCCAGCTGTTCTGCAATTTCTATTCCGTACTTTGACCAATGAATCTGTTGATCAGATTGTACAAATGCCAATAAACTTGTTATTAGATTTAAAGCTCTATGAATTTCATTTATTTCTATGAAGCCTTGTACTGCTTCAATGAACCAATCCGGATTGGGTGGTTCGGCAAGCCACCCTTTGGCTTCTAATGATAATGCATTCAAGTAAAGAGTTTGCTCTGGTGTTAGAATGCTTTTTTCTTGTGCTTGTTTAAAGCGTGACAGAAATTCTGATAGAGTAGCTTTCATTTTAGAAAGGCTTTGAGCATGCCAAGCACTAGCCCAGATATTTTTAAAACCGCGTAATATAAGATCCGAAGTTTGAGTTCTTTTATACAAGGCAAAGCATTGTTCTGCAGCATCATGATATTCAGAATTGCGTTCTAAAATCGTAATGCGACGAAGTTCCATATTAATATCGCCTAAGCTCAACACCTCTCACCATCAATTTGTGGTTTCAAAATATGATGCCAACTGACCTATAGAATGAGAGAACTGGTGATCGGGTTGCTGATCAACGAAGAGATTTTGACTCATATTCTCCATAACTTCGCAAAAGCAAGGAATGATACTGATGACTTCCATTCCAAGTTGTTTCCCAAGGTCAATACTCAGTTGGTGATAATCATCAGTAGATTGCAACATGCTACAGGGAACTTTATTGACTATTAGTTGAGGTTTCTTTCCAAGTGTTTGATTATAAACGCCCTTGATTAGGTGTTGGGTGCCAACAATGTCGAGTTGATCCATTTTAATAACAAGAATTAATTCATCAGCAGCGAGGATTGCGTTAATTGAGCTTAGGGCAAAACCAGGGCTTGTGTCAAAGATTTGGAAATTGATCCCAAACCTTTCAAAGAGGAGATCTTTTCCATCTAAAACAAGTTGAAGGACTCGCGCTTGCCAATCTTCATTAAGACTTTGAGCAGTCATTTCATTAATTGCTGTTCCACTGGGGTTGGTGAATCCAACATGGAATCGACCTCTTGTTTGAAACTGTGTGCTGATATCAATCAGAACTTCATTTAATTCGCATCGTTGGGCAAGCCAATCATTGATGTAATACTTGACTCCATTCAAATGAAATAGTGCATTAAGACTTGGAGCACGAAAGTCAAAATCAAGAAGTGCAATATTCCAACCTCGCTTAGCTAAGGTTAATGCAACGTTGGCAGAAAGATTTGATTTTCCCGTTCCTCCTTTGAAACTATGAACTGTTATGGCTTTGTTTAAATTCCGTTCCTGTATTTCACGTATTCGTGAAGGTTGAGCCATATCAAATTCCTCGTTTTACTCTGTCAGCAATTGGATTTGGGAATACTATATTGATAGAACCTATTGATACGAGTGCGTTCAAAATAACCTAAGCGAAATAGCTGACCAAGATATTTTGATTCAGCATTTTGTGACTTGCCAGTAATCGCTGCAACATCTGCTGCATTTGCCTGTTTAAGTTTCAGCATAACCATTGCTGTTTCTCGGTATCGCCGAGGTACTCGTAAAAGCACCATCGCGTTCAATGGTAGATTTTCTGATGGACGCTCAACGGTTACCGTATCGCTGAGCTCCGTACCCCGAATTAGGTATTGTCGATCCACATAGAGAATGAGAACATGGGCTGGATCACCATGGAGGTGAGCGTGGCTAACAGGATATGAATCGGCGTTCTCAACTATCGCTTTTGGCACAGTTACTTTGATGTCCTGTTGACAACCATGACAGAATGTTTGAATGGTCGCTGTGTCTGTAGTCTCCTCTACTTTTGACATGCATAATTCCCCGCTGACTGTAATGCATGTATCCATTTTTTCCCCACAATGAGGTCTCTTAAACATTTTCTGTTTCAAAACCCTATCTTCAATGATATGCGAAGTCCTCAAGTCCATCTTGAATCGCATTTTACTTGTGATAGTCAGGAAAATCAATTCCAGAAAAGCTTCTAAAGAGATATACTCTAGCGAAAAGAACTAGAATACATAGCGTGAATCAGAAAATGAAATCAGTACTTGTGGTTGGCTTCAACGTCCGTCCACTCGCCCGTTCTGCAAAGAGAGCAGGGAATCGTGTTCTTGCTGTTGATTTCTGGGGAGATTTAGATCTCAATGAATGGGCAGATGAGCATTTTGCAGTTTTAAATCAGCAACCTGACGAGCGCCCAAATCGTCCCCTTACTCCAACAGCGAAAACCTTAGTCATGGGAGCTCAACGACTACTCGAAAAACATGGACCTGTTGACAATATTATCGCAAGTGGAGGATTTGATGACCACCCCAAAGAGTGGAAACAACTGCATAAATTAGGAAACTTAATTGGAAACACTCCAGAAGGAATGATAAACGCTCGAAACCGATTTCTTACTCAAAAGGTAGCAAATCGATTTGGTGCAGCCATTCCTCAAAGCTTTGAAGCCTTTGAACCAAACCAGTTTCTATGGGCGACTAATCAGTTAGAATTACCAATCCTTGTCAAACTGAAATATGGCAGTGGTGGATTCCAGTCCCAGATTCTACAAACAGAAGAAGAAGTAAATCAGTACGCTAATCGACATCATTTTTCTAGCAGAGAACCCGTCTTGGTTCAAGAACTTATCCAAGGAACCGATGTCAGTGTTTCCCTTCTTTGCACAGGAAGAACCGCAATAACACTCTCAGTGAATGAACAATTAATCGGTTTACCCAAACTCGGAAAAGGTCGAACTAAAGCCTATTGTGGGAACATCGTTCCTCTCAAGGCTGCTTCAGAAAAAGTTAACCGACTTGCAAAAATCTCGGAAGACGTTTGCAATCAACTAAAATTAATTGGGAGCAATGGAATTGATTACGTTATGGATGAAGAAGGTACTCCCTTTTTCATGGAAATCAACCCACGAATTCAAGCAACCATTGAAGCCATAGAACTTGTGAGTAATTTCAACATAGTTTCACTACATATTGAAGCGGTGAAAGGACATTTGCCAGCGAAAATTCCATCTCTTCAGGCTTTTTGCGCTCGTATCATCGTTTATGCAAAAACCCCATGTGAAATACCTAATTTGAGTAATATTCCCGGCGTCGTTGATATTCCAATGCCTGGAAGCCACGCAGAGCGAGGTGATCCTCTTTGCACAGTGAACCACATAGCCGCTTCAAGGAATAACGCTTTGGAAGGCGCCTGGGATATTGTGAACACGATTTACAGGCATCTCATTCCAGTTTCTTTACCAAGTGAAGATGAATAGTATTCCTTAATTAGTTTAAAAGATACATTCGTCCAGAGGTTTTCATCATGGTCCGTGTAATTGGTATTGATCCTGGAACGAGATCTTTTGATTTTTGTGGGTTAGAAGATGGAGAAGTATTTTTACAGACATCAATTACTAGCGTCGAAGTAGCTGAAAATCCTCAAAGCATACTCGATGTAATCATAAAGGCAGGAACTATCGATTTAGTGGCTGGACCATCAGGTTATGGGCTTCCCCTTCTTCCAGCTTCAAAGGTCACAGAAAAAGAATTTTTTCAACTGGTGCTTGTTCGTCATGATGATGATAAAATTCCCGTTCTTGAAGCAATCAAGGACATGGTGCGATTGGTTCAAAAAACTGAAATTAACATGATATTTATCCCAGGTGTAATTCACCTTCATTCAGTTCCTGCATGGCGGAAACATAACCGCATTGATCTTGGTACGGCTGACAAACTCTGTTGTGCAATTTTGGGCGTCTATGATCAAGCTCACCGATTAAAAATCCCCATTAAGGATACAGCTTTTATTTTAGTTGAATTGGGCTATGGATACCCAGCTGCTGTCGCCGTTCAAAATGGATTGGTTGTTGATGGAGTTGGAGGTACCATTGGTGGCCCTGGATTTTTAACGCTTGGAGGAATGGATGGTGAACTCGCCTATCTCCTTCGTGGTTTCTCCAAAGGAACCTTATTCCAAGGAGGAGTCTTATCAACTTTGGATGATCCAACACTGAGTCCTGAAACATTCGCACAGCTTCTTGAAGATGGCGAGAAGCAGGCTCAGGAAGCATGGAATGCTGTTGCTGAAGGACTTACCAAATCCGTTTCAGCCCTCACCATTTCAGTAAAACAACCCAAAGAAATACTTCTCTCCGGTAGATTAACTCGCGTTCCCTTTCTTGTTGAGGATTTAGCCCAAAGAATGAAGCAATTTGGAATTCCAGTGTCACAAGTGCAACGATTGGGAGAAAAATCAAAAGAAGCAGCGCAAGGTGCGGCTCTGTTTGCTGAAGGATTAGCAGGGGGTCCTTCAGCTTCCCTAATCGAGACAATGCGGCTTAAAGAGTGCAGTGGTACTGTTTTAGATTGGATAACCCTCCCTCAAGCGAAAGAAATTCGTGACATGTACAAGGAAGCTTAATCCGTTATGATTTTAGCGCCTTGATTATTAACCTTCGAAATGAATACAGGACCTTCATTACTTGAGTCCATGACTTCAATAACTGCTTTCTTCACTCTCATGGCAGCTTTTTTTCCGCGAATAAGCCCATAGCAGGTAGGCCCCCAAGAGCTTTGACCCGCCCCTGTCGCACCAGCAGCAAGCATCGCGTTTACACATTTCGTGACCTCATCGGAAGCAAATCGCCCTCCTTGTGCTGTTGCAAACGCATCACCAACTAGAATTTGAATGCGCGTCAAAGCATCTCCAAACTGTTCAATATCATCTTCGATAATTGCCGGAATAAGTTTCATTACAAGCAACCGACTAGCCTTCCGGGCAGAGTCAGGTTTTCCAGGGGGAAGTTCTTGAAATGCTCTTTCCTCAGGAACACCACTCAAACCTTGAGCGGTGCCTGGAATAGCTATCACAAAAAACCAATCGTTTGGAATATCATGGCGCATGATAAGTGGTGGAACCACACCAATATCTTCCTTTAATTTCTCTGTTAGCTTTCCACCGTCTACTACAAATCCACCTGAAGAAAAAGTTGCAGTTCCCACTCCGGAAACAATCCCCCGCTTTAAGATTCTAGCCAGATCTCTTGAGGTGATCTCTATTCCAATAAGTTTAGAAATTCCTGTTCCAATAGCTAATCCTAGTTGAGTACCTGAGCCCAATCCAACATGTGGAGGGATAGATTCCCACACAGAAATTTGTAGTCCCCGCGAAAATTGAAAATACTCAATAAGCCGTTCCGAAATTGAAGTTACACGGTCCTTTTGTTCTCCAGAAATCATCAACCCCGCATTTCGGGAATTAATTTCGACAACGCATACTGGTTGTTGAAGTGAAACACCTAAAGACCCGTAAATACGCCCCAAACCTCCATGTAAATCAATGAACCCCAAATGAAGACGAGCGCTCGCTCGAACCGTTACTTTTGTGAATTCAGGTTTTGTCATGAGATTCACTTAATCCATTTTGGGAGGAGTGATTCTATCCGATGAATTATTTCAGCAGAAGGGGAATTGGGAGCGATTCGTTCAACAAAATCGTGAAGTTCATCGATTTGGTGTGTTAATCGTTTCACTGTGCTAGGATCAGTTTGATATAATGCTCGAATTTTGGTAGCATGAATCACACATTCGATAGCCGCACTCCGAGCTCGAGAATGAACTAGGGGAAAAGATGATGCTACTTCTATGTGCTGTACACTTAACACGAATTCTTTAAATGGAGCTTCAAGCTCTGTTACATTTTTGCGATTTGCAACAACTTCAACAAACCCAGAAGCCCCTTTGATACGTGGTGCCTGCACTGTTTTTGCTGATTCGAAGACAACCTGTTTAGATTGTGGGAGTTCGTCTTTAAACGCGAGAATTAGAAACAATTGTGGGTTCTGGGATAGATTGAGGACCGCTTCTCCTTTATTCTCAATGTTATGCGCGGTCAAGGTATCTTGATAGGGCCGAATGCTTAACCCTAGTTCTTGGTCAACCCAAACACCCATTGGAGCTGCATTCGGCACTCCATCGTCAGAAAAGGTTGATAGAATGACTTCAACTACATCGCCTTCGACGAACCCAATCTGTGATAGAGTTGTAAAGAAATCTGAGATGCGAACACCACCTCGAAATTACTTCTGTGTACAACCGCGGTATATCTAACCTTAATGTCTTTTCTTACTGAGACCCCAATATTCATTTGAAGAGCAACAAACAGGAAAAGTTAAAACTAGCTTCGAGAGAGCATTGGGTTTTCGATTGGCCACCCGATTGCACCTAGTGCATGTCGGGCAAGATCACGAATAACTTCCCAAGCCGCATCTGTCCGCAAAGTCTCTTCTAACCAGAATCGAGAATTTTCCGGACCACTCATCTCATCAAGCTTCCGATTCAAATCTTCTAATAATTTCCTTGCCTTCGCAGTGAACAAGGAATGACGCCGTTTCATGACTTGGTACCATTGATCAAATTCGATTGCCAACTCATCAACCTTCCAATCATAATCTGGGAAGAGTTGAAGTTGAACTTCAGCTGGTGCAGCCAGTGCTTGAAGAGACCATCTAAAGCGTGTCATCGAATAATCCACAGAACCTACCTCCAACGTCGCATGAAAGGTGAGTGGATGAACAACATTTGACCCGATGTATCGTCCGAAAGGAACTCCACCCTCAAAATGCGATTCTTCCTTATTATCATAGCGGTGACAAAACTGTCGCCCATTTATTAAAAAAGTGCAAAAAACACGTTAAAGGCCTGAAATTACTTTGGAACTCGCTAGACCTTTTTATTCCTAACTTCAAGTGTAATTTTTCTAGACACTATTATTGAAATCTTTAATTCAGTAAAAGATATAGGGAAATCCCTTACCTCTGAGTGTGGAGTCAAAAACCCATGTCTCATCGAGATGTACACATGGACACACCCGATGTACCAGTTTCAGTTCGTCGTGTCGGTGTTACCGGTATACGAGTTCCAATCCAGTTCATCTTTTTTGAAGAACAACCAGCTATTGTAGTTCCTACTTTTGATGTCTTTGTGGATCTACCTGCATATCAAAAGGGGATCCACCCATCACGCAGTTATGAAGCTACAGTAGAAATCGTGAGCCAACACGCGGAAAAACTACACCGGCTCGAGGATCTCTGTGGCGATATCGCTCAAGAACAATTAAAACGTCATGATTATGCAACAGAAGCTGAAGTACATGCTGCAGCTGACGTAGTATATGCTCGAATGACCCCCGAAACTAATATCCGAACCTATGAGTCCTGCACAATGAAAGCCAAGGCTATAGCAATACGCGGGGAAAACAGCAAAATTACTTTTCGTAAATGGATTGGTGTCACTGTGTCTGGTATCACTACCTGTCCATGTGCTCAAGAGATGCTTCGTGATGATGTTGAGTCGGAGTTAAAAACAAAACTTAGCATTGAAGAAAGTCAGGCGCAAAAAATTGCCAATGCAATACCTATTGGTAGTCATATGCAAAGGAGCTACGGTTCCATAATGGTAGAAATTCCTACAAAATACAAAGTTGATGCGTTACAATTAGTTGGAATTGTAGAGAAAGCAATGAGTTCAAGCTCATTTGAATTATTAAAAAGACCTGACGAAGCTCGTGTTGTTCAAACAGCATTGGAAAATCCAAAATTTGTTGAAGATGCCATCCGACAATCAGTGAAAAACGCTGTTGAGGCTTTTCCGACGCTCCCAGATGAAATGGAATTATCTTTTGAACAACGTAACGAGGAATGTATTCACCATCATGATCTTGTTGCACAAGAAACCCTAACAATGGGAGAAGCCAGACTTCAAATTAATGAAAACAGTAACCACAAGACCTCGTAGGGAACAAACTTTTGGGCTATCCATTCCATCAAGATGTGGTGTTCGATTTGAGCCCCTTAAACTTGAAAGACTGGTGGCCACGATATGATGCAATCGTTGACCAATTTGGCTATGATATGAAAACTGACCAAGATGCGGCAGATCTGCTAAGCGGTTTTATCATGAATGCAGCAATGCCCCTTGAAAAGGCTCAAGAAAAAGTTGAAGGCAAAAATGTCCTAGTTTGTGGTGCGGGACCATCAATTCTTGAGAACCTAATTGCCATCAAAGATTATGGACTTTTAGATGAAGCGCTTGTCTTCAGTGCTGATGGGGCAACAACAGCTTGTTTGGAAACTGAGATCGTGCCCAATTTTATCTTTACTGATCTAGATGGAACTATGGAAGACATCGTTACGGCACAGAAACAAGGGGCAATAGTTGTCGTCCATGCTCATGGTGATAATATTCCTAGCCTAAAAACTTGGATTCCTCGATTGCTCGAGGGACGAGCGATGATTGGATCCACACAGATTCGTCCTTGTCCGGATGTGCATAACCTGGGAGGATTCACTGATGGTGATCGTTGCGTTTTTTGGGCAGACGGTCTTCGAGCAGCCAAAATTGGATTAATTGGAATGGATTTGGGAAATATGATAGGACGCTACTCGAAACCGGAACTGACCCATGATGTAATAGCGAGTCCCTTGAAACGGCAAAAGCTATTGGTTGCTAAGGAACTATTATCCTGGTTGGCAAGTTGGAGTGTTAGCACACTCTTCAACTTAACAGGAATCTATACTGACATTCCCGGTATTCCCTATCGAGAAATCACTAAGTTTACATGGGATACAGGATAGCAATTACCAGTTCAATTAGGAGATTCAAAAGTCATGAAAATTTTACTAGTCACCGGAACCCTAGCAAAACCCCATCTGCGACAAATTATTGCAGATAATCCATCACCACACACATTTGATATTCTTGAATTGCCATTGGCCGTGGCGGCTTTTCTTCACCCCAAATATGTAGCTTCACAAATCAAACTCCGTGGAACTTTAAAAAAATACAATCTCATACTTCTTCCTGGTTTGGTATCTGGTGATACAAGCATTGTCAAAGAGAGTACAGGGATTCCTACATTCAAAGGAACACGCCATGCAGCAGATCTACCCCTGCTTTTCGATATATTATTCGATGCCGAAAATCAACTTTCCACAACAAAAGCGGCAGATTTTGTTTTAGCTGAACAACTTACTAAGAAAGCTCAACGCGATTTAGCTAAAGGTGAAAAATTACTCAAAGGTCAGATGCCTGAAGGTTACCTCAAACTAGGTAGAGGAAGTAATAGCCTTATTATCGGACCACGTCTACCAATGCGTATTATTGCTGAAATCACAGATGCCCCTCTCAAATCAGAAGAGGAACTCCTTCGCCATGCGCGCCATTTTGTATCAAGCGGCGCGAATATAATCGATATTGGTATGGTAGCAGAATCTCCGGATCCAAAGGCGGCAAAAGATATTGTTAAGTTGATGCGGAAACATCTGTCTGTTTTTGTGAGTATTGATTCATTCAACGCAAAAGAAATTGAATCAGGGCTTGATGGAGGAGCGCATCTCGTGTTGAGTCTGGACCAAGATAACATGATGGATCTTGGAAAGAAACATCGTAACCGCGCGATTTTCACGGTTATCCCAGCTATTCAGCAAGGAGAAGAAATTCCGAAAACCGTTGAAGACCGTGTGCAACTGCTTATAGACAATCTTTCCAATGCTCGCAGCTTGGGATATAGGAGACTGATTGCTGATCCCCTTTGTGACCCTCTGATAAACCCAGGGTTAACAAAAGCCCTACAAGCCTATGCCGAATTTGGGAAAAAACAACCCCATACACCTATGCTTATGGGTGTCGGAAATATCACTGAACTCTTGGATGCGGATAGCCCTGGAGCCAACGCGGTTCTTGCTGGCATTGCTACAGAACTCGGCGTTTCTTTGTTACTAACAACCGAAGTAAGCCCGAAAACCAAAGGGTCCGTTTGGGAAACCCTTCGCGCGGCTCAAATGATGCACCTTTCAAGGCGACGCCGGGCACACCCCAAGGACTTAGGAATTGACCTCCTGCTGTTGAAACCCAAACGCTTTCCTGAACAACCCCTTGAACCTGTTCTGGAAGCTGAATACCCTTCCGTTGATGTGTCTCACGAAGTAACTTTCTCTCAATTAGATAGAGTAGGATTCTTTACATTTCATCTGGATCGAGACCGTTACTTATTGATTGCCCGACATTATTCCGTTACAAATCGTGATGTACCAACGATTGAATTTCACGGCCCCACGGCTCAACATATTATTAACGCTATTTTGTCTCGTGAACTAGTCAGTCAATTCGAGCATGCAGCCTATATAAGCCGTGAATTGACAAAGGCAGAGATTGCTCTGATAACTGGTAGACCATATATCCAAGAGGCCGCTCTTTTTAAATTCGGATGATTTCGCTCACTCAAAAAAAGTGAAGGGGGAAGCGGGATTACCGCTTCCTTCGTCGATAAAGAATGCCAAAGGATAATGCAACTATGACACCAAGTGCGATAGCGGTAACTGGGAAACCAGGAATCGGTGGTGGAGGTGGTAAACCACCGGTAATGGTGATGTCTTCCACATTGCTCCATGGACCGCGTGCGCCATCATCGTCAACCGCGCGGACGCGGAAGAAGAAGTCACCCGATGTGGGGGCACTGACATTATAACTTGTGACAGTCGAAGTATACGTTGCTAAAATGATTGTAAAGCCCGCATTATTCGAACTTTGGAGTTCATAGTGGTCCACAGTTCCATCAGGATCCGTGCTCGCAGACCAAGTGATAGGAATATCTCCGGCAAGAGCACTAACACCAGGATCATTTAGAACCGGAGCTGATGGAGGTTGTGTATGGAGGTAGTCAATAGAAATGTTGTAGAGACGAGTACTTGCATCACGACGACTAGTCCCAAGGATGGCCTTCCAACGCAGATCAGATCCCTGATGCGTAAACACGTGTGCAACACCAGGTGTGGCAGCTTCCCAATCTGCTCCTCCGTTAGCTGACAGCTCCCACGTAATCGAGGTGCCCGTAGGAATATCAGCCGTCAGTGTGAGTGTGGCTTCGACGATGACTTCACCAGTTGAATCCACTTCCAATGATTGGGCTATCGAAGGGCCGGTAGTATAGGTGCCAGCGATGCTTTCAAAGAATTGAAGGATTTCAAGAGACCCACGACTGGCAACATACACGTAATCCCCGTGGGTGATAAGCTGAGTCGCTCGGGAACCTGCGGTGGCGGTTCGAATGATATTCATTGCGATAATATCAGTGGCATTGTATATGGCAATCCCGGCGGTGTTGTTGGCGACGAACATATAGGGTCCAAAGCCCCAAACACCGAGTGGTTTGCCATATGACGCGAAGGTGACATCTGACCAAAAGATGTTCCAAGGATTTGTTACATTCCAAATTGGGACATTATCGCTTTCAGTGATATAAGCTACATCTCCATCAACATAGATACTGGTATGATCCTCGACCATACTCGAAGAATCCATGAGTTGGATATTTGACAAATCGGTTAGGTCAAAGACAGCAACGTTCGGATCAAGTGCAGTTGTGTTGGATACAGCATACAG
>CAYFXC010000013.1:0-46409 GCA_964347045.1 uncultured archaeon
GGGGGGGGGGGGGGGGGGGGGGGGGCGGGGGGGGGGGGGGGGGGGGGGGGGGGGCGGCCCAGATCCACCACCAGTACCAGCCAGGGACGTAGTAGTGGGGGTAGTGTTTGATGCGTTTGTCGTAGTCGGGGGTGAGGAGGAGCCATTCGGCGTAGTCGTTGAGGGCGCTGGCTTGGGCTTTGGGGGTTTGGGCTTGGTCGATGTGGCGCCAGGCTTGGTCGATCATGCGAGTGTAGAAGACCTTCGTATCGGTGCGGCTGTAGCCTTCGAGTTTGCGGGCGGTGGTTTTGATGAGGGTGTTGAGCATGGTGCGGACGCGGGCTTTGTGCAAGTTGCCTTGGGGGGTGATGGCTTTGAGGAAGAGGCGTTCGTAGTAGTGGAGGCGGCCTTGTTGGCTGGCGGCTTTGGCGATTTCGCCTTGGTTGGGATGGAAGGTGGGTTTCCCGGGGTTGCCTGCGCGTTGAATCGTGAGGAGATCTTTTTTCAGGAGCCCAAAGACGATCATGGTGAAGACGCGGTTTAGCGGGATTTCATTGAGGACGGCGGCTTCGACGACGGTGAGGCCGCGGCGTACGCCCAGGGCTTCGACTTTGACTGCTGGAGGGAGGTAGCGGCGTTTGACGAGGCGGCGGGCAAGTCCGCCTCGCTGAGCGCTTCGGACGACGCCGAGACAGCAGGCCCCGAGGAAGATAAGCATCACCGCGCCGACAAGGAGGATTTCACCGTATTCTTCGAAGAAGGCCCAGAAGTCGAAACCATCGGTGGGTCCGTTGGTCGTGTAGTAGGTGGTGATGTAGGATTCATCGTAGGGGAAGCTGATGCCGTGGAGGATGCCTTGGTAGTTGGCAAGGTTGGTGTATTCCCAAGCATAGACGAGGCTGGTGTTCGTCCAGTAGAAAGTGGACGGAGCATTGTAGTGGTATTTGGCGAGTGTGCCATTGTTAAAACCGTCAGGGAAGTGGAGGTGACAGGCCAAGTAATCAGTGCCTCGGTTGAAGTCAGGGTCAAACCAGGTAGGGATAAATTGGTAACCGACGTAGCCAGGGGTGGCCGGGTCGGTGTCCAAGTAGACCATGCGTTCTTGGTTACCCCAGACGAGGAGGGTCCCCTCTTCACCAGTCCCGGGGCGGAGCGCCGGCGGAATGAAGATTTCGACGCCAATGTCGATGACCGAAGAGGCGGCAATAGAGGTGAGCTCAACGTAGGAGGCATTTTCAAGTGACCAGTAGGCACGAAAGCTGCCAAGCACATAGTAGGGATTGGGTAACCCGACATCGATGTAGTCGAACTCGGTGCCATAATTTTCAAAGGTCATTGAGTAGTTGATGATGACGGAGGCATCAATTTGGGGCAGGATATGTACGGTCTCGTTCAGGACGCGAAAATCATAATTCAAGGGGGTCGATCGATGGGAGGGAGTGGCGACATTTAGTGTATCGCCATATGGTGCTCCTTGCGTGAGCACAAAGGGACTTAAGAGTGTGAAGAAGAGACACACCATCAGAGCGAAGGGAAAGAGTCTGGTTCGCGTCACGAGTTGGGCACATCCTTTCATTGATTGTTATCTTTAATTGATTGTTGGTCAATATCGTTCAAGAGCTTTTGGGCGCTTTCCGCATCGATGCGCATCAGCTCATCGAGGACCCTTTCGTCGAAGTCTTCGTTGGTGGCTTCGATGATGACTCGCCCCCAATAGCCACATCGAAGACAGCGGAATTTAGGCGGGGTAATTCCCATGGCGCCTCCGATATCATACCAAGGTTCCCGGCTACGAATATTAGGAGATTTACATTTTGGACAGATTGTAATCCGAACGAGTTTTCCATCTTTTTTCAAGTCTTCCAGTACTTGAGTGAGCCGTGAGAGGATTTCTTCACTCGACAGTGTGTCCGAAGACGGTTTGGATGGTTTGGGGGCCATTTATGTGTTCAGCTCAGTCAGGGTCCTTTTGAGGAAAGATTGGGTTGTCTTATTGGTGCTAAGGAAAGACAGGCTTTTTTGCTTTCGGTTTTGATATCACCATTTAACATCTTCGACGAGTTGGGAGACTTTGTTACAGTAGGCGCAAGTGAGGATAACGGCGCCGATACGTGGGTCGTAAGCAAGGTGTTCTCGGTCAGGTGTGCCACCACAATGTGGACATTTGATCTGGCCGACGTCAAAATCCCGTGGGAGATCAACTTGTGCCTGAACAACAACCCGTTCTGGTTGGCGTTGTCCAAGATACCCGAGAATGATAGCAACGACAATCAGTATTCCTGCACCACCGAAAAGCGTGAACGCCGTCATTTGATTGGCGATGAGATCACCAACAGTGGCAATCAGGAACATGAAGCCGAAAAATCCTGCAATGATTGCAATGATTCCAAAGAAAATTGCAATACACGTTAATGCTCTCATATGAGAGAGTTTGCAAGCTTTCGCCTTTTATCCTTTCGTGTCACCTAAATTGTGCCCCGCATTCACCGTTTTGTGAAGGCGGGTTTTCCAAGGATACCCCGAGAGGGGTGCCTTTATAGGAGCCGAATCGAGGGATGTATAGGTTGTGCTCGTTATGGTTCGGCTACAAGTTGCTTTAGACTTTGAGAATCTAGATGATGCACTCAAAGTAGCAGAACAAGTGGCGCCTTATGTGGATATCATGGAGGTTGGAACGCCTCTGATCAAAGCCGAAGGGATTGGCGCCATCAAAGCCATTAACAAAGCCTATCCAAACAAAGCGCTTTGTGCAGATCTTAAAACCGCGGACACAGGCTATTTAGAGGTGCGGATGGCAGCAATGGCTTCCGCGAATATTATTACGGTGTTAGCAGATGCCTATGATGAAACACTCCTTGGAGCCCTTAAAGCAGCCCATGAATTTGGAGTAGAGGTCATGGCGGATTTGATTGTCTCCCGGATCCCCATCAGCCGACTAGCCGATATTCTAGGACTTTCGTATAAAGGCACCGAAATCCACTACGCTTGTGTTCACAGCGGATTGGATCGTCGCGCGGCACGACGTGCACCCTTAGCTGAGTTAGATTCGGTTGCTCGATTACGTGGTCACCCCTGTCTTGCTGTCGCCGGAGGCATTCGGGTTGCCGACCTCCCCAATATTTTAGCCTACCCGGTTGAAATTGTGATTGCCGGGGGAGGAATTACCAAATCAAAAAATCCCGCTCGGGCTGCCCAAGCGTTCCAAAAAACAATACAGAAACTAACTGCCAAAAAATCAGAAAAAGCCTTTTAGCTTTCGGTCGGTTCGAGTTCTCTATCGATCCAAGCAAATTTGCGTTGCAGGATCGCCGAGTAAAAGTCCTTCCAATCATAATCGACTTGACGCCCCCAATCACGATAAATCCGTGGATCAATATAGGCTTTGAGACTTGTCCCAAGATTCCAAGTTCGGGTTTTTTTAGCAATATCGATCTGAGCATTAAGTTTGTCTTTAGCTTCTTTCGCCCGGGTGAGGCGTTCTTTCGCGGTTTCGACACTTCGTCGCGCGGTTTCGATTGAGGACACATACGGGCGATTCTTTCCACGTGGAATGGGTTTGCCCTTTTCTTTTAACTGGTTAAGTTTCACCTTTTGTTTCGTTTCAAGCTCTTTTAGACGAGTTAGTCGAGCATCAAGATTTTGTTTGGCTTTAGTAATCCGTTCAACTGCTTTCTTTTTCCGTTCCCGGAATCGTTGTAATCGGTTGGTCCAACCTTTAGGTGCTTGCTTGGTATGGTTACACACAATGGCTGCTTGGAGATTAGCTCGTTTTGCGGCGTTTTTCTTTACCCAATTAGGATCTTCAGATTTGACTCGTGAGCGACTCAAAGAGGTTCGAACAGTACTACTGGCATGATAAGTACGAAATACTTTGGCAGTCAATCCTGGCATAATCTCTGAAAGATAAGCGTTGACGTTGCGGCTCTTAACATCCGGGAAAATCTGAGGGCGATCTCGACTTGGATGCCCCCGTCCTCGACGATTACTGGGTCGTGGTGTTCTAGCATTCTCGATGAGTGCTTCTAATTCTTCGATTACCTCAGGAGGTAATTTCACCGTTTTATGCCACGGAACCGAGTCTTTTCCAAGAAACCTGAACTCAACTTCGCCATTGGCTTTTACCGTAACATGTTCAGGGCGCAACGTGGTGGCACCAACTGTATCAGCTTCATCTGGGTCTTTTTCATCCCCAACACGGAGACTTAGCACATCAATAAGATAACAGGCTGTAGCGATTTCTCGTCGCCTTGCTTGATTAGAATTCATGTCATCTTGAATAGCACGACGCACGCTAGTAATGCGTTTGGCGAGCTGTAGAGCAACCGCAAATTTCTGTGCCTCCCGATCCTGCTTTATTGATGCAGTATCAGACACCCAGACATATTTGATCTTGCCCGACAACTTGTCTTCCCATCGAGCAACCCAAAGATTATCAGGTTGCCACATGCGCCCTGCCCAGTTCCCGTGGGGCATAGGAGCATCAGGACTCAGATTAAGTGTAATATCCTTCTGTTGTGGACCAGGCTTCCATCTTCCCCGTAAGGGATGTTTACCTCGCCCCATGAAAATACAGCTTGGCTCAGCTGTCCAATTGGAAATTTCAACCTGTTCATCATCAATAACAGCATACCCGAATTGCTCGCGGAGGGCTTCACGGATTTCTTTACGCTCAGCAGCTAAGATCTTTCGATCTTCCTTGGTTAGGGCGTTTTTTTCTTCTTGTTCCCGGTCTCGGCGTTCGATGCCTTCGCGAAAGACAACGCCTAATTCAATTTCTTGAGGTTTTACGGCAGGTTTGATGCCTAAGGCTTTACTGAAATCTTTCAAAAAATTTCGCACAAAAACTTGGTCTTCCCAATAACCTAGGTGTCGTTTAGCGACAAACGTCATGACCATTTGTTCTTGTTGGGCATCAAGTTCATAATCGGTACCCCGAATGGTTAGTACCATACCTGTGGGAGGTGGAAGGCTAATGATCCGGATACCATTATGAACCAGCCGTTTCATCGCAAGAGGTCCTCGTTGTCTCGTTTCTGCGCCACCAATACAATTCGATATTTTAAGCATTTGGGGGAAACTACAGAGTACTTTGATTTCTTAACTCATTCCTAGCCCTTATGCATGTATTCATTTCTTCTAATGGGAAGCGGCAAATATTTGATCGGAGTACTGTTATTCAGTAGCTTCTGTTTCTTCAATGAAATATTGTTCAACAAAACTGAAAATGGCATTACCCAAAAGGCTGCCAGAGAGCCCGAGTAATCCTCCAATGAGAATAATAATTGCTGCAAGTGCAGCGCCCATACCTTCTAGTCCCGCAAGAGCACCAAAGAGATCAAGAACCGCGATTCCACCAAAGGCAAGATGGATGCCAACAAGGATTCCCCAGGCCAAGAGCCCTCCCAGGAAGCCGACCAATGCGGCGCGCGAATAGCGACGCACGAAGAATCCGGCGACCACAGCAGCAAGAATTGCTCCTGGCCAACTGATAAAGTAGAGCAAGATTATTGTCAGGAACAGAATTAGAAGGAAGGTTTTGATGAGATTTTGTTGAGCAAAAGCTTCGTAGATTCGTTGTGTTATGGTCATTGGGTATCACCCCGTTAATATCAGGATTGATCCTATTCGAAACGAACGGAGCAGGAGATCATTGATATCGAAGTAGAGATAGTCGAGATGGTAGTCACCGATTAGGAAATACTCGAAGAGTTGATCGCTGTAATGCCGTGAAAGGGGATTTCCACTTTGCCCACCGGGGATTACGCTTATTGCATGGTAGGGGTCGTTTAGGTTGACTATAAGGCGTTCACTGGCCCCACTTCGTGCGGCACCTTCTTCGCGCTCCCACATGTTCACTCGTGAGGGATTCACCGTCACTCCACTGCCATCCGCAGGTATCGGTTCATGCCCTAAAGCATCTCCGACCATGTGCGAATACACCACAAAATGGAACTTATCCCACGTCCATTGACTAACATCTAACCCTTCTTCATCGGCTAATCGCGTTACAGCAGCTTGAAATGCGCGGATAATAATATCATCCCGTGTTTCGATGGTTCCTAAAGTTGTAACGTCATCAAACCAAGGAGAATTCGGATTAAACCGCGTCAGATTTTCTAAAATTACCGGAGAAGGCCAAAGTAAACCAGCACGATTGGCAGGATATTCGTCACCGAATACATCTTCCCAATAAAAATCAAACCACGCGCGCCAAATAGTCGGAGCCACCCATTCTTTCAACATAGTATAATTCCAAGTACGTAATTGATCAATCGCAGCAGAGAGTAAGGAATCGCTGGTTATTGCTGAAGAGGCATTATCGAAGGCGTCGATTAGAAAAGGAACGAAGGCTTCGGCAGCTGTGTCTAAGACATCATTTTGGATACGTTTCATGTCATCCACAGTGAAACTATCATCACTTTCAAGCATCTGAATAATACGTCGTGCACGATAACCGGGGGCATAGCCTTGATGAATATAATAAGGATACGCAGAGGGACCTTGCAAGGCAGCCAGTTGGTTGGCACTGACAACCCACCCACGATCGGGATTAAGCGAAAGAGGTAATTCATCGAAGTCAATAAAATCAACCCATTCGCCCTCACCGGCAGACCCGTTGAAGGGAAGTCCACCATACCCTTCGGCACGAATGGGCCAATGACCCGTAGGACGAATGGCAATATTCCCATAGATATCAGCAAAAACAATGTTTTGTGAAATCGTCCACCAGAATTTTTGGCCTTCAATGAATTCAGTGTAATTTCGTGCCATAGTCATTTTATCTAAGGCTATTAATTCATAACTTGGTTCGGCACCAGTCCAATGTTGAGCGAGGACATAGTCATTATGGGTGATGCCTACATCGGACATGATGGTACCGTGGATACTACGTCTGATAGTATGATAGTAGGGTGGTTCTCCTTTCACAGTAATAATCGTGGTTTCTTCCTCAAAGGTGTGCCAAGCACCATCATACCAGTATTCATTGGGGTTTGCTGGATTGATTGTATAATAATACCAGTCAATGACATCTGCCCCAACGTTAGTAAAGCCCCAAGCCACATATTCGGTGTGTCCCGCGATAATGAGTGGAATACCCGGAGGAACGAACCCGTAAATGTTGCGACCCGTATCCGCTGCAACGAGGTGGGCTTGATACCAAATGGCAGGGACATCGCGTGAAAGATGCATGTCATTACAAAGGATGGGTCGACCTGTAGCGGATTTTGTGCTATTAATCGCCCAGTTATTGGAACCAATGAAATCATCTTGCCACCCTGATAGAATATTCTGAGGATCGGGAATATTTTCAGTCCACCTTAGGACGGCAGAGATGGCACTTTGTAAAGATTCAGGAACAGCTGGAGTATTGATGTCGATGGTAGGTGGGGAAATGTAGGAGTCGCCGTATTCAGGGACAACAGGAATTTGGAGAGGGGGATTCAGCGGGAAGAGCTCCCAGGCGGACTCATTGCCTAATTCCGCGATTGTTCTAGCGAACTGAAGATCGGTATCAGACCAAGATAAGCCATAATCCAGAATTCTACCAATAGAAATCGAATCGATCAGAGTCCAAGCCCTGGGGTGATAATTCAAGAGCTTAAATTCAATTGGTAGATTTGCCCCGATATTGCTGATATAGAAGTTTACACCTAAGGCAAAGGCTTCAAGATTTTCTCGGAGAGTGGTGTTGTACTCATCTTGCTGAGAGTAAATTTGGTCAATGGTTAGTTGAGCAGCACGTTCCATTCCAAGGGTCCGTAAGAACCTATCTGCCGCAATGTAATTCGGTCCGAGAATCTCGGCCAATTGACCACGCGCTTGTCGACGTGTGATATCCATTTGCCAAAGCCGATCTTGGGCTTGGACATATCCAAAGGCAAAATACAAATCCCGTTCGTTTGCCGCATAAATGTGAGGCACCCCCCAATTATCACGAACAACAGTTACTTGATCCGAAAGCCCAGGAACGTGAACCGCCGCGAAAGGAGGATGTTCTGCGTCTTGATACACTGTCCAGATACCGGTAAACGGATCTATGAGTCCACCTAATGGCGGAATGATATCCAAGGGGACGATAAGAACTACAGACATACTGATTACCAGAGCGAGAGCAATGGCAAATTTTCCGATTTTTTTACCTGTTGAAGACATTGCAACTCCGTCCTTGCAAATTCCTAGAATATAGGTGATTCTTCCTAAAAGCAGTTAAGTTTCTTGCATCCCAATACATCGTGGACGCAATGTGGGCATTCTATCTTGTTTTGGCAATCATCGGTACTATTCTGATATTTCTTGTTTTCATCATCGCCACGGAGGGACGTTACTTCGGCAAAAGATTAATTCGTTGGGGATATGACCGGCAATCAGCGGCATTCGAAGTTCGAGATGATTGGGAGCTATGGGAACACCTCATAAAGCGACTGAGAATTAGCCCCACTGAAAAGCTCCTAGATTTAGGAACACAAACGGGGCATTTGCCTCGACTTGTTGCCCGACGACGAGGATTCAAAGGACACGTTGTGGGCATTGATTGGTCAGAAGAAATGATTCGAGAAGCCCGCCGACAATCACGACTAGAGGGAACCCAATCCAACACCCAGTTTCTTTGTAGAGATGTTCAAAAACCACTGCCATTCGAAAATAACACATTCACTTTGGTAACAGTAGTAACTGGTTTAATGAATGGCTTGAAAACCCCTGAAGCATTATTTCAAGAAATCCACCGAGTCCTAACACCACTTGGTCGAGTTGCGTTTCGTTTTACCCCTCAACAGTTACGATATCCACCAATTAGGAAGCCAAAGTGGTTTGTATCACGATTAGAGCCACTTGGATTCATCTACTTAGAATCTCTAAAATGGACAACTAATTACGAAATTATCGTATTTCAGATACCAGAACTAGAAAAACCTGAAATATCAACCTAGATGCGGGAGTTCACGGGTGAGTACCCAATAGGGTTTACCAGGAACACGATGTCGATAAATCTCAAAGCGCTTCCCACTTTCAACTTGGACGATAAAGTAATCCCGATGTTTTCTTCGATACCAGGTACTCCGAAGATCCAAACGCCGGTCGCTAGCCTCGATTTCAACAATCTTATAGTGCTGATTTCGCCAAGTAAAACTCACCGGTTTTTCGAGATCAATAGTCTTGACAGAAATCCGTTCACCAATAAATCGCCCTTTGTTAGTCATTTAATGTTCAGATTCTTTTATGCCCGTAACTTTTTTTACGTTCCTATGTCCACTGATAATTTTATGGAGGACAAAGACGTCTTGGTAGTTCAAGAAACCCTATTCGAGATTGTAGAGCTAGTTGAACAATCAAAAGGAAAGAAACATGCAATTATTGCGTTACCTGATGCAGGCTTAGTTGGAACAATAGCAGGAATGCATTTAGTGCAAGCACTCCATATGCGGCTAGTCGGTTACATCGATACGGATGTCATGCCACCAGTAGCTGTCATCCATGATCGCAAGGCGCGCCCCCCAATTCAGTTGTATGCAAACGAGGATTTCCTGTTAATTGTATCCGAGATTCCTCTTCCCGTAGAGGCCATGCGACCAGTTTCCACCGCCATTTTACAATACCTCCAAGAATTAGAGCCTAAATCCATTACAGCCCTTGGAGGAACCGCATTGCCCCCTGCGCTTCGATCCCAAATAGAAACACCGGAAGTGTATGCTGTAGCAACGACAGAATCTGAATACGATCGAATAATGGATAAAAAAATCAAGTTTCTTGATGAAGGCATCGTGGCCGGTACGTATGCTATTATTCTCTTGGAGGCACAGCGTCAAAAAATTCCAGTGACTTATGTGATGGCTCAGTCTTTCTTAAATTTCCCCGACCCAGGTGCAGCTGCAGAGACGATTAAGACCTTATCAAAACTCACTAACACCCCCATCCCCACTGAAGCCCTTATCGAAGGGGCGGAAGAGGTACGGGTCCGAGTCCGGGATTTAATGAACCAAACAACGACAACAATGCAAACGAGCGGCAAAGAGCAGGAATTTCAGATTCCTGCCTTTTATTCGTAAGGAGGAGCCCATAAATGCCTGAAGTAAAACAACCAAAGAAACGGAAAGACGTGCTTCATCGGCTGGAAGAATCTGTAAAAGCATTGCAACGTCGTTTCGATGAGCTTTTGGGGGTACCGGAAGGATTCCGGTCAAGGATTCGAGCCCTTTGGGACGGCGATTCCTGCTGCCTTGAGGCGCTGGGGGATGTCCAGGAGACCGAAACAGAATATATTGTTACCCTAGATTTGCCTATGGTGAATAAGGAAGATATTGAAATCACCGTTATGGATGACCATCTCAGTGTCCAGGCAAAAATGCGTCAGGAGGTCCATTATGAGCGATGGGGAACAGTTCAACGACAAATTCGATTTCAAAGCCTTTCGAAAAAGGTTCCCCTTCCTCGCGATGCTGATGCAGAAAATGTCCAAGCCGGATTCAATGAAGGATTTCTAGAAATCCGTGTCCCTAAAAAGAAGCAGCCAAGACGAGTACAGATCGAGTAGGATATAACTCATAACAACGCATCACTAAATCATTTTTGTCCCTGCAATGAGAATCCCAATAATTGAGACACAATCAGTGATTTCGTGCCGCTTAACCATTTCAAGTGCCTGGGTTATTGAGATTTGAGCCGTTTCAAATTCTTCCGTTTCATCAGGCGCCTCAGAGCAGAGTGTGAGCCCTCGAGCAAGGAAGATATACCCTTTATCACGCATTAGCGATTTATTCGATTGCATGATACTGACCAGCTCTAATGTTTCAGCTTGATACCCCACTTCCTGACGGAGTTCGCGCTGAGCAGCCTGTTCAGGGGTCTCGTTTTCATCGATGGCGCCTGAAGCTATTTCCCAACTAATTTCATTTTGAATGTAGCGGTATTGTTGAACTAATACCACGGTCTTGGAGTCAAGCAGAGGGACAACTCCAACAAAGTTACTTTTTGGCTCAACTATTCCATAAAGTGTCGTGTTTCCATTCGGGAGTTGTACCTGGTCTTCATAAACCCGTATCCAAGGATTTTCATAGACAATTCTTTGATTGAGGCACTTCCACGAACGAATCTTTGAATTTGGCACAGGTAATTCCTCGTAGGAGTCAGTTAATTGGCAACTACTTCAGTCGTTTTCTTTTCTTTTTTCTCATCTTCTTCAACTGGAGGTGGTGTACAACCTTCTAACCAAATCGATCCGATTAAGGCAAGTTCTGGCGGGTTAAGGTTTGCTTCCCGATCAATAATCACATCGATGACCGCAGGTAGCTTGGATTTAATTGCCCGTTCGAGGGCGGGTTGAATTTCTTTAATTTTGGTAACGCGTTCCCCAAAGCAACCCATTGCTATGGCCACTTTATCATAGCGAACATCGGTGAAATCGACCTGATAATATCGATCTTCAAACAGAAGATGTTGAACTCCTGCAATCATCCCATACCGTCGATCATTGGCAATTATTGCAATCATCGGAGTATTGAGTCGCGCCGCAGTTTCTAATTCCTGAATATTAAACATGAAAGCGCCATCACCACTAATCAGATAGACTTGACGATTTGGGTGCGTTTTCTTTGCGGCTATTGCATAAGGAAGCCCGACGCCGAGATGCCCTGAATCACAGGCATAGAGATAAGAGCGGGGTTTATAGATACGATTTAGATGAAGAGTCCAAAGAATACTATTTCCTCCATCAACACAAACGATTGCATCTCGATCAAAGAAGTCACGAACCTCTTTAGCCAGGCGAAGGGGATGAATAGGTTCAGTGTCCTGAGATGCAATATCTAATTGGGATTGATAGAACATTTGTCGAGTGTTTTGACACTGTGTTAGTAGAGTTGAAGGAGGTTTAGCCTTGCTACGTCGCCGAACTTCTGAAAGCAGAAACTGGAGTGTACTTTTAGCATCTCCTACAAGGGCTAAATCTACTTCCCGATTGACACCAATCATCTCGCTTGAAATGTCAATTTGTACGAGTTTCTGTTGTTCAGGAACCTTCCACCCTGGTGGTTTCCCCCAAAAATCTAAGTCGCCTAGCCGTCCTCCAACGAGAAGAACAATGTCCGCACAGTTTTGTGCAAATGCTCCGCATTGAAGCCCGGGTTCAAACGCAAGGGGATGATCCTCGGGGATGACTCCTCGTGCGGTAGGGCTCACCGTCACCGCTGCGGAAAGATGTTCTGCAAGCTCTACGAGCACTTCTGAAGCTTCGGCCCATAACACGCCAGATCCTGCATGAATGAGTGGGAACTCAGATTCTAGCAACATCTGAGCTACTTGTCCAATAAGGGTTGGATATGCCGTGGGCTGAGTGGTTGATCGATATTTTTCAGGAGGAATAATTTGGGGTGGTGTCTCCACGGTTCCGTAGAGGACATTGGAAGGCAGATCAAGATGAACAGGTCCTGGTCGACCAGCTAAGGCGGTGCGAAAGGCTTGCTGAACAAGCTGAGGAATGCGATCAATCGACCAGGCAATAGCATTCCATTTTACTATAGATGTGAATAGGCGAATCTGATCGAGGCCTTGCGTCATTCCCGTATCAGGATAAATCCGCCAAGTTTGGTTCTGTGCAGTTAATACTACGATAGGTACACTATCAGCATATGCAGCATATACACCGCCAGCTAAGTTTACTGCACCAGGTCCCACTGTTCCAAGGCAAATTCCAGGTTTTCCAGTTGTCCTGGCATAAGCATCAGCCATATGGGCAGCAGCGGCTTCATGTCGCGTAGTAACGAATTCAATGCCCAATTTGTCTCCCTTTCGTGCGAGTACATCAAAGAAAGAATTCCATTGATCACCGATGATACCGAATATGTATTCTACTTGTTCATTAGCAAGGCATCTAGCTAGAATTTCTCCACCTGAAATTGTCACAGTATCACGCCACCGAGCATTATTGAATAGTAGCAAAATAATGCGTAGTTTGTCTTCTTATGTCATGTGGGTCGCCAAAAAAGGGAGGATTTTATAAGTAGTTATGAATATAAATTCATAACATGCCAAGGCCCCATAAGCGCAGATTTGTCCGCGCAGAGCCCAACGTACGCCATTACGCACCTAGAGGCATCCCCATCGGGACCATTGCGGAAGTCAGACTCAATGTTGACGAATATGAAGCGGTTCGAATCAAACATTATGAGGGAGCTTCTCAGATCGAAGCAGCACATCAGCTTAGGATTTCACAGCCAACCCTTCATAGAATCCTAAAATCAGCTCTTGCTAAGGTAGCAGATGCACTAGTTAATGGTAAAGCACTTCGAATAGAGGGGGGACCATTTGAACTTCCAACTATGAGATGGTTCCGTTGTTTTACCTGTCAGCACCAATGGAGTGAATCTTTTGGAACAGGTAGACCGGGAACTTGTCCACGATGTAATAGCCACTATCTGCGCCGCCTAGCACCCTCCGAAGTTGATGAACAAGGAGATGAATGATGACGAGAATTTTTCTAACAGCACAGGGTCCAACTCTTGATGCACCTATTGATGATCAATTTGGTCGGTGTGCAAACTTCATTATTGTTAACAAAGCAAAGTTGAAGATTGAAACAATTCTCAATCCAAGAGCTATGACAAGTTATGGAGCGGGAACCTTGGCAGCCCATTGTGTCGTCGATCACGAAGCAAAAATCGTATTGACAGGAAAAATGGGTCCTAAACCCCATAATGTCCTAAATACATGTGGTGTGGAGATTTACATAGGAATTACTGGAATTGTACGTCAGACAATTGATCAATTCAAGAGGAATAAACTGATTAAACTGACAATACCCATGGTTCCTGCCCATAGAGGTAAAGAACATAGGCACGATTAATGGTAGTTCCAAAAAAGTCGTTTGATACTTTTACTCATTAAAGGCTCAAATAAATATCACCGCGAAAGATTCTTGAGAAAACCTTGCGTTGAAAGTAAATAGGCTAGTCTTTGGATTTGCGATATTGGTCTGGTTCAGCGCGGTAGACTTTTTCAACGGTTTTACCGGCTCCAGGAGTATCGAGTTCAACATCACGTTTCTCGCCACGAGGTTCTTGGAGAAATTCTTTGATTACGTCACTTTGGATAATGAGCCGCATGATTTCACTGCTACCTGTCCAAATGGTAGCGAGCCGGGCATCGCGATACAATCTTTCGATGGGATAGATGTCGGTATACCCGATCCCTCCGAGTATTTGCATGGATTCTGATAGTGTTTTGTAACAGGCTTCTGTGGCAAACAGTTTAGCTTGGGAAACGGCTTTACGACTAGGTTGTCCGGCATCCGCGAGTCGTGCTGCACGATATACTAGCCCTCGTGCCGCGTCCAAGGCTGTAGCGCAATCGGCAATTTTGAAGCTGACACCTTCAAAACGACTTATGGTTTGACCAAAAGCTTCACGTCGAGTTGCATAGCGGATGGCAAGTTCTAGCGCCGCTCGCCCCATCCCAATAGCACCTGCAGCGGAGGTGAGCCTTTCGGGGACCATCATTGCATTGAAAATATCCGTGGCGCCGTCTAGCTGACCGACGAGGTTTTCTTTGGGAACTTCTACATCATTCAAGACAATTCGAGCAGCTCCCATACCACGGCACCCCATGAGACTGTAATGTTCATCGACTTCTACGCCCATATCACGATCGACGAGAAATGCACTAAGTGATCGATGAGGAGGTGCCTTTGTATTGGTTTTTGTATAAATCAAGAAATAATCAGCACCTATACCGCCTGCCACAAACCGTTTTTCCCCATTTATCACAAAATGATCGCCTTGAGCAACAGCAGAGGTAATTGTGCCAAAGAAATCGGAACCTCCACGAGGTTCAGTAAGACCTTCAGCACAAATTTTCTCGCCACGGAGAGTTGGAGCAAGATAGGAAAGCTTCTGGTCCTCTGATCCAAATTTATCGATGGATTCCCCCACAATACTGGGTAGGGAGTAAGCACAGCCCAGAGCAATACCTAATACGCCAATTTCTTCGATGGCCAACATTTCAGAGACCCAGTTAAGGCCTCGTCCAGAATATTTCTTAGGAAACCGTAATCCGATTAGGTTTGACTTTGTAGCCGATTTGATGAAATCATAAGGGTATTCTTGCTCATTTCCATCCATACGGATGATTAGATTTGGATCTATTTTATCACGAACAAATTTTCGCATTTCATCACGAATTTCACGCTCACTCTCTGTAAGTAGAACATCAAACATGTTTGGATCCCTCCGAATGGGAGCTTCAGAGTACAATGTCGATTATGTACACTAGTCCAATAAAGCGCTTAAGGTATCCGATTTTGAAGAGCTTCGGGCGATATAAATAGCATCTACAGGGCAGACTAGCTCACAGGCAAGGCATTCTAGACAAGCAGATTCGTTCACGGGGTCAGCCTTGATCACACCAGGTGATACCTCCCATTGCTCGAAGACATCTTCAGGGCATACAGTCAGGCATTTTACGCAACCAGTACAAACATCAGAATCCACAGCTACACGTGTTCCGTGAATGCCCAGTATCGATGTTTTGGATTGCCAAACCGAATGATTGTGATGCTGACCAGTTCGATTCCATGTAGATAGGAAAGTTCGATCGATGGGCATATGTGGCACCATTTCGCACAGGTGTTATAAACAAAGTGTATCGCGCCTATTCTTTTGATAGTGCCCGTATATCTTAAGTACAGTGACTGTTCGAGATAGCATATCAGGTAAAAAAAATCCTGTCTGTCTATTGGGGATGTTTTCCATATCTCCTGCCAAGTCTTTGCAAATTACCCCGCTTTCGAGAAAAAACCTGGAGCAGGCCGCGCGAATATATGCACAGGGTTTATTGATGGAGAAGCCACCAGGATCTTCGGAGCCTTTGGATGAGTTAATTGAATCTCTTAAGCTTCATCTGCAGATTGCCCTTGGAACAAAAGAAAATCGGATAATTTGGCTTGCAACGCAGAAAACCAGAGTGAAAGGCCTTTTGGACTTTTATCATCGTCCGACTGAACTTTTTATTCGATTCATCTGTGCGATTCCCACGAATCTAGGAACAGGAACCTGGCTCCTCAATCAGCTTGCTAAGTATGGATTAAAACACCAAATTGATTTAGTTAAAGCGACAGTTAGCTCGGTTGATTCGCGCGCGCATCAGTTTTATTTTACTCACTTAAAATTCCAGAAAGTGGGTAGTCGCTTTGATGAACCAGGGTTTGAATTGTTTCTAGCAGAGATTTCATCTCAAACCTTGTATGATATAAGTTCTCAATCTGGCTGATAAAATAGAAAAAGGTCCTTCACATCCCCGCTTTGAGACGTGAAGGCCAAGGAGAATGGAAATTGAGGTTTAATAACGACGTCCACGGTCGCGTCGATCGCCACGCCGATATCCGCCACCGCGCCCACCATAGCTTCGTCGACGATAGCGGGGTTGTTCGTGTTCTGCGGCGGACATGTCGTTTTCAGCATCAACTTCTTCAATAGGTTCTTCGGCTTCGCTGATTTCTCCGTATCGTCCTATGTTCAGGCGGAGGTGTCCTTGAAAAAGGCTTGTATAGCCCTTTTCTAAGCGGTAGGTTTTGTCAATTTCAACGGCTTCGATATTGTCGTCCCATAAGGAGAGAAAGACTGTGCCAGTGGTATCACCTGCTGTTGCATCAACAACTCGATGAGTTTCGCCATCTCGGCGGGAAGAGACTTCGCGTTCTTCACCCTTCTCGATGACTTTGAAGGTGATATTCAAACTTTTCATAAAAGGTCGCAATTCTGCGACTGTAGCCTCAACAGGCTCTCGATCGTAGCTCATTTTCGGTACCACGTTGCTTCAATATTCAGGTTCCTTACCAAATCTTTCCTCTAGTTCTGCCGCAATCTGAGGTAGCCACAAGAGAAATCGATTCAGAATGTTAGACCTGCTTCATTCTCCAAACCAATTCGGATATAAAAAGGCTACGGGCACTCGATTTCGCGAGAGTTTTGAGTTCCGGGAAATCTCGTAATAGATAAATAACCTCTTTATCTATCAGGTGCTAAAATTGGGTAAGAATTCAAGATTGGACGGTCCGGATATTCGTTCATTATACTTTGGTGGTAATATTGTCGGATTTGAATCCGCTTTTAGATAACTGCAATCGACGGAGCGTTCACTACGACCAAGAAAAGATTAAGGAGCTGAGAAGTAGTTTGGATGAGATGTTAGAGCCACCGGCAAGACATCACTTGAAGAGCGATCAACAAGCAATAAAAACGAACAAACAGTTTTAACTTATAATTAAAGACTGTAATCTCACGATTAATCCAAAAAATTAGCCGAATAATTGTATCATAATTATCCTAATGGAGCTAAATAATATGGGTACGGATTTGGACATGTCTGTGCTTGATCTTCTCAGCTATGGATTATATATTGTAGCGGCAAAATCAGGTGAGCAAATTAACGGGCTGATTGTGAATACCGTTTTTCAAATAACCGCATTTCCACCGCGAGTAGCAGTTAGTATCAATAAGGAAAATCTCACACACGACCTTATTGTCCAAAGTGGTATGTTTTCTGTTTCAATTCTTGATCAGTCAACACCTCTAGCGTTTATTGGCCGGTTTGGGTTTAGGTCTGGACGAGAATTGGATAAGCTTAGTGATGTCAAACACCTGGAAGGAATAGAAAATTGCCCCATCATTGTTGATTATGCACTTGCTTACCTTGAAGTGAAGGTAATCAATCAAGTAGATGCCGATACACATTCAGTATTTATTGGGGAAGTCAAGGGTGCAAAAATGCTCCAAGAAGGTACTCCTTTGACGTATGCATATTACCATCAGATCAAAGGAGGAAAGACTTCGAAACGCGCCGCCACCTATATTCCACCAACTTCTGACAAGGTACCAACCACTGAAGTTTCGGGGAAGTATCAATGTGAAGTGTGCGGCTGGATTTATGATTCGGAAAAAGGAGACCCAGAAAATGGGATACCAGCTGGTACAGCCTTTGAAGAAATTCCAGATGATTGGGTATGCCCTGTTTGTGGGGCTAGTAAAAACGCGTTCAAACCGATTTAGAAAAGAGTTCTAAAAATAGCGAAATTAATATTGGGCAAGTGAATTTCCTCTAATATGAGGTGTTTATGATAGGTTTACCAAATGTTGGACAGCCGGCCCCAAATTTCATTGGAATTACAGATGATAATTCTGAGCTTGAATTAAGCACATTGAAAGGGAATATTGTTATTTTGTATTTCTATCCCCGTGCATATACACCAGGATGCACAAAGGAAGCCTGCTCCTTTCGTGATAATATGATCCGATTAACGGGCATGGGCGTCAAGGTGATCGGTGTAAGCACAGATAGTTTAAAACGCCAATCAGGATTCAAAGCCAAACATGACCTGTCCTTTCCTTTAATTGCAGATACGGACAAGAAAATCGTTGACCTCTATGGAGTAAAAAGGGCAGGCATCGGAATAGCGAAACGGGTTACTTTTCTCATCGATCAGGAAGGCGTCATTCGATTTGTATGGCCTAAGGTCAGCGTCGAGGGACATGTCGATGAAATCATAGCCAAAATTAGTGAACTTGCCCTATAGCAAAAGATGAGGCTATATTTGCTGAATGTTCAACAAACAGCAAGGGGGGATAACCTCATTGAGTAGCGGACTTGGGATAGACTTTGAGTGCGTTGTTTGGGCAGGCCTCAATGCAGGTGTTGCAACCATTGCAAAACATTTGCATCGCTGGTGAGATCACATATTCAGTGGGTGGTATGCCTTCTTCTCGATTGGGAGCATATAACGCGAAAACGGCTTGCGGACAAACGCGAAGACAACGAACACAATCAAGAGCGTTTTGACACTTCTCGTTGCTCCACTCAACCTTGTAGTAATTCTGCATATTTACCACCAATCCTTTAATGCCGGTAATGATTCCCGGTGAATAAGATCGATTGCGTTCTCCGGACAAGTTTCGTTGCAGAGGCCACATCCGTAACATTTCCACATATCAACATTCGCTTGTTCAGTAGCATTCGAAAAGGTTACCGCACCGAACTGGCATCGAGACAAGCATTCTCTACACCCAGAACACTTATCGATATCCACTTTGGCAACCCAGTGACTTCTGATTATATATTTAAAGCCCATATCGACTCGGGGTCGCAGGGCAATACAAAAAGGAAGCTCGCAATTACACACGGCCATAGCCATAGGAAGTGGTGTCCCTGCAAGGGTGTGAACACGTCCTTCTTGATTGAATTGTCTTGTAAGAGCTACGGCTTCATCAACACTGATACGCTCCACCTTTTCCTCCTTTGAGGGAAACATTTCAGCGGTTTCACCATGCAGCCCTAAAGGAATGCAGCAACGATCGTTGGCCCCATTGATCATTTTTCGGCAAAGACATTCCACCAGATAGGGTTCGCCGGAGAGCTTGATGACCCCTTCAATTTCCTCACGCGTGAGTACCTGAGCCCCATGCCCTTGTGGAAAGGTGAATGTAACGCCTTTTTCAAGGGGGTGGATTTGAAAGATCATATCATCCATCATTTTCCGGATGCTTTCAGCCATTACGGGATTCGCCATTGCATCCCCCGCTTGAGCCGCAAGTTGAGCGTATTGTTGATGAACATAGTGCCAGTGATCCTTTTCCCACGGTTCAAATCCCATTTCTTTTGCATATTTTACTTCAACATGACGTTTGATTTCGAACCATTTTTTGCCAGCCCCATGGGCAGTGCAGATTTTACACATAATGGTCACCAACAGTCCAGAATTTTGTTTACTGTATGTTCTTGGTTTTTCTTTGTTACGAACATTAGAATAAAGGAGATTGTTCAACGATGTTCCTAATACAAATGAGAAGGAGTTATACCATACTTTTGATTATTCTTTCAACATTAGGGGCGTGTATTTTTGAGTCCGGATGATTGGGCATGTAAGCAGGGTGAGTTGCCAACAAATGATTCAAAATACTTTGAGAATATGACAAGAGTAATTTTTCAAGCGGGGCTCAATTGGAAGGTTATTACAACGAAATGGCCTGATTTCGAGGATGCATTTGCTAAATTTGTTATCGCAAAGGTAGCTAGTTTTGACGACACGGATGTTAGTCGACTAATGGAAAATAAAGCAATTGTTCGAAATGAAGCCAAAATTCGGGCAACGATTATGAATGCCAGTGTATTCCAGGAAATCGCTTCGATTCATGGTTCGTTTCATCCATACTTGAAGAATCTACTTGCAGAGAAAGGGCTCGATCAAACCATGAAAACGCTTCAAAAAGAATTCAATCGACTAGGCAAAATAAGTGTGCGGATTTTTTTGTGGAGCGTGGGTGTTGAAGTGCCCCATTCGGAACACTAGCCTATGGTTTGGAGTTTCTTTTGATTCTGGGAGTGATCTTCGACGAGATGATCAAAAATATCTGGAACTTCATCAAGAAAGCCTAACTCGTTACTCGTATCTCGGTAAAAGTCCTGAACCTGTTGTTCCATGGTGATAGCTAATTGGATTAATTTGTCATCAAGACATCCTGAAGGACATTCTGTTTTCGGACGATAGTGCTCGCCCATAATACCTGTAACGGTCGCTTGTTTTTTGACAAGTGATAATTGACGGTAAAGTTGCATACGCATTTGAATACGACTTTGCCCTTGCATAATCATCGCTTCAAAGAGACTTTTCAACTCTTGGATTTGGGTGATAGGCGTCGCGGTTTCATAAAAGGCAGCAGCGGAGGCTTCAAGATCAATGGCAAAGTTGAGGAGGACACCAACAGTAGCAAGACCCATGATCTCTCTTGTATTGATTTGACGTTTATTCTTTTTTGATGAATTCAACTGCATCGGCACCGCAGACTACAGCACAGAGCCCGCAACCGTCACACTTCTCAGGATCTACGACAAGATGTGTACCTTTCATGCGAATGGCTTGATAACCAGCGTCAGCACAAGCAATTATACACTCTTTCCTAAGTTCACATCTTTCTGTATTAATCTGAGCAATGACAGGGGATAATTTTGGTAAATCGGTCCAGGTTGTAATGTTAGGAAGCGCTTTCCCAACCATCGAATCAAGGGTTTCGTACCCTTTCTTTTCCATGAAATTCGACAAATTCTTGACAAAATCACGAATTATGCGAAAACCAAACCACATCACTGCGGTGCAAATCTGAATAGTGCTTGCTCCCACCATTAAGTACTCTACAGCGTTTTGCCAATTTTCGATGCCTCCAATTCCAGAGATAGGCGTATTTGGAAGGGCTTTGGCAATCTGCGACACAAAGCGTAAGCCTAGTGGTCGAATGGCTGGTCCACATAAGCCGCCATAGGTACTCTGGGGATGAGATAACTCTGGATCATAAGCAAACGGATGTGGTGTTGCGGTTTCAATATCAACACCAATGAGCGATTCGACTGTGTTGATCGCGGACAAGGCATCGGCGCCTCCTCTCACAGCAGCCTTAGCAATTGGAACAATATCAGTCACGTTGGGGGTTAATTTCACAAACAGAGGTAGTTCTGTCCCCTTTTTTGCAGCCTTGGTTACTTTTTCGACGAGTTCAGGATTTTGCCCAATAAACGCGCCCATATGTTTCTCGGGTGATCCATGAGGACACGAAACATTGAGTTCTAAAGCATCAACACCGGTTCGGGACATGGTTTCGGCTAAGACAGTCCAGCCTTCTGGGTCAGGACCAGACATAATACTAGCAACCACAACGAAGCTGTTGGGAGCCTTGGCTTTAATTTCAGGAATCCACGAGTCGGTCCATTGCTTTAACGGATGCCGTGAAAGAAGCTCGATATTGTTCATCCCAATGAGCTTGCCTTCTTTACGTAGTACCCCTAACCGTATACGCGGATCCACGGTGGGTTCCTCGGTCACAGTTTTTAATACCGCGCCACCCCAACCGAGTTTTGCAGCACGAATCACCCGTCGAGCATCGAGTGTGGGCGGGGCAGATGATAGCATAAAGGGATTTGTAAATTGAATACCCGCAAATTCGATTCCTAAGGCATGCTTTGACATAAAATGAATAACCTCCGATTGATTCTAAATAGAAGATTCCTCTAGATAAAACCTTTAGTGTAACAATGTGTAATCTAAAAGTTCCCCTGATGGAGTTGAATCCTATGGATGAAAAGCTTGTTCCAGAAGATTTGCGTAAAGCCTATTCTGCTAAAGAGATCCTTGAGATAGAAAAAAAACACGTAATTCCTGCAGTTTCACATTATTATGAAGAGCCACTGCTGCTGGTGCGAGGTGAAGGTGCAACTCTTGAGGATGCAAAAGGGAAAAAGTACATAGATTTGTTTGCAGGGATTTGCACAACGATTACTGGATATTCGCACCCGAAATTTGTTGCAACACTAAAATGGCAACTAGATCGACTGGTTTACACAAGTTCATTGTATGCAACTATTCCATATGCAGTGTTGGCTAAACGGCTTGTGGAAATTGCACCCAAGGGAATAAGCCAGTCATTCATCGTCAATAGTGGTTCCGAAGCCAATGAAGCTGCACTATTCATGGCGCGGAAATTCAAAAATAACCCCTATGTTGTTGCGTGTACTCATGCTTATCATGGGCGAACGATGCTTGCGCGCGAAATATCAAGTGCGGGATGGCGAACTGTTCCGGAAGCACACCCCCCGGGCGTCCGGTTTCAACCCTATGGGTATTGCTATCGTTGTCCCTTTGCAAAGGAATATCCCGAGTGTGATTTGCAATGTGCACGATATCTTCGGGAATTAATCCGTACCCAAACTAATAAGGCCATAGCGGCCTTTATTGTTGAACCAATACAGGGCGTAGGCGGGATTATTCAGCCACCTCCTGAATTCTTTCAAATTACCAATGAGATTGTAAAAGAATTCGATGGGCTTTATATCAGCGATGAAGTGCAAACAGGCTTTGGTCGAACAGGTAAGAAGTGGTGGGGTATACAACATGCGGGAGTCAACCCTGATATTGTAACTATGGCGAAGGGATTTGGAAGTGGCATTCCAATTGGCGGATTCCTGACTCGACCTGAATACGCTGAAGAGTACACCACAACGGATAGTTTTGCTACATTCGGAGGGAATCCATTATCTTGTGCAGGAGCTATTGCGGTGCTTGACATCATTCAGGAAAGTAATTACCTACAACGTGCGTTCGAACAAGGAAGGTATTTGAGAAAACAATTAGAAGCACTCAAACAAGAGCACAAAATTGTAGGAGAGGTACGTGGGCAGGGAATGATGCAAGGCATCGAATTAGTTCGTAACCAAGATACGAAGGAACCAGCGTCTCAAGAATTACTCCAAGTCATGGAATTGTGTAAAATTGAGGGATTGCTCATTGGTAAAGGAGGAATCGACGGAAACGCCATCCGAATCCAACCACCACTAGAACTGACCAAAGAACAGATAGATGAAGCCTACCAAATCCTTGACAAAGCTTTCACGCAAGTCGAAAAAACCCTCTAAAGATCACACAATTCTTTGTATAGATCAGGACGGCGATCTCGGAAGAACTGCCATGTGGACCGAACTTCCTTAATCATATCCAAATCAATGTCAACGACGAGTAGTTCATCCTTCTCCGATGAGGCTTGTTTAACAATTTCGCCACGTGGATTAGCAACATATGAACTTCCATAGAAAGTTCCCATCTTCCAAGGACTTTCGCCGACACGGTTAATTGCTGCTATGAAATAGCCATTGGCTACAGCGTGTGCGGGTTGTTCAAGGGTCCATAGATGATCAGAAAGTCCTTGAACGGTTGCAGAGGGATTGAATACAATTTCAGCCCCATTTAAGCCCAGAGCACGGGCCCCTTCAGGAAAGTGCCTATCATAGCAGATGTAGATACCAATTTTCCCATACATAGTGTCAAAAACAGGATACCCCAAGTTTCCAGGTCGGAAATAGAATTTCTCCCAAAAACCAGGTCCTAAGTGGGGAATATGGGTTTTACGATATTTTCCGAGAAGCGTCCCGTTATTATCCAGAACAATCGCAGTATTATAGAACACACCTTTCATTTCTTCTTCGTACATTGGCGCAATTAGAATCAGATTATTGGTTTTGGCCAGATGGCTCATACGATCACTAAGGGGTCCTGGAATCGGTTCAGCAAATTCATACCAGAGGGGTTTTTGTTCCGCACAAAAATAAGGTCCAAAGAACAACTCTTGAAAACAGAGAATGTGCACGCCTTCCTTTGCTGCAATCTCTGCGAAGGCTTCGTGTTTTCGAATCATCGATTCAATGTTCTTTCGAATTGCTTTTTCATCCGAAACGCTACCTTCCCACCGGGATTGTACTAGGCCAATACGAACTTTTCGCATCATTTTTACACCATATGAAAATTAGAATAAACATAGGTCTTTCGTGATTTAGGCATTTCCCAAAGCAATAAAGGGCAAAAAAGAGGGAAAACCTTGAGAAGTGACTTTCTATGAAGCTGGATTTATTGATAAAAAATGGAACCCTTGTAACTGCCACTGATACAATTCAAGCAGATGTCGGAGTAGAAGGTGAAAAAATTGTTTCAATTGCAGAGAACATAGATCCAACTTCAGATACTGTGGTTGTTGAAGCCAAAGACATGTATGTCTTTCCGGGCGCGATTGATGTTCATGTTCATTTCCAGTTACCTTTCAGTGGAACCATTTCCGCTGATGACTTTGAGAACGGAACAAAAGCGGCGGCAATGGGAGGTGTCACAACAGTACTTGATTTTGCTATTCAACAAAAAGGCCATTCAATCATGGAAGCCGTCAAAGCTCGTCGGAAAGAAGCCGATGGAAAAGTTTGCATAGATTACGGGCTACATGCGGCCATAACCGATTGGAATCCACAAACCCAGGCAGAAATCAAACAAATCATCGAATACGGAATTCCAACCTTTAAGATGTTCATGATCTACAAAAATGAGGGGTGGATGGCCGATGACGGTATGCTCTTTCAGGCTCTTGAAGAAACCAAGAAATTTGGCGGAATGATTGGCGTTCATGCGGAAAGTGTTGATATTCTTGATATGCTCATTGAACGATATGCACAAGAAAAGGAAAAATGGGGAGCATATGCCCACACACTTTCACGACCTGATTATACTGAGTCTGAAGCGGTCCAGCGAGCCATTAAATGGGCAGAAGTGACAGGTGGACGGTTGTATATTGTCCATATGTCAGCGGGAGAAAGTGCTCAATATGTTCATGATGCCCGAGAAAGAGGAGTGCATGTGTATGCTGAAACTTGCCCACAATACCTTCTCCTAGATGATTCGGTCTTTAAAGGAGAAAATGGTCACCTGTATGCTACCTGTCCACAAATTAAGAAAAAGGAAGATAGTATGAGACTCTGGAAAGGCTTAATCGACGGTGACATCCAGATTGTCGCCACTGACACCTGTACCTTTGATACTAAACAGAAAGCCATGTGGGAAGGTGATTTCCGTAGGATTCCTTTTGGGTTGCCCGGGGTGGAAACAATGTTTCCTCTTCTCTACACTGAAGGGGTGGCTAAAAAGCGATTCTCAATAAACCACTTGGTGCGCCTTGCGAGTACGAATCCCGCCAAAATCTTTGGAATGTTTCCTCGGAAAGGAACAATTGCGTCTGGGAGTGACGCGGATTTAGTCGTTTTTGATCCCAACAAACAGGTTACCATACATGCGAAGGACTTGCAAACTAATTGTGATTGGAGCCCATTTGAAGGATGGCAACTGAAAGGCTACCCCCACACTACAATCTCGCGAGGTGAGCTTGTCGTATCAGATGGAAAATTTGTTGGCAAGTGTGGACGTGGTCAATTCCTTAAACGTCAAGCCGTCAAACAGCTTGATATCTAGCAATTTTCACGAATTCGCAGAATCTATTCAAGATTTTTTGCTGCAAAA
The DNA here is from genome assembly GCA_964347045.1 of uncultured archaeon. GTDB lineage: Archaea > Asgardarchaeota > Hermodarchaeia > Hermodarchaeales > Hermodarchaeaceae > Hermodarchaeum. Next base: position 25,835 of record CAYFXC010000013.1, read on the forward strand.
ACGGCTTCTTCTTGTCCAGTATTCGGTTCTATTGAACCATGGCGAAGATGACGAATTTGTGATATCGCAGATTCGGGTGAAACGCTTTTTCGTTGCACAAGATAAAGTGCAAGAAGCATTCCGGTTCGCCCTAAACCACCTTGACAATGGACAAGGGTTGGGAGATTTTTTTCACGGAATTTATCAATTATCTGAAGCGCTTTTTCCCGTTGATCAGATGATCCCGCGGTGAAATCTGGAATCGCAATGGTTTTGACCTGAATTCCTAGCTGTTGAGCTTTTTCGTGATCTGCGGGGGCTAGAGGGTGAAGTGAGAGAATGGCACGAATTCCCTGCGTATTAAATAACCAATCTAGACACGGCCCAGGGTAGCCTGAACCCGCGAGTTCTCCTTCCGCTAGCCAGTAAAAGCCACAGGTTTCAACCATAGAAACTCACTTTATGAAAGAGAAGACATGATAGAGTAAATAGATTTTTAGTTCTTACAGGAGGCGTAGAAGTGCTTCTTGATTTCATGATGTGATTAACGATGGTAAAAGTGGCGTTAGTGGAATTGGAAAAAGATGCAACTACGTCCTTTCAACGCGCACTCAAATTAATTGGAGGTATTTCTGACCTCAATCTGCCGAACCGGGAAGTGCTGTTTAAAGTTGGAGTTTTTGAGCCGAAACAGCAAGCATATACGACGGTACCTGTGGCACGAGCCATCGTTGAAAGTTTTTCGCTAGTACCAAAAATTTGGATGATCGAATCCGATAATTATCGTGGATCGGCAATCGAACGGCTTCAAATTTGGAAGGACCTATTTTCAGATCGAGTAGTACCCTTTAATCTCTCTGATGAGACACAGGTAAAGCCAGTAGATATCGCGGGAGAAGAGATGCAACTTTCACATCTGTTATTTGAAAATCGTGTCCTTATTAGCTCACATAACTTACGTCGATATGCAAGAGGATCCGTAATTAAGAACCTCTTTGGCCTACTTCCAATGAAAAAGAAAGCAGTATACCATAAGAACTTAGAGCCCCTGCTTCTCGACCTATTCGAAGCGGTAGGGGGAATCGACTTAGCTGTGATTGACGGAACCTATGCATTTCCAACTCCCGCGGCGAAAATTGAAAAACGACTCCCTATCAACGTGATTCTGGTTGGACGAGATGCGGTCGCTGTAGATGCCGTGGGGTTTGCATTATTCGGCAAAGATCCAGTAAAAATGCCGATAATCAAGAAAGCAATGAAGCGGGGATTAGGGCAAGGTGATCTTGCTAAGATTGATATTGTCGGTAGTGAATTTGTACAAATTCGAGAAAAAATTGTATCTGCTTTTAAGGCGAAAAACGTGCGTATCTAGATAGCTAAATGGATTTACAAAGAGCGTCAAATGTCTCAGAAATCCTGGGACGCCATTCATGATGAAGTTCAAGGCGCTGTTGATCTGCTTGTAAAAATTTTGCGACGGCGGGAGACTGTAAGGTTTGATTTAGAATTAATGCCTTGTTGAGATAGGGAATCGAAGCGTTGATTGCTGCTGTCCACAAAGTGAGTTCTTCTTCAGCTTGTTTTAAGGCCAAAGGCAAAGTATCAGTAGGCAGAGGATCAGGAATAAGGTCACCGACATTTTGAGAGGGATTCAATCCCAATGTGATTAACACCTGTTCAACTGGAGTCTCTTCTGGTAATACAGCATTTAGAAGTGCCGTTTGTTCGTTAATAAGAACAGAATACACTTGGGAGCGGATTTGAACAAAATTACGCAGATTCTTGGTTCCCTCAAGAAGTTGTTTAATCAAACCTTGACTGGCCTGAAGCTCTTCAGGTGAATATGTGGCGATGGTAGAAGAATCACTAACAAACATCGGCATTGCTGACACTACTTGTGAAATTGTATCCAAGTATCGACCAAATTGCTGTAGGGTAATGGATGGATCTCCGCGCGTGTCGATTTCTTGAAGAAGAGTCGAGAGAGGAATTAGAAAGTCACGACGTGATCGTTCTCGCCAACTTTTAGCGATTTGTTGGGATCCAACAAAAAATGGTCCACCAAATTCATCTGCCAATTTTATTAAACTGGAAGCGTCTACTAGCAGTTCATGAGATGTTGCAATGAGCCGATCCAGCTCTTGCGCGGCGTCTTCGAGAACCCACCTCAGATAATTTTGATCAAAGTTCTTGGACGGCAGAACTTCTGAGGCACGTAATTCCTGTTTTTGAATTTTAATGATTTCACGTTGTGTTGCACCTAGGTTCCGCGCAAGCCCCAGAGTGTGATCAACCCAGTTCCGTACCAATTCAATATAGTTTTGGATAATTCGAAGTGCTTCAAGTAGAGAGTGGAGCCACTTGGTTTCCATCCGAACTGTTGTATCAGGTTCTTGAAGTATTGTTTTAAGTTGGTCAATGTTGTAGATTCCAGAATCCACTAGAAGCAGAGCTACGATATAATCGCGCACGGTCTCAGAATGTTGAGTAAACGCTTGACGTAGGGCATTCATCAAATTTCTCTCTCATATTATATGTAAAGGCGTTTCGGAAGACGCCCCAGATATTCTTAGACTGTTAAGAAGACCGCATTCAAATTTCACCTAGCACCTAGGGAGTTTTTGAATCTCTTTGACACAAACTTACTGTGAAATCTATTACTGGTTCCTCAGAAAAATTAGACCATCAAAAAGGAAAACCACTCACACCTCGACCTAGCCAAGAGGAGATTTTTCGTTCTATTGAAACCAAACGAGATCGCCTTATCGCAGTATTAGAAAAGCTCATTCGAATTCCCACTGTTGTTCCGCCGGGAAATAACTACGAAGAAATTGTCCAGTATTTGGAATCACTTTTCCAGAATATGCAATTTCATACCGAACGAGTCGTTGTTCCCCAAGAAGAAATCGAAAAGATTCCACTCCCATTAGAAGGGCCTCGTATGAATCTTGTTGCGCAACAAAAGCATAATCGACAAGAAACGGTGACGATTTACGCGCACATGGATGTTGTTCCCATAGAAGAACGGTGGACAAAAGATCCATTCAATGCCAATGTTGAGGAGGGAAAACTCTATGGACGCGGCGCAATTGATATGAAAGGTAGCATCGCCTCCATCATTGTCGCTTGTGAAGTAATGCAAGAACTTGCGCTCAAACCGCACTTCAATCTCATCTGCACTTTCTGCACCGATGAAGAAATTGGCATGTACCCCGGAATCTTTCATCTAGCTAAGGAGGGGTATGTCCAAGGACATGTAATCAATGCCGAACTCGGAGGCCAAATGCCCCTTATTGTTGCAGGAGTCGCAGGCAATGTTGATGTGAGCATTACCTCCAAGGGTCGGAGTTGTCATTCAGGCATGAACTTCATGGGAACAAACGCTGTTGAAGCCATGATACCCATTCTCTTGGAGCTACAAAATCTGAAAGCGGAGGTTGAAAAACGTGAATCAGCCATTCCGCTTGTTCCCCTGCTACAGTCTTTAGGAGCCCCGTCAGACAAAGTCACCCCCATGTTTAACATTGACATTATCCAAGGGGGCACAAAGAGCAATATCATCCCTGCAGAATGTACAGTCGTAATTAACCGGCGTTATATTCCAGAAGAACCCTATGAACAAGTTGTGCAAGAAATTAAACAAGCTGTAGAGCGAGGGAAGACTAAAAGCAAAGCCCTCAATGTCGAAGTTTCCTTCATCCATTCCTATCGCCCATTCAAAGCGGATATAACAAGCAAATACGCTATGAAAATGCGCGATGCCCTTAAAGCCGTCCACAACTATCAAGACGCAGAATTTATTATCGGAGGCGCAGCCGCGTCGACCGACATGGGCTTCATAGCCCAGGTTTGTGACATCGAGAGCATCATCGGAATAGGCGCAGCATCCTTTGATAACCTCTCAGCACATAAGCCGGATGAATGGATTCGAATTGATGACCTCGTTAACATGACCAAACAGCTAGTTCACTATCTCTGCCTTTAACCAGAACTAGCCAATACCCTTCGCTTTATACCTAGAGAAGAAAGGCTATCCAAGGCGTACTCAATGCCATCCAAAGCATCACGAGAAAGAGAACAACGCCCCCAAGAATCATTTGTCGCCCGCGAGAAGATTTCCAACCAGACAACCAAAAAACACCCCCAGTGCAATGAGCAACACAGCAGTGAAATTACCGAAAAAGAGGATTACACTCCATGCGGTGATTAAATATTGAACAAAATCTGCAATGAATGAATCCAGTGGCAATTGAATACTCAGCAATACCAATATCTCCATTTGGTATTCACGACATAGGTTCATTCACTAAAAACAACTTAAACCCCCCAAAAATGCGCAAAAAGTCCATAGGTAAATGCCTCATCCAACAACTTAATTGATTATATCCAATAAGCCTGAGGCGAGATTCCGATGGCAAGAGAACAATTGGAAGCGGTAACTGACCAGGTTTTTTTAGTGCATGGTGAAAACGAAGGTCGATTTCCCCGCGCTCACTCCTTCCTCATTGCAGCAGAGGAAACTGTGCTAATCGACACTGGATGTGGTATTTCTCGCCTACGGGAACTTAAACAAGAATTCGAAATTGATTATATCATTAACTCACATACCCATCCCGATCATTCAGCAGGGAACTGGGTATTTCATGACCTCCGTATTTTCGTACCCCAAGAATCCTTCAGCACAAGCGGAAATCTCGTCGGGCTTTCAAAACGATTTGTTGGAAACGTGCTTGCCCCGATTTGGCGACAATTTGCCCAAACCCAAATGGAATTTCAAAACTGCCGTCCCACTCACAGTTTCAATGAGAACTCGGCGTTCCAATTCAGTGATTTAACACTTACTCCAATCTATACACCAGGCCACACTAGTGACCATTATTGTTTCTACGATGAGAAGAATCGTATCCTTTTTTCTTTTGACTATGATCTTACACAATTTCCCTGGTATGGTCATCAAGAATCCAGTCTAACCGAATTCCGACAATCAATCACCCGTTTGAAGAAACTGCCTTCAAAAAAGATTGTCACTTCCCACCGAGGGATTATCAGCTCAAAAATCAAATCTGAATGGAAACAATATTCACAGCATCTTGACGAAAGAAATCAGCGGATTCTCAATCTCCTAGAATCACCAAAAACACTCGACCAGCTAGTTGAAGCCAAACCTATCTATCGAAAATTCCCGTACCAAGAACCCCTTCTCCGGTACTGGGAACAAATAATGATTAAACTTCACTTAGCCGAACTTCAAGATACTGGTAAAATTTCCCAACAGGATAAAAAATATCGTCATACAAAAAAGTGATTTGAGGGGAGGTTAGATCTCCCCTCCAATTGTGGCAAATCCAGAGATTTCCCATTCACCATTTAGCCAGTATCATTTTGGTTCTATGACAAAGTCTGAACTCAGTGATATTGTTCCGTCCCAGCTTAGAAAAGCGAAGTCAAAGCCCACATAGGGTGAATCAACAGCGATTTTGGGAGTGGTTGCACAAGGATTAGCCTCAAGGAATTTCAAAGATTGATTAGTGTAAATTATACCTACAGGAAGAGCTACCATGGTAACAAAAAAAATTAACCCGATTCCGAGCCAGATGAGTTTTTTTGTTTCTTGGTTCATTTTCAAATCCCTCCAATTGGTTACCCATTTTATGAAAGCAACACAGTTGTTTGGTGATTGAACTATTGAAGAAATACATATCAATCGACGGGAGCTAGGATGTGCAAAAAATCGTAGAAAGAACAAACTGAGAGATGAAATTTGCACTAAATGGTGTAAATCTCGGTTTTCCCAGCACTCTCCCAAAATTATGGATTGAGTAAGGTGTCCAACTGATTTTGCCCCAACCCTGGGAATTTACGATGAGGGAACATGACCATGGAATGAACAATCGTACTATATGACAACTCTTTGAGTTGAAAGTCAATATCCTCAACTCGATGGAGATTATTAACAGCAAAATCGAGCAGGAGCGTGGGTTCGCTAGTAAGCAGATACGACGTCCAATATTCAAGAGGATATTTCTGCTCAAGCCAGGAAACCAGTTTTTTGGGAGTAATTTTCTCCCCATCATAACGCATACGACAACGAAATTCGATTTGATCAGCAGAGCTACGTAGCCATTCAAGCGTAAACCGTATCATGCTTGTGTTATGAAATTCGTGAAGCATCATACGCACACGTTTTGCAGACAGTTTCGTCTGACGAGCAATATCGACAACTGGCATGCGTGGATTTTGACGGAGACATCGTAAAACGTCAACTTGTGACCTTGATAACGCAAAATCTAGCCCAATGGGTCTAACAAAAGAGCTAGTAGTGCCATGAGGGTGCATTTCAATACATTCGTGGATTTCAACATGGGAAACTCGGTCGAGCGCACGAAGAAACTGACCAAAATTTATCGTGCCCATCTTCCCGCGAACATCAGCTTCAATGTCATACTTTCCATTTGCTAAGCGAGAGACTAGCCGAACAACGGGACTCTTTCCAATATTGTTAATGAATGATTGAATGTCTTCTGATCCAAGTGTCGTAACCTCCGCAATTACTAGATGCGCACCAAGAAGTTCGGGATTCAACTCAATGATGAATCGCTGAATCACGCCGGAGTCCTTGAGTTTTTCAATGCGACTTCGGACGGTTTTACTCGAGATTCCAATCTTTCGAGCTAGTACTCGATAGGACTGACGACAATTACCCTCCAATTCGGCAATAATGCCTTTATCAACCATATCCACCGGTGACACCGATTTTTCGATGTAGTCTTACATTACTGTATTAGATGTATATATCGATTCGCTTTTGAACTACAACAACTCTACAGCCTTGAACTGGATTCTACACCACACTGTTCAAAAATCTGCTAAAAAGGGGTTACCAGCGTCGATTGTTGCACCCCTAGGCTCCCTTTGATTGATATGCAATGTCTCCTTTTAGTTAATTGTTCTTCGGAACTGTACTATTGGATGGTGGTGATAAAATGGTAGCCAAAGATGTGGGACAGAATTCACAACAAATCGGCTTGGTCCCTCAAGAAAGAACCGAGCAATGCTCCTATCATTGGATGTATGAAACCGCACAGGATCAGGATATCGAAGTTCAAGTGACAGCTGTCGGACAGGGACTATTCACAATTGATACTCTCTGGTATCGTACTCAAGTACGAACCTACGATTTACTCGATACGGTTGTTCGTTTCTGCCAAAATATGTATGGTCCGGGAAAACTCACAATTATCATGCAATAATATCAAACTTCAGGCACACCAATTGATTTCATGCGTTCGGCGGTTTAAATTTAGTAAAAAACGCTTTACTAGGTTCCTCATCGATTTCACAGGAGGCAACCCAGATCCCCTCCTCATCGAAGAAATCTAGATTGAAGCCAGCCTTTTGAAGAGCAAGAAGATATTGGAAGAGCATTAGAATTTCCTCTAACGAGACGCGAAGCTGAGGTTGATCAGGTGATGAAAATTCGTTGGAGGTTAAATTGGCGTCTAGTCCCCAGATCTGCTCAGGAAGAGTTATCTCGATTTCCATTTTAATTAGTTGAGGTTCTTCTGGCTTGCGAACGAGGATGATTCGGATTTGATCCGTTTCATGAATGGTGATTGTCTTTTCAGACAACCCGTATTTAACAAAATCATCCACACGAAGTGAAAGTAATTGCCGGTATTCTTTGATCAAATCCGAATACTTCACCGCATCTTAGCTCCTCGTTGGGTCAACCCTCCAATTGTGTTGGCAATAAGCTTGGATGACCATCGACTTTGGTGACATTTCTATTGACCGGTCCTAATGGGGTTCCGAAAGGGTCTGAAATTCATGAAAAATCGGCATATTGAGGACTTCTATTCCCAGAAAACGGCATCGCGAATATTTTTCGTAAGAAGTCAAGAGAAGCAAGGTTTTTTATACTGGTATCGGGTTGGCATGAGTATCAGCACCGAAATGTGAATTGTGTTTGGGCTAGATTCCAGGTATGGTTGAGTCCCGAGTTACGTTCTCTTTTTGGAAGCCTGATTTGAGATAGATACGTGGTACCGAAAATGAGCTATGATAGAGAGCCTGTTGAGGCAACAGTCGCAGACTTGCGACCTAGTATGAAAAGTTTGAACATCACCTTCAAAGTCATCGAGAAGGGCGAAGAACGCGAAGTCACCTCACGTCGCGATGGCGAAACCCACCGAGTATTAGATGCGGTGGCTGGTGACTCCACTGGTACAATCGTTTTATCCCTTTGGGACGATATGATTGATACGGTCGAAACTGACAAGAGCTACCGTTTAGAAAATGGTTACACCAGCCTGTTCCAAGGCCATCTCCGATTGAACATCGGACGCTATGGTGAACTGAAAGACGCAGACAGTGAAATCGACGAAGTCGACATGGACAACGATCTTTCTGCTGCCGAACATGAACGTCCTCCCCGTCGATCCTATGGTGGATATGGCGGTGGGCGCAGCTATGGTGGCGGTGGACATCGTGGTGGCGGTTATCGTCGCGGTGGTGGCGGTTCACGCCGTGGAAGCCGAGATCGAGGTCGCTACTAAGAGAAGACCAACCCATATGGAGGCGAAGCCACACATTTTTTGGCTCGACCTCCCATTTTCCTTTTTTTATTTCAAAATTAGCATTTACGAAATCGAAGTTTTACTCAGATTTTCGTTCAATCCGTGACCACATGAATCCGCGTGTCCGACGAACCGGTGTTTCCCGACGGTCTCTGGATCCTTTTTCATCTTTTGAACCCATTTTTGCTGAGCGTGGTTTAGACGATAAGTTACGTTCAGTATTAACTTCTGATATCGCTTGGTCCGAAGCCTCAAGTTTTCCGCTTCGCCCCAAACTAACTTGTAATCGTCCTTGAAAAAGGCTTGACTGTCCACCGACAATACGAAAGGTTTTAGCATCTTCGATTTGCGAAATCTCATCATCCCACAGGGTAAGGAGCATGACTCCGGTTTCATCACCGATGAGCACATCCGCCACACGGTGGTTCGAGCCATCATGACGGCTTTGTACTTTCCGAATGGCTTCCGTTTTTATGACTTTAAAATGAAAAGTAATTCCCCGTTGATAAGGCTGGAGGGTGGCTAATTTCTGTGCAAGATTTTTCGACACAATAATGACCTTGGTTAGTTTGTTGATCTGCGAGTCCAAAAAGCGTTCGTGACCCGCGGACTAACCAGCGTTTATAAGTTAGAACCCAAGAGCCTAGTAACTTTTTCTTTAACAGACCATTGGAGCAATTCACGAAGCTCCTTAAATATTTACCTTGTAATCCAACTCGATGAACTAAAAAATCAAAAGTAGCATCTTCGAAAAAAATAACGGCCTTGGCTAGAAATTGGCGATTTTTTTGGGGATTTGACTCGTTTGTGAACCGGTCAGTATCTAAAATTTTTTATCTTCAGGTTCTAGGCGAGTTAAATGGGTGAACATGGATGGTGCTTCATGTTCCTAAGTTCCTCAGTTTCTTCCTTTTCTGTTCCATGCTATTTGTCATTCCTTTGCCAGCCCAAAATACAATTAGCACATCTTTTGCCAATTATTGGCCCACCCAAGAATGGGAAACCGCGCCACCAGACTCCCAGGAGGTGGACAGTACGCTTTTACAGGAAATGGAAGAAGAAATCACCTACAGACTATGGCGGAACGATATCATTTCACTGCTCATTGTACGGAATGGCTACCTCGTGTATGAGAACTACTTTGGTGTCCCCGAGCGTATAAACTATGCCAATGAAATTCATTCCTGCACAAAAAGCGTCACGTCAATCCTTGTCGGCATCGCCTTAGCACAGGGTCTGATTGGAAGTGTCGACGACTACGTGCTAGATTATTTCCCTGACCGTACGTTTGATAACATGGATGATGACAAGCAAGCGATTACCATACGCCACTTGCTCACGATGACTTCAGGGCTTCCCTGGGATGAATCTTCTTACCCGTGGGGGCATCCTCTCAACGATTACAGCGCCATTGTTAACAGCAGTGATTGGGTGCAATGGATGCTGGATCGCCCCATGGAATATGCCCCTGGCGAAGTCTGGAACTATAATACCGGTGGATCCCATGTCCTGTCAGCCATCGTATCAGAAGCCTCCGGCATAAATACCAGCGTATTCGCTGATACCTACCTGTTCACGCCCTTAGGTATCACCTCGTTTGCTTGGCCCGGTGACGCCAATGGCCACGCCATGGGTGGTTCTGACTTGTATTTGATTCCACGCTTTATGGCAAAAATTGGCTATCTTATGCTACGTGGCGGGCACTGGGAAGGACAAACAATTGTACCCCTCGCCTGGGTGCTCGAATCGTCCGTAAATCATCATAATTTCATCCCAAATAATCCCAATGCCGAAGGCTATGGATACCAATGGTGGACCTATCCTCGTTTGAGCGCCTACTGTGCCCGAGGCTATTTAGGCCAGTATATCTGGGTGATTCCCAGCCATGACCTCGTCGTCGTCATCACCGGTAACAGCAACGCCATCGAAGACCACTGGCTCATAGAACGCCACATCCTACCCGCAACCACACCGCTCCCTCCACAGCTCAATCCTGTATTGATTTTGGTTCCTGTCGGAGTCGGTCTCAGTATCGCGGTCATTCTCAGTGCCTATTATTGGAAGCGTCGAACACGATAACCTTGTTCTAATAATTTACAGCCAAACCCAAAAAAAGAAGGAAGAACCCGTCCAAGTATTGAGACGGGTCCTTTAATATTGTCACCACGGGCTATAAGAGATTGAACCAACAGGTATCAGGTGCCTCTGGGGGTAGCACCCCAATCATCTTCAAAAAAGCGACATCCATGTCGCTATTCCACTCGCCAAAAATGTCTACAAAGACTAATTTTAACGTATGCGGACCAGGTCCAATGATTGCTTTGAGTTCACCGGCTCGAAAAACAGTTCCAACCCGATAGAAATACACAGGCCAGCCTTCATCACCTGAATGTGGAATATAGACAACGGGTGAAATTCGAAGGTCCACCTCATATGGGGTCTCAGTATCCCAATCGATAATGATTTTTAGCTCAATGCTTTCCTGAACTTCCTTGGCGGTTTTCTGTGTTAATGGATTACCAGCGTAATCCCGATCGAGACCCATTCCGAAGCCGATTACTATTTCGTCGTCACCATTATAATCCGGCAATTCAGGATCCCAGGGAACCCCAGCCTGAAGGTCATCGAATGGATCACACCACCAATACATTATGAGACGACTGGTTTCAGGATCCCACGAGTCGAGCATGGTTTGCCATGGTGCTGAGTGCCAATTAGATGGAAAGTTTATACCAAAACTAGGAATTCGGATGAATGAATTGAGTTCTCCGTGGCTGGCAACGGCCAGGGGGACAAAGGCGAAGCCAATGATTGGGACGAAAAGTAGAATCACTAGTACGATCTTTGTTTTATTTCTCATTGTTTGTTTTTCCCTCCAACTTGGGCGTTGAGTGTCCGACAACGACCAGTGAAGCAGTCGGTTTAATTCCGTAATCGCTTTTATAATAACGGGTATTGTGGTGGTAACATACGAGTCGAAAATTAGATAAAAAGAGACAAAAGCGTACATCTTGTTTTCTCAAAAAGGCGCTTTTCACTAGCAAATTTAAAGAAGAGAAACTTAAATCGCAGCATCAGAAGGAAGGAGCTCCGCTATTATCGATAAGGAGCAAACGGAACCATGTCAAAAGAGAACGTGTGTATTTTCATTGATGGGGGCAATGTCTTTCATGCGACCGATGCGTTGCACATCCGGGTTGATTTTGCCAAACTTATACATGAACTGACGGGTCCGAGACACCTGGTGCAAGCCTACTATTATGGGGCAACCCCAAATTCTCCTGATCAAAATCGATTTTTTGACAAGTTACGCCATCTGGGTATCGATGTGAAAACCCTCCCCCTTCGCCAATACCACGGAACCCCTTTTGAGAAAGGCATCGATGTCATGCTCGTCACCGACATGATCCTGTTTGCCCATCAAAACCGCTATGACACCGCCATCCTCGTCTCCGGCGACAAAGACTTCACCTATGCCATCAAAGGCATCCAAGCCATCGGTAAAACTGTCGAAGCAGCCGCCTTTGACCATGTGTTCGCTATCGAACTCCAGCAGGCGGCAAACAAAACGGTTATCCTCGACCAGCTTATCCCCCAAATTAAACTCTCTTAACAAGGAAACCAAAAAAACCTGGGGAGGACAAGCCGTCTAAAAGAAAAAACAGCCAACAAGCTAGCAGCAACAACAATGACGAAGATTGTATTTCGAACGGCATATATTTTATTATAGGAAATCAGGCAATGGGTGGCATGGACCCGCTGGCTATCGTGTTCAGCATTGTCGGTGGTTTAGCCATCTTTATGTTCAGCGTTAAATTGCTCAGCGATAGCCTCAGCAAAATAACAGGTCCACGAGTTGTCCGGATTCTGGAACGAGCAACCAATAACCCCGTGAAAGGCATGGGGGTGGGAACCGCTACCACAGTGATGACGCAAAGCTCGAGCGTTACTGTTCTAACTTTAATTGGCATGGTGAATGCGGGATTGTTGACCTTTCGCCAATCGGCAAATGTCATCTTAGGTTCAGAGATTGGAACTACCATAACAGCTCAAATTGTTTCATTTGATATCGGCCTAGCTTATATGCCACTAATTGCCATAGCGTTCTTCGTCGGGTTCTTTTCGAAAAATGAGAAAGTGAAACTAGGAGCGCGAGTAGTGTTCAGCTTGGGGCTACTCTTTCTGGCCATGGAACTGATGGCGACAGGAATTGGTCCCCTCGTGGATTTACCCCTTTTTGTTTACTTGATTGACACCTTTGGTTCGATTCCAGTAATTGGGGTCCTAATCGGATCGTTAATTGCTGGGGTCACTCAGAGCAGCTCCGCCACCACGAGTCTAGTGATTGCATTTGGGCGAGTGGATGCCATCTCGCTAGAAGCGGCGATCGCCATGGTTATGGGTGCGAATATCGGAACCACATTCCTCGAGTTATTCGCAGCAATTGGAGCCTCACGACCAGCGAAACGAACAGCCATAGCTCAGGCGTTGATCAATGTGATTGGCGTTTTAGTATTCCTTCCATTTCTTTACCCCTATGCGAATCTAGTAAGGTTGACGAGTCCTGATCTTACTCGGCAGATTGCCAATGCACACACCATCTTCAACGTTTTGGTGAGCTTCTTATTCGTTCCGTTTGTGGGTGCATTAGTCTGGACCTGTGAACGCATAATTCCGGTGAGAGAAGGGGAACTCACCCCACGACATTTCTTTGACGAAAAAATGCTCAACTTCGCCCAACTGGCTTTACAAGAGTCCGAGCGGGAAGTGATTAGTATCGCTGAAAAAACCCTGAAAATGCTGGAGCTCAGTAAGGTCGCATTAATTGACGATGACATAGATGCCGCAAAAGAGATTATCAGATTAGAAGACGAAGTGGACGAATATTGCGATGAAACTGAATTATTCATTGACAGAATAAGAGAAGGGGATCTAGCCGAGAAGCAACAGATGTGGCGAATAAAATTACTGAATATCATAACCGATATTGAACGCGTCGGAGATATGACCAACAATCTTGCCGAATTTGCCATGAGAAAAACCAGTGAACAAATACCATTCTCTGAGACAGCCAAGAAGGAATTAACGAAACTATTCGAAAAAGTCGAAGAGACCTATTCTATAGCCATAAGAGCCATGAAGCAAAAGAGCGAAATCCTCGCCCAACAAGCCGTGGATATGGAGGACGAAGTCGATTTCTTAGAACGAAAATACAAGCGCGCTCACATCAAAAGGACCACCGAAGGTATCTGCGTCCCTCAGGCAGATGTGATGTTCACCGAAACCCTTAGAAACCTAGAAAGAATTAGCGATCACGCCGATAACATCGCTTACGATATCCTTGACACCTTCTATAACCATATCATCGTAGGAACTCGAAAACGAACACCATCCTCTTAAACACCAAGTAAAAGCCCCGTGAATGGAATGCCAATCCATTCCTACTCACCAACAAAAGGAGGCTACAATTCTGCCTAAACGTGCATTGGTTCGTGAACCCAGCGCTCAATATGCGCGCTGTATTTCTTCACACGCCTTACGCAATACCGTGAATGTGGCTCGAGCACGAGCTCAACATAAAATTTACACTAATACGCTAGCAGAACTTGGACTTGAAATTATTCGATTAAAGGTGGACAATAACCATCCAGATGCCTGTTTTGTGGAAGATACCGCCGTTATCCACGCGGGCAAAGCCCTAATTAGCCGCCTTGCCAAGACGAGCAGACGCGGCGAAGAAGAAACAGTAGCGGAAGTACTTCAAGAATATGTACCTGTAAAGCATGTCAAAGCTCCTGGGACCCTTGAGGGCGGAGATATAATCCATGTACCCAACCAGATAATTAGTGGGATTGGTCAGCGTACCAATCATGCGGGGATTGAACAAATGCAGACCTATTTTGACGTGGCTGTTAGTACAATTGAGGATTCCAAGATCATCCATCTAAAAAGTCATGTGACCTATCTGAATAACAACATTTTGCTCGCTACCTCAACCTATGCACAACACCCGACCCTATCGAAATTCGATGTCCTCGTCGTTCCCGATGATGAACGCTATGCCGCTAATACCCTCACCATTGACGATACCGTGCTAATGCCTACGAGACACCCCAAAACCCAACAACAAATCGAAAACGCGGGATTCAATGTTATCTGTTTGGAGATGAGCGAATTCGCCAAATGCGAAGGCGCCCTCACATGCCTTTCCCTCATCTTCTAGACCACTCAAACCCTCCAAAATAAGGAAAAACGGAGGCAACGCCTCCGAGATGAAAAGCGAATATTCGAAGAGAGAATTAGTCACTGACATCTAACCCGGGTCGGAGCAATCGGATACTGATATCATCAAGGAGGCCCGACGCCTTAGCCATTAACTTTTGGACCTCTTCATGGTCGTAGAAGTTCCCAAACTTTTCCATGCTCTCAAACGGGAACCAATACAGGATTCGTCCAGTGTTATCAGCCCAAATTTCAACGCCAGTATCGATTATTCCCGCCTTTGTCCATTCTTTTTCTTTTTTCTCAAGAATTTTTTGCAGTTCAAGGAGTTGTTTCCACCGAGCCTCATCCTTCGGTGCCCGATACTCCACCAGCAGCACCCACTTCACAACTACCACCTCCATTCCATAAATTTTGACAGTAATTATTCTCTCCAAAGCAAACTAGAAGTTCCCATTCAGCCCTCCAGAGAGAAGCAACCCACCTAAGATGATATTCTATATTTATTTCTTTACAATTCCGAACGCAAATAAAAAAGAGATACAGGGTCTCCCACTTAGTTAAGCTCTTTTGAAGCATTGATGGAGAAGGCTAGTGTCTTGGACTATCTTTTTTTCTAAAGAGAGTAACTTTAATGGGCAGATGTTTAGTCATAAGACTCGCTTGAACACACTCACGATTTTCTGGTATGATAATGGTCGAATCAACTCCGTCCTCAGAACAGCATCTTCGCTTTGGTATGGATGAAAAGCAATGGGTCGCATTTACCTCCGTAATTGCAGCGATAGTGCTCACCATCTCAAAGCTCATAGTGGGCCTGTGGACCAATAGCTTAGGCATTCTTTCTGAAGCCCTTCACTCCGCACTCGATTTATTCGCAGCAGGCATTACCTTATTCGCAGTACGAAAAGCCGCCCAACCCCCCGATGCAGATCACCATTACGGACACTGGCGCGTCGAAAATCTATCAGCATTAATCGAAACCATTCTGTTACTCATAACGGTGATTTGGATTTTTTACGAAGCCCTACGCCGCATCATTTTTCAAGACCTTGCCGTGGAAGTCAATATCCTTGCCTTTGGAGTCGTCATATTTGCCATTATAATTGATTTTTCACGATCACGGGCGCTAAAACGTGTCGCCAAGAAATACGATAGCCAAGCCCTGGAAGCAGATGCCCTGCATTTTAGCACCGACATTCTTAGCTCTAGTGTTGTCCTCGTTGGATTGCTTTTTACATTTCTGGGATTTCCACTGGGCGATCCAATAGCAGCAATGGGAGTGGCTCTCGTGGTTCTTTACCTGACTATAAAACTTGGTCGTGAAACCATCGATATACTAACAGATCGGTCACCAAAGGAATTGGTAACTCCCATCCAACAAGCTATTGAACAAATTGAAGGAATCAGAGAGTGTAGCCGTATTCGATTACGAAAAGCCGGACCCATTACCTTTGTCGATGTTGTCTGTCATGCGGACCCATCAATTTCCCTCGGTACAGCACATGAAATTAGTGTAGAAGCACGAAAGACTGCAGAACAGATCATTGGTCGAGCAGATGTCGTTGTCCATATGGATCTGGCATCAAAACTTCATCCCGACCTTGGAGATGCTATCAGAAAAGAAGCTAAAGACTTTCCTTGGATAAAAGACATTCATAGTATTGAAACATTTGAAAAAGAGGAAAAAATTGCTCTCGTGTTGGATCTCCAAGTAGACCGGACGATGAATCTCGATGAAGCCCATCAACTCGTCACAGAATTTGAAACCCAAATAACATTACAGTTCCCCTCCATCGATGAAATCACCACCCACCTTGAACCAAGCCGTCAACTCAATAAACGGATCCAGGATCAAAAAGCCATCACAGACCAAGTGCGTTCACTCGTGAAAAAGAATCCTCTCCTACATAATTGTCATAACATCCAACTCATTTCCCTTTCTCCCAACCTGTATAATCTCACATTTCATTGTGAAGCCTCTCCTAAACATACCATTGAAGAAATCCACACAGCCACGACAATACTCGAAGATGAGATCCGGGAAGAACTCCCGATATTTTTTCAAATCAGAATCCACCCCGAACCAATGACAAAAGAACAGAAGCGAAGAAAAACGGAAAAAAGGGAAGAAAAGTAGTCCAATTGCGGCTAGTTAGTAAACGCAAAGCCGCGATACAGTTCCACCACTTCGCATTCAAATCGTTTATGGTCATTTTCTTCCAAAAATAAAAACGATAGAGGCATCGGCAACGCCTATTTCTTTAGCACGGAATTTTAGTTGTTCAGCTTCCGCCACCAGTTCAGGTGTTCTTTCGCTAGGCTTCAATTTCTGGAGGGTCTTCTTGATTCCGTTAATAAAAAACTCAACTCTTGATGCTGATTGGGGGTCTTCGCAGTCATATCGCTGAGAGCAAAATAAGCAATCCACGTAACGAGAAGAATCTAAAATCTCTAGATTGACAAGGTGGAGATCGATTAAAACCTCGATGATTTGATTTCGTTTCAAGGTCTCATGGTGTGTTATGTCTCGCATTCGGTCAATCTTAGCTGTCCAATGATGTTCCATGATCCCTGTGCGTTGTGCTTCACTTTGCGCGCCATCTTGATACATTTCTTCAACAATGAAATATCCCCCAGGTTTGAGCACGCGCTTCATCTCCGACAGCACCAAAGGGATGTTATCCAAATGATGCAATGAGTTGGCAATACACACTGTATCGAAAGAAGCATCTTCAAAGTCTAGGTTTTCGGCATTCATCTCTATGAACTTCACTGATTGGTCCTGGAACTCTTCATGAGCTGCGGACAAATCTTCACGGTGTAAATCAATACCAACAAAGCTGCTAGCAATCTTTAGTGTCTTCATCAGTGTCTCGATGAAGTTCCCTTTTCCCGTGCATACATCTAACACTTTTCCGCCTGAAATCGTGGATAAATGTTTGGCAATCTCTTGGGCACCCGATGCCGCTAAATTTGGTAACCCAATCAATTAAACCAGCCATCACTAAACTTTGTCTAAGATATCAGGTTGTGAACCTAATATGTATGAAGGAGGCTACTTTGAGCCAATCACTTAACCGCATCATCATACGGGTTTTCCATTTCCACTTGGAATTCTTACTAATACGACTAAACATGGGAAACCAATCAAGGAGCTGTACTCGATGAGACCAGTCAAGGATTTGCTTTCGTGCATTACCCAAGCCAAATTGGATGTCAATCCCCTCAATGCCAAATGACTTAAACCGGCGTTTAAGGATGCGAATTCCAAATCGTGAGACCATATCGAAGAAGAGTTCACCTTGGGGAAACTGCGTCGCCATTGCGTCAACAAGAGTCGCAACATCTGATTCCGGAAAATAATGAAATAACCCCCCGGCAAAGCAAAATATCCCATTTTCAGGACTAAACGTAATTTCTTTCATCCAAGATGTATCAAACGCGGACCGCGCAATATATCGATTCCGTGCGGATTCAGAAAGAAATTGTCGTCGATACTCAATAGCAGCAGCTAAATCCAAATCATACCACAAAATTCGACCATTATCGACCCGAGAAAAGGTTGTGTCCAACCCACACCCAATGTTCACAATCGTTGAATTCGGGTGCGTCGAGAGGAACTGATGAACTGCGTCATCAAAAGTTCGAGCACGAATCAGAAAGATCAACCCATAAAATTCATTAATGAATTTTTCCATTATCGAAAATTCCGCCTGCGCATCTGGATGTTTTGCTTTCACCTGCTCAATGAGTTGAACTGATTGGTTATCAGACAATACCTCAGGAAATTTTTGACTATACGTGGCTCTTGCCCATAACGGTCCTACCATCGTCGATTCAAGGCGCATTGCAATCGAACTAGACACCGCCAGCCCAACTTAATGACTAGGAGACCATACACCCTACAAATATGTATACCACATACACGCTTTCACCCTTTGAACCACTCTTATTCTCATTTTCTCACACAAATACCCAAAAAACGCAAATGTAATGATCAGAGTACCTGCGTTGCTCACCTGGTGTCATTAAGACTTTGTGAGTGGCTTGTAATTACATAATCTGCGCACGATAGGAACCATGATAAGACACAAAGAGGACACGTCCCAACTGATCCACAACAGCGCGCTGATAGAACCAGAACTCATCATACCAACCATATGAGCCAGCACCCGATCGAATGACCCTTAGTCGCATATCAATGAAAAACACATCAGTATAATTCAAGCAGAGGAAAGAAGGGCCGCTATAATCTCCAAACCGATTATACTCAAAGCCCGTGTAGTTGGATCCTTCCCAATATCCTCCCCGCCAGAAAGAACAGGGCCACCATGAAAAAAAAGCATCCGGTCCCCAAGGTTGGACAATTGTGCCACTATTAGATGCAAAAACAACTGGCTTATCACCGTATGATTCAATCGATGTGGAATTCAGCGTCACATTTAGGGTTGGAAAATGTGTGCAGTTAGCGACATACGATATTGCACGTCTACCCCAAATGAGAAACGGATTGAACGTATGATTTATGACCGCATATTCAAACAGAGTATCGTTGGACAGAAATATCGCTCCACTGACCGGCACTAACGAATACTCGAGCGCTCCCTGGTAAAAACTTGAATCCGACAGATTGGTTGATTCATTAACCGGAATGAGGGCATAGTTGAAGGTTTCCGCCACTCGCAGCGCAACCGCTTCTTCGGTCGTTTCAAAACTACGTCGCTCCGTGTAAACATACATCCCCGGCCACCCTCCCCCAATCAGAACATACGCCCAAAACGGAAAAATCCCAATCCCAAGAATCACCAAAACCACTAACCCCACCCCAATAATCCACACCCTCCGTGACCTCATTTTATACGCTGTGACCACAAGGACCCCAGCAACCAATACTATCACAAACACATAGAGGTACAGACCAATATTCGCTAACCCAATATACCCAACAACCATCCACTGCACCTCCACGCCAACACAACAACATATGTTACCAACACCATAAAGCCATTTCACTCAAACAAACACCTCACAAACAACAAACTTGACTCCGAGAAAAAAAAGAACAATTCAAGAAAACAATATAAAAAAGAAAAACTGGAAGCAAGCCTCCCAAAAAAACAGCCACTTACAAGCACCGATGAAAAACGCCAGCACCCTGCTCCATGTATTCTTTCTTCGTCACCCACATGCTCATTCATCATTATACAGCTTCAAAAACGATCTTTCCAAATTTCGTTTTCGCCCATCAGCCTTCTAGAGGCGATAGCAAAAGAAATAGATCCCTTGATGGAGTGTCTTCCAGCAGCGTCCACGCACTCCAAAATCCTTCTTCCGGAATTATTGTTAAACTAAATCCTGCCTCACTTAACTTGAGTAGATATTCCAAATGATGAATTTGTTCATGTAAGACCGTTTGCAACTGCAGAGTATGATCAGGGGAGCGTTCGTTGGGAGCTCCTGTTAAACTCAAATCCTGAACCCATGCAGGAAAGGATACTTCGACGATCAGTTTGACAATATCCGAGCTCTGTTGATTATAGGCAAAAAGGACCCGAGCCCAATCCGTTTCGTGGATAAGTAGAACTCTTTCGTCTTCATACTCAACATCCACCGTCTTCGATTGTGCAAGTAAGTCCCTGTGTGCTTTAACAAAATCCGAATACTTCATTGCTCTAATTCCACTCTCAATAGTCTAAGTCCATGTTTTCCGCTAGTCAAAAACGGATGGTGGGGAGGCCAAGCCTCCCCAGATAGAATACAATGAGGTCTGACGCCATTATGATTCTACTTTCTTA
>CAYFXC010000013.1:46419-58206 GCA_964347045.1 uncultured archaeon
AGAAGTAAAACCAGCCCAACGATGAGGATGATCACGGCTACCACGCCGATGCCAAGACCAACCACTTCAATGGGAATGGGGGGAAGCGGCACCCCACCTGTTGTTCCCCCTGTTGGCGTTGTTGTCCCGGTAGTCCCGGTAGTGGTTCTTGAAATTTCATCATAGACCCGGATGTTGTCAATGTATCCACCTTCGGTGAACCTGATGGCAAAATCAGATGAGGTATCAATGTGGGTTGATTGCCCTGATATTCGATGGGTGCCATCGATCCACACATTAAACTGTCCAGTGGCATCTCGGGTCACCGTAACATCAAAGACGGTACCCAAGATGATAGTGACGGAATACGAGCCCATGCTGTTGCGGGTTCCTGATTCATGTCGGTATAACCGAATCCAGCCATCGTTCGGATTGAACATGATGAGATAGCCCGTTCTTGGAAATGAGAGACCAACACCGCTAGTATCTGTAGCCATAAACGCCACAGCTCCACCCGCTATCGTATCGATGCAAATTGTAAAGCGCCATTCACCAACAGCAATGGTGCTCGGGTGGCATGCGTAGTTCCATACAGCTGTGCCAGATTCCATTCGAAGGACTGTCGCTGAGAAGGAACCGTCTAACACGGTCCATCCGTCGTAGTTGCCGTCGTTGAAGTTATCTGACCAGACAGGAGTTTGCATTGCCCCAGCTGAGGGGAACCCCCGAAACAGGCTCAATAAGAGCAGGCAAAGGGTCATAACTGTAGACAATGAAATTATCCATTTCTTTTTCAAAGAAACCATATTCACATTCCTCCAAGGGGTCACCCCTCCAATTTTGAGGATAACCCCCACCAGGTATCCGAAAATGGCATAAACTAGGATATAAGCCCGTGTAACCACAAGAAGCATACAAAGTACGAAAACATGCCTTGAGCCCGCTCTTTTAGAAACCAACATGGTAGTAAACGGAAATCAGTTGATACATTCGAAAGAACCAACTGGTGTGCAATCAAGTCCATTGGAGCAAAATTAGAATTCAACATGGTGATTGGATACTTGCACCCCTACCAACTCGGCTAGGCGAAGGTAGCCGGGGCCAACAAAAAATTTTTGCGGGCGCACAATTTCCGACCCCACTCGCTTGGCGAATTCCACCTTTTTCGTCTTGGTAGTAATGGCTTCAATCGTTTGGAGATCTTTTGCCGTACAAAAATGTATTAAAGTGGGTCTGTTAGCGAACAACCAGGTATTCCAGTACTCAAATGGATTTTGTTCCATCACCCATTTAGTAACTTCCTGAGGAGACGCCTTCGTTTCATCAAAATCAATGTAGAGATTAAAAGGGATTACACCACCAGCACTCATCTTGGTAAAGATACTGAAATACAATCCACCCCCCTTTATGAGATCTCGAAGCACCTGTCGCACTCGTCGTGAAGTGAGATTAATCTCTTTGGCAATCTCTGTAGCAGGAATCCGCGCATCCTCTAATAAGTAACGGAGAACCTGCAATTGGGACGTGGTGAAGCTGACTTTATTACCCCGATAGGCATACTGAGAACCAAAGAGTAAGGGCGTGGGCGTTACCGGATATATGAAATCAATCACCACTTCCTTCACAGACATCAACCCCCGAAGGAAGCGTCCCAACTCAAACAGCCCCACTGGACCAACGACTTGCGCAAGCACAATGATTTTCCGAGGGTCAATCCGCAAGACTATTACCACCGAAGGGTGAGTGCCGATCAGATCGAAGAAGGCTTCATCCTGTTCCGTCCCATCCGTAGTCAATTCGGCAAGGCAATAGTCTGCATCCCTCATTGCTAAAGATAACAGCACATAGGGCCGACTCAGAAACCCTACCTCCCGGAGCAGGGTCACACGCTTTTTTACACTCGTCGCCGTCAACCCCAGTTTCTTTGCAATACCTCGATACGTTGCCCGACAATTAACATAGAGCTCAATCAAGATACCCTTATCCACCATATCCAGAACCAATCAAAGCACCCTCGACGCCACCTACTATACTTCCAACTCCGTAAAATACCTCACGGAAAACTCCCCGCATCCCCACTCAACCACTAGACATAAAAAAAGAGAGAAAAGGGAGGCAGGCCTCCCAGAAGACCAAGCGTTTAGAAGCACCGATGGATAACTCCAGCACCCTGCTCCATGGATTCTTTCTTCGTCAACGAAATCGCGGCATCCTCTTTTTTCCGAATTAATACCTCATATTTTCAACTGGATGACAAGACTTCACGTATAAAAAGCGAAACTTATCCTAACCTAGCCCAGAGGGTTATCTAAGAACCAATTTGAACTTCAAACGCGAATTTCTTCACCTACCCTCAATTGATGATAGGTGGCCCCAAAGCTTTCGTGAAACATTCTGAAACTGAGTGGCGAACTATCATGTGGTGATAAGGCAACAATCTTCAGTTGTTGTTGTTTCAAAAGAGCAATATTAGCTTGCAATTCACTCTTTGTGATACGTTCCCATGGCAGTTTTCCTGTCCCAAAATACGAATAGGGGCTCATTCCTGCAATTTCAATTGGACCGCCTTCAACAGGGTAATGGAGTCCGCCAATTATACCATAAATCGGCTCATCAAATAGCGCTGCAGCCCGGTCAAGAAGTTTTGGTAAGCGCTGGTGCCCACACCCTACTATTAGTACAATGCCCTTATTTTCCACATTAACTGCTAGTGCCTGTTCGTATTCTATCCCGGAACTTAAGAAAAACATCGCATTCGCTATGCTCCCAATGGTCGCAACACCTGTTCCGACTACTATTGGGTCTTTTGCATGAATTGGCTCTATTCCAGGATACTTCATCGGCACAGGAGTGTACACTGTGATATGTGATAAGTCAAGTTGTGTGCCACTCAGTGAAAACGTCATCTTTTCTGTCCATTTGATTCCCCCAGTATGATCCCCATGATTGTGCGAAATCACAATCGTATCAATGCTACTAACTTTGACACCCAACTGCTTCATATTCTGTAAGAGTGGCGACGGGTCTTCCTGCAGTGGATTCAATCCCAAATCAAACAAAATCGTGTTCTCATCCGTCTGGATCAGATACGACACACCAAGTTCCTTCTTCAAATTGTCCCGACTTGTATGCCAATCAATCAACGGTAAAATCGACAGATGCTCAGTTGTGCCGATATCTGTTAACTTGGAGTACGTGCTCTGCTCCCATTCCTTCAATGCCAGCCGTTCCCCCTGGTGAAACTTCTTCAATTCTTTCTTAAGCTTCTTATCTTCAAATAAATACCGAAGGGTAACCTTAACTCCGATTTTAAAAAAGGGTGCCAAAAACTCTTCAATGACCGCTCGTGGAGGAATAATTGTTTCACCCAGTTCAAAGACGACACAACTAGTGATACCATGGACCGGTTCAGGCATCGACGACGGAGGAACAATGAATTTGATCTCTTTCCTCGTAGAAACGCGCTCCTTCCACGAGTTAATATAATCTTCCAACTCTGCTGGAGGAACTTCAACCAACGCGATATACCGCATAACTCATCCCAGTAAGATGTTACCACGGTGGATAAAAAAAATTCCAGCTCCAAAACAGTTCGTTCGCTTCTACACCAACGGAGTAACTATCACCTACTTTTCATTTAAAGATATGAAAAGCTCAAAAAAGAGAGAAAGAAGGAGACACCTCTTTAGAAAAAGAAAAAACAGCCTCTTACAAGCATCGATGAAAAACGCTAGTGCCCTGCCCAGATATTCCTTTTTTATAGACACGGGTTTGATTCATAAGGTAAAATTGAAAAGTAATGTGAACAGAGGTTGGATTTATGTCCGAACAAGCAATAAAAACACCGGTTGGAAAGGTCACTAACTATTACTCAAAAATCAATGTAGCCGTCATTGAATTATCCGCCCCTTTGAAAAAGGGTGAGGAAATCGCCATAAAGGGCGCAACTACGGACTTCACGCAAACAGTGGAATCCATGCAAATTGAACGCGAAGCCATTGAATCCGCACAATCTGGTCAGGCTATCGGTTTAAAAGTCAAGGATCGGGTTCGGATAGGCGATACCGTTTATCGGATATAGTGAAATTAACTTATTGGAGGAACCTTTCATGGATGCCCTTGAAGCCATCATCACTCGTACATCAATCCGTAATTTCACCAGCGACCCTGTTTCAGATGAGCAAATCGAAACGCTATTAAAAGCCATGATTGCGGCGCCCAGTGGAGGCAACAAGCAACCGTGGCGCATCTTCGTGATCCGAAACACTACTATCAAACACCAATTAGCCAAAGGAGCCGGGAACCAAGATTTTGTCGCAAAGGCACCAGTCGTTTTCGTTGTTTGCCGCGTGCCAGATGAATCCGGTGAGCGCTATGGCAACCGTGGTCGCAATCTCTACTCCATCCAAGACACCGCGGCAATGACGCAAAACCTACTCCTTGCCGCACATGCAATAGGATTGGGAGGATGCTGGGTGGGAGCGTTCAAAGAAGCCGCCATTGCTATGGCTATCAATACCCCGATTAGCGTCATCCCCGTTGCCATCATCCCCATCGGAAAACCTGCAATTCCCAGAACACCCCGAGGTCGAAGACCATTGGACCAGATAGTCCAATTTCTCGATTAACATTAGATAACTACCACAGCCTGCCTCCCATGTTCTCTCATTCCAACTTGGTGTGCTGGCCCTACCTATTACGTTAATACACTCATGTCGACTCTCGTTACAAGAATAAACGACATCCCTATGCCCCTGAAGAAAAACACCAGAAACCCCAACAGGGGCTCATAAATTAAACCTGAACTAAACATATGGTCCATTGCATCACGAATGGCAATTTCGGCATTAACAATTCTATGAAAATAAGACAAGCATATGTAGAAACCCATCCTCTCATTAAACGAAGAACTTTTTTTGCCAATTGGCTACTACCTCCTTCTTGGCCAGCGCCAATACAAATCCACCTTTCGCACAAAGGAGGACGCTCTAGTATGGATGAATATTATGAAGCGAACAAACGCCGATGGAACGAGCTGGTAGAGATTCATGCCAATTCAGCAGAATACGATTTGGACGGATTCTTAGCCGGAAATACAAGCCTTCACCAAGTGGAACTCAACGCCCTGGGCGATGTTACAGACAAGAGCCTGCTACACCTGCAATGCCACTTTGGACTCGATACCCTCAGTTGGGCCCGGTTGGGTGCTAAGGTGACAGGTGTCGACTTCAGCGAGACTGCAATTGAACTAGCCAAAAAACTGGCTAAACGAGTTGGTCAAGAGGCGACCTTCATTTGCTGCAACCTCTATGATCTCCCAAACATCCATACGGACCAATACGACATCGTCTTCACCAGCTTTGGCGTCCTCTGCTGGCTCCAGGATGTTGATACTTGGGGGCGTATCATCGCCCAGTACCTGAATCCAAGGGGCATCTTCCTTCTAGTAGAATCCCATCCCATCGTACACATTTTCGACGACGACCACCCCACGCAACTGAAAATCAAATACCCCTATTGGCACACGACCGAACCGCTAAGCTACGATTTCGATGGCACCTACGTTGAGAGCGCCCAGAAACTCACCAATACTCGTGGCTACGAATGGCACCACACCATCAGCGACATCCTCAATGCCCTACTACGCGCTGGGCTAACTATCCTTGAAATCCACGAATACCCTCACCTTCCCTGGAAACCCTTCCCCTTTGCACAAAAAACCCACAAAGAAGAATGGCGACTAGATGGTGACCCCCTACCATTATGCTGGAGCATAAAAGCTACCCAACAAGACAGATAAAACGCAAAACAGAAAAGATAGACATTAACCTCTAAGGGAACAACCAAGACCCATTAGAAGAACCAATGGATAACGCTAGCACCCTGCTCCCCATATTCCTTCCAGCTTACACCAATGGCTTTTTAAAAGAAATAAAAATGCGAATGCTATTATGAATCCAAGTATTGTCGGTGAAACCTAATGAAGCAAAGTAAAGGAAGAATAACACGTCTTTGGCTCGGTATGGTCGAAGTATCAAATTTAGACCAAGCACTCCAATTTTACCATGAGGTTCTTGGCCTACCGATTGCACTCGACGCCAGAATGTTTGACCATGCCGAAGTTGGCCCCGAAGAACCGTTAGCAAAAATCGGGATACACGCCACGGGCAAAAAGGTAGAAAAAATACGCCCAACTGGCCTTGTCTTCGATACAGATGACATCAACGCCCTTTACGAAAGGCTAACCCTACACAGAGTAAAATTCACCATGAAACCAACCAAAATGCCATGGGGAGGCATCTCCGCAAAATTCCTTGACCCTGACAACAACGAGTTCGAGGTTGTGCAAGACCCCAATCATTACTCACGAAAATAAAATCACCAAAAAAGAGAGAGGAGGTGTTTTCCACCTCCTTCATTTGACTGAGAAAATGGTTACAGCCAATTAGGCGGAACCCACTCAATATCTCCTTCAAAGATTTCATCCGGTATGGGATCTGGATTATCCCATCCAAAGGCGATGTCGTAGTGACCAACAGCTTGCGGGGGAATATAGTAGCGAAATATAATGTAGTAAAAGATTATTCCGTCACCCCAATCTTCACAGATGATTTCGTCGAACCGCCAACAATCGGCCATATTAATTTCCTCACCATTAAAGAAGAATTCGAGATCCCAGGCTTCGAGGAATATGATTTCAGCTACAATTCTTTGCTCGAGTTCACTTTCATGGACAATGTCAGCCCAGCCGAAGCCAATCGTCAGCCATGTCCCAACCTTTATTTGCCCGCTAAAGAGCTCAGGAACCCAAGGTACATAGTAGTAACCTCGCGTGAACAAGAAAGGCTCATTAGAATGAATATTCGCATTGATCTTTTGGATTCCGTGTCCGTTGGGGAACGTCGCAATGGTCTGTGGAATTAATGCGAATACTAGTACACTGGCAAAAAGGAGTAGAGGAAGAATAGCTTTACTTCTTTGCATTATAGACCTACCCTCCACATTTATTCGCTGATTTCTCAGCGATCACCCAGAATAAATGCCGGTGGGATATAACACCGCTATCAAATTCACCATGATAACACTATCTAAAAAAACAAAAGGTCACATTCGAAGGCACCGGTGAATCACGCCAGCGCCTTAACATATTTCAGTTATTCATTGAGGCTTTCGTGCTTGTCCCGCTAGCTAAAGTGGCAACTGTCAAATTCGATGAAACTGATGAAATTGAGGGGTATCGAGAGAGAAATTCAAGGTATTCGATTAAATCATCGATCTTCATGCAAAGCTCTTGTTGTGCCTCTGGATTTATGATCCAGTCGTTCTGGGGTTTTCCATCAACTTGACCATCCATCTTTCCACGGATATTGTGTCGCAAGTCTTCTAGGGCACAGCGATATACCTTGTTGTCCAGCATTTTTGCAATTGCTCGAAACATGTTGTTGAACGCGTTCTTTCGTTGTGTTGGATTATTTTTGAATGCGTTGTCGGGCAGAGCTTGAATGAGCTGGTTGATATCGAAGAGGGCGTCATTGGCGGTATTTACTGTGACCTGTATCGTAAGAGATACTGAACTGCCATCATCGTCTGTGATTGTTACTGTCACCGTATAGGTTCCAGGATACGCAAATGCGTGTTCGGTTAGTGCGGTTCCGGTTGCATCGGGTTCAAGGTTCTCTTCGGTGATAATTCCAAGTACTACTATTCCGTCGCCAAAATCCCATGTTGCTGTGTGAACATCTAACCAGCCAGGGTCAGAGAAGCTGACAGTGAATGCTAATGTATGGACTATTGGGAGAATAAATTGGGGATTTGGCTGAGTCAAATCAACAGGTGTAGTCATCGTGGGGGCTACATTGAACACTGTGACAAGCAGTTCATTTGTTCCAACTCCACCATCATCGTCGGTCACCGTAAGAATCACTGTATACACACCATTGTCTCCAAACGTATGCGTGGGTGTTAACGTCCCAGAGACAATAGGAGACCCATCTCCAAAGTTCCACTCAATAGTATGAGTGTCAAGAATGCCGGGGTCAGTGAAACTCCCCATAAAGACCACTTCAGCGCCCTCATCGGCATCCTGATCTGGCCCCGCATCCACCAAGGGAGCCACATTGCTAACAATCACGATGATTGTTCCTGTACCTATTCCTCCATCGTCATCAACTACAGTCAAGATGACAGTGTAAACACCATTTTCAAGATAGATATGCGTGGGTGTTAACGTCCCAGAGACAATAGGAGACCCATCTCCAAAGTTCCACTCAATAGTATGAGTGTCAAGAATGCCGGGATCCCAGAATTCACCAGAGAAGGCGACGGTGTCACCTTCATCAACTGTTTGATCTACGCCTGCATTTACTATAGGTGCCCCATTCAGCACGGTCACTGTCGTTGAGTACGTATCTGTTGATCCATCATCATCAGTGACAGTCAAGGTCACAAGGTAAGTTCCATCCTCAACAAATGTGTATGTTGGATGTTGAACTGTGCTAGTACCAACATTATCGCCAAAGTTCCAACTCCA
This sequence comes from uncultured archaeon, assembly GCA_964347045.1. Taxonomy (GTDB): domain Archaea; phylum Asgardarchaeota; class Hermodarchaeia; order Hermodarchaeales; family Hermodarchaeaceae; genus Hermodarchaeum. Next base: position 54,929 of record CAYFXC010000013.1, read on the forward strand.
AGCCACAATATCATCAAAAGATGAGACAGAAAGGTCATGAAAAGAAATCACATAACCCTCAACCGGAGTGAAGGGATTCCAATTAAAATCAGCTGTAGGATGATGGTCAAGAACCGTAACTTGAATCGTATCTGTTCCTACATCACCATGTTCATCAGTAACCGACAGAGTGACGGTATACACTCCGTTCTCGGGAAAGACATGGGAGGGTTTTAATGTTCCAGTCACACTGGGTGTACCGTCGCCAAAGTCCCATGCATAGGAATGTCTCCAACGTTCTCCAGGATTAGAGAAATTTCCATTGAAATATACTCTGCTTCCTTCAAGTACACCGGTTTGATCTGCGCCTGCATCTACTTTCGGCGGAATACCCGGACCTGCACCTAATGCATAGATTCTTTCAATGTGCCACTTTCGGATATTCAGAAATGAGTAATTCCTGATGTGCCATTTACCACCAGACTTGTACACTTCATAGTACTGCAATTTGTTAGGAAATTCATGAGCATCACGCCAAGGACGAAACATATCATAATTCTTGTTATCATCGGAGTCAGTAATCCAGATTCCTTTGTAATATCTAGAATCGGATTTTGGATACGAAGTATCATAATTGAACCCCCAGCAAGTGATAGCATGTCCTCGACGCGTCCCCCAGATATTTGTGTAGGATATACTTAATCCAATTCCATATCCAGCTCGCAAGAACTTATCAATCGCCGGTAAGATATTACTCTCATCATCTGCAGATTCAAAATAGGCCAGGTATTCCCATGTTGACCAGAAGTTACCGCCGCCTGCAACATTAACAGATGCGAAACTAGAATCGGGGACTATTTCTGTGCCGTCAAACCACCAATTGTAGGCATATCTCGTAGAACCTGCTTTATCGGTCCAATGGTCCTGAAAATGGGCGAATATCTCATCTGTGTTATCCATTCCACCGACCAAACCCCAACCGGTCCACTCTAAGACATTAGAAGCAGTTGCCGCCCAGCACAAATCATCATCATCGCGATCCCAGAATGCCTTTTCAGCATCGCACCAATTCCGAACACCACTATAGTCGACATCAATCCTGTATCGAGTGCCACTGGGAGCAGCAGCTGTCACAGGAAAAAGATCCTCATAACCGATTTTTACACGTGCAGTATGTTCAGCAGCACTGTTCTCAGTGCTAAAAATAGAATCCGAGGATTCGTTACGAACACCATCGGCTAGATAACCAGCAGCAGTGTTTACGATATGAGAAGGCACATCGACCACCGTGACCAAGCCTAACGCCGACACCAATACCGCCACAAAAACCAGTCTTTTCAAGCTTCGGACTTTTCTAAAATTCAACTCTTTCCCTCCCTTCGAGGTACTCCAATCGGGTCTCCAATAGCCACGCCATTTCCCAGACCTTCATTAATTGGCAAAACGGTAATGGAATCCGACACGAATCCATCGGAAAGGGTCGGCTCCATTGCCATTCTGACCATAAACAACTAACTCGCCTAATGTTGCATAAAAATATTAGGACCCTTTTTTTGAATCGAAAACAGTAAAGAAAGTGTTAAAGATGACCCGACTTATTGTAAATAGAAAAATCGAAAAAAACTGCTAATTACTCCATTCAAAGAAAACTGAACAAAAAATCCCTGATGTAAAACATAAAAAAGGGAAGAACACGCCTCCCAACAAACAGCCACTTTAGAAGCAGAGATAGATCACGTCAGCGCCTTGTTCATGAACAAAGTTAGCCGAGTCTTCAAGGTTCCTTACCCTCCATTTCGGCACTTCCCGCTCCAAAGGAAAGGGGTGGCAATGGGTTTTTTTGGACAACGGATGTGGAGTGGTAGGATTTTGTTACCCTGAAGACCCAGCTTTGGTCAATGTCCAAGATCTGTGTCCTTCGTGTGTTTGTTCGGATTCCCAAGTTGTAAGCGTGCTTAGTGTCGTGAGGTGACGACGGCGAAATTGATTCGATCACGGGAAGTACCTCGTGGGTTTTTGGCTCCTGTCACAGCACGTTCAGCGACGGTCATTTCGCCAACTTTCTTCTGTGTGTGTCTGGTTTCTTTCTTACCAGCCATTTTTTATCACCCTCCAATTGTGAGGACAACCTCCACCAGATGCAAGATGGCAGACGGTGACATATAAGCTGGCGTGAAGTCACAGATTTACAAAAGTACACAGCATTATAAGACGGGAAACCAGAATGTCAACCTAGTAACCGCCCCTTGTGTTCGAACCAGTGAGCACATTCGAACTGAATCCAACCTCACTGTGTTTTGGCATGAGGGTTAGATTGGCTGAATAATTGTTCCCAAAAGCAATACAGTAAAATTAGAACACTCATTTTTGCGGACTTGATCCTTTGATACGGTGAGGAGCTTATGATATGCCTTAAGTAAATCTGAGTACTCCACATTCAGACCTCCAATTGCACGTAAAACTCAGTTTCCCAGCAATAACGCTGTGTAAGTAGCTGAGGTTCTGGTACAGAAGTATTTCAATAGCCTTGAACAACTCAATGCCTAAAAAGCTCAGAAATCGATTCAAATAATACAGTTTGTAGACCGATAGGTTCCCAAAGTGGAATACTCGTATTTTCCATAAATTTCGAACTTTGCTTCCATTGAGTAGTTACAGGCCGGCTTCAGTGAGTAGCTCTTCAAGGCGGAGATGGGACAGCCCCTTATAAAGCCGCACTTGCAACCGGATGAGAATATCCACATCCTTAGCCCAAGGTGCTACCTTAACAAGCCTTGCGATTGGTTCAACCCACCGAAATTGTTCCATAACAAAATATGCCCACAGGACAGGTTCTTCGACGATTAGATTTGAATGGGAATAAGAATAGAAGCATTTCTCAGCAAGCCATTCTTCAATTTCAGCTAATTCAGCGACACTTTCACGCAGGTGAATGCGAAGAATTAAACAATACCAACCTGATGGTTGATGTAATGTTCGGATTGTGAAATGCACCGCACCACTCTCATAGAGTTCCTTGAGGAGTTTCCGAACCGTTTTTGCCGATAGCTTCGATTGCCGAGCAATCTGAGGGACTGGCATCCGCGCATCGATGGTCAAGCAGCGCAATACCCGCAGCTGATTATGAGAAAAGGTCGCTTTCTGGCCATATCTAAAAATCTTACTAAGTGGGTTTATTACGATTGCTGGAAATAATAAGGTTGAGAGTTTCACCTTTGTGACGCCTTCAAGCCCCCGGAGAAAGTTACCTAGCTCGTAGCGACCCTGCGAACCTACAACCTCACACTCTGCAAGATAGT
>CAYFXC010000014.1:0-27890 GCA_964347045.1 uncultured archaeon
CCTCGGAATAATAACCGTAAACAACTGCGCCGACAATTGATTAGTGAGGAGGACTTGAAGGCATTTCTCCAAGCGTGTGGCAACGACCATCGGAGTGCCCTAGTCGGAGCCATCCTATGGGAGACAGGCTTACGGGTAAGTGTGAATTACTTGATATATATTTATATACTAATCAAAAGCTTAGTTTCCGATTACCTCAAAGGGATGGATATGAATGGAAAAAAATGTAACAACAATAGATAAAGCAGTCAAACAAGTTCGCAGGGAGATCCCTCAAGAGGCAACTACAGTTTTTGATAGGTACGAGGCCCAATTGCCCTTATGCGGTTTTGGCGAATTGGGTTTGTGCTGTAATAACTGTATGCAAGGACCCTGCAAGATTGACCCCTTCGGAGAAGAACCTACCAAAGGCTCGTGCGGAGCCACGGCGGATACAATGGTTGCGAGGAACTTCGTACGATCTTTAGCCGGAGGCACAAGCGCTCATCTAGACCACGCACGCCATACACTAGAAGTCTTGGTGAAAGCGGCTAAGGGTCAGGCTCCATATTCCATTAAGGATGAAGGTAAACTCAAGGGTCTTGCTGGAAAGCTTGGAATTGACACGTCATTGCCCACGAAGGAGATGGCCCTCAAATTCGCTGAAGCAGCGGAAAAGAACTTCACAGACTTGCATGGACCACTAGCCTGGTTGACATTGCATGCACCAGAAAAATGCCAGGAAACGTGGATGAATCTTGGAGTTACGCCTATGAATGGGCCCTTGGATATTGTGGAAGCGATGCATAGAACAACGATGGGAGTAGATGCTGATCCCGTCAACCTCATTCTAGGAGCTATTAAGCTTTCCTTGGTCGACGGCTATGCGGGACTCCAATTAGCAACTGACCTTCAAGACATTCTGTTCGGCACTCCCCAGCCAGTAGTATCTGAAGCGAATCTTGGGGTAATCAGAGAAGATGCCATAAACATTGTAGTGCACGGTCATGTTCCGCTACTAAGTGAGAAGATAGTTGAATGGGCTGGCAAACTGGATGACACAGGTAAGAAAGCAGGAGCTAAGGCTGGCATTAATGTCGTAGGAATCTGTTGTAGTGGCAATGAAGTACTGATGCGCCAAGGGGTGCCTTTAGCCACCAATTATCTGGGTCAAGAGTTTGTTATCGCCACAGGTGCAGTTGATCTCATTGCAGTTGATGTGCAATGCATAATGCCTTCAATTGTGGATATGGCAAAATGTTATCACACAAAAGTGATTACAACCTCGCCCATAGGCAAGATTCCGGGAGCTGATCACTTAGAGTTTTCTGAAGAGAAAGCAGATGACATTGCAAGAAACATCGTTGAGAAAGCTATTGAGAACTACGGGGACCGAGATCCAACTAGAGTAAGTATTCCGCAAGAGAAATCTGAAATGATGGGGGGCTTTTCAGCAGAGGCACTGATATCTGCACTTTCGAATCTGGATTCAAAAGATCCTCTTCAACCTTTAATCGAGAATATAGCTAATGGTAACATTCTTGGAGTAGTCGGAATCGTTGGATGCAATAACATAAAGGTTACGCAAGACTCTCTCCATACTGCGATTGCCAAGGAGCTCATCGAGAACAATGTCCTAGTTGTTGGTACAGGCTGTTGGGCGGTTGCCGCCGCTAAGGCAGGCCTCATGGCACCAGTAGCTACAGAACAGCATGCTGGAAATACTCTAGCTGCAGTCCTATCAGCTATTGGAAACGCCGTAGGACTAGATAAACCCCTACCTCCGTGCCTTCACATGGGGTCATGCGTAGACAACAGTCGTATTCATCAAGTATTAGCTGCATTGGCTGACAAACTAAAAGTAAGCATCAGTGATTTACCAGTGGTAGCTTCGGCTCCTGAAGCAATGACTGAGAAAGCCCTGGCTATTGGCACTTGGGCTGTTTCGATTGGGCTACCTGTTCACTTAGGCGTAGTGCCGCCAGTCCTTGGTAGCAAGTTAGTAACAGAGCTGCTAACGAGTACAGCTGAAGACCTTCTCGGTGGGAAAGTCGTAGTGGAGCCAGATCCAAAGAAGGCTGTCCAGTTTATGATCGACCATATTAAGAAGAAGCGGCAAAAACTGGGGATTTGACGGAGGGACTCAATGTATGGTAGCTCGGACTATAATTGCGGACCCTGAAAAATGCCAAGCGTGCAGAATCTGTACATTCCAATGCGCTGTGACCAAGTCCGATGGGAAAACCTTACTTGCAGCCATTCAAGAGGGCGTACCACCACGAATCAGGGTCATTGGTAACGTATTGGCAATTCCGAATATCTGCAGGCATTGTGAGAGTATTTGTATCTCGAACTGTCCTGCAGAGGCGATTCGAAGAACCACCGAAGGAGTTGTACGAATTGACGATGACAAATGCATCAAGTGTCTTCTGTGTCTATCTGCTTGTCCATTTGATGTCATTAAAGTCATGGAAAATACTGTGACTAAATGCGACCTATGCTATGACAGATTAGCCGAGGGAGAGATACCCGCCTGTGTGGAAAGCTGCCCGATATCTAGGGCACTGGCATTTGAGGAACCGGGAATTATGACTAATCGAAGATTCATCCTCAAGAAAGGGTTTAAGGCTCCACCCCGTCGACATGATATGAATGTGATGGCATTAAAGATGCCTCAGCAGATTTTTGATCGAATATCAAACATTCGTAAATTAGCTAGACCTTCCAAAGTTTCTTCTGCTACGATGAGGAAGAGAGAGGAGTTCACGCTGCCACCGATTCCTCCTGATGCTTTCGATGAACTGGAAAAAATCATTAGTACTACTGAGGTAGCTGGAAGGATAGCTAAAGTGAAGATCTGGAAGAAGGAGGACTAATCGATGTCTCAGAAGTTTAGTTTGTTCCCTGGTTGCATAGTCACTGGAAGATACCCTCATTTAGAGAAAGCCTCTAGACTAGTTGCCAGTCACTTCAATATAGAACTTATTGACATGAATTCCGTCACATGTTGTCCTGAGCCCTTTAGTATGCAGAATATTAGCCCTTTAACGCATCTATCGATTGCTGCCCGAAACATTAGTGTCACTGAAGAGATGGGATTAGATATGATGGTGTTGTGTGGTGGATGTCTTAGCACCTTGTTCCATGCAAATACAGCTTTGAAGAATAGCTATCAACTAAAAAACCTAGTGAATGACGTTATTGGAGAGGCTGGTCGAAAGTATAAGGGAGTGTCGGATGTAAAACACATCTATCAAATTTTGATTGAGGATGTGGGAATCCAAAGAATAAGAGAGAGTGTGAAGAAACCTCTCCGCGAAGTGAAAGTGGCAGCTCACTATGGGTGTCACTTGATGGATATTGCATTTTCAACAACTCTTGATGAACCAAATCAACCAATGGGTTTTGAAAAATTAATAGAAGCGATCGGAGCGCAGAACGTACCTCATGACAAACAACACGTCTGTTGCGGAGGGCCTATGCGTGACATCAATGATGACATTTCCAGATCCGCTTTGGTAGGAAAACTAGATGCTCTTAATATGGCTGGTGCAGATTGTATCGCCGTTCTTTGCCCTCTTTGCTACATGCAGTTCGATTCGGGTCAGTTAGTAGAACAGAGGAAGACCGGCAAAGAGTATAACATTCCGACGTTTTACTACACAGAACTTTTGGCTTTAGCATTAGGCTATTCAGAAAAGGAAATTGGGCTTACGGAACATAGAATCACAAAGGGCCTCGAAGAAATAACTAAGAGCATCACGGCATAACACTCCTGGTGATCTATTCGTACGTGCTATCTTCCACAAGACAAGAGATGCCACAATTCTGAACACTGTTAGCTATTCATGAAGTAGTGCCAGATATATTCACGTGTTTTCTTTAAGCCAACCTTTTCAGCTACACCAATAGATTCATAGTTTTCGATGTTGGTGTGCCAGCCGACCTGAGAATAACCATGTGAGAGGGCATAGTCAACCGTGGCGGCGGCTGTGATAGTGGCGAGTCCGCGTCGTCGATATTCCGGGTGCGTTCGTATGCCAATTTCACACGCACTTCCACTAACACAATCTGTCAGACTCCATGATACAACTTTGTTACCATGCAGCGTGCAGAATCCAAAACCACGTTCAAAAAAACCTGTGAATGGCGTCAGTATGTCTGGACTCCTGACTAGAAATTTAAGTAAATTGGACATCCTTACAAAGATTCCATGTCTTGAAACGAATCCCAAAAACTGATTACAACTCTTGGAACACTACCTCGTTCAAGAGCTCTCCATCTAATTCTTTATCACTAGCCTCAATTTCATAATAGCTCACTAGCGAATAATCGAAGACGACTCGAAATGTGTCACCACCACATTTCCTACATGGCTCTTTAGCCGAATTAGACTAAAAGAACTCTTGATTCAACTCAAATGGAGGCTCCCACTAGAACTCCTTCAATCCCATTTCACCCAACTCCACTCTCATCGGAAATAGAGCAACTGGTTCAAAAAAGTAGTTCTAGTTTGTCTTTCCTCTGCCCGTTAGGGTAATAAACCATAAGTCACAAATGACGATAGTGGTGGGCATAAGCAAAAACGGTTATAGCCGCCGTGCCGTTGGGCAAGGTAGGCATGACACCAGCTAGATTCAAGAACCGACTGCACCTCGCCAAAGAAGTGAAACGGGATGCATCACTGTTCAAAATATTTTTAGACCACTGTCAATCTCACATGGTAGATGCCTGCGTGCAGGTGTTCACGCGCATCTTCGGAAATTTTCAGCTATGTCTCAAAAATCTCAATATATAGTTCCAAAAGATTTATTTAATTAAATTAGATTGATTCGCGGAAATCTTCCTCATGCGATTATGTGTATTTTGATCGTTGATGGGTAATTCAAGTGGAAATTGAGAGAAAAAATCAATGAGTCAGCTCGAAAAGAAACAGATTCAGTTAACTACTTCCCAATTGAAAGAATTCGACGGAAAGGAAGGAAGACCGGCATATATCGCCTACAAAGGAGTAATTTATGATGTCTCCAAGAGCCCTTTATGGAAGAAAGGGAACCATCCAGGGGCACATACCGCTGGTAATGATTTGACAATGAGTATTATGAATGCACCTCATACTGAAGAATTATTGATGAAGTTTGAAGTTGTTGGTGAACTAATTCAAGAAGGATATACTAGACAGAAATTTGTGAACAGGATACAGAAGCTTCATATGCATTCTATGGTAGTTCACTTTTCTCTCGCATATTCGGTCATTGTGCCGCTACTGGCTTTTCTATTCTTATTGACTCGTGAAGTTTTTTTCGAATTTGCATCGTATTTCATGTTATTGCTTGGCCTATTGGCAGGACCAGTTGCAGGATTTTCTGGGATTTTCAGCTGGAAAGTTACTTATGAAAGTCGTATGACTAAAGTATTTTCACGGAAAATATTACTTACTTTTGTGCTCGTGCTAGTCATTTTTTTAGCGTTTGTATGGCGAACATTGGATCCAAATATTCTAATAAATACAACCAGTATGAGCTTTGTTTATTTGGCTTTAAGCATAAGCCTTGTGCCTCTAAGTGTGATGCTTGGGAATTATGGAGGAAAAATAGTATTTCTCTGAGACTTTAAGTAATAGGTGATGAATTATGATGAAGAAAAAAAAGGGACAAGCTCGAGAGAGAGAACTTGAGGAGATAGCTGAACTTCTATCAATTGGAATTGCCCATGAAAGAGAATCCTTTAGCTTTTACCAAAAAGCATATGGAAAATGTCTAACTTCATGCGAATCGCCATCGGTTCAAAAAGCCCTTTCCGCTTTATTAGAGACAAAAAAACATCACGAAGAAGAATTGCGAAAGCTCCTAAATACAATTAATCTCGAATTAATGAAAATACGAGCCCATACAATAGAAAAGTCTACTGTGATAAAGGCATCACCCGAAGATGTATTTACATTTTTAACAGATCGTACAAAAGTGCCAGAATGGAACGAGTTAATTAAAGAAGCCAGGATCACTTCAAAGGAACCTATTGGGGTCGGATCAACTGTTCACTATGTTGGAGTGGCAGGGGGAACTCAAGCTGAATGGGATATTGAAACAACAGAGTGGATACCTAGCAAAAAATATGCATGGCGCACAACTTCAGGTGACGTTTCAATGATTGTAACCTGGACTCTAAGAAAAGTGGAAGCCGGTACTGAACTCACATATGAATTGCGATATGTTTTACCATATTCAATTCTCGGAAAGATCTTAAATAAACTGAAGGTTAGCAAGGATATGAAAAAAGGGATGGCAAAGGCTTTGCAGAATCTGAAAGAACTTTTAGAAAAAAACTCCACCTAGGCTAATCCGCACACTATTCCAAGTAAACTCACCAAAAGTCAAATCCTGGTTTACTCTTCTCCAATCGATTTTCTACAATTGGATTGAAGCCATGAAAAGAACCAGTATTTTCGTTTTGCACGAACCCGGAAATATGTTAACTTCTTGTGCTCTGTATGAATGACCGCGTCTTAGCATCATCTGCTTGCCTTTTTTGAGTAGGTGAGCTCGGTTCCTAAAAACTACCACATTTATATTCCGTAGCAACCCAGAATCCCCCGGAGCTGATGGCATACCACGCAAGATGGGCTTGGGATACGCAACGAGAACGGTGGGAGGGCTGCTCGAGCCATTCACCTACAAACCGCCCAAACTGGGGGAACATGATGTCTGTGTCTCGGTCACGCACTGCGGTTTGTGCCATACCGACATCCACGCCATCGACGACTACTACGGAATAACCACCTTTCCCTTTGTCCCTGGTCACGAGATTGTTGGGCACGTGTCGGATGTGGGCCACGCGGTATCTGACTTGAAGGAAGGAGACCGAGTTGGTATAGGCTGGCAGGGCCGTTCTTGCATGAAATGTGAGTGGTGCTTAAAGGGCGAAGAACAGCTCTGCCTGGACATTGTCGCGTCGGGAACCTGGGTTCCCTATGGTGGTTTCTCGTCGTCTGTCCTTGTGGATAGCCGCTTTGCCTACCCATTGCCTAACGCCATGCCCTCCGAGGTGGCTGCGGTACTCATGTGTGCCGGGATTACAGTTTACTCCCCACTCCGATCATACGCAGTGCAACCCGCTCAGAAAATTGGCATCATCGGCGTAGGAGGGCTGGGCCATCTTGCATTACAGTTCGCCAGCGCTCTCGGCTACGAAGTCACCGCCATTTCCTCCTCTCCAGAGAAGAAGAAGCAGGCGCTTGCCTTCGGCGCAGACCACTTCATCGTTTCGAACGACCAGACAAGCTTGCGGCAGGTTGAGTTCGGCTTCGACTTATTGTTATGCACTGCCTCCGGAAGAATCAATTGGGAGCCGTTATTGAACACCTTGAAGAAAAATGGGAGGTTCGTCCTTATCGGCTTCCCAGAGGTGGCGCTTAATCCAACTGACCTTGTGGCACACCAACTATCGATTACCGGTTCCTTCCTTGGCAATCGAGCCACAATGCGGGAGATGCTCTCGTTCGCACAGACGCACGGCATCGTGCCCAAAGTGGAGTTGATGCCCATGACGGAGGTAAACGAAGCGATTCGGAAGCTGAAGGAGGGCAGGGTACGCTACCGAATCGTTCTATTCAACGATGACACAAAATAATTATGTTTCTTGCGAAAAATGTTGTTTTATGCCAAACAATATTCCTATGGGGAAAGCTGTTGAATTATGCAGAGAGCATAGGGACAAGCATAAGGTTTGTATTTTCAGCCAATGTTGGGGTTGCCTGAAATATTCAAAAGAAGAACCCAGCAAAATGTGTTTTTCCAATGAAAGCAATCCTACAGAAAATCGTGGATTCAAATTTGTCAACAAAATATTCGATGAATCAGGATAACATGCACTCAGGTGTTTCCTTTAACGTATTCTATCCATTTCAGTTGCCATCAAAAAACAAAAAATCTGAATGACAATTCTTTTGACTCACCAGTTCCATGATATCTTTTGTGATAATATGTCAGCCGATCCGAAAGACCATGTTGTGGACAACCTCATGGGCTGTGCGGCATCCTTATGCGCCTATAGTCTGGTTTCGGATTTAAACAAAAAACTTGCATTATTACAACAGATCAACAAAGAGTACGGTGCCCTAACCAACAAGCTAGAATCGGAAAATATAACTCTAAATGATTTGGATATCGCGGCTCCAGTCGCAAAAGAAAAGGTTGCTTCCGAAATTCAGCGACGGGACGATTTTGGTCTAGATGCAGAAGCTGCTGAACGGTTACGTAAAATGTGCCCTTCGAAGGTGGATCAAATCATTAATTTCTTGAAACAGAACCGTGAATTCGAAATCGTGATGTCTTTTTCGTTCAAAGAACCTCCAAAAGAATCTCAGGATGGCTAACAGCCCTTTGTTATCTTTATCTGCTTCTCCTACTAGCCAGGCGATAGATTATTTTTTAATCTGGCTTAGGTGAATTATTGTATTCTGAATCCTACCTAATCAGCTCAACCCTCAAGACGAAATCAAAGCAGAAAAAACCTTAGTTTTTTCCATCTCACCTTCAGCGAGTGGCCCTTCCTTTCCGATAACGATGAAGCTCACTGGTTCCATAACAATTTCAAAATCGAGTTTTAAGAGCTTACTCTGTATTTTCTTTGCCGCGCTCCCAGCAAACCGCGATTTGAATCTAGTGTCAAAGGTCGCCGCTTTTTTACCCAAAAAGGAATCACCTTGCAACTTCTTAAAAAGCCCTTTCATCCCTCCGGACATATTCCATGCTTGCGTTGGACTGCCAAAAACAATCACGTCATACTCCTTGAGAGTGGAGACTTCAACATCGGATGCTTTGATGGCTTCTGCCTTAAGAACTTCTGCAATGCCATTTGCAACCTTTTCAGTGTTGCCAAACTTTGTGTCATAAATAACAAGTGCTTTCATGGAAGAAAAACCAAAAGAGATTGGCTATAAACATTTCTAAGAACTGTTAAATGAAAAAACTAGCACAAAATGATATTCTGCATTTCAAATCATAAGTCGGCTTTCTCGATCATCTCTTTCAGACGCTGAAAACAAGGAAATGTACATTGTACATGTCGTGGATAAGTAACGAAATCTTCGATTGATGTGATATATGAATTTGTTTTGATTTGATGAATTATGGGAGGCACTTGATTGGCATCTTTAATGACTAAACCCACATCCAAAATGGGTTCATTGGTGGTGATACTTGACCACCAAAATTCAGCCGGATAAAGAACTGCTATCTGTGTGGCGAGGTTCCGACCCGAAATTTGTGTTGAGTCAAACCAAATTTTCAATCGATATTCCATGTCCCCTGCAGCAAATATGTCGTACCCGGTTATGAAATGGACACCGCCCCCCTCTTGCAAATCCTGAAGAATTTTTCGTACTCTTCTCGAGGTCAATTTAGTCCGTTGGGCAAGCTGTGAGACCGGCATCCGAGAATCTTCAATCAAATGACATAAGACTTGTAATTGAACCTTGGAAAATGTTACTTTCTTTCCGGGAGAATTCATAAAATAGTCGGGGGGCATATTAGGAAACACAAAGACTATGGGGCGCATTTCTACATCAATTACACAATCGAGGTTTTCTAGAAATCGCTTGAGTCCAAAAGCCTCACTTGACCCTCCAACCTGAGCCCATAGCTCATAGCGGCGATCACCAGTTCGATACACCTCACACGACGTGGGTTGAGCCCCAATTTGGTGCATCAGCTCAGCTCCCTTTTCCGAACCATCGGTCGAAATCACCGAAACAACATCTTCAACACCGAGCATCGCCCTACTTAAAACCACCACAGCTCTTCTTAACACGCCTTGATCACGAAGTTTTTTGAGACGCTTTTTAATAGTATTCGTAGAGAGTGCAAATTTGTTAGCCAGTGTTTGATAAGACACCCTCGAGTTATAGTTGAGTTCACGAATCAGTGCAAAATCTTGAGGGTCCAATCATTTCACCACGTATCGCTTGGAAAAGGAAGTCCAATTACCCTCTAAACAAAGCAAGAGACTAGCTATTTGGCCTCATTCCCTACATTACTGTAATTATATCCTGTAGCTTATTAAAAAATTCCCTTTCTGCGGTCAAATTTCTTAAAGGACGCAATTAATTTCTTACAAAAAAGCTGTGTTTTTGTAATTTTCGGACCTAGTTTGTTCCCATCAATTGAAATTATGGGCAAATAAATCACCCTCAGCAATACACCAGTGAACACGAGTAATCTTGTGTATTGTGCTGCTGTGAAAAAGCAGTCTTCCACGTTCGTTGGTTTCTAAAAACGGTTCGGGAGGTGAACATGCTGAATAAATTTAGTATATCTAAAATACTCGGTGTCTCTCTCCTTGCATTAATGTTCTTCATGGGCTTTGTCCCAGCTGCTCAAGCGAAACCGTATAAATGTACAATCGAAGTCTACTTCAATTCTGAATTTTGGAGCGATCCAACTGTATACATATGGAACGGAACCATTCATGGAGATCTCGAAGGAGTAATGACATTTTGGGCCACAGGTTATGGCGGTCCAGGGAGAGATGTAGGTAATGTCCATTTCTTCACTGAAGACTGGGTAATTGTGACAGAGGATGGTATAATCGCAGGTATTGACAGTGGATTAACGGGGTTTGCCAACTGGAAGTATCGAATGAACGGTGAAGTAACCTACGCAGATGGAGAATATGATGGTTTGGTAGGTCGCCGGGTACACATGCATGGTCAAATAACCTGGACCTCAGTTGTTAATGGTGTTCCAATGGAAGGTGTTGCTCTGGGTCCGGTTAAAATAACCTAAGAAACAATGAAAGGCGAAACAAATTGGCGCTTGGAAATATCCAAGACGCCTCTCCTTTTTTTGTTTCTTGTCTCTGTATCAATTTGTTAAATTCGCATTACTATGGAGGGGTGGGGACCAAATAAAAATGATAGGATTGAAAGTCATAGAGAATCGGGTGCTGAAATGGTGAAGCAGGAAACAAAGACAATTGTGTCCATTGTGCAACATGAGGATGTTCGATTCGCAGTCCGGGAAGCGATTAAACTTCTAGACAGGATGAACGCTTTTGTTCAACCAGAGGATAAGGTGGTTATCAAACCCAACCTAGTGTTTGCATTGCACCCTTTTACTGGGTTTACAACTGATCCGACAGTTATCCGAACAATAATTGAGTTGTGTCAGACCGCGAACCCTTCAGAAATAATTATTGGTGAAGGTTCTGGTGGAATTAATACACATCTGGCTTTCATGAGTTGTGGTTACACTAACCTTCTGAAGGATTACGATGTCAAATTTGTGGACCTTAATACATCTCCAACAACAAACATTGAAGTTCCAAATGGTGTAGTCGTTCAGCAGTTGAATGTTCCGAACCTGATTCTCGAGTGCGACGTGTTGATTAATGTGCCCAAGCTTAAACTCTATAAACGGATTCCGCAAAGAAGTGACTGGGTAAGTCTAGCAGTAAAGAATCTATTGGGAGCAGTTCCTGGCAAGGGTGAATACTCATCGACTCGACCTTCTGGAATGGCGGTTGAATGTTCCCGTCAATTTTGGAAACCAGATGGGGAATATTATCATCCGGCATATCGCCAATGGTGGAGACCTCGTGGTGAAAGGAAACGAATTCATGCCAACCTTGCAGATGGATTAGTTGATGTGAACATGGTATTCAAACCGACTCTCAACATCATTGATGGGTTTATTGTTAGCAATGACGTAAATATGACCACCACACGAGCCGAGAAACCCGTTCCCCTCAATACAATTCTTGCCAGTCAAGACCCGCTGGCCCTTGATTGCATTGCTGCAAAAATTGCTGGGCTCGACCCCTTTGACATAAATTATCTTTTACGTGCGGCGGAAAGAGAAATTGGGGAATCTGATTACGATCGTATTCAAGTGCGGGGAACTCCACTGAAAAAAATAAAACAAGATTGGGAAATGCTGTTTAATTGTTAATCCTTCTTGTTGTAAATCATCTCTGAAAGGAGTGCTCAGTCAACTCAAAAATTATTAATGGTGATATAGGAAAAGTGCCCTTGGGTGTATTCGAATTGCAATTTCCTCTCACACTTGAACAGATTAGGGTTATTATTGCTGTCATTAGCATCGTGGTTGGTGTAATTTTAGGATTGCAGTCTGCCAAGGATTGGTCAAAGGATCGAAATGCCGGGCTGTTCCTTCAATATCAGCTTCAAGCATTCAATACAAAATTTCTCGAGCATTATCTTGAAATAATCACTAAATGGCCATGGAAAGATAGTGAAGAATTTTGGAAGAAGTATGGTGATCTAAAAATTTTGCACAATTTATCTCGGTAGGAACGATTTTTGATAGTATGGGGCTTCTTGTGAAGCAGAAATACATTCCCGTGAAGATGATTCCGGAATTAATGATTGTCGCCGCCAGGGATTTCTGATTAAAGGTGGAACCAATTGCTCGTCAACTCGGTGTTGACGTAAAACGATCGAATACATTTCAGAACGTCGAATACCTTTTCAACGAAATTCAGAAACTGGATGCCCCAAAAGAATCTTGAAATTCAGGATAACTAGAATTCTTTTCCAAGCTGATAAACGCTCTCTAGATATTGCTTGCGAGTGGCATCATCAACAGATGCAACGGAATAAAGGTAGACAATGTTTACAGATTTAATTCCACATTCTGACATTGTGGAATTGAGAATATTGCCCATGGCGTTGCCTAAGCCTTTTGTCTTATAGAATTCTTCAGGGTTACCTGTTGTAAAGATGTACATTCCTTTTTCTTGTGTTAGATGACCATGCATGCCATCCCTATCGGCAGTCCAGGCGAATCCCCAGGAAAACACGCGTTGGAGCCATCCTTCAAGGATTGCAGGTACAAACCATCCGAGGACTGGCCCAATGATGACTAGCCCATCAGCGTTGACTAATTTCTTTTGCTCGGCTTGGATATCAGCAGACATGGGTTTGCCTTGGAATTGAGCGAAATCTTCAAGTTGGAAGCTGGGATTGAAATTCTGGGCATACAGGTCTGAGACTTCGAATTCGTGTCCGCCGTCTTCGAGTCCTTTTGTAAAGGAGTCAAGAACGGCACGATTAAACGATTGCGGATTGGGATGGCCAAATACAACTAATACTTTTATGACGAATCACTATATTTCCCAATACCGCTGTTTTCCTTTTAAGCTTTAAATCTTTAAAGACCTCTACGTTAAATGCTTTCAAAGAAATAGTAGCATCTGTTAATAATAGGTGCCAATAGAATAACAAGTACCTCAAAGAAGTTCTCTATGGGTGAATGTGTCTAGCCTACTGATTTTTTATGATATAACCAATATCCCACAACTGTGACCACTACTATGATTACAATTGCTGCTGCTATTGGAATGGCATAGAGTAGTAATGGATTTATGGCAAAACCGGGGAGAACGTCTAATGTGGTGGAAACGGTTTTCCGCCAGTTATTGTTCGTGTCATAAGCTTTGATGTAATAGGTGATATTGGTTCTCAGAGCCGTTTCGGTTCCTGGAATAATTGCCTGATAATCCGCGTCCAGGAGTTGGGTCATTGCAAGGGTTTGTTCAGGTCCATTGTCCAGTTGATAGAATACTGTGACGTTCTCTACACCTGCCGTGTCATTTACCGTTGCAGTGATGGTAAAAGGCTGCCCTCCCGTAGGGGTCGGTGGGTTGTTTGCTACATTCGAAATGATTGGACCATATACATCGATGGCTTGTAAGGACGTATTCAGTAACCACTCGATGGCTTGCCTAACAAGGAGGTCGTTTTTCATGTCGGTGGCTCCGTAATCGAAATTGCTAAAGAAGGTCGTACCCGATACATAAATTCGAGAATCACCAATCGTTTCCACAGCCATCAATGGTATCGAATCTCCACCGGTTGTATCTGCAGTGGTATCATAGATGACAACAGGTGGCGGTGGATTCCCTGGAAAGTCTTGATAGAAGGTCGGGTCGCCAAAGGTGATGTTAGTGATCGCCGATGGATCTGTATACCATAAGCTGCTGGTGGAAAACATTCGGATCTTATTCACGCCGGTCGTAATGCCATACGTCACAGTTCCGGGTAAGACATTGTCAATGTCACAGTACCAGGGTCTTCCTGGATCAAAACTATCTGAAGCAAAGACTTGGTCATCATTTAATTGTATATGGCTTGTTAGATTATCGAGAAGCCAATTCATTTCCTGTCGGCGAAAACTAGAGTAAAAATCCGAATATCCTGTAAGGAGCATGTGGCCGTCGGTTTGGTTGACTATCCAATTTGCAATCGCGTTAATTTCAGCTGTCGTAAAGGCAAGAAATGGTGCGGTGATGATGAGTAAGTCAACGGCTTGTAGGTCATCAGGTGTAATCGTATCATCATTAATAATTATATTCACCGAAAATTGATTTAGGAAGCTTTTAAATGAGGAAAGTTGGTCCTCTGGTGCAGTGGTATAAGCATTATCATGACCTTCATCAATGAGGACGGTCCATGTTGAAATTCCGCCCGGAATGTTAGGGGGGTCGAGTCCTTGAATGGCCGAATACCATAGATTCCGAAGGCCTGTTATGGCTCGGCTTGTCTGGTTTTCGATGATGCTATGAAATGTGGGATCATTATCAAGTGGACTTGGTGAAGGAATCGTGCCTGTCGGATAGAGCGCTCGGCACTCGTCGTAGTAGTCATGTGCAATCGTTGCATAGTCGATTAAGTATTGGCTCGGATCCCCAACGAGTGCCAACTCACCAATCGTCGGTGAAAAAGTGGCCAAATGATAGTTAATATCCGTTTCTAATGCTGCGTGTCCAGCCCAATTATCATCAGTGTGTACAGGGATATTAGGATCAGTGAAGTAGTGGGACATGACGCCCGCTGCAAACATCCCCTTGTCCCAGGCGCCAACAGACAGGTTCTGCCGGAGATAACCATACCAGCGGTCCACAGCAATGTGTGCTGAACGCTCTTCAGTATGTGGATAATAGAGGTGGTTATCCCAATCTTGCCAGACGACATCAGGCGTAATTGATCCGGCTTTTATCTGGGCTTCAAAAAATTCAAAAGCATCCTTCCAATCGCCTGTAGGCATTGCATCGATTGCATATTCGACCATCCACATATGCGTCGCCAGTCCCCACGCCTGAGTTGTTGAAAGTTGCGGTAAACCAACAACCAGCGAACAAGCAAGAACCGTAATAATCATGAACGCTTTGACAGATTGTTTGGGTTTGATACGATTCCACCCCTGCAACATTATGAGTGTATGACAGCTTTGGTTCTGTTTATACATTAAAATCCCACTCCTACTACACGTCAAGTAAAAATGTTCTACTAAAATAATTATTCAAGACAAAGCGAAAACATTTAGATATAATATGAACAAAAGCAATGATTCCTAGAGGGTTTAGTCTACGTTTGTGAAAATAATGAAAAAAATGAAAATTTCCTCAACACTGCTGCTTGCTCTTCTTATGATACTTCCGATAACGCTGTTTACAATGACACCAACAACTTGGCTGACTAATGAACTGGCGCCGCGAGTTAGTGCACAATTTGAGCTGTGGGATAGTACATATGGTACAATTGGACGAGACGAAGCAGGTTATATGATTGAAGTGAGTTCAGGTGGATTTCTTATGGCCGGTGGCTCAGATGCTGGAACGGGTACTAATCGAGATGCTTGGTTAGTCCGGATAGATGACGACGGTAACCAACTCTGGAATCAATCGTATGCGCGAGTAGGGGGCTACGTTGAAAGGTTTTGGCACGTGGTTGAATGCAGTGATGGTGGCTTTGCAGCCACTGGTAATGCTCCTGCCGATATCTTAAGTCTCAATGATGACGTGTTGGTCCTTCGAACTGACGCGAATGGGAATCAATTATGGAATCGCACCTTTGGCGGGTCCAACTCTGAAGTTGGGTGGGGAATCGTAGAAGTCAGTGGTGGCGGCTACGCAATTATTAGCGAAACAGACCAATATGGTGCTGGTCTCGCTGATATGTGGTTAATCCGCTTAGACGCGAATGGTAATCATCTCTGGAACAAGACCTATGGTGGAAGCGGTGTTGATACTGGGTTTTCGTTAGTGGAAACGAGCGGTGGCTTTGCACTTTTTGGACGGACTGAGAGTATCGGTGCTGGTGGTTCGGATTTGTGGCTGGTTCGTGTTGATGCATCTGGTAACCACTTATGGAATCAGACATACGGTGGAACAGATCATGAATGGGGGTTACAGATTCAAGAACTTGATAACGGGGACTTTGGACTCAGTGGTGACACGTTAAGTTTTGGTATCAACTCAGGTTCATATGAGAACGCTTTCTTTCTCCGTGTGACTGCAACTGGAACTCACCTCTGGAACCATACGTACGGTGGAACTGATACTGAGTACGCTTTTGATTTCAAAGAACTAAGTGATGGAAGCTTTGTACTCGCTGGATCCACTCGTAGCTTCAATGTTGGTAACTATGACTTCTATGTCATGCGCACAGACGCCAATGGAAATCTGTTATGGAATCAAACCTATGGTGGAGCCGAGAACGAATTAGGTCGTTCCGTTATAGCTCTCAGCACAGGAGGCTTCATGGTTTTCGGTCAAACAGCCACCTATGGTGCAGGACTTGAAGACTTTTGGCTTCTGAAAATCTCTGATGGTCCAACAACGCCTACGACTCCAACTCCCACAACTACGTTCCCTATACCTGGTTTCCCCCTTAGTGCCATTGCCATTGCTCTCGTTCTCTCGCTCGGAATTGGAATCATCGCCCGACGACGAAAACGCTAATCTATTTTATTGAGGAGGCGATATGTCCTCCTCATCGTTTTTTTATTTGTTAGAAATAATTATCACGTAAAATGCGATTCTCCTAAGGTTAGAGTGAGTACAAGATTTCTAATTGACTGGTCACTAGACAAGTGTTCAAGCGTATTCACATGAAAAGTCAAAATAGGCCATTATGAATCTCATGGTGTTTGACTTTATAAGTAATGATTTAAACTATTTAGAACCTTAGATGGTTTCGAATGGCTTCGATGAATTGAATTTAGCTTCTTGACTTAATCCACTTCAAGAAATGCAAAGTCATTCTAACGAGGTGGGTGTTCTGTGGAAAAAAACTCATTGAATAGAATGTTGTTTCTCCTTGGTGCTCTTGGCAGCATGTTACTCGTAATCGAAGCGGCATACTATCTTATAGCCTTTTACTTACCTCTCCCTGACTTCGCCACAATATTTGGATGGTTAAATGTCTGTGCACTAATCATGATCGCATTCGCGATCATCAGTATCCGTCGGAAAACAGAAAGATTAGTCCCGCTCCTAACAATTATCTTCCTTTTCATTCAAGTTGTTTTCAATACCCTAAGACTTCTCAATATCCTTCGACCATTAATGATCTCATTCATAACAGAGAATTTCTTCCTTGTTACTTATTGGCAGCCTCCATCCATCCCTGTCACAGCTGATTGGATTATAGCATGGCTTGATTGGATTCTTTGGCTGGGCGCCTTCCTTTTTCTAGGTTATTCAGTGAAGGTCTCCCAAGAGGATATTGGAGACTTTGCTAGGCTTTCAGGGCTCATTATAATGCCCTGGGGAGTCGTTCAGTGGATATTCCGATTCTTTGATTACGGTTTGGGTCCTTCAATCTTAGATATAGTTGTGCTTACCGGCATGATTACAATTTTTCTACTAATTTTTTCCTACTTTATCCTGATGATATTAGTTTAACTTAAACGCTTGTCTATTTTGGGAAGTAGGGGAAACAAAGTTTGGACTCACCTTTTCATTTAGAGTTGCTTTTTGTTAATGAAATGAGCTCGGAATAGCTTGATACTTTGGAGTCGAATTGCTTTGGTGATATGACCAACTTTGAGTGTTTTTCGTTTTCTATTTGATGCCAAGGGCGATGGACAAAATTGATGTCTTGTGGCGATTGGCCTCATCTAGCGAAATAATACCACCACTGGGCGCGGTTGTGTTGATCTAGTGGTCAATCTGCTTTGAGGGGCGTGTTTCAAAAATCAAGAAAACTGCCTTGAGCGATTTGGTGTTCCTTCGCGATTGCTTGGAGTCTCGCTGTTGTGTTTGTGGATTTATTAGCGTTGGTTTGGAGGGAAAAGTTTTAAATACTACAAAGTATACTCATACTACTGATTATACTGAGTATAATCGTTATAAGGGTGTGAGACATACAATGTTTGATGAAGATTTACGTGAACCACTTGAGCCCCCTCATCCACCAGGAATGCACAAAATGAAGCCCAAACGTGTCCGAATTATCGTGAAAGGCTATATGCGCCCAGACGGCTCCTCATATCATGTTGTTATTCCAAAACAAATTCGTGAAATGATGGGCTTAGAAGGTGGCGAATATTTCTTGATGGCGGCAAGTCCCAGGCGTGATGAAATTAGTCTCCGAAGGGTTGACTTTTTCGATGACGAAGATGAAGGGCCAAAACCAGCGAAAAAATAGATTAAATTGCTGTTTGACCTTTCATTCACCTATTTAATATTCCTCTAGTGGTTTCAAAAGCCAAGATGATTGTCAGCAGATAGGAACCCAACGGGTTTCCTTCAATCATTGATGTTTTTGTAATTCAATTTATTGGTGTGATAGCTGAAGATAGGGTTCCTGTTCACCTCTAGACTCATCTTGATATCAAAGCGCAGAATTTTCAGTAGAACGTGGATTCATATTTAGTCTTTAAGCGGTATAATTGTATACTTAACTTGCTGTAAACCTCTCATCGCACGGATCCGGCTAACAAACTCTAATACCTCTTCGACGTTACCCTCGGTGATAAAGACCTCAAGACAATGGGGTTCTCCTAGGTGTAAGTGCATGTTTCCTGACACAATGTGATTGTAGCTGTGTCGAAGACGGGTAAGCCGCTCATCTACGCCTGGCTGTTCGTGTGCTGAGATTGCTGTGACTGTGGCAGTAACTCTCCCTCTTTCAAATTGCTCAAGCTCAAATTCTGAAAGGGCTGTGCGAACGGCATCGCGAATGGCTTCTGAACGGCTTGAGTACCCTCGGTCTCGCATAAATTTATCCAATTGTTTGAGTAGTTGAGCAGTTAGAGATATACTAATGATTGGCATGCTATCACTTTGTTAATATTTGTAGCAATCTTTATTAAATATTATTAAAAATCAATTCTGTATTAGCACTACCTTAATAAATGGAATAGTATCTAATGTTTTCAAACAAATTTCAAGCTTATTTGGGGATATCACAAGTGCAAGATCATCACAGTGAAATCGAGAATAACTGTACTGTTTGTGAGACTAACTACGATTCGGCTACCAATGGGATTTCTTTGTGGCGTGACCCTCGGTTTTTCGTCATTATTGCTTCTATGGTGTTTTTTATCATAGGCCTTGTTTTTGAGTTTCTGATGGGGCAGATGTTTTTAGCTCTAATCTTTTTTCTAATGACTGCAATCATCGCGGGCTATTCCATACTGATAGCAGGAGTTAAAGGATTGGTCAATCGTCGACGATTAAATATTGCATTCTTAATGACGATTGCTGCAGTAGCAGCGTTTCTAATTGGACATGCTGCAGAAGGCGCTGCAGTACTAGTATTGTACTTCATTGCGGAATTTTTAGAAAGCAAGGCAAAGGAAAATGCACAGCGGTCCGTCGCTTCGCTGATGAAACTTGCTCCCGAAATAGCAATTGTTAAACGCGGTAGAGTTGAAGTCCGGGTCCATGTTCATGAAGTGCTGGTTAACGAAATAGTAATTGTTAGACCCGGCGAGAAGATACCTTTAGATGGTATTGTTGTCAAAGGATCGACAAGTGTCAATCAGGCTCCAATCACGGGTGAATCGCTTCCGATTACAAAGGATGTTGACGACGAAGTATATGCTGGCACCATGAACAACGAGGGGTATCTGGAAATTCAGGTTACTCGTCTTTCTGATGAAACCGTTTTGGCGACGATTTTAGCGATGGTTGAACAGGCTCAGAAATCGAAGTCTTCCGCTGAACAGTTTATTGACCAATTCGCTAAATATTATACCCCCTCAGTAGTTCTTATTGCGATTCTAGTGGCGATAATCCCTCCTCTTCTTTTAGGTGTCCTTTGGAGCGATTGGGTTTATCGAGCTCTTGTACTTCTAGTGATATCATGTCCATGTGCTTTTGCGATTGCGACTCCTGTAGCGATGGTTTCAGCATTGACAAGTGCAACGCAAAGTGGCGTATTGATCAAAGGGAGTCAGCACATCGAAACACTAGGTCGTGTGAAGGTTGTGGCTTTTGATAAAACTGGAACATTGACTACTGGGAAGTTAGAAGTTACTGACGTCATTCCGTTTGAGGAATCTGAAGAGTTAGTTCTCCAGGCTGCTGCATCGATTGAAGCTTACTCTGAGCATCCCATTAGTCAAGCCATTCTTTCAAAGGCGATGAATCCTGGATTGCAGCTCATCGATGTGGATGATTTTTCCGCTATCACTGGATTAGGTGTTTCGGGCACAATCGACGGCGAACAATACTATGTTGGGAATGAAAGGCTGTTTAAAGAAATGGCTATAACCTATCCAAAAGAACGGTTTAGCCAACTCGAGAAAGAAGGGAAAACAGTCATTCTAGTGGGGAAATCCAAACGGGCGATTGGTGTAATCGCGGTTAATGATACAATTCGTCCAACAAGTACTCGGACCCTCAAAGCATTGAAGAAAATGGGTGTAAAAACGGTCATGGTCACAGGTGATAATTCTTGCACTGCAGAGGCGATAGCAAAACAACTTGGTATTGATGAATTTTATGCCGAACTGATGCCTGAGGGTAAGGTAAACGTTATCAAATCATTGCAGCAAAAATATGGGTCTATAGCAATGGTTGGGGATGGTGTAAACGATGCGCCCGCATTGGCCAGCGCAGATATCGGGATTGCCATGGGTGCCATTGGAAGTGATGCCGCCATTGACACTGCTGATATTGCCCTAATGCTCGATGACCTTTCGAAACTTCCATATCTATTTCAGCTAAGTAAAAAGACACGAAGTATTGTGCGTCAAAATATTGGAGCATCGCTCTTAGTGAAATTCAGCCTTGCCGCTTTTGTATTTCCAGGATTGGTTACCCTTTGGTTTGCAGTAGCAGTTGGTGATATGGGATTATCATTAGCTGTCATTCTTAACGCGATGCGGTTATCACTAGTAAAACCTGAAGAACACCATAACCAAAAAAGCTAGAATCGACCATAACGAGTTTTTAATTCCTCAATCAGTGATTCATCAACTTCAAATTTCTGAAAAATATTAGGGGCAATCTCTTTTACAAGCCGAAGCATTTCATTGGCCACTGCTCGAATTTCAAACTGGGCTGTTCGGTGCAAGCGAAGAGGAAAATATGACTCAAGTAATGTACGTGCGTTAAACGTCGCAATGATGGCAGTTTCAGAACCCATTGGTGCGAGATATCGAGCATCTTCCATGGAAACACCTCGCCGATAGTATTCGCGATAAAGTGTGTCAGCGGCTTTATGTAATTGCTTAGGATCTTCAGCCGCTTGTATCACTGATGGGGGAAGAATGATTTTCTTGATTTTAGTACGACGAAATGATTTTTGCAAATAACTGGCAATTCGGTGTCGTACAAATTGGTGTGTAAACACCCTAGATACACCAGTTATTTCAAAAGTAAACACAGCATGTTCGAGAACTGATGTATGGCCCATCTTTATGACTTTTTTAAGGAATGTTTCCCATCCGCCGCTAGGGATTTTCCGATCAAGCTCGTCCCAAGATTCCGAAACATAGGAATACCGTGCAATTTTTGCACAAAGCAATTCTGGATTCTCTGTATAGGCTAGAATTTTGACATTCATGAATTAGCTTCTCCTTCAATATTGCTAATAGGGTTTGAATAGGTTCATGTGTCTTTAGAAGTAAAAACTCTTTAGGGAAATTGATGTTACTAAAAATCAAGAGGTTAACTCAACAAATTTTACTTGTTTTTCATTGATCGAAGAATTTGAACTCGATAGAATATTAAAAAATGAGATTTGAATTTGTAGACCCAATTAATGATCATCGTTCATTATTCTTTCAAATCATAGGTTACTAAGTCACTCCTGGAAGTTTCGGAAAAGGTGAACATTCCCAAATATGTGAAGATCCACATATGTACCGAGTTAATCGTTCCAATCCAACACCAAATCCTGCAGAAGGGGGAATGCCTTCCTTTAACATATCCAGATACCACTCATATTTCAATGGGTCTTCACCGGTTTCTCGCATCCGCTGGATTACGCCCTCAACGGTATATTCCCGCTCCCCTCCACTCGATATTTCTCCATACCCTCCGGGTAGCAGTAAATCCATTGAACGAACCAGTTCGGGATGGTCGGCATCCCGTAGATAATAGAACCCACGGGATGTGGCGGGATAGTCAGTAACCCAGAAGGGTGTACTAAAGCATGTAGAAAGATGTTGCTCGGCTTTCCAAGAGATTTCCTCTGTTGAATCTAGAGTAATCCCTTCATTTGCAAGAAGTTCTAAAGCCTCAGTATAGGTTATACGCGGTAACCGCCGAGGAGGTAAGGGGAGGGTGCGTCCGAGTTCCACTAATTGTTCTTTGCACTTTTGACGGACGGTTTGGATGACCTCGAACAACAGCATGTCTCCGAGAGTCATCATGTCGTCACAGGTTCCATGGGCTACTTCTAAGTCGAGTTGGTAAAACTCGGCAAGATGACGACCAGTTTCGCGGCTTGCTGATGGTTCCAACCGAACATTGGGAGAAAATGCATACACGCGGGGGCAACTCGCCATGGTCATCTGCTTATACAAGATCATGCTGGTCATCAGCACATAGGTCTTCCCATAGAAGGGCACCTTTATAGTTCCCGCTCCCCGGATTCCTGGATCGGTTACAGGACCAATGATGGGTGCGAGTACTTCTAAGAACCCAAGGCTGTCCAAAACTCTTCGAGATACACGAAATATCTCGTGTTGTATTTGGAGAATGGCTCGGGCTCGAGGAGAACGAATGGAACGGTAACGTAATCGAACACCGCTTTCCACGTCTGAGGCTACTTCGCGTGAGAGCTGACGATGCGGAATTGATTTCATTTCCATACTGACGCACCCACTGCATATAAAATAATTTGAGGATATTAGCTTTTTGCTAACGGCATAAGCAAAATGCTGAAATATAACAATAATTAAATACTAATATTGGTATTTTGCTAATTATGATTGATAACAAAGATAGAAGAATTCTTCAAGAGCTTCAACAGGATGCAGATCAATCAGCCCTCAAAATCTCACGAAAACTTCGCCTGCCTCGATCAACCGTTCAGCATAGGATTGACCGCATGAAGTCGAATAAAATTATTCAGCGAATCGTGGCTATTCCTGATTATCATCAGATAGGTTTACCTGTAACCGCCTTCGTGCTAGTGACGTATAATCCAGTTAACAACATTTCTCAACAAGATGTTGCACGGCTAATAGCAAAATTAGACAATGTGGTTGAGGTTCATGTGGTTGCGGGACAATGGGACCTTATCTTAAAAGCGAGAGGCGGTTCGCTTCAGGAGATCGGTGAACTTGTAGTGAATCAATTACGTCAAATTCCCGGAGTAGGACAAACTGTTACATCTGGAAGCTTTTTTATCATTAAAGAAGAACCTTAACAGCCGTCCACTAAGCCTCTCTTTGGATTTCTTTAAAGAGTGGGCGAAGTTTAACATAGTGTTCATTAGTTTCAATGTCATCGAAAAGAGTGTCTTCTAGTGATTGTTCGAGTGCCTGGCGGAGTTGCTGTTTGGCTTGATCTTGTTTTCCAAGCTCTATGAGTGCCCATGCGTGGTTGAGAAAAATCGTGGGCGTGGGGTTAGGGAGACTTGCAGCTTTGGCATAGCATCGCTCCCCAGCAGTCCAGTTACTTTGAAGTAAATAGAGATATCCAAGGTTGTTCCAGTGTTGGAGATTCTTGGGATCGAGATCAGTAGCTTTTTCCGCTGCTTGGATGGCCAATTCATTTTGTCCTTTTTGCTGGTAGATATTAGCCAAAAGAGTCCATCCATCGACGTTTTGTTCATTGAGATCAAGGAGCTCCCTCGTAAGCTTTTCTGCTCGGTCATAATCTTCGTCACTCAAGGCGATTACAGCTCGTTGAAACAAATCACTTTCAGGTCCCATAGCCTGCACCAATCCATATTCTTTCCCGTTTTTCTTCCTCTTAAATGGCTCTTAATGGTTTAACAGTATTATTAAATATCAATTTTTAGAAGCTCTCATAATGGCTTGAAATATGTTTTCAACCGGCCTTTGCCTCCATAGGGAGCAGCTTTCGATCAATCATTCATTTGCAACACGCTCTCTTTTGACGCTTAGATTATTTTGATGGTTTATGGGCTCTAGCCGTTTAGATTTGTCGCTTATAAATGAGAGATGATATTCATTATACCGTGGTTAATCCATTTTGATGCCGTAGATGGCTAGGGAGTCTTCCATGGTCATGAGGGGTTCGATGAGCGCTTTCACGCCCTCAATGGGTAAATATTGGGCGACGATTTTGTAGATGTAGCGCAGTCCGTCAGCAACTTTGTCGTCATCGATTTCCCAGATGGAATAGGATTTGACGTTCTTTTTGAGGACGTTGAAGATGTGGAGTTGTTTGACGTATTTGGGGCCTTTTGTCGCTAAATCGGATTGGCTGACGGTCATGAATTTCTTGGCGATTTCCTCCCCTTTATGGGGTGGTAACTTGAACGTAAGCATAAAGTACATACCATTATCTGCCTCCAACTAGTTGCGTCACTTTACCAGGTATATCTGGCAAAGTGGCGTCTCTCTTTATGTTGCTGCTCTTTAAATAACTAATGAGGCAGAGCAGGTTAGTCGCCTTTTTGGTCTGCCCGAACTTCGTAGTGCTGGAAATGAGAATCAAACCGTAACAGCAGGGCTCCTTGGGTTTACGGTGAAATGCGGAGTCCATTCATGAATTTCTCCCCCGAAAAAGATTGCTTAGAATAATCGAAAAAATTTGGGAAGGAACCCTTTTCGAAGAAAAGAAGGGTCCGTTTAGGTGAAACAAAAGCATTCATGTACCCAAAAGGCACCCATAAGTGAAAAGGAAAATTCATCATCATAATTACAATCAGTTCTAAGATGCGTTTCCCGTTTTTTCATCTTTATTTGTCGTCTTCGATATCGCGTTTATCCAATCCTCTCATTTGACGATAACGCCTATACCGCTCTTGGTCCATACGATCGAAGCGTTTCTTGAATTCTCGTTTCAAGAATGATCGCATAAAATAATATGTCAAACCTACTGTAAATCCAACTCCAATACTCACCCATATTAGAATTACAGCAAACATGAAAATTCCAAGCGCAATTGTATGAAGACCCATTTGCCCCAAGAGATAGCTTACTCCAACAAGGATAAGGCTAACAATAAGTAATCCAACAAATAGAAAGATAATATCACGTGTTCGAGAACGTTGGGAGTGGCTATCACCTTCTCTGCTTGGAATTCGTCTTGGAGGACGATAATACTGGATATCATTAGAAGTCACATATTTCACCGAGACCTTCAATCCACCCGCACAATGAAATGTTAAATTTATTTGGGTAGCGGATTTTTCACTTCAATTCTAATTATATTTCAAAATTTCTCTGTTTTTTCTCCTACACGAAAGCCTTTTCTAGACATTCAATACAAGAAATGACAACCTCGCTTTTTGGAGGCTGATAAACGTTGGCTTACGAAAATTATGTTAAACTATTGAGCTTTTGGGGTTCAATTATTGCTATTATTGCTGCATTAATTGCGATTGCATTTTATAGTGTTTCAATTGCACTGGCTGGAATCTGGGCTGTCTTTCTTCTCCCAAGTTACATGCTTAACATTGTCCTAGAGATAATTGCTTTAATTGCAGCTTTCTTGGTGTGGCGCAAGTATGTTCCAATGCTCGAAGCAAATTACCAGGCAACTTGGATTCCATTAATAATCTTGGGAATCCTTTCCTGGGCTGCCATTGGTGGTATTCTCATCTTCATTGCTGGAATCTTGGTGGTTCTAGACAAAGAAGGAGTGAAGTGAAAGCAGAGAATTTAGCGGAATTTAACTATCGAGGAAACTAGCGAAAAATCCGCTAGTTTCTTCTTTCTTTTTTTCTTCAGGGTATGCAATTAATCGACTCTAAATTGAATAACAATTTATAGCATTGAGAGGAAGGGTTGTTATATGGAATTGATGAAAGCGGCCGAAAACCTTGTAAAGTATGGAGCAATCTTGGGGCTCGTCTTGGGACTTCTTTCTACCCTTTTTTGGGGCTATGTTATTCTAATAGGAATAGGACCTCCATTCTTTGTAGTGAATTATTATGAAATATTCATGGTGATTGTAAGCCTTGCAGCCATGTTACTTTCATATCTCGTATTAACTCGGTTTCCCCATCAAATTGAAGCGGATCCATCACGCGCTGCACTTTTTCTTATTGGCTTAGGTATCATCATTGCAATTGGTTCATGGGGCGTGGCCGGACTACTTCTTGTTATTGGGGGTGTACTCATACTTATCGATGAAACAAGCTGATCTAGTGAAATTTACTGGGCTATAACGTCAGTTTTTTATCCATAATAATCGCAGTGGGTCCAATACTAACTATCGCATCATTTAGGGTATGACTGTAATTTAGATTGCTGCGACTTCGACCACCAAGAAAAATATTATCGCCTAATCCGAGGGTTATTGATCCTGGTATCAATTCGTCGAGTGGCTGCCCAAGTGGCGTTGAAGCATTGGAGTTAATTCCAAATGTTAAATGTGTTAAGCGATCCTTATCGCCTGTTCCTTCACGAAGAGCATGTTCGAAGGTTTTTTCTCCTTTCAGTACTCGCGTTGCAGTTATCTTCCCTTTTTTGAAATCTAGTCTAAGATTTTGAATTGTGTCACCAAGATAAGCTCTGGGCCAATTGAATACTACGGTCCCTTCAGCGCTCGATGCGTCGATGGGAATTGAAATTGATCCTGCTGGTAACTGAGCCAGGACATTTTTATTTTGAACATCGGTTTGGTCGATAATGCCATCATCGATACGCGGTGTTCCTTGGGTTCGAAATCGGAGATTCGTTCCCTCACTTGAACTTAGATGGATTTCCCGATGTCTTCGAAGGAGTGTTTTAATTTGGCGACCTAGATCAATCATGGCTGACTGGTTTGCTGTCATACAACGATTATTTTCCTGCATAAGGTTTGAATGGGAAATGCCATAGGTTTTGGCTGCTTGCTCTGTAAAACCCGTTGTATGTACAAGAAGTGTTCGGACGCGATTCGAAAAGGCTTTGCCTAAAAGCTGAGTGATTTGCCCAGTTACATGAAGAGCTTTTCCTTTATCTGCTAATTTGAAAATGCCAGGATCATTTGGTCCCTCTAACACCACTAGAACATTTGATTTTACAATCCCTGAATACCAATGTGTGGGTACAGTCGTCACAGCTTCTTGAGGCGCTTTTTTCAAAGCGTGAGAAAGTAGAGTTTCTGTCATGACGCTTATAGACACAGTGGCACCATGAAGCTGGGCTTGTTGGGCGATTTCCTGAGCTAAATCTAGTGAGTGGTTCCAAGTATGAATCCAAACCCGCTCCTGATCTCTCACACGGAGTGCATCACGAATTATTTGACGGGCGACTACAGTTGTCATTTAAAAACACCACATAAAAGCACGACACACGTGTTCAATAAGTAATGGACTTTAAAACGTCTTTCTACCTTACCTCCTTTTGTTTTTAAAGGCTAACAATTTGCATCAGTTTGCATCCTCCCTCTCCATCTATTTATACAACTAAGTCAACTGAAACATGATGGTGAACTAGCATGGATTGTGACCCTCCACTCGACCCCCAACGCCCTTATCTCAATCCGCAGAAATGGCGAATAACCTATCTTCCCGACGATGACAA
>CAYFXC010000014.1:27900-56244 GCA_964347045.1 uncultured archaeon
CATCGATATCGATCACTAACCTGACTACACGTTCAATCATTACATCGAATGGTCGAAAAGATGGAAAAGAGGGAGCAAGGGGAATATCTCTTTCAAACCGCAACAGTTAAAAACAAACCAAATCTCGCCGCAATTGCAGAGGTGACCCTCAATGCGGGAACCACATCTGCACCGAGCTCTATTCATTATACTACTCTTGAGTGGGTGGGCAATTGTCTACCCCGTTTATGCCCAAGATGGAAACTGGGTACCTGCCGGGGTAGATTATTTTTCAAATTTAGAAGCTCTGGGGGGT
Source organism: uncultured archaeon (assembly GCA_964347045.1). Lineage (GTDB taxonomy): Archaea > Asgardarchaeota > Hermodarchaeia > Hermodarchaeales > Hermodarchaeaceae > Hermodarchaeum. The sequence goes on from CAYFXC010000014.1 coordinate 28,196, forward strand.
CATTCTAATTGGACCTTCAATACTACTCGGGGACCCAATGAGCGGTGGGGCATAAATTTCACTATTAGTGGATTTGGCTTCTCTCCCACCACTTTAATCATCTGTGATGAATCAATGTATCACCAAATGATACAAACAGGTTCAATGGACCAATGTCATTTTGTGAGCTCAATAAATCATAGTCTTCACACAACTGTTGACCTCCCTCATAAAAGTCAGTGGTATCTTCTTATCAACAATACAGGCCCTGTTACTCTCTACTTCACAATACGACTTACCTATTATTATTGGGCAATGGACCCTTCAACACCTTCTTCACCCCTTGAGAGTATAAGCCGCCTTTTTATTTTCTTCGTGATTATCCTGCTTCTCATTTTAATTGTCATTCCCTGTTTCTGTAGATTCAGCTGTCTTGGATTCTTTAGACGCCGTACGAAAAAGCACTCACAAAATAAAGAGGTTCAAATTCAAACGACTATTGTTATCATGACGCAAGAGCAAATCGAACAATACAATAATGATGAAGACTAATACCACACGCTGGTTATACTGTTCCTTCTAATCAAGGAAGTAAAACGCAATAGACACCAATCGAGTTAAAAGCCAACATAGAAAATAAATACTGAAGACAATACTGCCTCCTTAAGAGGAGAATTTGCTTATGATTGACTCAAAACAGCGTCCTGTTTATATTTTCAAAGTACCAGTTGCAGGTGATGGTGCAGTTGGCAAAACAAGCATTATCGTTCGCTATACTCAGGGAACTTTTACTGATACGTATAAAATGACGATTGGCACCAGCTTTGCTGTGAAAACAGTTGACCTTGGTGATGTAATGGTCAAGTTACAGATCTGGGACCTGGCTGGGCAACCCCATTTTGGCGGCGTTCGACCACTCTTCTACCAAGGCTCAACAGGTGTAATCTATGTGTTTAGTGTAACTGACCGCGCTTCGTTTGACCATCTGGCGGGTTGGCTTGAGGAAGCACGGAAAAACGCTGGAAACGTTCCCGGGATTCTGATTGGAAATAAATCTGATTTAGTTGATCAACGAGTTGTGAGCCGCGAGGAAGCTGAAACATTTGCTACCCAAATTGGAGTAAGATATATTGAGACAAGCGCGAAAATGGATGAAAATGTTGGGGATGCATTCCAGCAAATCGCTGTCACTATTATGCAAACCAAATGGCCTGATTATGGAAAGGAGGAAGAGGTACCAGAACCTGCTGAACCGGTGGCTCCTGAAGATATACCTGAACCAGAACCTGCACTAGCTGACGAAGGTGAATTAACATCAGACAAGGCAACAGCTCCACCGGAAGTTTCACACACTGCTATAGAACCCGTAGAATCCGAGCCAGAGACTGAACCAATTCCTCCCATAATGGATGAGCCTGAACCTGTAGTTGAGGTGTTACCAGAACCGGAACCAGAACCAATCGTTGTTGAACCGGAAATAATTGAACCAGTTGAACCACCACCAGTTACTGAACCTGAATCAATATCTCCCCCTTCAACTGACGAATCGAAATTAGTTCCCGAAGACATTGTAGTTGAAGTCAAATCTGAATCCCTCTTAGTTGAATTCGTAGGCGTTGATCCTCACAGATTATCAGATGATGATTTTGAGAAAAGATCTGTACACGCCATGCAACGGTTGGGTGTTAGTGAAGTTGGCGTGTTAGGTACATTTCTTCGTAGCCTGATTCGTCAAGGTCAACGAGATGTCGTCATTGAGAGTCTGGAGAGTATCCAAGAGGAACGATAACCAGTTCTATCGTCCTTGTTGTCGAGCAGCCATCCACGCAATGAATAGTAATTGAGCGACGATAATCATTATCGGGTAGGTGATGGGATCCCAGTATCCTGTGTCCGCTGTCACAAGTATCAGCCCGACTTCATCTACAGCTAGTCCAAGTCCTAGACCCAAAAAGAAACCGCCAAAGACTTTAGCGCGTCGACTTTCCCAATATAATCCAATGAAACCACCAAATGTCATGAGGATCAGTCCCCACAATATATGATGGTAATGATAAATGCCGGTTTCAATTCCAATCCCTGGAGCAATTACGACAGTGATAAGACGTGAACCAATAATCGATAAACAGTACCAAATAAGGGCGATCCCAGTAATTTGAGCGATTGATGCGGTTTTCAATCGTTCGCTAACTTTGCTTCTGCTCATAGTTTAACGCACCTTAGATAGGCTTGGCGTTACTGTTGTTGGGTTCTCCAATATATAGCTTAGCTTCAAAGGCTTCTGTGATTTCTTCATTCGAGTCTGTCACACAGTAGAATTAATCAGCATATCCTAATTGTTGGTACAATTAATTTCAGTTATTGAAATCAAGTTGTCTGCATCTTTTTGCCCGAGAAATTGTAGATTATACTATCCAAAATTAAATTGGGATGATTCAGAGTTTTTTTAAAAAAGGAGAAAGGTGGAGAAGAAGCCTTAGGGCAATCTTCTCCCCTAACAAGTGAAAAGCCACAATAGCGACTTTAGGTTCTATGTTTTTCGTCGTCGGATAATGATTCCAACTCCGAGAGCTAGAACGAGAGCAATTGCTATCGCACCAATGGGGAATCCTGGAATCATAGGCGTGGTAATTGCTGCTACCTCGACGCTTTCCACGTTACTGTAGGCACTATAGTAATTTCGGTCATCTAATGCTCGAACGCGGAAGTAGTATTCACCTGGTGCTAAGGTCATTGTGTAACTAAGAGAGGTTGTATTGTAGGTATAGAGAATATCAGTGAATCCGCTTGCGTTGCTAACTTCAATGAAGTAGCGCTGAATATAGCCGTTGGTGATGGCTGCAGCGCTCCATTGAAGGTCAAATGGGGTAAATGTGGTTACACCTGGATCAGTAAGAGTTGGTGCTGAGGCACTGTCTGGAGTGATACCAAGTCCCCATAGGATGGCTTGTCGGACGAATCGTTGACCATCAAGAGGAACACCATAGTATTCTTGGGTATTCATAGGTTGGTAGTCACCAAAGGGTGAAGCACCACTTACGAGGATTTTATTGGTACCATAAAAGCCAGCATTAATTTCCGCAGCCGCCATCACAATGTTGTCGATTTGCCCATCATTGTGGGCAATAGCGGTGATGAGGGGGTTGTTCTCTACAATAATACCTAGATCACTGGTTTGAATAACGTTGAAAACATTGTGCATTGTGTTATTATGGAGAGGTATGTAGGTTGCCAGCGTATAGTTCCAACCATAGACGGGGGCCGGACCGTGAAATAGGACGCCCTCGCCTGGTGTACCTGCAGCAACACCGGCAACAATAGCGGCAATCTCGGTGGCTGTTCCTGTTTCATTGGCCACAACACGATAGCCGTCACCCGCGTTTTGAACGGGGTCTTCAACGGCACAAAGATCCACACGAAGATGACTTCCAATGGTTTCAAGAATCATGCTCATGTTTCCGTTTATCCATTCATTTCCATCGTAATCGGAGTCGCCAGATACCCAAATGAATTTGTTCCCTGAGCTGTTATACCAGTCAAAGATTGTATCATAAATAACAGGTGCGCCAGTTGAGTTAAACGCTTCTTCTCCAAGGCTTCCATAGGGGCTACCCAATATTAGAGCGTCAGCACCTACGAGACTCGCTGGAGTCAGAGTGTCAACAACGCGTACCGTATGCGAGCCAGGGAAATTCTGAATCCAGTCTGTGAGGTTATCAAGTTGTTTCGAGCCCACCCCCCATCCGGTTACAAATACGATAACCTTTGAGGGAGGTTGTGCAGCAATAGAGTAGTAGTTGTACACTGAAGTCGTTTGCAATAACGGAAGGAAGGAGAGTAAAAGTCCAGTCACTAGAATGGCTCCAAATAATTTTCTATTCAAGTAAATTTCCACCTCGGTTGATTAACCGATAGTGGCTCTTTTTACAAAATTCTTGCTTAAATGATTTCCTATCCTGAACAAAGCAGTCAAAGTATATGTCTGGTTTTGAAATAATAAAATGACTTATTAGAAAAATGACAATATACTTTAACATCTTCCAAACAGGAATTCGTCTGGATATTGGTTAAAATGATACATCAACGATTTTCTTACCGTGGCTCACTTTTCCTTTTTACCTGCTTGTTATTATCAACTCTAGTATTACCTTTTTCTTACTCGATGAATTTGAGTTCTGAAACACCTTCGATTAAAGCAGCCTCCATGAGTATAGGAGCAAGGCTTAACTCGCCAGTTCTAGGAAGACCAACCTTCGTTTTAGAGGGTGCGCAATTTGAAGTAAAAATTCACGGTCCTGGAAATATTGTTGATTGGAGTTTTTCACTTTTCAGAGAATATCGGAGTTATGATCTTAGTTATGGTGTACCTATTTTTGATTCAGAAACTAGTGAATACACAATCAGTGTTGATGTAGCACCGGGGACTGCTGTTGATCTTTATGATTTACATGTCACGGTTTCAGATGGAATCGAAGAACAGGTTCTTGAAGAAGCTAATGCGGTTCAGGTACTTGAGACGTATCCGACAAATCTTAAAGTCTTTCACATTACTGATACCCATATCTCCACGGGCTGGGACTCACGCGCTGAACGATTATTGTACAGTCTTCTACAAGCCCAGATGTATGATTCTGATGTAGTTCTAATCACAGCGGATTTAACCGATGGTCCCTTTGACTCAGCGAGCGCTTTTCACTTATTCAAAGATATTATTAGGCATAGTCGAGTTCCTGTATTAGTTGCACCTGGAAATCATGATCGAGACTCCGCCGGTGATACCTATGCCGAATATATCCATCAATTTGGCACAGATTATTTCACGACAAATATTGGACCTGATATTTTCATAATCTCCTCCAATACTCATAATAGCCCGTACCATTTCAATTCAACCCAGCTAGACTGGATTGAAGCTGATTTAGCAGCCAGCACAGCGCAAATAAAAATTCTCATGCATCATGCACCACTCTATTATGTGGATAGCGATGATTATTTCATTCCTGAATCAGAAGCGATTCGACTCCAGCAACTCACCAATACCTACGGAGTAAAACTAGTTGTCACGGGTCACCTACATAACGATCGAGCTGACATGCTCGGAGATACTTTGTGGATCATTACTGCACCGAATGGTGGACCCCCATGGTCATGGGCGCAGCCTGGGCATGGACGGAATGCGTTCCGAATTATTCGGTTTCAAGGCTCACAGCCAGTATATTGGAATTGGACAGTAGATTCTGATGGAATTGCGTTGTCACAACCCTGGGATGAATTGGCACTAAATCGTATTCCCAAATTTATGTACCAACCAGATACAGGAGGATATCTTTACATGAGAAATAACCTCAATTATTCCCTCACTGGGCTAATAATCGATTTCATTGTAAATCCTCCAGCAGACTCTGGACAATATGTGATTCATAATGCAACTCTTTTGGAGAAGGTTGAGGGACCAGATGCCTGGCTTCTTCGTCTCTCAGTGAACCTAGTTAATGGTACCTCTACTGAGATTGTATTATACCCTGATAATGTCCAACCGCCTACTTTCAATGACGTTTGGAGTGATGAACCCGGTCTTATGCTAAGCGGAATGAGTTTCTTTGCAAACATGAGTACAGAATACGGCGGCATGAAATACTTACAGGTTAACATGTCGTTTAACGAGGGAAATTATTCCGTGCACAACATGGCCCGCATCTCAAATACGATATTCAGGTATGTTGAGATTTTCTATGAAAATGGTTCTGGTGACTTTCAAGTATTTGCCTTTGATTATGCAGGGAATAATAGTACATCACCGTTCGTTGATTTCATCGTAACAGAGCGTCCCACAACGCCTTTCCTAAATGATTTACCGCATAACACAACCACAGGGAATTTCTTGGTAACATGGACTGAGAGTACAGATCCAGATGGGTCTGTACAGCGGTATGACATCCAATTGAGTAATGATCAAGATTTCACGATTATACTTCAGGAATGGAATACAACAGAGCTACAATATAATGTCACATTGTATGAATCTGACCATTACTTCCTTCGAGTCAGAGCGATTGACAATTTCGGTGGACCCAGCCACTGGAGTAACGTTGAAGACATTTTCGTAATTTTACCAACGATTCCACCACTTCCTATTGGACCTATTCTAGTGATTGCGGCAGCTGCAATTATCATCATTTTCGTTGGCGGTGTAGTGTTCTTCTTGTGGCGTCGAAGATTATCTTCCTCAGACATTTAGCCTGATTATTTGATCTCATTTCTATACACTTTCGCATTTGAACATTGAATAGACTCTTCCAGTCCTAACGCAGCTCAATCAATACCTTAAAAGTGGTTATATAGGCATCAAAATTTGATTTGAGTAAGGGTCTCATGATAGAAAAGGCTAAAGATATCTTAATAGTCACTTTACGAGAAAAGGTGTTTATATGGAAACGAAGTGGTCAGATTTCGGTTTCATGGGGAGTCTGCTCTTGGTCCTCTATGGTCTATTCTCGCTCTTGATCTTTTTTACGCCTCCTTCCTTTTATGGACCAATTGCTCCATTTATTTCCGGAGCTATGGCAGTTTTTGGCATGGTCACCGGGATATGTTTCAGCCTTGGGTTCTATGGTCTAAGAATTGAACTAGACGCTCCGGGTTCATGGTCTACTTTTTTTACAATTATCTGGACAATGGGGGCTTGGTTTTTTACAGGTGTTAGTCAAATTGTAATGGCACTCGGCTATGTTATTGGTTTGGTTTATTGGTTCTTTTCGATCTATGGAATCATGCTAATGTTTCTCATTTGGGGTATGTTCTATTTTTCGTTACGAAAACAACTTGGAGGGCGGGGACGATTTGCCTTCGGTGCCTCGGTGCTTTTTTTAATTAATGGTTTGGCTTGGATGAGTTTTATGGGATTTGGGATCCTTGCTCTAGCCGCATTTCTCTGTCTGTTTATTTTCACCCCTGCTACAAAATTCTCAATTTTCTCCCCAATTGTTCGATTCTTTTCCCCGAAACGCACTGCCACTTTTCGCAATTGGGGTTCATTTTTCCTAATTATCTATTCATTTCTGGGAATCAAATGGCTGATTAATGGCTTTTATCCTATTCCTGTAGTAGCTGTGGCTGTTGTTAACATCTTCAGTCTTGTCTTTGGTTGTTTAGCTGCCATTGGTATAGTCCTTGTTCTTCGAACTTTTGAAAAGAAGTATGAAAACAACTACATCTGGTATGCTCAACTTGTTTGGCTTCCTGGGTTCCTACTTCTAATACTGGCGGATTTACAATGGCTCATGAGCAACTTCTCTGTATTCATTGACCTTTCTTGGGGTTTCATACTATATGAGACACTTATTTTCTATTTGTGGTGGAGTTCAATTCCACTAACGATATTTTCATTCCTCGCAGCCCTTGGGTTCATACAAATTTATCGTCTACCTGAGCATCGTGGAGAAATACTTCTTCTTTTTGTGCATTTAGCGATTCTTTTTACTGGGATCCTTTGGTTGACTATCGCTATCTCCATCTCAGGTTTATTACCCATTGCACTATGGCTCTTATACTTCTTGGGTCTCGATCTCCTTGATCTTTTTAGTCTTGGATACATTGGCTTTATCTTCACAGGATTCTTTCTCTGGAGACACTGGGTTCGTGAATCTAAAAAGGAATAACATCGAGTTTGAAGCAGATTATAATACGTGGGTAATTGGACGGTAATCTCCCTCTTCCTAGTCTCAAATTGTAATTTGTTTATTCATTTATCTCGAGTTTGTTGAAACCCGGTAAAATTTATGTCAATGTAACATGTGGAATCTTGAGTTTATTAAAACAAATGAATTATTTTTTTTAGGTTATTTTTGACATTCGACTCCAAGAATTTCTTCTCTTCTCCTTATTCGCAAAGGTTAAAAGTATTAATCAATGTGGGGAAGTCGGAACATAACGCCTCGTTGATTTACGCTTGGGGCGTTGAATAATTTGTAAGAGTCGAAATTTATGGAGCCACAATTTCGAAAAAAGCAGTTGTTTACGCTCTTTTTACTGGCTGCACTTGTTTTCAGTGGTACAATAGTGTTTAGCAACCAATCAAACATAGTAAGTTCTTCAACTGTATCCGTTGCCTTTGACGATACACTTCAGTCCGATTTGCTTAATTTCGATCCTCTGGTTTCTGAGAGCAGCAAACAACCGTATACCTTGAAAATAATTACGCGACACAGTACAACTCTACAGCTTCATATGGAAACAGCGTTTTTGGCGTCACAACAGGCTATTGATAATAATATCGTTGATATCCAATGGACTCAGCCCGGAGCTTCATATTGGCCAACTGTCATTCCTACCTTTAGCCCGGATATTGCCTGGGGTGGTGGTCCCTCTCTCTTTGATACTATCGATATGCTTGGCTATCTTAAACCAATGAATAGCACCTACATGGAATCAGTATTAACGCGAATTCCTGATGATATCGCTGGATCACCCATGAAGCGATATGATGGAAACGGAGATGTAGTTTGGGCTGCTGCGGCGTTAAGCTCCTTCGGGTTTACGATTAATGAGCCTTGGCTTGATGCGAGAGGACTTCCCTATCCAACCCATTGGGAAAATCTCACTAGTTACCAATTTGGAAGTCTCTTACCAGCACCGACCGTGGCCATGGGTAACTCGCCAGGAACAACTAGTAACACGAAAATCTACCAAATCATTCTTCAACGATTTGGTTGGGAGGAAGGGTGGGAGACTCTAAGTCGTATGGCGGCAAACGGTCGAATCTATAGTGGTTCGGTTGAAACCCAAAACGCTGTGGAAGTTGGTGAAACAGGAGTTTCAATGTCCATTGACTTCTATGGGTATACTACTGCTCTACGTAACCCGGGTACCGCATATATCATTCCACAGAATGGTTCCATCATAAATGGCGATCCCATCGCACTTACTAATTTTGGATTAAATCCAAACAATGCGTCGGAATCATTCATTGATTGGGTCCTTAGCGCTGAAGGACAACAATACTGGTTACATGAAGACATCAACCGTATGCCAATGATAGAGGAAGCATTTGCACTTGATCAAGCCAATCCAATTAATCCTTCGATTGGGCCACGAGACGACCTCTATCTATTCTACAACACTACTCTTCAAAATCTTAGTATCGCATTCAATGATTCTCTTGCTCTATCCTACGAATACTCGCTCATGTACTATTTTGAATCAGTAATCACTGATGCTCATGACAAATTAGTCCAATGTTGGAGAGCGATCCTGGACGCGTTCTTCACGGGGGCTATCAATGCTAGCGCAGCTGAAAATTTTGCAGAAATGATGTCTGCCCCGGTTAGTTGGGATAGTGAAACCTTTACAGAAGACTATGCAATCTCCATCAATTCACAGATGGGTAGTAGTTCGTCATTCCGAAGTACAATGAAAGGATATTGGACTGATGCTGCCAACGATCAATATGACTATGTGAGAAGTCTTGTTCCTCCGCCTCTAACATCGTCACCTCCACCACCTATTCCTGGATTTCCCGCTATTTCAATAATGCTGGGCATGGCAACTGCATTAGGAATCGGGCTTTATGCTCGCCGAAGAAGGAAGTAAATGTGCTTCCTTCTCCAACCCTTTTTTCTTTGTTTTCAAAATAGTGTATTATTTTTTAAGGAAGGAAGGTTATTATCGTTCCATCCCCCTGGAAAGATGCCAAAAATTGGTCGGTGGAATTTGTGTCAAACTCTGAATCGGAATCAAGAGAATCCGTAGAAGAAGCGACGCATGAAGATCGTTGGCGGTCTGTTCTTAGTGGTTCAGCTCTTCGCCTCCAAGCACAACGTACGAAGATGCATCTACAAAACCAATTTTACCTTTTTCGACGTGAAATGGACTGGTTTTCGAATATTCAGTTAATCGCCATTTTGGCATTGTTTACTGTTTTTTTAATAGCTCCGATCGCTACTGTAATGCTTTCAGCGTTTAGCTTTGAGGGGCAATTTTCTATATATTGGATCACGGAAGTGTTTGTTACATCCATTTACTGGCCCATGACAGTTCTTTTTCCAGGTTTGGCCCCCATTTCCACAGCAATCGATCAACTTCGTAATCCGTTAACTGCTGTTGAAGGATGGGCAACCTTACAAGCGATAATGGCAACAGATTTTATTCCACTTCATACCCATCCAATTGGTTGGCTATTTGAAGTTCAAGGTCGGTTTATCGATTGGTCACCCCTGGCCCAAGCTTATTATATTTCAGGTGTTGATGCGGGAGCAATAGTCAATTCTCTTTATGCCGCTTTTTTAACTACGATATTTGCGACATCGATTGGTGTTGCTCTTGCGTTTATCATGGCTCGTTATGAATTTCGAGGAAAAACGATACTTCGTGTCGCACTTCTAATTCCACTCCTTGCCATACCATTTGTCGGTGCAGTGGGCCTTTTAAGAATGATTAGTCTAGATGGGACTTTGAATTATTTCTTCTATGGACTATTTGGTTTTCGAATTGTTATTGATGGTCTAGCAGCTGTAATATTGGTTCAAACCCTTCACTTCTTCTCGCTTACCTATCTTTCGGCCTATGGGGCATTCCAAAATATTGATCCAACTTTAGAGGAATCTGCGGAGAACATGGGTGCCAAGGGATTTACGCTGTTCCGAAAAGTTACTCTACCACTAGCGCTCCCAGGAATTGAAGCAGGAGCTATCCTTACTTTTATCTTAGCCATTGAAGATCTTGGCACTCTGATTGTTTTTGAGAGTAGTGCTCAAGTAAAACATACACTGACATATGCTATTTATAACAACATTTGGGCTCCCACGGGAACTGTTGAAGGCATTGCGACTGCATTAGGAGTTATTCTTCTAATTATTGCGATGGTCAGCTTCTTTTTTATTCGACGATATATGTCGTTACGACATTATGCAATGATAAGCAAAGGGGGAACATGGAATCCACGCTTTACTAGGGCACGATGGTTTCATTATCTCATTTTCTATGGCTTCATAATTGGCATTCTGGCCTTTGCGCTTCTTCCACATGTTGGCGTGTTCTTGTTGGCGTTCGCCGCACCAGGTTCATGGGGTACAGGTGATCCGATTCCAACTGCATTTTGGATAGGGAATTTCATTCGTATGTTTGTGGATCCTGAGTTTTTCGGATCAATAGTAAACAGTTTGATGTATAGCACCGTCGCTGTGATCATTATTGTATTAGTGGGAACAGGAGCTGCTTATATTGTAGCTCGTAAGAAGATACCTGGACGTGAATCATTAGATCTACTGGTAACCATTCCGATTGCATTACCTGGCATCGTCATCGCAATAGGCTATTTAATTTTCTTTTCAAACGCCCCTGTCTTTAACCTATTCCTTAGTCCTGTTCTTTTCTTCGCTCCAATCTTTTTGATTACGTTCTCATACACCGTTCGAAAATTCCCTTTCACAGTAAGGTCAACTTATGCAGGGCTTCAGCAAACGCATGTAGAACTCGAAGAAGCTGCACAAAATCTTGGGGCTAGTCGCATCCGTGTATTTGGGGGAATTGTCTTGCCAATAATCGGGGCAAGCATCCTAGCTGGCGCAATGATGTCATTTGTTTACTGTATGTCCGAAGTCAGCACAAGTATTGTACTGGGTGATATCAATTCCACGTGGGGTCCTATAACTTGGAAAATGCAATCTGCCCTAGGTGCATTAGCAATGGGGCAATCCATGGCCGCAGCGATGGGTGTATTATTAATGACCATTCAAATTATTGTAATGGCAACAGTAAATATTGTCTTGAAGCGCCGATCTGAAGCGTTAATAGGAATTTAGTTGAGTTGAGAAAGTAAAATGGTATCAATTACTATAAAGGACATCACTAAGACCTTTGGTGAAGTAGTCGCCGTTGATGATGTGTCAGTTGAAATTGAAGAAGGCGAACTATTCACTCTACTTGGCCCATCAGGATGTGGCAAAACAACCCTATTACGAGTCATCGCAGGATTCTATCATCCAGACACGGGTCAAGTATTCTTTGATAAAAACGAAGTAACGAAGCTTCCCCCCCATAAACGAAATACTGGGATGGTCTTTCAAAATTATGCGATTTGGCCACATATGCGAGTTTTTGATAACGTTGCCTTTGGATTAAAAATTCGGAAGCTTCCCAAGTCAGAAATCCAAAAACGTGTACTTGACATCCTTGAAGCCGTACGATTAGGAGGGTTTGAAGAACGAACACCTTTTCAGTTGAGTGGTGGACAACAACAACGGGTAGCACTCGCAAGGGCTTTAGTAATCAATCCCCAAGTTCTCCTGCTTGATGAGCCATTGAGCAACTTAGACGCGAAACTTCGATTAGAAATGCGGCATGAATTGAAGCGTATCCAACAGGAATTTGGGACAACAACAATCTATGTGACGCATGATCAAGAAGAAGCTTTGAGTATTTCAAACCGTGTAGCTATTTTGAATTATGGTGCATTAATGCAACTGGGTTCACCTCGAGAAATATACGAGGAGCCCCAGAATCTCTTTGTTGCAGATTTCATCGGATCGAGTACATTTCTTCCCCTCACCATTACTGAACCAAATGGAGGAAAAGTAAAAGGAAAGACTCCTTGGGGACTTGAACTCCAAGGTCGCACTCCACTCAAAGATTACAAGTTCACCAAAGGTGAGCAAGCATATGTAGCAATTCGTCCTGAAGACTTCAAGGTTCGTGTTCCTGAGGATGCCTGTAACATGATTCCTGGAAAAGTAATCAGCGTAGTGTTTACAGGTCGATACAATAATGTCCGTGCAGATATCGGGGGGTCAAATCTTGCTCAGGCAGAAATCGATGCGACTCGGATCATCAACACGGGAGATGAATTACAACTTTATGTTCTCGATAAAGATACCATCATTCTTCCTGAAAAGGAAGACTTGTTTGCTGAACGTGTCCGTGAAATCATCGAAGGTGCAGCTGCTGCCGACTAAAGTCAGAAGCTTACGAAACGCATCTAATTTCTAATAATAGATTATGTTGTTAGGGGGCGAAGTTATTTAGGGAAGCTTTAGTCAATCATAACGCTAAGTAGTAAGGAGATGAAGATTGTTGATGTTTCTATTACCCGACCAATTAAACGCTATTATCACTTTTCTTATCAGTTTAGTTATAGCCACTATTGCCTTCTATCTTGCAGGAAGGCTACTCTCTGGTATTAACGCGAAATTCACCGATGCCATCTTTGTTGCCCTACTCGGATTATTACTCAAATTCGGAATTGATCTTGCAATTAGTACGGTTCTTGTTCCGGGGCTGAATGAGATTATCGTGTTTGCTTGGAACATTGTAGGATTATTAGCGATGTTTATTGTTTGGATGATTCTTGTACAGCACTTCTTTGATACAATGTTCATACGAGGACTAACAATTATCCTGATAGCTTCAATAATCATTTTTATTATCGACTTTGCTATCAACTTCGGATTCCTCTTTCTTTTCCCCTAGGTGACGGAAATCCAGGGTTATCGCTTTAGTTTGTATGCTTGGTTGATAGATTCTTTGTGAGTGTACCGTCCTGAACAGAATGACGCTAGAATAAAAACAAACAGCAATCCAATAAATCCGATTGCAAAAGGAAAAATTATTGGATTAATCATCACTAGAATCCCAAATATGATTAGAGCAATTATCATCAAAAAGAGGGGACAGAGGATGTCGATCTTCCGCATTATAATCATTAATACTGACCTTATTAGGTTTTAAAAGACTTCAGACTCTTTCAACAATTTTTAGGAATTATTTCCGAACATACAGTTTAAAGGTACAATTAGGATATGATGAGCAATTCACAAAACACTTTATGTTTGCATGGGAGTTAAAAGAATTGACAAAAAATTTGACTATGCCCATCTACAAACCTTGGTTCCAATGGCCCTTGAAATACACTGATTCAGAAATGATTCAAGTCATTTTCACACCCACAAAAGCATGCTATCAGCGGCTTTTGCCCAAACCTCTTAAACCTGGACTTTTAGGTGGAGCATATCTTGCACGATTTCGCAATTCTCCATTTGGGGATATGTGGGAATCCGCTATCGTTGTTCAATGCACTTACGAAGAATATTTTGGTGTGTATTGCATCACTATGCATACTGATAGCATAGCGTCAATGGCGGCACATCGAGAAGTCTGGGGATTCCCATCGAAACCCGCCAAATTCAAATATCAACAAAAAGACGATCACATCAAGGCCTCAGTCCTCACCAACAAAGTACCCATTATGAAATTTGATGTAAAGCTTGAGGGACCTGGTGACTGGATCGACACCGGTGATACCATCAATCTCAAACTCATTCCAAGCGTTGATGGGAAAACATATGACGTGCAACATATCACAGCCGCCCCTCTTGACTTTGTCATTCACGAAGGCAAGGCTGGAGAAGGCAAACTTGTACTTGGTAACACTAAAGATGACCCCTTAGCCGATTTGTTTGAATTTGAAAATATTATTGCGGGAACTTGGTTCAGAATTGATTTAACGACCAACGTCGGCAAAGTCATTGCAAAAGCTGAGCTCTAGGATAATCTTTTCTTGTACGAATTGGCAAGAACTGGGTCGTTCACAAGGGCTATATGGGGATTTTCTTGCACCTGAGCTGGTGCCTTTTTTAGCGGTGTGTCTCTTCTGGCTAGTGGTGAGTCATATGGGACGTACAGTGCCCACCTATCGATTACAGCTGGAAAAGGAACGCCGCTGCTGGGGACTCTTTCGTGCCGCTCTTCGTGCCGATGAGCAACCCGCCTTTGATAACCTTTTCATCTATGCCCGTACCTACGCCGACGCCGCCAGTGCTGTGGCGCGCCCATGCCACTCCGAAGCATTGTTTATGTCCATGATTCTGGGACTCTATCAAGAAGTGCAACGGTTACGCGTAGCGTTGGCGACCGCCGCTGGTCATACTAGCTTGATTGCTAACCACAACTATCACGGATATGTGCGACGTGTTCAAGCAGAATTATGACCGCCTAGTCACTCGTGTTGCCTGTATCGTTTGAATTTTGAACCAAAATGGCAGAGGAACCTTCCAAAAGGGAGGTTGTGCTCATGAAGCTTTGTTTGCTGATTCCCCTCTTCCTACTTTTTCTTCTCATACCAGTGTGCACTACGTTGGATACTACTCAAGCTGTTATATCTCCAAACGAACCAGATTATTGGCCCACGGATGAATGGCGAACCTCTTCACCTGAATCACATGGGGTGAACTCACAAATCTTGGACCAGTTATTCGATCACCTTCATTCTCATGAATTCAGCTACAATTCGTTTATAGTGGTCCGCCATGGGTACATAATCTTTGAAACCTATCCTAGTTCAATTTATGATCAAGATCGAATTCATTTCCTAGCATCAGTAACTAAAAGTGTCACAGCAGGTCTCTTGGGGATAGCTGTCGATCAGGGCTATATTGGGAGTATCCATGATTCTATTCTCGGATATTTTCCAAATCGGTCAATATCAAATCCCAGTCCACTTAAAGATGCTATGACTATTCGAGATCTGCTCACGATGAAAACTGGACTTCAGTGGGACGAAAGCTCCTATTCCTATGACGATCCACGGAATTCGTTTGTACAATGGGTGAATAGCCAGGATGGAATCCAGTTCATACTTGATCTTCCCATGGCTTGTGCTCCTGACCGCAAATGGTTCTATAACACGGGCGCTTCTTCGATACTTTCAGCTCTCATTAATCTAACAAGTGGACAAACAACCCTCGACTTTGCCAGAGATCATTTATTCCACCCCCTAGGAATTACACAGTACGCATGGGAATCAGACGCACAAGGCATCAATTATGGGGGCTTCGGACTAAGTCTGCTCCCTCGAGACATGGCAAAGTATGGATTTCTCTATTTGCATAAGGGGCGATGGGATGATCAACAAATTGTTTCCGAAAATTGGGTTGTCGAATCAACTTACACTCATACAGTTTTCTTCCACGGGTATGGATATGGCTATCATTGGATTACCTATCCAGCATTAAATGGCTATGCAGCTTTTGGTGCTGGTGGTCAAGGAATTTTTGTGATTCCCAAATATGACCTAGTAATTGTAGTAACAGCCGAAGAACCTAATGGGGTACCGTTTCTCAATCTTATATTATCCTATGTGCTACCTTCTCTCACTGATGCTGAATCTCGTCTAATTGTAACGTGGATAATTAGCTGGATGTTAACACTCACGATCGGAATTACCGTTCTGCTATGCTATGTCTATTTGTCTAAGCGAACTCGAAGTAATTCATTAATAAAACCAAATCAAACCCAAGAAGTTTCGTAAACTATTCTCTACCAATTTATCTGAAAAATTAACGTAAAATGTCTACTTGTAGGCAATCGATTTAAGAGTATTAACTCCTTCAATCTGATAGACGCTTCATCGATGGAAGCATAGCTTTGATGAAAAGTTGTGGCAAAGATGATTCACGACATCCTCATTATTCATCGAGACACTGAGAACCCATTATTTCACCAAGCTCCTGCGGGTAAAAGTCAAATTGCCGCCATTGGTATGGATCCTCCCGTGTTTTCGTCACTTGCTGTAACGATTGTGAATGTTCTTCGTAACGCTGGAGCATTGGAACGAATACGTTTGCTCCAAGTGAAAATGGCGTTTAATGTTTTTGAGAATCTAGTTTTTGTCATTCTATCATCTAATGATCATGATGAGTTTGAACTCAATCATGCGTTGAACCGCCTAAGTTCATTATTTCTTCAATCATATACATCTGAAATAA
The DNA here is from genome assembly GCA_964347045.1 of uncultured archaeon. Taxonomy (GTDB): domain Archaea; phylum Asgardarchaeota; class Hermodarchaeia; order Hermodarchaeales; family Hermodarchaeaceae; genus Hermodarchaeum. Next base: position 44,929 of record CAYFXC010000014.1, read on the forward strand.
TTAATCAGTATAAAGATAAACCGCTAAGTTTCAATGCGTTTGATGTAAAATCGATTTTTCGATCTGATCGTGTTGTAGTTAGTGAAACTGATACTTTGATGAAAAGTATGATTCAACGCCTTGCTGACATGATTGCTGTGGCTGGACGACTCCAAGAGGAAGCTAGTATGTTAGCCGAAAAACAGAGTCTAGATGGCACTGTTATTATGAGCATAACGGCTATGCATCAGGAATTGCTAAATAAGCTTGAGGATTTGAAAACTCAGATGGATCAGTTTCCTGTTCTCTCTGGTCCACATTTTCCTAGCTAGTCTTGTTTTATTCGAAATTGAATCCTTGGTTGCGTAAAGTTTCGAGAAACGGTACTTTGTACCAGCCACCATGGATGAACTTTCGAGATATGTGCTCACACCACGAATATGTATTGTAATCTATTGTATCTTCTCCTTTTTGAAGAGGAATCTTTGCATTCCGTTCCACGTAGTAATCTTGAGCAAGATATCCTTTATCCATTACTTCCATAGCTGCAAGTAATTCTGCTTTTGTCGGTTTACGGTATCTATCTTCAAATGTGCTGAAGCTTAGCGGGTACCGTGGGCGGATTTCGGTATGTTCTGATGAATCAGGATAGCCCAAGCATAGGCCCACGACAGGAAACGCTCGGTTGGGGATATCAAATATTTCAGCTAGTTGTTCAGCAAAGAGGGGAACAGCACCTAAAAGGACCGAACCAAGGTCAAAAGCTTCAGCTGCTAGGACGATGTTTTCAATCACCAGTGACACATCTTGAAGTCCTAACCAAAGTGCGAATGCATCATCGAAATCATAGGTGTATCCTCGTTGATTCATGACTTTCTCGTGGCGGTATAAATCGATGAGGAAAAACATGAGAACTTGGGTTGTGGGATATACGCCCATTCGACGGAATTCTTTGATGTTTTTCCTGTCGCGAGTATAAATAACGCTACAAAGTTGCGCAGCGAAGGGTGCACGTAGTCCTGCAGTTAGAATTTGTTCAAGGACTTCATCGGAAATAGGTTTATCAAGGAAGAGTCGTATTGAACGCCGGTTGTGGATGATTTTAAAGAGATTTTGGGTATACCCTTCTTGAGAGTTAGTCATTAGAATTCATCCCAGATTAATTTAATGAAGCAAATCTGTCATAATCTATCAGATTAATAACTCTGATAGGTAATAACTTGATGAGGTTTAGAAAATGCCTGTGGTTGTTTACATACTTATTCGAGTTGAAGCCGGGAAGGTTTGGGATGTGGCTCAAGCAATTGGGAAAATCTCAGGTGTTGACCGTTCGAATGTAGTAACAGGTCCCTACGATGTCATCGCTTATGCTGTATTGCCATCAACCGAGGATCTTCGAAAATTAATGGAAGGCATCCATAGTGTCGATGGTGTAAATCGAACCGAAACCTGTATTGCAATCTAACGGTATAAGGTCTACCAGACCATAGGCACATACCCCTCTTTGATGAGATCTGTGATAATAGTTCCCACGTATTCAATCTTTAATCCGAGTTTAGCAAGAGGCTCGGAGGTTCCTTCAGAATCAGAAATGTACTTACAGGCAATTCCTTCTCCAGAAGCACATAATTCTTTGACATCCTTAGCTAGCTCTAGGTCATTTGCTACGAGTTGTTCAGAAGGCCCGAAGAGGATGGTTTTAACATCGTCAAGCCAACCATATTTCAGAGTATTTTTCGCAAACATTAGAGCTGTTTGAACAACACCCTTTTCGGCAGAAGTAATTATCACTATAATTTTTGAATTCATTTTACAACTCCTCCTAATCATTGGGCGTGGTTTTGGTGGACATGTGAAGGGTCATAAAGGTTCCCAAGGGCGGATACGATCAGTTCTGTAAGTGCTGGGTGAATGTGCATGCCTTGAGCAAGAGTCCACATATTTCCACCGATTGCCATGATGTCTACGACTTCTTGGATAAGCATCGCTGCGTAAGGACCAATGATGTGAAATCCAAGAATTTTGTAGGTGTTCTTATCAATGATGGCTTTTGCAAATCCGTCTTCTTCAACCATTGCCTCACCTTTAGCGACATCGGAGTATTTGGCTGTCCCCAATAGGATTTCATGGTCTTTTACCGCTTCTGCTGCCGTGAGACCAACCCCCGCAATTTGCGGATAGGAAAATACTGCATATGGTACCGCATGGTATTCCATTTTCTGCTTATGTTCTCCAACAGCATTGTTCCAAGCCAGTTGGGCTTCGCGGTTTGCGACATGCTTAAACATGTAACGTCCTGTGACGTCTCCGAGAGCCCAGATGTTCTTTTTACTCGTTTCTAGGTAATCGTTGATCTCTATGAACCCGCGCTCATCAGTTTTTACACCAGTTTTTTTCACATTGAGAACATCAGCATTTGATTGTCGTCCAGTCGCAACAAGAATTCGTTCACCTTTGAATTCGCTTTGTTCTCCTGACTCATCGTGTTCACCAATCACGATATCTCCAGAAGTTGTCTGTTTTGCTTCAATCGCCGTAGTGTTAGTAAAGACCCTCATCCGTTTTGATAAGGCATTTTGGAGCGTAGTCGAAATCTCGGGTTCGTTCTGGGGAACCAAGTGTGGTCCCTGCTGTAGTATTGTAACTTTCGACCCCATCGCGGCAAGAAAGTGACTATATTCTGCTGCGATATATCCGCCACCAATGATTATCACACTTTTCGGTAGCTCGGTTATCTCGAGTAAGGTTTCATTCGTCAAATAATTGACTTTGTCCAGTCCCTTGATGGGAGGAATGTATGGACGAGCTCCTGCAACAATGAATATTTTCTCACCACGAATTTCTTCTCCTGCAACCTCCATTGTATAGTTACTGATAAATTGTCCTTCAGCTTCATAAAAATCAAGATTTTGAGCATGTTGAAGTCCAGCTCGCATGTGTGCCAGGCTTTCATCAATTGGTTGACGCATTCGAGCCATTATCGCCTTGAAATCAATAGCTTTGATTTCAGCGTTGATTCCTAGTTTATGGGCTTCTTGGATTTCAACAACTCGGTCAGCGGGATAAATGAGCATTTTTGATGGGATACATCCGACATTAAGACAAGTACCTCCTAAGGGTCCACGATCAACATAAGCAACTTTGAATCCCGCACGGTATGCCTGGTCGAGGATAATTCCACCTGATCCAGATCCAATTACGATAACATCGTATTTCTTCATAGAGGTAAATTGTTTGTTGTTCCTTAAAATAACTTCAGAACTACCCAAGATGCTCGTTCACAAGTTTTTTAATGGTTTTTTATATAAGTACAGAACTTTTTCAAGGAGAAATGAGCAAGGAATGAAGAAGGCGTTTGAGTGGAGCTTGAATCTATGCCGAAATCTGTGAAAACTGCCTCACGCTTACAGGACGTATCACCCAGCGGTCTTCGTGAGTTCTTTGAGATTGGATCAAAACTAGCCAGAAAAGGAATCGATGTAATATCGTTAGGTATTGGTGATTTAGATTTACCTCTTCCTCCCTTTTTAGGAGATGCCATTGCTGATGCATTCGCCACTGGGCAAACCCATTACTCTTCTAATGCTGGTATTGTCGAGTTACGGCAAGCCATTGCTGATCGATACCAAACTACCTACAAACTTGAATATACACCAGAAGAAGTATTGGTCACTTGTGGAGCTTTAGAAGGTCTTCTCGATACAATGATTGCGCTTGTCGACCCTGGGGATCGAGTTTTGGTACAAGATCCCGCCTTTGGATATTTTGCTAATCAGGCGAAATTAGCGGGTGCAGAAGTTGAATTAATTCCAATGACCTCAAGCTTCGACCTTGATGTTGACAAGTATCATTCTGCCTTTGAGAAGAAACCTCCAAAAATGGTGATCATTAATTCCCCCTGCAATCCCACAGGTTCGGTCGCTTCACAGAAAAATGTAAAAGAAATCGTAGAACTTGCTGCAAAGCATGATGTAATTCTTATTTCAGATGAATGCTACGAATTCCTACGATATGACGGAAACCCACACATTTGTGCAGCAACATTCAATCGAGAGAATGTAATTGTAGTCAACAGCTTTTCCAAGGCTTTAGCGATGACCGGATTGCGTTTGGGTTATGTGATTGCACCCGTGAACTTGATGAGGCCAATCTATCAGGTCCATCAATACAATACAGCGTGTGCCCCAACCCCCATTCAGGTGGGCGCTATGAAAACACTTTCCAATCCTAAAGCGTTCAAAGGAATAATTGGACAACATCGCAATGTACTCAACGATCGTCGGAAAGTTGCCCTTGAAAGTTTTACACCCATCAAAGGGTTCAAGTTCTCCTATGAGCCTGTTGCTGGATTCTATCTATTTCCAAACGTAGAAGATACAGGCATGACAGGTCCGGAATTTGCAATATCGCTGCTAGAAGAAAAAGGGGTTATCGTTGTGCCTGGAGACCAATTTGGCCAAGCCTATCCCAATAATATTCGGATAAGTGTGGGATCTGCACCACCAAATCGGATTCGAGAAGCCGCTTCACGCATTACTGATTTCGTAAACAAATAGATACTCTCATTGGTAGATTCTTTGATGTGAATCCAGCACTATTTGAAGCCATTTCCTTGAAGGTTGCAATTCATATGATTTTCAATTCAAACTTAGATCCTCGACTAACTCCTCCTCATGAACTCTGAGTTCAATGACTGTTAATAAGAATTGCATTTTTTGGTTGAATGGTGAAGCAGGGATTTGAAGCTGGGTAACTACGGGAAGATGATCTGAAGCTAGTGAAGTGGGTACAGTGTGACTGATAACCGTAATTGTTGGTGATACGAAAATATAATCAATGCGTTGGTATGGTCCAGTTGATGGCCAAGTGAGATTGCCTGATAGAGAAAGCGCCACTTCAAATGAATCATTGAGAAAGTTTGTAATGTCAGTATAAATGCTCTGATCTACTGGATCAGTTGTGTAGGCGTCAACGTTGAAGTCCCCTGCCCAGATTTTGATATTGCTACCAGTTGATGAAACATATGGAATAGCTACATCAGCTTGATTTTGTCGATCTGCAGAACTGAAAGCCGAGAAATGTACGGCATATACCGAAACCTGTTGTCCTGCAACTTCGATATCTGCGCGAAGGAGTGTGTCATCTTCACTTGGGCTGTGTAAAATGATCTCTTCGTAATACTGGATAGGATACTTACTGAGAATCACGTCACTTTGCCATATGTGATTTACTGACAAAACCGGTGCTAGAAACATGTTGAGTTTTTGAGCCAGCCACCGTGCTTGGTCAGTGGTTCCGGACATAATAACACCTGTGTCCACTTCTTGCAGGACGAGGATATCGGGGTTAGATTGTTGAATGGTTATCAGGATTCCATTCAAATCTAATCGATTATTTACATCAAAGGCTTCATGGATATTGTATGTCATGACAGTTAGTTGACCGGAGGGTTGTGGATTAACTTGATAGGTGAAAGCACACCAGGTTCCGGTTATCACAAGAGGGACCAGAAGTAGTGCCGCAATGAGAATGGTATTCGAGTTACGATAGTTGAATGTGCTCATTGATCTAACCTCCTCAGCTTGTAAACAGCATAGGTTGATGCGATGCCCAGAATGATAAAGGCACTATAAATGAGGGTTAAGGATTGCCCCGCGAAAATGCTCCCGATATCGCCCAAGTATGCATAAGTGTAAGTGAAGGCAAACATGAAGTCCCACAGCAGGAAGAAGAGGAAAGCAACAAAAATTGCTATACAAAGAATGGTTGTTGACCAACGAAGTCTTGGGTGCAGAGTAAACTGAAGGATGTAGTATAGATTGGCAAGAAGAAACAAATTGATGACTGTGAGGGCTAGGCTGTGTAACCAAATAGGCCAGAAAAGAAACCCTGGGAAGACTAGGATAATGATGAGATTTGAAATGGCAACCGAATACCATTTTTCTCTATCAAAAATGCTTCTTCCCCTTTTATGAAGTAACATTATGCCCACAATAGTTTGGATCGATAGGATAGAAACTAGGATGATTGTTATGTCAAGGAGAAAATAGGGTGGATTTTGGCTTCGGAGAAGGTTGTGGGGGCTTAAGAAGAGGCTATGTTCAAGAAAAAGGAAAGCACCAAATCCTGCAATTGTGAGCAGTCCAACTATTCGTGATGTTAAAGGTAACGGTTTGTGTTCTTCACTTGCAGTATTTGGAGATATATCTGGGAGTTGTGGGGCTTGTTGAATTTTCCATATTCCAATTCCAATTACTATTATGGCGAATATTAGTTGGAACGGAAAATAGGGTAGGGTTCTAGATATGTCAGAAGTTGTTCCGATTGCACGAAACAAAATATCAAAGCTGAAGGCAATAATAAAACTAACGGAGAGTAGAGCTGCTTTGCCTGTATGTCCAATTTCATGTTGGTTTTGGATTTGGCTGTAAAGATAGAATGGAAGGAAAATGGCATAAAATGCTACGACCATTGATGAGAATAAAATTTCGATTTCGTATGCTAGTTGTAGGCTAATTGGTGTGGCAAAAATTGCAGCCAAAATTGCACTACCAATAATCATGTGACTAAGGGAGACTTTTCTATAAATTAAGACTGCAAGAAGGGGCGCTCCAAATGCTAGGAGGGTGAGTAATGGAATATAGTTTCCTGTTCCCTCCCAGAGGATATTGAAAAATGAAATGTAGAGATTTCCGACATAGGTTCGAAAACTTTGGAGAAAGAAGAGGGTCACAAGGAACGGCACAAACAATTGAAAGATGAAATCCTTGGAGGGAATTTCTTCAGAAATGAACCTATTCATGACTTTTCCCTGCTCTCAATAGAGGATAATTCTGGAATTATACATATTATCCGTTAAATATCTAGTAGCCATCCGGTTAGTAGATCCCAGCTTCTTTTTGTCAAGCACTTTTTGAAGTTGTTTGATTGACTGCTTGAAGAAAACGGAGTCAATGTGGTTCCAGGCGATCAGTTACGTGCTGCTTATCCGAATAGCCTCCGAATTACTGTGGGCTCTACACCGGCTAATTGACTTCGTAGCTACATCTCGGATTGCAGACTTTGAGAGAAGAAGTGAGGGGGTCATCATTCTTGGCTAGTTGCGGCTTTGAAGATGTGGATCCAGCACAGTCTGAATTGGCTTGTCATTGAAGTGCTTCTCCAACCGCTCGTAATTCCACCCTAGGGGAGTCAGGAGTGAGTCAGCTGCGCGAAGGAGCAGCTCGGTATACTTGCCCTTATCGTAGTGGGCCGCTGTTGAGGTCTGTGGCAACGCAACGCGACGCAATGGGTGTCGTGACTGGGCATCAGTATGGACGTAGCGGACAGGTTGTCCTGGTTGGATGTCGTGACCGTAGCGAATGGCTAGTTCAGCGGCAATGGCTTGACTACATTGTTGCTGGTATTCGCCTGGAGACCGGCTGATGTTTTGTGTGATGACCAACTCTTCCGTAGCCACGTCTCCACTGTGTAGGCGGTCTAGGTATTGTTTGACAATGTCTAGGAGCTGAGGGAGCATCTCCTGCATTTCGTCAACGTCTTCCGCCCCGGCGAGGCAGGTTAACAGATCCAATTGAAGCTGCTTGATGAGGGGCGGAGTATCCCGGCGTCGGAGCTCGATGCCCCGTACCTTGATAGTGCCATCTTCTTTGACGCCGCAGTAGCGGGTGAGGGCACCGTAGGGCTGGTTGCGGCAGGGCAGGAACATGATCCAGCGATAGCGTCCTTCAAATTCCATTGGTAGCCCAGTTGCATCCTGAATGGCGTCACCCACCGCCATGTAGTCCTCGACAGTGGCTCCGGGTTTTTGGAGCCAGACACAATCGACAATACCATGAAGCACCTGGAACCCCTTCCGTTCGCAAACAGCTTTGGTCTCTAACAGAACACGCCGGCTGAACGCAGTGACACACTCATAGGCTTCAACCCGACCAAACCGTGACGCCCGAAAGCCTAGATAACCGAAGCAGTTGTGTGTAAAAATTCCACCTTTCCCCGCGGCGAATCCGGATCGGGGGCTATCTACTTCAAAGCAATATACGTACTTTGAAGAGGGTGTTACCTTAACAATCTCCATAACTTTGGCAAAACCGATGTCACCTTCAATCAATTGATTAACGAAGACCAGTTGATCTTGATCCGTTTTAGTGAGTGTCGGTTTTTCAAGAAGCCGGGCTATTTGGGTTGTTGCGGATACGCGGTGAGTCCTCTCGACTGAATCAATCCGTGGATTTCTGACAGTTCGATATTTTCGAGCAAGTTGTCGTAAACAGGTTTCTTGAACAGGAATTCCTCTGATTCGCGAATGTGGGCGTAGACTGGCGTTTTTACTTTGGAGAATCTGCCCATGTTTTTTCTTCAGAGAGCAGTTGGATTGAATGTTAGTCAGGCTTTGTCTTCCAGTGACGCGAAATGCATGTGTCACGCCTTTCTTCTTTGAGCGGTTCAACAGAAAATCAATGTTCAAAGTCAATGCTAAGTAGCCCAGTTGGTTGAGTAGCGTTTCGCTTTTTGTGCCTATTCGAATCACATTTCGAGTTTTTTCAATAGTTCCATCGCTTGCGATAAGTCCTGCAAGAAACTCGTATCGAATTTCTCTCTGCGCATTAAGGATGTAGGTCGGTATTCGCAGTCGTCCTCGACGCGCGGTAGGTCCAATTAAGAACGCCTTTTCGAATAATTCGACGAGTGCGATGCTATTGATCTGTATCACGTACATGTCTGCCTGTGGTTCCTTACGGGCACGTGTATTCATACCAAAAATCGTTGAAATGATTTGTTCGAGTTTCTTGAGGAGAGCAACATCTTCAACATTGACATCAAGCCGAATCACATTCTTGGTTGCACTTCCATCTCCTACAAAGAAGCCCAATAGAAATGCTAGATCTCCATCAAGTGGTACTGTGGCAGGAATCCATTGAACCAGTCCACCGTTGCGTCGTCCTCGTCCTATTTGCAGCTGTTGGTGTTTTTCTACAGAGAGGTTAAGCAACTTGAAATATCTAAGTGGGATGTAGCCTTCTCGTTGCCAATAAGTGAACGCTTGGGGAGTATGACTACCCTGAGACAGAGCCGACATGATTGTTTTACGATGCTCAGTGATGGCTTTTCTTAAAATTGAGCCTCGGACCCTCCACGTATCTAGGGTGTTCTCAGAAAGCTGCTTAAGAAGGATTTCAATGAAGTCGAATTGATAATGTGTCGAGTTTGAGGGAACCGATAGCATTACGGGTAGAAAATCGCCGCCTTTGAGGTGTCTGGTTTCTCTAACTACCAACTGACCATTATCGAGAACATAGGATGGGTGGTCTGGGGTAAGAGTGATCTCCCTACCTCCCTCCAACTTGACTTTGAGAAGAGTATCTGGTGCATTAAGCTTGAAGAATCGCTTCACCGGGACAAAGGTTGCCTTGTATTGCTGATCCAATCCGATCACTTGGACATCAACATTACAAGGTTGTATGCTAGGCGACGTAAGATGTTGATCGATAAACTTTCCAATCTTAACAAGTTGTAGATTACCATTGATTTTCACTGGTACTATCTCGTCTGAATCTAAACACACAACTAGCAACCATTTCAGCGCGGCTTGTCGGGCTTCGTAGACGGGGTTGTCACGGCGGTGTTGTTTGTAGTAGGTACGCTTTTCCAGGATGGGTTTGAGGAAGGTGGGGACGATTCCAGTGTGGCGTCGACAGAGCCAGTAGCCTAGCTCGGGTACCACGGTGGCATCGTCAAGGCAGCAGTCACAGAACAGGGCTTCGGGGGAGATGTTGTATTTCACCATCAGGGCAGGGTACATGGAGAGGAAGTCGAGTTCACCCACATCAGTGAATACACCCACGCGTGGTGTAATGACGTGGCCTCCGCGGTCGGCGTTGAGGAGTTCGATGCCGGTCTTGTATTGTTCGGGATCGGCTTTGGTTTCTGGAATCAAGACACCTCGGTTGAGGGCTTCTTGCATCTGGAGCATGTTGATGCCGGTGCCTGGGCTGCTTCGAGCCATGCGTTGGGGTGGAAAGGCGGTGAGTCGGCTCGCTTCGATGAGGCCCTCAAAGGTGCCAAAGGTCATGTGTGACCGATCCAGGTGCAGGCGCCCACGCAGATGGAAGGGGTGAGGGCGATAGAAGACGGGGCCTCCATATCGGAACACGGCGCGACCTGCCGGTAGAGCCTTGTCACTGAAGACGTGGGGAGTTTGGTCTCGGTTCAGCGAGAATTGGCGCAGCATTCCTGCCTCTTGGATGCGTTGAATGAGGAAGGGAAAGACGCGAGAGTCGCCGTCCTCGGTGAAGATGATATCGGGGTTTTGGGTGGTGATCCAGTCTTGAAGCATCATGGGTTCGGTGGTCTGTAAACTGTCACCTTTCGAACTGGAGGCGCAGAACAAATCCTCCCCTTCGAGGCGGAGGTCCACGGTATCAAAGGGAGGAAGCTCATAGTCGAGAGCCGTGCGTGAGTCGCAGGAACCGATGTGGGTGACACGGGTCCCCAACTTATCCGTGTGGACCTCCACCTGTTCAAAGGGGTAGCGCCGCTGCTCTAGATACCACAGCTGCGTCGCAGAGAGATCACCGTTGAAGACGCGAAAACGGGGAACGGCGAGGGCTTTGATTTCGCGGACGACACGGGCTAGTTGGGTGCAGGAGGAGACTGTTATGGCGAGCACCGGACGTCGTGTGCCCCGCAACTGCAGCCTATGAAACTCCGGGGTCACAGCACTTACCATGGGGTGACTCTCCAACAGCGGCGCATAGTCCTCAAATTGGACGCCCGGCGCATACAAGTAGAACCGTGGCTGATACGGCACCTCCAACGACACACAATCGGTGACCGTCCGTAACCACAGAACCAGATGGTCGGATCGGGGGGTGACGTCGAGGATCCAGCCACGCATTGTCAGTCGAGACGAAGTTCCAAAGTGCCTACTTAAACCTGTCACATCATATGCAAAAGAAACACCGCCAACGCATAGTTTGCGGGGGATTTTTTGTACTAGCAAATTCTTATTCGAGAATGTGAATTGCTTTGAATTAAGTGAACTGCTCTCTGTTTTACTTCAAACAACGCATTCTACAGGCTTTCGCGGTTAGGAGAATCAGTTTTGAATAACATATGTAGAACCTATGCGAGGTCACAAAGAGGTCACACCTCTTCGTGGAGGATAAATATGAAAAAACTTTCTGGATACAGCCGTTCTAACACTTTTTTAGAGGGGTTTTGATTTGATGCACCAAAAAATAGGGGCTCTATTTTACTCTGGCACTTCAAGTGTGTAGAGCATCAGATGAAGTAGGTACTCAACCAGCTTGTCATCACTGGGGAATAATTGGACTC
>CAYFXC010000015.1:0-48225 GCA_964347045.1 uncultured archaeon
GAAAACTCGCTTTCATAGGTGTAGTCGAATGTAACAGGCCACGTGGTGCTGACATCAAAAAGAACGGTTTTGCTGCTAGGGGTAAATGTGCTGTTCCACCACCCATCATTTGAAACACCGTTTTGGACACTACTAGTGTTAACTTGCATAGTGATTTGGGAAGGTGCCGGAGTTAAAGTCATAGGAATCAAAGACACGTTCAGGAAAAAATCAACCCCCACATGTTCTGTCCATGGAGAACCTCGCCACGCATATCCACCATCACTGGTTTCAGAATCGAGGCGCCATTTCCACTCAGGAAACGCACCTGGCCATTGCGTGGCGACTGCGAAGAAATGGTTATTATATGTCTGAGAAGTGTCAAGAAAAACTCCGCCTCCCCAAGAAACGTTTTGCCAGCCATCAAAAGAAACGAATTGATCACCGAGATCAAGTAGAACGGGCGTTGAGATTGCTGTGGCTTCAGGCTTGGGGCGTCCACCATCGTTGGTTGCATTATAAATTTCAATCACTAAATCAGTGCCATTTCTTAGATTTCCAATGCTAGCATAAAGCTTGACCATTATACTATACAGATAGCTTGAGTTTGTAACTTGGAAATTCATCGCACAGGGCAATTGGTCTCTGGATTCAGTTACACTTTCGTTTGTTTCAATGTCCAGAATCAGACCTCCCGCATTAATGTTCGAAAACGTCACGTTTATGTAAGAAACCCAGTTGGGGGGCATGTCGACGGTGAAGTCGTTTGTGTCATTGGTTGGAGTACTACTGGACAATGTCTTGTTATAATAGGCAATGACGTTTGTTTGGCTCCCCGTACCGATGAAATTTCCAACAGGATTTGCACCATAAGGAGGGGGCGGTGAAGATTCGGCAGTGGGTGCATGTGTAGCTGTAGCGGATGGAGGCTGTTGAGATGGAAATCCGACTAGGATAGGAAGAAGGAGGAGGACGACGATGAGGGCGACTGGTGTCCAAGGACGTCGTGCCACCGCAAGTTCACCAAATAGCGTACTTTCTAACCCGCGTCTTTTATTACGACCGTTGTCGGGGAACTTTTAGTTCTTTCTTTAGAAACTTGCTTTGCTAAAGGGGTCTGCGGTTTTCTCATCTGTCAGAGGGGAATTTAGTCGGTGTTATTGCAGAGGCACAGCTAAATAGTCTTTGAAGAGAAAATGTTGGTGTTCAGAAGGGATATCTAATGATCACTTTTGATGAATTCAAGAAACTCGACTTTCGCGTCGCGACCGTGACGAAATCCGAACAAGTGCCCGGAACCAAGAATTTGCTCAAACTCCAAATAGATCTTGGGGAATTGGGCACCCGTCAAATTGTTACTGGTTTAGCCCAATATTATCCAGCAGAATCGCTGGTTGGCCGGCAACTTATCATATTAGTGAACCTCAAGCCCGCGGTTTTTCGTGGTGAGAGATCTGAAGGAATGCTTTTAGCAGCTGAAGTGGGCAAACAAGAGGACCCTGAATACCAGGTGGTATTAGTCATTCCAGAAAAGGAATTACCGCCAGGAACTCCGGTGCATTAAATCGGTTTAACGATGCTAAACGAACATCCCACCGGCACCCCGATCATTTTCCCGTTCTTGCTGGCGTGCAAGCAGTTGTTTGATTTCTTGCTCAATAGCTTCCGCATCCGCCATGAGCTCTTCCGTGTTTATATCAAGGTCATACAACTCGTTGAATATGTTAATTGCGACGCTAGCGGCCCGAGGATCAGGGCGCCCGCGTTCCGCATACGGCAAAATTGCCACGGCGGGAAACTCACGAATCTCAAAATTAGCTAACAGGAGGGCTAAGGGACCATATATTCCTCGCCCCTCCTCAAGGACTGGTAATTTAAATTTTTGAGCGGTTTCTCGATACGCAGAAGTGAAAGCGCTGCGATAACGGACGTCATCTTCAGCGAATTGCATATCCAACCCTCCAAGCAGTAAGGCCTCTTTAAATTCCATATCAACACACCAATTGGCAACGGTCTCAGTAAAAGGTGCCCATTCTGCGCGGTGGGGCTGGAGTCGAGCGAATAGGAGGATGAAGCGATCGCCGTACTCGTAAATTTCGATGGGCATCAGGAGGCGGTTGCCACCGATGAAAACATGGGGAGGAACCAACGGGCTCATAATACATCCTATTGGTCGTGCAGCTTCTTGACCTGCTAAATGACGTAGCACAATGTATCCAGTTTCACCTAACGCACTATGAAATCCAGTAACCAAAATTTTTCCTTTCATTTTCACATCTGGTTCCTGTAAGATAATTTGAATTTCTTCAGAGTATTCCATTTTCTTCACCACATTTTCATGCTAGCTGTAGCAGAATTTTTGATGGTTTTAAATTTTCTTCCCCGATTAGAGAAAATCCAGTCCTCCAACCTTTGACTACTTACTTCGAAATACATTTATGTGTAGGTTCAAATGCGTGAACATAATCCCGCCAAGACACCTACGTTAAGGCGCAGGGGACTCGTAACAGGTTGACCGAACTCCATTTTCTGGGTGGCTGTAAAACCATAGGTAGTTCTGCCTATCTCGTAAAAGAAAACGATACATCTATTCTATGCGATTTTGGTGTCTCGTTCAACGGAAATCCAAGCTTCCCCCAGCTTAGCCGACCAACTAATCTTTTTGTTGCTCTCAGTCATGCACATTTAGATCACAGCGGTGGACTACCCTTACTTTTTGCCAGTGGATCCGCTCCTGTTTACATGACAGCAATAACGCGAGATTTGATTAAGATACTCCTTAAGGATATGATTCGTTTAAGCACGTATTTCCTTCCTTATGAAAAGGAAGAATTGGATCGGTTAATGCGGCGCATACGAATTGTGAATTACAAAGAGCCGATTGAAGTTAAAAAAGACCTTACTCTCACATTCCATGATGCAGGGCATATTCCAGGCAGTGCTGCAATTCAGGTTCAGACTCCTAATCATGATATCCTATATACGGGGGACATTAACACCATTGATACACAATTGCTCAAAGCTGCACGCATCCCCCAAAAGTCGCCAGATACCCTCCTATTAGAAAGCACCTATGCCCTTACTGCACATGAGGAACGACACACTATCGAAAAAAATTTCATTCACAAAGCTGAGGAAACAATCGAAAATGGAGGAACTGTGCTTGTTCCTGCATTTGCAGTGGCACGAACCCAAGAAATCCTTTGCGTCCTAACCAAACACAAAGCACCCTTTCCCATTTACATGGATGGAATGGCTCGTGATGCCTCACGAATCTTCCTTCGACATCCTAACTTTTTCAGAAATTACAAACTCTTGAAAAGGGCATTAGGAAACACTCAATGGATTCAAAGTCGGAAACAACGCGAAGGACTCACCAAGAACCCTGGATTGATTGTTGCACCAGCAGGCATGCTCAGTGGTGGCACCGCCGCCCAGTATCTAGGTGAAATCATGCATGATCCCAAAAATGCTGTCCTACTTGTAGGATATCAAATTCCAGGAACGCCTGGACGTGACCTGCTTGAAAACGGCTTCTTCGACGACGGCGACGGGTTAAAGCGTGTCAAAGCTAAATTCCAACTTTTTGATTTCTCGTCCCATGCTGGTCAACGCCAGTTATTGGAACTTGGCAACGCGTTTCCCAATCTTGAAAATCTCTTTGCAGTTCATGGAGAAGCTGACGCCGTTGAATATTTAGCGAAGACATTGCACAAATCGAATGGCATAAATGCCCATGTTGCCGAGACTGGGCAACGAATTGAACTTCCTTAGTACATGGTGAAATATATCATGGCTGATGAGCTGCCAGTAATTTCAGGAGATCGCAGCACTATACTTACGAACCTACTCACATCAATGATAGTTGCCGCTTTACTTGGTATAATCGTCTTTCTTTCTGGCTTGCGTCTATATGCCGAACCCATTCCTGAATCAGAATTTGGATTCTTTGCGGCTATTGGCAATGCAATTCTTTTTGTCGTTCTGGCTACCGTTGGTGCAACGCTAGTCGTTTTGCTCTTAAAATATGGGCGCGAAAAATTTCTTCGCTATCTTCTAATTGGTGCTTTTGGATTCATCAGTATTGTAGTGACTCTATATTTTGGATATATGTACGTGATTGTATTCCAATTCATTGACCCCGTTTTAGCCTCTTTGATACTTTTCGCGTTAACAATGACCTTTGGTCTCGCATTCATTACGGTAGGTGCAGATAATCGAATGAAAAATGGGGGGTTACTTATCTTTGGTGCGGCTATCGGAGCATTTCTTGGGGTAGTACTCCCCGTATGGACCAGTGTTCTGCTGCTTATCGGATTAGCTATCTACGATTATATATCCGTGAAGCGTGGGCCCATTCGAAAAATCGTCGAACTAACAGAAGATGATCCTGACAAGCTCGGTGCATTGGCGGTTTCAACGGCAGAATGGGATATTGGTCTGGGCGATGTGGCTTTCTATGGAATGATGACAGTTCTCGCGCTGGTCAATTTTGGCTTCCTTCCTGCTATCCTAGCAGTAATCGGTATCATTGCGGGTTTCCTCATTACACTCAAATTGCTAGAAAAACGAGGAATTATGCCTGGTCTTCCCGCTCCTGTAGCCCTAGGTCTTTTAGGAATGACAATTGGCTTTCTAGTTCGTTGGGTGCTTCCGTTCATTCCCTAAGACAGATAGCACCTAGTAAACCAAAAGGGCTTAGACATCAACAACGGGAAGCTTCATACCCGCTAGTAACCGTTCGGCGGTCCCAGGATCGCACACGTAGGTATAAAGATAACTTGGTGTGCGTAGCTTTAGTTTCACGGAATCTCGAAGCCGTTTTACACGAACTTCACTGGCTCGTTCAACGATTTCGAGGAATTCTTCTTCACTTTGAATTTCACGAGGCATCAGAAATCACCTTTGGGTTTTGGCTACGAGGCAGAATCACAACTTAAAAGCATTGTGATAACCCTGACCATCTGATAGCTTGTCCAATTCACCGCTACAGAGTGGTGGGCCGGGCGTGAATTGAACACGCGACCTCCGCCGTTTCCTCGCATCCAGCCTTTCAAGGCTTAATCCTGTGAGAGCGGCGTCATACCACTAGACTACCGGCCCTACGGGGTGTACGACTACCTTGAGAGCTCACGTCGTTTGGGTCGTAGGTTCTTGCGGCGGCAGCGACGACACTTTGTTGCCTTAAAGGGGTTTTTGGCTCCACAATCACGACAAATGGTGACATAGAGAAGATGGCGTAGTGCAATACGGCGTTTTTCGGGATCAGCGACAGGCATCGTATTCACCTATTGGGGGTGCGGATTCCTTTGGTTCCTTAAAAGGATATCGCGATGATTAGAGGATTTTTTGAAGTGTCTCAACAACGTCAATAGGGCGATCTATGACGGTAACCCCTGCTTTCCGTAAGGCTTTGATTTTTCCATCGGCGGTTCCTGTTTTACCACTAACGATGGCACCTGCATGTCCCATACGTTTTCCTTTGGGGGCAGTTCGACCTGCGATATATGCAACTACTGGTTTTGAGATGTGTTTTTTAATGTATTCTGCAGCTTCCTCTTCCGCACTGCCACCAATTTCTCCGATAAGGACCGTTGCATCAGTACCTTTGTCTTCTTCAAAGAGTTTGAGGGCATCCACAAACGACATACCAACAATTGGATCTCCTCCCAGCCCAATAGCTGTTGATTGACCAATACCAGCCCCTGTAAGGCTTGCAGCAACTTCGTAGGTGAGTGTCCCACTACGAGATATCAGGCCGACTCGCCCCGGTTTAAAGATATGAGCAGGCATAATTCCAAGTTTACATTGACCTGGTGAAATTATCCCAGGAGTATTTGGTCCAATGATATAACTTCCTTGTTGGCGACCAAGTTCAATGAATCGCATCTCATCATGTACAGGAATGTGCTCGGTTATCACAGTGACAATAGCGAGACCCGCATCTAACGCTTCGGAAGCTGCATCTGCTGCAAATCGAGCGGGAACAAAAATAATCGATGCATTGAGCTCGGGGAATCGTTGTTTAGCTTCAACCACACTATCAAAAACTGGAAGTCCTTCGATTTTTTGTCCGCCTTTTCCAGGCGTTGTACCCGCAAGCACAGTTGATCCATATTCAAGCATAGCTTGTGTGTGAAAATGCCCTTCTCGGCCGGTAATTCCTTGGACGAGAATCTTTGTATTCTTGTTAATCAAAATAGTCATAATCAATCTCCTTTCGGTGCCTGTTCAACTACGCGTTTTGCTGCTTCATCCATGGAACCTAAGAATGGCATGTTCGCGGCTTCTAAAATCGCCGCCCCCTCCTTTTCGCGTGTGCCAATCATTCGAATCACAATTGGTATATCCCCGGGAAATTTTTTCTGGGCTTCCACAATGCCACGAGCCATTTCATCACATCGTGTAATCCCTCCCAGAATATTGACGAAAACCGCTTTCACAGCCGGATGCGATAGCACGATGTTCAGAGCCTGCCTCATCCGTTCAGCAGAAGCGCCACCCCCAACATCAAGAAAGTTCGCTGGCTTTCCACCATAATACATGACAGCATCCATTGTGGCCATCACTAAACCGGCGCCGTTACCAATTATCCCAATGTTGCCATCCAATTCCACATAGGTCATACCCTGTTCTTGTGCACGTTGTTCAAGCTCGGTTTGCTCTGAGATTCCTGAACTGACTCTTTCAGCGAGCGATTTATGGCGGTACAAAGAATTATCATCCACATTCAACCGTGCATCGGCTGCAATGTATTCTCCCTCAGTTGTTTTAATGAGTGGATTAATTTCTGTTAGTTCCGCATCACTTCGGATAAACACTTGCCAAAGCTTGAGCAATAGCCCTGCAACCGTCACCATAGCTTTTCCTTCAAACCCCGCGTTCTTGGCAATATTTCGCGCTTCAAAATCACGAAGCCCTAATATTGGATCAACCCAGAATCGAGCGATTTTTTCAGGGTGTTCTTCAGCGACTTGTTCAATATCAACACCACCCATCGAACTGCAAATGGCTACAGGGCGACGTCGGGCCCGATCAATTGTAATGCCCAGATAGATTTCCTGTTGAATATCAAGGCGTTGCTCAACCAATACCCGTTGAACTGGATAATCATGAATTCTTAGTTTTAATAGCTCCGCGGCTATCGCCTTTGCCTCTTGGGCAGTATTTGCAAACTTGATTCCCCCGGCTTTTCCCCGACCTCCCGCTAGAACCTGGGCTTTTATAACAACTGGACCTCCCAGCTGTTTTGTAATTTTGGCGACTTCATCAGCCGTAGTTGCCAGTCCTGAGGGTGGAAGAGGCAAACCTACTTGGCGAAACGCCTCCTTTGCTTCATACTCAAAAAGCCGCATGAAAAATCACCTTTAGCTGCCTTCGGGTGTCCAAGTTGTGAGCACAGTGTGTGTTGAAGTCTCAACCACTCCCTCGATTTCAGCAGCACTCGATAGAAACTCTGCTAACTCTGCTCCCCCGACAGCGACCACGATGTCCACTGATCCAGTAACACGGTGAAGGCGAATCGGGTTCAATTGTTTAATTTCTTCATACACTTCAACACGGGCCCTCGGTTCAACCCTCAAAAAGACAAGTGCTTCATCTGTGGATTTTCCCAATAAACGAAGAGAATCTGGTGATAAATCAATAAATCCGCGACCCGTTCGAATAAGTTTGAGTGCGCGAAGCTTTCGTAAATGGTTACTCAGTGCTTGTCGAGTAATCTTTAGTTCCTTCGCTAATTCCGATTGAGTTCGCGTAACTGTTTGCACCGACATCGGGATGCTAGCCTGATACAGTTTTCGTAGAATCTCAAGCTGTCGTTCTGTCAATCGGACAACTCGGTCAACTAGCTCCAAATTTGTCAACACCTGCTAAAATGGGGTATTTGAGGAGTATGAACATTGCCTTTTCAGCGTTGTTCTTGTGTAAAGTAAATCGCACAAATATGACAAGGGCATCCATCGTCAGTAGGATGGGAACGTTTTTTAACCTTCCAGCATTAGCCCTCTCAATGAATCTCTCCTTTCACCAAATAAAGATTAGAAGTAGAAGGCTTAACTGTGAACTCTCCGCTCTGTGAAATTTGTATGAAAAATTATCCACTCATCTGTGGCAACTGTCAAGAAAAAATCGAAGAAGGAAAAATTACCGAACTCGATGTAAAGGTAGCCCGAGCGCTCGCTAGTTTAGAAGATCTTTTTCCTTCGATTAAAAACGTCACATTCAAACGAGTCTACCCAATTAATGAAGTTCTCATCGTTTTAGTCGGTAAAGGAGATGTACGGAGAATTCTAGGTTCGGGCCGTCGTGTCCTTCGCCAATTGGAAGAAGAACTCAACGCCAAGGTTCGAATTGTCGAAGAAAGTCGCAACCCCCAGGATATTCTGAGGGATCTTATCCGACCTGTTAAAATTCTTGGAGTCAACACCATTTGGCTTCCTGACAACAGTTTCGAACGTATTATCCGCATAAGTGAAAGAGAACGAGAGAATATTCCTCTTTCACTGAAACAGTTAGAAAACGCGATATATGAGATGACCAGCGAACGGATTCGAATCGTATTTGATTAATACTCAACCCTTTTTTATAACTGGGTTGGCATTTCTGGTTTGATAAATTCTCGCAAAATCACTGATGCATAACTTCCTTTGGCTAATTCGAATTGAATCCGAACTGGAGTATCGCCCTTTTCATCAATCACTGCAATTTTGAAGTCTTTAGGAGTCACGAGAAGTGCTCGAAACGTACCCCGGGAACTCAAGGCAGGAAGGTCTTTGAGACGAAAATGCCCAGGATTGATGTTCTCTGAGCTCAGAATAGAACTAAAGATTTCACCCATGACCCCCTCTATTGGAACATGCTCGAAGTCATAGCCAATAATCGGAATGACCAGTTGATGAGTGCCATTTCGTACCTTTTGCTGGGCTTGAACTGTGGAACCCTTTAATACCGGACGTACCGCATGTATCTCGCCAGAACGGGGCATCAGAAAATCACCAAAAGTAGGTTCTTGTAGCGAAATCGCCCGGTTTGCCCTTTCACTAATTGCTCGATTGAATATGTAAGATTGGTATGCATGAACATAGAGTCGGATTAAATCCTTGGGTAATACTTGTAGACTCTCTTTGAATTTGCCTGGGTGCTTGTTTAGGTAGTGGGTAATAGCACGTTCGTAAGTTCCCTGTGGCGATTCAGCAAATAACAATGGGCTCTCTTCATCTCCGTCTGCAAGTTGTTTTTTTTCCAAGAGAACTCGAATCGCTTGCTCATAATTTCCTAGAACAATTTGTTTACCCACAAGATGGGTATTAGGTCGGATAACTCCAAAGCGCTGCGGTCCAAAAAAGTTGAGAACACCTTTAGCTTCGACAATCTCTCGGTGAATTTGCTCTCCTCGGTTCTTAGCCTCTTTGGTTCCAAGTGCAACCTCTCGAACGATTATATCAAACCGATTCCCCATCAAAGCTCCAGGTACAATGGGTTTTGAGACGCGGTGAGGGTGTAAAATCGATAGCTGAGTGCTATCTCGTCCAATTAGGTCGTGAGGTGCTCCACGATAAGATACACGTTGGGAGGTAATTGCACGGCGGTCTTTCATCCCAGCATATGAGAAGCGCTTGTAACTAACGCCCATTGACTTACTTAGTTGGCGTATTGCCTGAATCGAGTCAATATTTTGTTTTACTAGAAAAAACATGGTAAATTTTCCGGGTGTGTCTTCATATTTCTCATCAGAGGCTTCAAGTGGAGCAATTAATCCATCTACCCCAATTTCTTGAACAACAAAATCCTTTGGTGTTTTTCTGAGTCGCCCCCCAATACCCTCAGACTGTGTTGAAAACGCGTTCATTCCAATAAAAGCATCAAATTCTTGGGATTTCACAAAATCCACCATACACTTCAGAGCAATTGTAAATCGCCAGTAATTTTATCAACAGTCTTTGTGGAAGCAGGGCCTATTCCAAGTGATGTAACGGTTCCAGGAGGTAATTCGGTGAGACCCCTGTCCCGAACCAGATATGTTGGGATTCCCGCTTTAACGGATTTTTCACGGAGAGAAATTAAATCGGCTTCAGTGGCTACCTTCACTGCAACTTTCTTTTGGCCCTCCCATAGCCATTTTCGCCAAGACGTTGGAGTATGTTTACGTGCCTCTTCGGCGGAGGAGACCGCGGCATGAGCCATTTGTACAGCAATCTTCCCTCGGCTCATTTTCAAGTCCGTACGAATCACTAGCACCTGTTTATACTCAAATTCATCAGCAGGGTTTTTCACGGTATTCAAATCCTCCATTTCATCGCAAACCTCACGAAAATCCCTTAAGTACTTAGTCATCACCTTATGGCATATCTGCGTTTTTATTTTCTCTAGCTCAGTGAGGAGGTGATAAGGAGATGACAGGAAAAATCACGACGGTGTTTTTCGATTTTGGAGGAACCTTATGCGATTATTATCCCTCTAATGCTGAAATCTGGACGAAAATCGCTAAACGGTTAGGTGTTCACATTTCACCTGATGATCACCGGATTCAACGGGGATTAAGAAAACAGGGTCAAGCATATGAACAGTTAGGCATCCCTTTCTCAGAGCTGTCTAGAGATCAACTACACTATCTCAATTGTCAAGTTCTCACTGCCATGGGAATTGATGGGGACGGGACACAAGAAATTATTGATACGGAATTCCTCGCCCGTCAGCAAGGACAGATGTATACCATGTTTCCCGATGTTCCAGAAACACTTCGGACTATTAAACAAAAAGGGATTAAGATAGGGCTCATCTCGAATATTGACCAGCAAGGCGGACGGAAACTATGCGCCTCAATGAAAGAAAACGGAATTCTACAATATTTTAAGGCCATAATTCTCTCCTTTGAAGTTGGGGTCTGGAAACCCATGAAAGAGATTTTCGACATTGCTCTACGAGAGATTGGAGAAAAAAACCCGGCTACCGCGATGCACGTCGGAGATAGTCCAATTGAAGATTTAAGGGGAGCAAATAACGCAGGGTTAATTCCGGTTTTCATCGATTCGTTAGACATTTTTTCAACTGAAAATATTATAAAAATCAAAACCCTGTCAGATATCCTCCAATACCTGTAATAAGCAAGTGATTGTTGTGGATGCCGATGTTATTGTTATTGGTGCAGGACCTGCTGGCAGCCTAGCGGCTCGGCAACTTGCTCGAAAAGATCTCTCTGTCCTCCTTTGCGAAGAGCATACTGAAGTAGGTCGACCAGTTCACTGTGCGGGGCTTATTGGCATTGAAGGCTTACGCAATAATGGCATTCTTCCCCAGCCAGATGTTGTCCTTCAACGTGTTCGCCGCTCAATTTTCCATTCACCATCAGGAACTCAGTTGGTACTTGCTAAAGATGAACCCCATGCGTTTGTCCTTAATCGGGATCGGTTGGATCAACAAATTGTCCAAGAGGCGGAAGCCGCCGGTGTAAAATTGCTGTTAGGAAGCCGTGTCACTGAAGTTCATCGTGACCAAAACAAAATGCGTGTAAAACTTTCAGAAAAAGGCGGTAAACGTGAACTTCGCAGTCAATTTGTCGTTAACGCTGAAGGGATAAATGCGCAGTTAATGAAACCATTTAGGCTTCCCCGACCGAAAAGGAACTACATGCTTCCCGCTCTCCAATATGAAGTCACTAATATCTCGCTTCCAACGGATACAGTGCATCTTTTTTTTGATACTCAACTTGCAAAAAATTTCTTTGCCTGGGTCATTCCTCTCAGTGCGCATTCGGCAAGGGTTGGACTTGCAACGGCTCACAAACAAGCGCCCAGGGCATTGGATAAATTCATTAAGAAATGTCCTCTCACGAAAGGTGTAAAGATCGAGAAACGCTACGGGGGTATTGTTTATTCAGGGGGACCTGTTGCAAGTACAATTAGCCGCAGATTTGTAAATATCGGAGACGCCGCTGGTCAAACCAAGGCAACTACTGGTGGTGGGGTCGTGGCTGGAGGCGCCTGTGCTATCATGGCTGCTTCAAGCATTTATCGGTCGTTAAAAGATGGTCACTATAATCATACTGAACTCCAACACTATGAGCGGACATGGAAACGAAGTTGGGGGCGCCAACTCCAACTCATGTCACTTCTTCGTCGACTAGTCAATACCCTTGATAACAATGAATTGGATTATCTTTTCACCAGTCTTCAGCATAGCAAAGTTCGACAAATCATTGAACACGAAGGCGATATTGATCGTCAAGGCCGTGTTATCATAGCAGCAGTTAAATCTCCTATACTTTTACGAAGCGTCGTTCGCCTCTTGTTAACAAAAGCACGTTTTCTTCCGCAGTTGCTTTGGAGATAAAGTGTACACATCAGGGCTAGTATTCTCGCCAGGTCTGATTACATGTGGTGCACCGATAAAACGTTGTCATCGCTTCATCTCCTGAACGCGTCTGAACCTGCCAATAATATGCTTCTTTATGTCCACATTTAGGACAAATAGCTCGGACAGTAGGCATAGTCCGTTGTTCAAGCAGTTCTTCATCAATAACCACAACTTCTTCCTTTTCGGGAATGTGATTGATTTTTTCACCATATCGGTACTTTTCTTTGGTTTTTGATGTGAAGCGTTTGGAATATCCACAACTTTGACAGAGCAAGACTTTCTTTTTTCCCTCTTTTTGGGGACTCATGATGCTTGAACATTTCGGGCAAAATTCCATCTAGTTTAATCTCCGGAACATCAGGGATTGGAAAGCATTCGAGAAAATGCATAAGAATGTATTGGCTTTACACAGCATTTAGGGTCTGGTCTTTTTCCCATATCCGCTGTAGTAGAACCGAAAATCCCATGGCAATCGATTCGATTCGTTCCGCTTTCGACTGTTTAGTTCCTACCCCATACTTCAGGAACTGATCCTGTAAGGTCTTGGCCGCATCTGGAATCGTAAAATATCCTCGAAGCCATCCAAAGGCAATCATCGCCTCAACACAATCTCCGAGCCCATGAGCATCAAGACGGGACGGCGCTAGATGACGGAGATCCGCTAATCGAAGCGCTGTAGCAAGAATTTTCCCAGAAACTTTCTCGCCTTCAAATTGCTTGATCTGGATGCTTAGTGCTAGGGAATACAATAAATTCGTGAGTGGGTCGCCTAACTTGGCTAATTCTTTGTGCCGCATAGCCAATTCTAGTGAGTCAATCCCTTTTGCTTCGAGAAGTGCGTGCAGGTCCTCGAATGTAGACACGCCGGTCACGCGGCTTTGAGGGCTCTATTAAACTCCGTGCGCAGTTGCTCGGTTCGGTCTATAAGTTTTTGAGCGGCTTGTTTGAACACGTTGATGGCCTTGACTTTTCCATCGGTTCGAAGGATGAATCTTGCGCTTCGTTCTAATGGGTGGGGGACGGAATATCCTGCAAAGGTAAGATGCTTGTCTTCAAATAGAATTTCACGTAAAGGATTACAAAGGGTGTGTCCTTCTCCTTCTATATCTAACTCCAATTCTTTGGCAGTATTTTTGATAATATTGATGTTCATGGCCATCGAATCCTTATTCAACTTTTTTTGGGGGCAGGCAGACCGTACACAACTTTGCTTATAAAATGTTGCTTACCCTTAATCTGTTATTGGAGTGGAAGTCCCTTAGAATCGCGATATATCGCTTGAGCACGGTTAACCGCTTTTCGTACTTGTGTTGGATCTCCACGCAGGGTCACAATCACGCCTCGTTGGTCGGCTTTGATGTGGAAGTCAAGTTTGAGTTTTCGTTTCAGTTGGTCGATGAAATCGATTTGGGCTTGGGCACCAGTTACAGGAAATGTAAGGCTCTTTTTGGTCCAGCGAGCCACCCTAATATCGACTCCATTAATCCTCTGATTGTGTTATCTCTGTGGGAGGTTCTGAATTGGGGATTTTACCATAGTTTTGTGAAAGCTTTCGCTTTTCGTAATTCCCGCACTCGACACATTCTAATCGACGTCCTTGCAAATGTAGGGGTTCGCCACAACGGCTACAGGATGCTTGAACTACTCCGTATCGTGAACCAACGGTTGACAGGCGGGCTAGACCATCCGCTTGTTGTTGAACTCTAGCTATGATAAGATCACCGGGTACAAAGAGGTCCCGCATTTGATCTATATAGCCTCCAGCCGCATTTTTGATGAACAAGTATCCTGAAAACGTTATTGGGCATTCTTGATCTTCAATTTGAAAGATGTTCACAATTGCTGATTTTTTAGTAACGTGTTGAATGACACCCAACACAACGTCATTTCGTGTTGGGTAGATCGGCTTTCGGGTTGTACCCTTGACACTTATTTTCCGTTCTTTCATATCGATGTGAACTAAGCCAGTAATGGACGCGTAAATGATGTCATCTTCATCTTGAAAGGTTCCTTCACCGGGGAGGAATTCTTCTATCACTCCTAGCCTTTCGCCAGGTAATACTGAATCTCCCTCTTTGATTCGTTGACCAGTCATGTATTTTTCTCCTGTTTTTCAATTCGGTAAAAATCAACCAGTATTGTATGTCGTTTTTTTTCATGAAAGTGCATGGTTGGGGGAAGTGTCATTGACATTTCCTGAACAAACGAGATTCGTCCACCTAAATCCGAGACAAACTGGGTAATGAATCTTCGCCCACCTTCCGACGCTTTGTGTAGCGAATAGGTCACCTTTCCAATTTCTAAGGCTTTTTGGAGAAAGGGTTGATCAGCATGAACACGTTGAACTCCAAACGGGGCATTCATTAACACTGTATCTGCCTGAGCAGTGATGGTCTCAATATCTTGTGCGACGAATTCAATTCGCTCTTGCACACCAACTTGAACAGCATTTTGCTCTGCCACATTTAATACTTTCGAATCAATATCGACACCAACGACTTTCTGTGCCCCAAGGAGGGCTGCCCCTATTGCTAGTCGTCCCGGTCCACAGCCCAAATCATAAATGGACCGATTTTCGATATCACCATAGGTTGCAGCTGTGAACACCAGGGTCGCCGCAACACTATCTGTCACCTCATATTGTTCCTTACTAGGACATGGGTCAGGGAATCCCTTTAGCTGACTTAGCACCATTTCTAATTGTTTCCGGGGCAGTCGTGCCGACATAAAAAATTCTTTCCCTCTAGCTTTTTTATAACAATTGTAGTGATTACACTTAACTGCATTGAGGTTATAACCTCATAGGTCGTTGGAGGCATTCAGATTTATGTCAAACTCTTATGAAATCAAAGAAGTTCGCGCAATGGAGATTTTAGATAGTCGTGGTAACCCAACGGTTCAAGCTGAAATTCTCACCACGAATGCCTATGGGCGTGCAATGGTTCCTTCTGGTGCCTCAAGAGGGAAATTTGAAGCTGTAGAATTACGGGATGATGACCCCAAACGATTTCACGGTCGGGGCGTTAAGCAAGCAGTGAACAACATTCTCACCGTCATTGCACCAGCCATTATTGGAATGGATGCTCGTGAACAACAAGCAGTTGATGCAAAAATGCGTAAATTGGATGGTACTCCAAACAAGGGGCATTTAGGCGCTAATGCGATTTTAGGCGTATCTTTAGCAGTAGCAAAAGCAGCAGCGGACACAGGTATTCAACACCTGTTTGAATACCTAGTTCCTCGTGAAGAGTATGTGTTACCTATTCCATTGATGAATATTATCAATGGCGGAGTGCATGCAGGCAATCAACTCACTATTCAGGAGTTCATGATCATGCCTTTAGGTTTTAGTAACTTTCATCGCGCCTTACGTGCTGGTATCGAGGTTTATCACACACTCGGTAAAGTGTTAAAGGAAAAATATGGTCCTGTTGGTAAGAACCTTGGCGATGAGGGAGGCTACGCTCCTCCAATGCAAGAAACGCGTGACGCACTTAATGCGATTATAGCCGCTATTGAACAAGAGGGTTACAAACCCGGGAAGGAAATCAGTTTAGCAATAGATTCTGCTGCCACTGAATTCCATTCGAAGGGCAAATACACAATAGATAATCAAGTGTTGTCAACTGGAGACCTCCTTGACTTCTATCGTGGGTTGTGTAAGGAATATCCGCTAATCTCAATTGAAGATCCTTTTGAGGAAAATGATTTTGAGAGTTTTTCACAATTAACCCAATCCATTGGTCAATCCGTGCAAATTGTTGGTGACGATCTCTTTGTATCAAATAGTGACCGCCTACAGGAAGGGGTTGATATTGGTGCCGCAAATTCATTATTACTGAAAGTTAATCAAATTGGTACGCTCACCGAAGCCATAGAAGCGGCACAACTCGCAGGATTAAATGGCTACACTGTTGTGGTCAGTCATCGAAGTGGAGAAACTGAAAACACCTTCATTGCCGATTTATCCGTTGCTCTTTCTTGTGGTCAAATAAAAACCGGGGCACCTGCTCGGGGGGAAAGGACTGCAAAATATAACCGTCTCATCAAGATCCACTATGATTTAGAGGAACGTGGTCGATACGCTGGAAGCGAATTTCGGAAGTATAAGGTAACTCAATAAACACTTATGCTAGCGTCTAGTGGCGTTGCATTCTAGTTTTTTCATAAGACGCTGAGTGCTTGTTAAAATCCAATTTTCTTACGAAGCTCGTCTGGTGCTTTGTCAAGATGAAGTGTGCAAGGCGTTGGAAGCTTCATTGAAGCCCTACGTAATGCATCCTTTGCTACTTTCAAATTCTTGAAATCTACTTCTAAAGTTAAGACAGGTTGTCCTGGTCGGACTCGTGCTGCCAAGGCAAAGGGCTTACCGAAAGATCGACGCATTCCTTCTTGGATACGATCAGCTCCTGCAAATGCCATCATCTTCTTTTCTCGAAGAATCTGATGCGGGTAGGTACGAATCCATAGGAAATAGTTCTCAGGTCCTAGGCTTCGTGTGAGATGACGGTTTGCAGCAATGCGCATTGCTTCAAGGGCGCTGTGACGAATTTGAACTGCCTCATCTGCTAGTAGACTTAGTGTTAACTCAAAGTTGCGGTTACGTTTCTTACCCATCCGCCACAGGACTACTTTTTTGCCTGGTATCCGCTTGATATATTCTTTGCGTGTGTACGGTGGGCGATTGATTTGTCGATAGCATTTTCCTGGTCTAGCGGGCATAATAATTCGCCTCAGTCATAGAGGTTGGAAGTATGGCAAATAATGCCGTCTTATTAATCTTACGCGATAACATGCTTCATGGAACCCTATGACGTGAAGATTTGAATGATGTCTTGGTCCTCTAAAATAAAGGTCAATCCGACCTTCTTTCGAATTTGTCCGGTACTCATACGGTAAACGAGTGCATACCGAAAATTCTTATGAAAATCACTGTGCAGGCGTTTGGTAAGATCCTCGACGCTAGAATCAAGAGGTAATATTAGTGGTTTATCTCCAATTTCGCCTGAGCTTTTGCGTGTGAAAATGCGAATAACCCCAAGACCATTAAAAATCCCAAAGGCTGCATTTTTAATACCTACGTCTTTTTCAACAGAAACGGGAAAAATCGGGAAAACGGCTTCAAAGTTTTTCTGTAATTCAGTATAATTTTTCGAACTCGTAGACGAATCTCCTTTGGTTGCAATAATAATCGAAGGAACATAGGTGGTTCGGCTATCAATAACCTCGATTAAATCTTCTAGTGTGGCAGGACCACGAAATTGAAGCGAGAAGTTATGAATACGTCGACGGCGCAAAAGTTGGCGAATAAGCTCTGGATCTCCTTGAAAGTTTGTGATTCCTACTATGTTTGTTCCTCCACTACCCGTTTTGGCGAATCGAATAGGTGGTGGGGGTTTGTTGAGTTTTATACGTGCCTCTTCTAAAATTGATACGAGAAATTCGACTTGAGTCCGTGGGGGTTTGGAAAGATCGATGACTAAGACGATGAGATCGGCATTTCGTATTCCCCCTAAAATTTGTCGACCAACACTACTGTCTACTGCTCCTTCGAATAGCGCAGGCATTTCGATTAACTGGATGTCTGTACCACCGTATTTTAGTACACCCGGTTCAGGGAGTTGGGTGGTAAACTCGTATTCGCCTACTTTTGCCTTGGCTCCTGTTAATCGGTTTAATAGTGCAGTTTTTCCTGAATTTGTCATACCTACCAGAACAACTTGACCTGCACCTTCCTTCGCTAACGAGTAACTTGGTCCACCTGTTGCCATTTTTCGGCGAGCCCGCTTCTCCTCTCGCTCTTGGCGTAATACGGTCAACCGATGCCTGTAATGGGCTACCATCTTTTCAGAAGATTTGTGCTTCGGAATGAGTGAAATGAACTTTTCGAGCTTCTCGATACGCTCATCAAGACCCGATGCCTGTTCGTAAGCAATTTTCGCCGCTTGTGCTTCAGCAGTTAAGTTGACAGGCATGGAACTTTACACAACCCATTCAGCTGAGATTGATTCAAACCATTTGTTAATAATAGTGTCTATCGGGGGGTTTTTGCCTCAAAAAGTAGTAAACGTTCAAAGAAAAATGCCTTCTCGTCCTTTACCTTCACCGAAGTAAAGAGCTGTCCGAGTCGACGTCGTATGTGTTCAGGGTCGGAAAGTGAAGATTGGATTAATAACAATCTACCATCAGCGTGAAGGTACGGTATACACTGTGCCAGGAATTTCTCTGTGAGCTCATATCCTTTGTTTCCTCCTGACCATGCCAGGTCATACGCAGAGTCTTCCTTTGTACTTGGAAGATAGGGTGGATTAAAGGCTAATAAAGAGAATTTCTCATCAGAAAGGATTGGCTCAAAGAGATTTCCTTGACGGATTTCCACAAGAGTTTCACATTTGTGAAGCGCCACATTTTTCTTGGCATTTTGAATTGCGACTTTTGATTGATCAGTAGCGATTACTTGGGCACCCGCCCTTGCAGCCACAATAGCTATGAGTCCACAACCTGTTCCTAGTTCTAACAGGGTATCGCCCGGACCGATATCGAGGTTTGCACAAAGCATGAAGGTATCCTCAGCGGGTTCATAGACGCCGTCGTCCACAACAACCCAAATTTTCTCATAAAATGCGGCTGATGGACTCATAGGCATCGTTCCTCATAGATAATATTTGAAATGTCGGCGATTTGTTCGGGCGATAATTCTTCCACTCGTCGATCTAACCAAGGTATTTTAGCTTGGATTTGCTGGAATTCATCATTACACAAGAAGGCTTTCAAGGGTGTTCGTATTTTTTTTCTTCGTTGATTGAAAAGAACGGTGACAACTTGGGCCAATAGATCAGAGTCTTTCACTTCAAATGGAGGTTGAAATTTGCGGGTAATTCGAACGAGTACTGAAGCTACTGCTGGTGGAGGGTAGAAGGATTCGGTAGCCACAACTTCTAATAATTCAATCTCAGCATAGTAACTTGCCATAACAGTTAATCTTCCATACTGCTTCGATCCTGGTTGGGCCGTAAGACGTTCTCCAAACTCTTTCTGA
Organism: uncultured archaeon; assembly: GCA_964347045.1. Taxonomy (GTDB): domain Archaea; phylum Asgardarchaeota; class Hermodarchaeia; order Hermodarchaeales; family Hermodarchaeaceae; genus Hermodarchaeum. The sequence goes on from CAYFXC010000015.1 coordinate 19,373, forward strand.
AGCATTAAAATCGCTGAGGGAATTTTAGACTCAAAAAATTTGAATAAGATAGGAGAGGAAATTGCATAGGGCAGATTCGCAATAAGCTTATCACATGAAGGCCAATCAATTTTCGTAGCGTCACCAAGAATGAACTGAATCTGAGTGTTTGCCATTAGTTCTTCTGAAAGAATTTGATAGAGTCTGGTGTCTTTTTCAATCGTGTAAACCCGTTGAACATGGTCAGCTATTGCTTGTGTCAAAATACCGGTTCCTGTTCCAATTTCAAGAATCTGCTCATCCAAAGAAAGGTTAGAGTGTTCAATTATTCGATTAAGCATCTTTTCGTCAACGAGGAAATGCTGTCCCAATTCTTTAGAAACACGGATATCATGTTTTTTAAGCCAATGTATAGTCCGGGTGAGAAGGGTCCCCGGGGTCATTTTTCGAGCTCCGGTTAATTTAGATCTTAGTCCTTTTCAGCAACGGGCTTGCGGGTGAATAGGTTGTATTTATCTTCTCCACCCAATTCCATGAGAATTCGTTTGATAATTATCTCTTTTGGAGCACGGATTTGTGTTCTTTCAGCAATATCTTGGAAACTGGTGAAAGAGGCTTTTCGTCGTTCTTCAAGGATGTCCCACATTAACTTTTTACCGATTCCTGGAAGTAATTCCAAGCTATGCATCCTAGTTGTAAGTGGTCGGGCGTTGTTGAAAAAATCAACAAAACGGCCCTCCGATTTTTCAACTAGTTTTTCAATTACAAAGGGTAATTCGCTTCGAGCAGTTGCAGTTAACACATCAAAGGTAATCCGTCGCTTAACATGGTCGATTTTATCCCGGCGGTCACGTCCAATGAAAATTGATTCTTGAGGATTAAATCGTGCTCCTTTTCTTGGGACTAATTCTAGGAGGGTAAAGTAGGTGTCACCAACTGCTTGGACAATGGGGTCTTTTTTAAAAATTGGTCTTGTGTCCTCTGGGTAGCCACGTGGCAGGTGATCTAGGACGTAGGCGTATTCTTCAAACTTCTTCGTGGGTGGGCGTGTTGTCATATTTTACCCTCATAAAAGTAGTTTACAGAAGGTGCAGCGGACTTATCTCTTTTCCCGTTTTCTGCACGGCGCTACTTCTTTTTCTTTGCTGCCTCCTTCTTCATCGACGATACAAGAAGCTCCAAAATATCTGACAATTCGTCGGATGTATAAGTGCGAGGGGCTCTGGCGAGAAAAGAAGCAAGTTCCTCGGAAGTTGTGGGTGCGATGTCAACGAGTTGAATTGCCAAGGGTTCTTCCATCTCATATTTCTTCACGAACTTCTTGACCAATGCTTTTGCGGTTCGAGCGGGCAATGAAGAAAACTTCATTGTATGATCTAAGGTTACCCGTTGAATATAACTTAGCTCCGCTTTCTTACCACGTTTTATAAGTGTCATTTTTACTTCTGCGAGCGTAAGTGGTCGTGATTCAACGATTTCTTTTGCCATGCTTGCTCCCTTTCCTGATTATTCCTTATTGTTTTCCACTAGGTCGGAGATGCTCTGGTCGAATTATGAGCAGTTTGGTTTTATTACCTAGTGTGGTTTCTACCTCATAAGCTCGACCACGACGTCCCTGAATGATACCCGCGCGACCATGGTAGCGTTTATGGGGTTGACCACCATGAATTGCAGGATCAATGACAATGTCTACGCGGTCTCCTTCGGAATAAGGGCGCAGGAGTTTGCCTAAACTAGGCATGCCACGTTCGCGGACCTTTTTGGTCATCATTTTCCGGCTACCAACACGGTATCCGTGAGAGCGTTTTACCATGGTAGTTTTTCCTCCACGATTGCTACATCTAGCACATCTAGCTGAGTGCACACAGTAGGCGTGCCCAAGATTTTTGTGATACTTGGCACAGTGCGTCCCTCATCGCCCGATATAAATTCTTTGACATAGAGTCCACCTTGGCAGTGAATGGTCAATTCAAAGGTTTTTGAGTCAATAGGAACGACCTTTAAAGCGTCAACACGCTTTTTCCGTACACGATCTGATCGGCGGTGGCTGACGCGCTGAGGGGTCCGTTGGTTTACGTGTAACGGAAACGGCATCTCCTCCAAGGATTTCAGTGTATCTTGGGGGATGGGTGCCTCAACATGCACAATCGCCTTATAAACCTTTTTGGATGAAGTGGCAGTACTTTTCAACCGTTTCACAACTTCTTTATTGGCAAAACGAAGATGGAACACTTTCACTTTACCCATGGTGGATTTGTTAATCCGCATCTGTGTTTGATCTAATGGAATTGATCGTGTTCGGGGATTGAGTACCTCGATTACAAAGGGTCGACCAGTTCCCAACATTAATGCATCAATATCCTCGCGTCCTGCTCCATGAAACTTGACATCTGTTCCCCCTGTGAAATCGAGAACACTTGGGGCAATGAGCTCTTCGACAGATTCTGCATACATTTTTCCAGTTTGTTTACAACGGGGACAGCCTTTTCCTCGACATTCTCGGCAAGGCCATCGGGTTTGCGGGATACCTCGGACAAGTTTTTGGTAGCGTCCATAGAGAAATAACGAATGAACTTCGAGCTCAACATCAAACTCGGGTATTCGCGTCAGTGCCACAATATCTGGTGAATCAAAATCTACAACTAGATTTAATTTTACTGAGACAAGTTTTCCAATTTCACGGTTGAGTTCAGCCTTGATGGTTTCGCCTGTGTCGATTTGAAATTCACTACGTAGCTGTTCTTCCTTCTCAATAATTGTAGGTTTAACTTTGGTGCCAATGAGAATCGAGGTTGCTTCCCAACCCTTTAGGGCGTGTATCACTGCTTGGGATGCTTCTTGGAGTTGATCCATTACACCTCCGCAAATATCACATTTCTGATATGGTTTGAGGTCTCTTATTCCCTCTTTTTCAAGGAACTCTCTTGCAGGTTGAAATTGCCCATTTTCTGCAAGACGACGAATGAGTGTAATGCCTCGTTTGGGATCACTGTGGTATGTCTCTGTTCCCGCCATTAGCAGTAGGGTTTTCAGAGCGATTCCGCGATCCTTATTGGACAGCCCATACCCACGCATGGCGAATTGTCTACCTAAACACCAGTCATCAATGGTGTATTGACGGAGAATCTTCTGTGCACTTTTAATCATATTTCCCAAGGACATTAAGCCAACGTCAACTGTGCCGCTTTTTCAGTCTTTCTGCATCACTATCTAACAGGTATCCAAAGTATGAATTACTTCCAGAATAGCAACATCACGAGGAATCTGCTTTTGATATTTTGCGATATTTACAGCAATCAGATCATTCTTTTCCCAATCTTCATAAAGCGGGCAATATATGGCTAGCTTTGAGAATTCAAATAACCGCTCTTTCCATGTTGGGATTTTGTTTGGAATTAGAAGTAAAGTATCTTGATTTAGACCATCTGCCAGCCGATCACGAATAGACTCCTCTGAGATAGTCACTCCAAAGGGGATCTTAGTGTTAGTGTGTGCGCGAGCTTCTTGAGACCGTAAAATGATATGTAGAATGGATCGTTCGTCGGTGCCGAGATAGCGGATTGTTGTGGGATTCAGAGTGAGAGTAAATGTATCCGGTTGGTGAAATCCAATGATTATTCGAACCCATTCACGAAGGGCATGGGACACACAAAATCCGGCACGGATACAATGGGCAATATCGACATATGGCTGGGAAATGACCCCGATGTCAAGTTCTGTTTTGGTCAGATTATTGCTAGCAGGTGAGTCAAGAAAAATGTGGAAACGGGGCAACTATCGAGCGCCTCGAGGAAGTTTCTGATCCCTCATCAAACCTTCCATTCCAGGAATACGAAGGCCTCCACGACGTTTGCGAATGGTTTTGATGAACTTTCGTGATTGCTGGTATTGTTTAAGTAACTCTTTTACATCCTTTGGGTGGGTCCCAGACCCCCGGGCGATTCGTGCTGTGCGAGAACTTTTGATAATCTTCGGATTTTCTAATTCTTCTTCAGTCATCGATTTCATGATGACCTTCCACTTCTCCAAGTTTTCTTCGGCTACATCTTTCATCTCATCTGGCACTTTGTAACCTAGCCCGAGCATGCTTAGGATTTTTCCAATGGAACCTACATTACCCATTGCTTCCATTTGATTCATCATATCTTTCAGGGTGAATTTTCCAGATAGGAGTGCCTTGGCTAAATCCTTATCTGGCATCGCCTCAGAGTCTTGCACCTTTTTCAGAAGGGCTTTAAAATCTGCCATACCTAAAAGCTGACCCACAAATTTCGTTGGCTCGAATTTTTCGATATCGTTGACTTTCTCACCCGTTCCGATGTATTTGATGGGTGCTCCAGTTGCTGCAACTGCTGAAAGCGCCCCTCCACCCCGGGCTGATCCATCCAGCTTCGTGACAATTATGGACCCAATTGGTGTCGCAGCGTTGAAGGCTTCAGCTTGTGTTGAGGCTTGTTGACCCAAGGTTCCGTCAACCACGAGAATAATTTCTGTTGGGTTCAAAGCCTTAGCGATTTGTTTCATTTCTTTGATAAGACCTTTCTCCTCTTTATGACGTCCCGCTGTATCAACCAAGATGACCTCTGTCTTTTCTGTTTGGTAATGTTTCACGCCTTTTTTAGCAATTTTTATCGAGTCCTTTTCCTTCGGATCTCCAAAGCAGGGGACATCCGCTTGCTCAGAAAGTTGTTTTAATTGGTCGAAAGCTCCAGGACGAAATGTATCGGCTGCAACTACTCCGACGCTATGTCCCTCTTTTTTGAGCAGTTTCGCTAATTTGACAATATTAGTGGTTTTTCCACTTCCCTGAATGCCTACAACGAGATAGATATTCGTCTGTTTAGGTCGTAGGGTGAGGGGGACCATTTTTTGTCCGAGGATCTCGGTGAGTTCGTCATACACAACTTTAACTATGTATTCTCGACGGGAAATCCCAGGAGCGATTTCATCTTTTAGTGCCCGTTTTTCAATCTTCTTTGTTAAATCCATAACCAGATGGACATTAACATCAGCTTGAAGGAGCGCTCGTTGTAGATCCTTCACTAGCTCTTTCACAGCCTTCTCATCTACAACAGAAGACCGTAGTAACTTCTGAATTGCTTGATGAAGCGATGAACCTAATTTTCCTAGGACCATTGTAATTGCCTACCTACGAATACTGGACGGATAACTCAACACGCTATCTTAATTCTTTCTAATCGGAGTCAACGTCCTCTAATACGGCACCAATGATTAGTGGAAAGAGGGTGGTAGCATCGCCAATGACAGTTTCAAAATTTGCTTCTGCTTTCACCTTCCCCCATGATATTCCCTCTTGAAGTTTGGCCCCACTTAGGCTTCCGTCTTCTTCTCGAGCCATAGTGATTTGAATTGCACTATCTAGTCCGCCCCGTAGGATATTGGCGCCAAGGGTAAAATGTTTGGGCAATCCACCACCTAAAATTATAGCTCCAATTCGTTTTGCATCATGAACATAATTATAAAGAATTTCCATGTCTTTTAGCCCATTGAGCTTCAAAGGATGTAGTTGACCGAATAGGGCAACGTGTAAGCCGAGCATCGAGTCTAAAATGCCTGGACAAAAAATGGGTACTTCTTTTTGAACTGCTTGGTGGATTATGGAGTTCTCATCTCTTACATATTTTCCAATTTTCTTGATGAGCTCTGATGGAGAGAGCCCCTCTGTACGTTCTGCTTCTGAGGTTTTACTCAAAACCGCGCGAATTGTCTCTTCGAATTTCTCAAATCCGGTGGTTTCAACGTAAACGTCACCAGCTCGCCCAAGTTGTTGTTTCGCTAGCTCTCGATCATCTGCGTGCAGAGTTCCTTTTACGTGGTGACCACCTATTGCTTCAAGCACGTCATGAACTACATTTGCTCCACTTGTCACGATCGCATGAATTCGTCTAGTTTTTACTAAGTATGATATAATATTGCGTAAACCGCCTGGAACCATAGGTCCTGCCATGGCTAAGAAGACGAAATAATCAGAGTCTGTGAAGATTTTTTTCACAATCTGTGTTGCTCTAGCGACCCTACCTGCACCCAAAACTCCTGCTCGTTGATACTGTTTCACCAACTCGTTTAGGGACATTCCCTTCGTGAGCTTCATTTGCTTAACATATCGACGAGACATTGTATGAGAACCGAATCCGATTGTTTCACGTAAATGAAGGGCTGTTCATTACCGGCGACGGATGAGCTTTTTTTGACCCATTACAATCCAATATTCTACTTGGATACCCTGTTCGATTTTTCCCTCAAAGTCTTCTTCACTTGGCATGGGCTCTTCGAAGCTCTCATAGCTTTCCATATCCATTAAGCCCAAGACGGGAGGCGTGGCATCAGTAATGTAGTTGACTTGCGCGACCCGTTTATCAATAACGGGTGAGTCAACTTTTGTGTCAGTTGGTAATACTATACTTTTCTTTGAACCATCAAAGACGCCAACGGCTGTTATCCGGGCTTTGGCATGACCGTGCTTACCCGATTTGCTCTTCTCAATACTCACTACTCTGTAAGGCGCCTCCTCAATTATGAGATACCGACCAACTTTCAAGCTTCCAGCTTCGACAACTTTATGCGACAACTTCAGCCACCGTCTCCGATAAAATTCAAGAGCTCACTTAAACCTTTTTACTCATTGGCAAAAGTCCAAATATAATGAAATCTTGACACTTTTCACAGACGCAAAACTAGAAAATCATGGAGACGCTATCAGCCCCTATCAAATAGTACCCTATCACAAGACAAAGGCCAGAGGTGTTTATCATAACAATAGAAAAACCGCTCATCTTTGTTGTCGACACCTCAGCAGTATATCGACAAATCCAATTTACAGTGGAAGATGTTCAACTAGCAACTACGCCGATTATCGAGAAGGAAATGTACCGAAAAGGGATCAAAGAAACAATTGACTTGCTCAAGGCTACAGAAAAACTTCAAATCATCGAACCTACACCCCAATCGCTTGAGAAGGTCAAAACAACGGCTACTCAACTGGGTGATCTCCCCTACCTATCGGAACCAGATCAACAGCTTCTAGCCTTGGCTTTAGATCTTGATTCCCAAAATTTTCATGTGGTTGTATTAACTGATGATTACTCAATACAAAACGTTGCAAAACGCTTATCCTTAGAATTCAAATCTGCATCCACATCAGGTATCCGCGAAATAATCAACTGGGAAACCTATTGTAGTGCCTGTGGTCATAAAGAACCAAAATCCACAAAAGATGACATATGTCCAGTTTGTGGTACAATACTCAAACGGCGCGCGGTTCGCAAGGAGCAAATCTAATCAACATTAGTGTGATAGTCAACAAAATTTAAGAAGCCTATAACCATTCCTCTGAATCACATTCGAAGTAATGAAGGCGAAAATCATGAGTGAAAGCAAATCAACATTCTGCTCATGCTGTGGGGGGCTTGTTACGCCCCGTGAAAACTCAGTCCAATTTACATGTCCCGCATGTGGGAATTATACTATTCGACGATGCCAAAAGTGCCGAGAATTCGCAAATACGTACACATGCCCTGCATGTAATTTCCAAGGTCCATAGAGGGTTTTTTCTTTAATCATTAGGTGAAGGTTATTTGAGATGGGAAAGGTTCTTGCCATTATGAAAATCATGCCCGAAGACGCAAACAAACCTATTGGCGAATTGCGTCAACGAATTGATCAATCCCTCGAAGGGAAAGTGCATGTCGAAGCTTGGGAAGAAATCCCAATTTTTGGTCCACTATATGCTCTTCGCCTTCGGTTCATCGTTGATGATGAAGCAGGCGGCACTTCGTTCGTCGAAGAGCTCATTAAGAAAGTTAATGGCGTTGGCCAAATCGAAATCGAGGCTGTCAGCCTAATTTAAAAAATTTCTTTTAAATCTATGAAAGGGTCCCCGAAGGTGTTCTTAGGGATTGCTCACGGAGCGTTGTTCTCTGGGAAAGTCATTTACGGGGCCATGGCATGCCCATTGGAGGTCTGTGTGTGACATCCAAGAATCTCCCGACTTCAGTCGTGGACTGTGTCAAAGTTTTTTATGTGTTGTTGCAGTTGCATTATATGGAGAATTACAGTGGAAGAAGATCAGCCTCCGAAAGGAAAAGCAATTTCTGTGCGTGTTAAAAAAGCCCATGAGCGTGACGCGGGTCGATTCATTGTCCGCATTGATTCCAAAACAATGGAAAAACTCGGTGTTCAAACTGGGGATATCATTGGAATCAAAGGACGAAAAGAAACTGCTGGTATTGTGTGGCCAGCATATCCACAAGACGAAGGCCAAAACATCATTCGAATGGATGGTCGGATGCGCCGTAATGCCGGAATAAGTTTAGAAGAACCCTTATCGATTTACACAGTTCAAGAACGTCCTGCGTTATCTGTTGTCCTTGCTCCCCTTGAAATGCGATTTCCTGTCAAAGACTTTGATGACTTCGTTAAACAAAAACTTCTCAACTGTCCAGTTGTAAAAGATGACACCGTCCACGTTTCTATTCTTGGACGTCCTGTCCGTTTCATCGTTCGACGCTCTCGACCAACGGGTGTTGTGCTTATCGCTTTGAATTCACAACTTTCAATTCAAAGTGAACCACCAAAAGAACTCGATATTGGTGTTCCGCTTATTACTTATGAGGAAATTGGTGGGCTTGAACATGAAATTCAACGCATCCGAGAAATGGTTGAACTACCATTGAAACATCCCGAACTGTTCGCACGATTAGGAATAACACCACCAAAAGGGGTTCTTCTTTTTGGTCCTCCCGGATGTGGAAAAACGCTCCTTGCACAAGCCGTTGCTAATGAATCAGAAGCCCATTTCATTTCCATCAACGGACCTGAAATCATGAGCAAGTTTTACGGCGAATCGGAAAAGCGCCTTCGCCAACTTTTCGAAGAGGCAGAAAAGAATGCCCCAAGCATTGTATTCATTGACGAATTAGATGCCATAGCACCAAAACGTGAAGAAGTAATCGGCGAAGTTGAACGCCGTGTAGTCGCTCAACTGCTCGCCGTCATGGATGGACTCCAAAAACGAGGAGAAGTTATTGTTATCGGTGCGTCTAATCGCCCCAACGCTATTGACCCCGCACTTCGACGACCTGGTCGATTTGATCGTGAAATTGAGATTCGCGTCCCTGATAAAGAAGGACGACTTGAGATTATGCGCATTCATTCGCGGGGTATGCCACTTGAATCCGTGAAACCTGAAGGTATTGCAGAAATTACACATGGATTCGTGGGAGCGGATTTGGCGGCTCTTTGCCGAGAAGCGGCGATGAATGCCTTACGTCGATATCTTCCTCGTATTAATCTCGAAGAGGAAGAAATTCCCCCCGAAGTACTTGCAGATTTACGAGTAACTAATGACGATTTCATTGAGGCTCTTCGAGAGATTCAACCTACGGCGATGCGTGAGGTTACCATAGAGGTTCCCAATGTTCGTTGGTCTGACATTGGAGGTCTTGAAAAAATTAAACATAAGCTTCAGCAGGCGGTTCAGTGGCCTTTACAACATCCTGATTCCTTTTCACGAATGGGAGTTGAACCCCCTCGAGGAGTCCTACTTTATGGTCCACCTGGTTGTGGTAAAACCATGCTTGCTCGAGCTGTAGCTACTGAAAGCGAGGCTAACTTCATCAGCATTAAAGGCCCTGAGGTACTCAGTAAATGGGTTGGTGAGTCTGAAAAAGCCGTTCGGGAAGTCTTTCGTAGAGCGCGTCATGCGGCTCCTGCGATAATCTTCTTTGACGAAATAGATGCTATTGCACCCGCAAGAGGTACAGGTGCTGGAGATTCGCATGTCACTGAACGTGTTATCAGCCAATTTCTCACTGAAATTGATGGCATTCAATCTCTGAAAGATATTGTGGTTCTGGCTGCAACTAATCGACCTGATCTCTTGGACCCCGCGATGCTCCGTCCTGGGCGATTTGATCGTCACATCCTTGTTCCTGCTCCTGACGAAGGTGCGAGAAAACAAATCTTTGAAATCTATACGAAAGGTATGCCCATCGCGAAGGATGTTAACTTAGACGAGTTAGTGAAGTTAACACGGAATTTTGCAGGAAGTGATATCGCGGCATGTTGTCGTGAAGCGGCTCTTGCTGCCCTTGAAGAGAGCATGAAATCCACGAAAATAACTCGAAAGCACTTCTTAAAAGCGATTGAAGAAGTTAGTCCGACAATTACAGCGGAAATGGAGAAAGCCTATCTCACTTGGGGTAAACGTGCAAAACAAACTCATCCAAGCACGTCACCTTTCACATAAAACTGTTGAGCGACTTCGTAACTGGAATTGCTAGTCTTCAGCAATGGCTAGATATCGACGTTCACCAAGTAATTCGATTTTTCGTTTTGTTTTAGTAATTTGCTGAACATGAATTTTGCCGCTGATTTCTAGCTCCATGAGGGCCCGGTCTAACTCATCTGGTGCGACATTCACGCGGTTAGTTTTGAGCAACCGTGTTAGCTCTTTGTCGATTAGTACGCCTTGGCGTTTTTCTAGAATAGAAAGTATGACATTTCGAAGGGGAATTGTTCTCCACGTCAAAGCATTCAACCTCTTTGTTAGTAACAGAAAATATTCTGATCTCGATAAAGATTAATATCTCGTTGGTGATGTCAGGTCAAGACAGGCATGAGAGCATTTTAAAGTTTCTCCTTACTCGGGAAGGTGAAAAAACAATACAACTTTAAGAAACATATTGTGAAATTCTACGCTAGAGCAAATGGCGGCCCCTTCGATGTCAGCTGATCCTTTTATCAGAACTCCTGCAGTGTATACCGATATCGGTAGAATCTCATCTGAATCTGCAGGTCAACGTGTTCGTGTAATGGGGTTCGTCGTTGATATCCAAGATCAAACAGGGTTCACCCTCAGTGATGATACAGGTCGAATTTCCGTGGTTACCGAACAGCCCCCGAAGCTCCAATCCTTTGTAAGAGCATTTGGCACAATCGCCGTCTCTCAGGAGGGTCAACCTTTGATACGCGCTGAAATAATTCAAGATCTTTCTGCACTTGATAAACAGTTATTTAGGCGTGTATTGAAAATAGTCCAAACCGCTCCCCGCGGGAGGAGTTCCTAGTTGCTTGTAGCTAAATTTGATGATGCAAAAAATTGGCAGGCCCTTATCGGTGCTATTTCAGCTCTTGTTGATGAGGCTAACTTCGAGATTTCACCAAAAGGTATGACTCTCCGGGCTATGGATCCATCCCGGATAGCAATGGTCGACTTCGAGCTCCCGAAAAGCGCATTTAGTTCATATGAATGTGACGAAGAAGGACGCATTGGCATAAATCTTGACGAAATGGATAAAATCGTCAAACGTGCAGGAGCTGGAAATAGCCTTGAACTTGCACTCGACCGTGAGAAGAACCAATTACAGATTACACTCCAAGGTCGCACAAAACGGAGTTTCAAAATTTCACTTATTGACCTTGGGGCTGATCGACCCCCCACTCTAAATGTAGATTTTGATATTAATATCAAAATTACAGCTGATACTCTCAAAGAAATTATCCAAGATGCTAACATAATCGGCGACTTCATCGCCATCGATGCCCAACCAGATAACCTGAAAATTTCTGCTCGCGGAGATACAGGCAACCTGGAGGTGACTATCGGAAAATCTGAGGAGGCTCTTCTTGAGTATACAGTAAAAGAACCTGCCAAATCTCTTTACGCCCTCGAATATCTTAATGATATGATGAAAGCCGTTGCCGCATCTGATACAGTTCAATTAGAATTTGGTAAAGGTACTCCTATCAAATTGGTCTTCGCCGTCAGCAGCGGAGGACACATCACTTACTTCCTAGCTCCTCGAGTCGAAGACGACTTCTAAAAATTTAAACACCACTTTCCGAACACTAGGAAATGAAAATGCAAGAGGATATTTCAATATATGAAGCAGCCAAATACCCTTGGTCAGTGATGGCTCTGTCGCTGCTTAAAGAACTTGATGTCTCGCTTGCCGAAGTCGATAAGAATCCCCGAATTGTTCAACGTGCTCGTCAACGGTTAAAAGATGCCTTTCATGCCAAATCATTACAAAAACGTGGCAACAAAAGTGATGACGCATATATCGAACTTACCAGCTTCTTTGTCGCAAAAGCGTTAGTAGATGCAATTGGTAGCATGTATCTCCGGCGGCGGTGGGCAACAGTTGAAGCAAAATCAGCGGAAGACTTCTTGATTAAAGAATCTGATGTTAAACTTGCGAAGTTAGCAAAACAAGAATTTAACTGGAATGTTGCTTCAAATGGGTCACGTGTAGTAGGACGAACTTTTTCTCACAGTCTCCATTTTACAAATTATCTGTCTGCGGTAGCAGGGTTTCATGAACGCGAGTGGAAACTTGTTAATAAACGGTTAACTGATGGATTTGTTTTGCTCCGAAAATCAGAAACCGTGCGCGTTCTTCGAGCCGCGGTGGAAAAGCTTCTTGTTAGTGATATTAAGAAAGTGCCTGCTGATTTTCCTCCCAATATTCAGTTAGTCTATGAAGAAATGGAATCAGTTGCTCGGAAACGATCTGATCGACTAAGACAAGAAATTGAGGGCGAGATTGTTCCTGAGGCTTTTCCTCCTTGTATGCAAGCGCTCCTTACTGATATGAAGCAGGGAAAACCGCTCTCCCATATCGCTCGGTTTGCTATAACCGCATTTTTACTTAATGTTGGTATGGATGTTGATTCGATAGTTGAACTTTTTATGCAAGCTCCTGATTTTCGAGAAGATTTAGCACGATACCAAATTGAACATATAGCCGGAAAACGTGGAAGCACGGAATATACACCACCTAGCTGTGCTTATATGATATCCGTTCGGCTCTGCGTTGACCCAGATCAAGCCGAAACTCGACGGCACCCTTTGAATTATTACCGCTACAGGAGGCAACGACTATCCAAACCCTAGAGTTTCTCATCAAGCAATTTGCTGAATATTATCGTAACCCTATTACGCCAATCACTCCTCCACGCCAATTTGAAACCCGAGAGTTTGCCTTCTTTTGGTTTGCTCGTGAAGGGGCGCTTCGCCATACCAACTTCTTGAACCCTGAAGAACTGAGTAATTTCATGGGTAAAGAAGGTCCGGCACATGTATTCCACTCTGCTGCTTATTATGAAACCCCCGATGCTCCTCAAATGCCACTGAAAGGATGGCGTGGAGCCGACTTAGTTTTCGATATTGATGCGGATCATTTTGATTTACCCTGTCAGAAACAACACGATTCCTGGTGGTGTTTGGATTGTGCCTACAGGGATCACGGGCATCGACCTGATCAATGTCCCAAGTGTAATAGTACACGAATCAATGCTTTGAAATGGATGTGCGAAGAATGCTTGGGAAAATCCAAAGACGAAGTAATAAAAATCATTGAAAATTTCCTCGTTCCCGATATGGGCATATCAAAAAAAGATATGATAGTTGTTTTCTCTGGGCATCGGGGGTATCACATCCACAGCTTTTCTTCTGAAATACATAATCTCGGATCTCAAGAAAGGCGGGAAATCGTCGATTATATCTCAGGAACTGGTATTGATTTTCGATACCAAGGGTTTGTTGATAATACATATGGTATCCCGAAGGGTCCTGACTCCCGGTTTCCTGGTTGGGAAAGAAAAATTGCCGAAGGTATTCGATACCTATTTCAAAATCCAGAACAGCTCGGCCACATTCCTGGTCTTCGGACAAAACAGAGTCAAATATTACAAAAAGAAGCTGAATCCATTTATTCACAGCTCATTGAAGAACCTGCACGATACACTACGCCCAAAGGCGTCGGCCAAAAGGTTTGGTACATTATTGCCCAATTTGTGGTTGAATCTTCAGCCGCGGTAGTTGATGAACCTGTTACAACCGACATTCATCGGCTCATTCGACTTCCAGGTTCATTACATGGGAAAACCGGGTTCCTTGTTAAACACCTCGATGTATCTTCTCTTGAAGATTTTGATCCATTCACGCAGGCGCAAGTGTTCAAAGGAACAGCTACTGTTCAAATTTCTGATGCTCCTGAATTTTCTTTGAATGGTATCTATTATCCGCCAATGCGCGATATTAAAAAGGAGCTTCCCCTCTCCGCTGCTATGCTACTTCTCTGTAAGGGTGTAGCTGAAATCGTAATCTAAGGGATGGAGCTCTCATTGTATTCAGCTCTTCTTGAACGCTGGCAAGCTGAAAGAGATTCACTGGATCTGCTTCCACTACGGGACTCTTTTCTCCAGAGCATTCGAGATTACATTGAGCAAGTCCTCGCACAGAGCCGAGCCGAAAACACCCCAGATCTTCAACGCCAATTATTTGAAACAGAACTGAGGAATCTCCAATTTATGATGAAAAACCTACTCACGTTGCGCGTGAAAAAAATCCTTGCTAGACTCGTTGAACATGATATTGATTATGATCTTCTAACGCGCAGTGAACGTCGGTTTACGGACCAAATTTCTCGAAATGTTCGTTCGGTTCTTATGCCCGCAGACGATTTATTTGCTCCATTGGAAACTAATGACACCTCACAACTATTACTTATCCGATTTCTTGAAGAACACCCGCAGCTCGTTGGAGTAGATTTAAAAACATACGGACCTTTCAAAGCGGATGACCTGGCGGCGCTTCCTGTTGAAAACGCCCGGATCATAATCAGAAAAAATCAAGCAGAACCTGTCGAACTAGGTGACATTCACCATGAAAGCTCCTAAAACCATGAAAACATATTGTGCACGGTGTAAAAAACACACCGAGCACGCTGTTAGTCTATACAAGAAAGGTCGTGAACGGGTTCTTTCTGCAGGGCGACGCCGGTATGACAGAAAGGAATCAGGTTACGGTTCTCAACCCAAACCCATCCAAAAACGCTTCTCTAAGGTTACTAAGAAACAGTCACTTCGACTAAAATGCAAAGAGTGTGACCATGTATCGGTTCGAAAGGGCATACGCCTGAAAAAATTGGAACTGGTCTAATCATGGAGTGAAAAACAGTGACAAAAAAGAAAAAGGTCATTAATGAACCTCGATCCCGTTTTCTACTAGTCAAATGTAAAGAATGCGACAATGAACAAACGGTCTTTGGAGGGGCAACTCAAAAAGTCGTATGCGATGTTTGCGGTAAACCCCTAACAAAACCTACTGGGGGAAAAGCTCAAATTATCGGTGAAGTTATCCAAGAACTAAGTTAATTCTTACTTCCCCAGGTTCTCAATCATAGGTGGTCCCCATGTCAACAGACGATGTTAAACCTTCACTAGCACGATCTAAACTCCCAGACGTGGGAGAACTTGTTATCGCTACGGTGAGCCGAATTACCTCTCATGGTGCTTATGGGAAAATGGATGAATACAATGAACAGGAATGCTTCATTCACATTTCTGAAATTGCCTCAACATGGGTGCGAAATATCCGAAACTTCGTCCGAGAAAATCAAAAGATAGTCATCAAAGTTCTTCGAGTGGATACGGAACGAAAACAGGTTGATACTTCATTACGCCGCGTCACCAAAGAACAAGGGCGGATGAAGATACAAGAATGGAAACGTGCCCAACGAGGAAATAAATTATTAGCATTGGCCGCTGAACGCATGAAAAAGACACCCGAAGAAGCCTATTCAATTGCTGGAAAACCTATTGAAGCGAACTTCTCCGATATACTCGAAGGCTTGGAAGAAACGAAGGAGAAAGGCCCCAAGGTTCTCATCGATATCGACGTCCCCAAAAAATGGGCTGAGGTATTGTACGAACTTGCCCAAGCACATGTCATTATTCGGGATGTTAGTGTAGAAACAACCCTCGAACTCACCTGTCGGGGACCTGAAGGAGTTGAAGGAATCCGAAGGGCTCTTCTTGCTGCAGAAGAAATTGTTGAACCCTCGGGCGGAATTGTCTTTCTCGAAGGTGCTCCACGATATCGAATTCAAGTAAGTGGTAAAGATTACAAACAAGCTGAACAACTACTGGAAAAAGCTGTTGAAAAAAGTCTTAAAATCATTGAAGAATGCGGTGGCGAAGGGAAAGTAGCCACCCGGTCATGAATTGACAATCAACCTACTATGAGGGAAGCCTAACTGACAAAACTTCTAAAAAAATGTAGCCGGTGTAATACATACACACTCAATGCTACATTATGTCCTTCGTGTGGCGGACCTATAACTAATGCTCACCCAGCACGATTTTCCATCGAAGATCGCTACGGTTCATATCGCCGAAAAATGAAGAAAGAACTACTCTCCACAATTAGCACTGAGAACGAAGCACCAACCAAATAATATAGGCTACTCAAAAGGTTGTCTTTTACTGGTGATGTTTCTAATGCTGGCGAACTTGGTTGCTCTAGTGCAGGTGAACTTGGAGGTGTAGGTGTAGCTTGAATTGTAATAGGAATGGTCAAATTCAATCCATAATAATTTGGAACGGAACTCATATAGCGTAAAAGAACATTGACCTCTTCGCCTGCCACGAGATCAACACCCCAATATGCAGCATCGATGGTTATCCCAAGTACATCCGTAGTATATAGAAGACGGCCTCGAGTGAGTTTGGCGTTTTCGATTGAAAACTCAACATCGTTGAGAAGCCCTTCGTAATCTACTTCGATATAGCCATCTCCGGTATTTTGTAGTTCAACATAGATTGTGTCATTATCGTATGCCCATGAATTGGCTACCAGCCCTGTCAGCTCCCATGCTGGTGCTTTACGAACAGGAATGGTTAGTGACGCATTTAATGTTGGAATAAAACCAGCGGCAAATAAGGTGACGTTAATATCTGTTCCCACGGTGAAATAGGGCGGCGCCCGGATATTTACCATTACAGTTTCACCAGGCTGAATCGTTAGGTTACCCGTATCTGAAGCCATAAACTCACTAAAAACAGTTGTAATCGCGTATACCTCATCGAGGGCATTCCAATAGCCAATTTCAGCCAAATCGATTGTAAATGGGTGGAGTCCTGTGTTTTTTACTCCCACCACAACCTGCGAGAGATCGGCTGATGGGGCATCCTCGTCTCGATTCACTGGAAAGGCACTAGCACCAGTTAATTCCATTTTAGTATCCAAGTAGGTGTAGTTGGCCTTGTAGATTTTCATTAGCTGCAATTCGCTGGTATAGGTGGGAACAAACAGGCTGAAAATTGTACGCCCTGGCTCTGTATCCATACTAGGTTCTGGTCCAGGTTCACCGGTGGAATTGAGGGCTGGGGGATTGACACCTAATATGCTTGCATTGAGCCAGAGGAGATTATAGATTACTGTGTCATAGAACGGTTCAAGGTATCTGCCTGTGTTCGGATCCCAGAAGTGGGTTTCATCTGGGACTTCATCACCGAACACTTCACCAGCAATTCGAATCATCCACTGCCACTTACCTTCATCACCACTAAATCCAGGATTCCCTAACCCAAAATGCACAAACGGGTAATCTACATTAAACCTTCGACAGATTTCGAGGGCTGCTACATAATTGGTTTCCATGAACATCCGGCCAACCCACGCTATCTGGGTTTTATTTATGGTCGCGTTATCTACAACAGTGAACCGGTCGCCGACTTGACGGGTCCAATAGCCATAATCCCACCAGGACATAAAGACCGTACCTGGGGGAGTGTGGTACTGCATCCATGAAAAGGCTTCAAGATAGTCTCGGAAATACTGCACATTGCCTGCAACATCACGTCCTCCTGGTGTTATCTCTGGACCTCCCATTTGATCAATAGCTCCGATAGCAGTAATGGTTGAAGCAAGCAGTAATATAATGAGAAACAAATACGCGACACTCGCAAATCCTCGGCCAACAGGGGGGGTGATGCGGCGGCGCCGTCGGGTAAGAATCGGGCGTTGCCAGAAAATAGGGCGGAATGGGCGAATGGACATTAATAGGCCGTATGCACCAAGGATGGCTGCGGCGGGGGCAAGGATGAGTGATAGCCGAATCATAGATCCGGTAAAATACAAGGCGGTAAGCGCAAAGATAATGAGCAAAATATCAGTTTCGCGTTCACGCTGAAATGCAATATAAAATCCAAATGGTATGAGGAGCACTAGGAAGCTCAGATTATACCAGAATGTAGCCCATGGTGATGGAAGGTGTTCACCCACTGAGGCTAAAAGAAACGCTTCCTGTCGAATTAATGGGTCAATAACAGTGTAAAATTTACCCGCTAGATTTCCAAGAAAACCTTGTCCTTGACCAAAGGATAAAGTGAGGAATAAGCCAGACTGGAAAAGGTAGCCCAATCCAACAACAATTAGCGCGCACATCGTACCAAAAATATAGGCAAAATAGGGTCGAATCCGGGTTGAAAACCCTGTCAAACGACCTGGAATCCCCATCTCAGTTAATTGATAGCTGCGACTTAATTCTATCAGTATGAGGAGGGCCCAAATCGCTAGTGGTATAAGCCCTGTAGTGGAGGTTGCCCAGTCGGGACCTATTCGAGGAACACAAATCGCAAGGAGCATACCACCAATGACGACTCCAGTATAAGTCACTAATAGCCGACGGGAATATCGTCGAAGTAGAACCATGACTAGAGCGAAAATGGCTAGAATCTGGAACATGTAAAGGTAAACGCTCCAACTAGCCGAAAGGTATCCTAATGATAATGCGCCAAGTATAGCCGAAGCGACTGAACCTTTACGTAACGAACGAATGAAGAAGAAAAGTGTTAGAAGGATTGCAAGAATTCCGATGGCTTCGTTGTCAAAGAAGCCTGCAATGGTACGTTGGGTGTAAGCGGGAAGTATAGCCATAAAAAAGGCCGCTAAAAGACCAACTTCCTTTGAGCTCACCTCAACACCTAGGGCATAAATTGCGAGGATACCGAATACACCCATAATGGAAGGGAAAAGAACAACCAGAGTCATTGTGTCTAGGTTGATTCCTACAGCTTTAATCACTAAGAACATAAATGCGGCGGTGAACGGAATTCCAGGGTAGGAAGATTGGGGAATATTTCGGCCAAAGGGTACCCAAGTTGTCCAATCATACCAACCAAACCACGCACCAAACCCATGTTGTAAAATAAATTCGACTTCCCGGAGATTATACCAGGGGTCAAATGCACGCATCAGGACTTCAAAGCCAAGCATGGGGAGAAGCCGGATCATTAATGCAATGATGGAAATGATAATGAGCGCGACGGCTGAGATGACATTTGCCCTGGAAACTTCCATTCTTGGTCCATGTATGTATCGACGAAGGAAAGACCAAGTGGATCGGAGCGCGCCGCGTACTGACATTCAGTCACCAATTGGTGTATGGAGTGGTGCCATCATAACTACGTGTACTTAAAAAATTTCTCTTACCGACCAAACCACCATCTCTGGGTTATTTTGCCAATCCTTCAATGAAGCTCTTATACGCCTCCGCGTTCATGAGATCCTTTATCTCGTCGGGATTTGAGAGTTTGATTACAATCATCCATCCCTCGCCATAGGGATCATTATTCACCAGTTCCGGTGCTTCTTCCAGTTTTTCATTCATTTCAACAACTTCACCAGAAACCGGTGAAAAGAGTTCTGAAGTTGCTTTCACCGAATCAACGGTCCCAAAAACCTCATTGGCTTTTATCGTCGTACCAGCTGAAGACAATTCCACCATGACAATTTCGTGCAGCTCTTCTTGAGCATAATCTGTAATGCCCACACGTACAACTCCATCTTCTTGGCGGACCCATTCATGTTCATTTGTATAAAATAAATCAGCAGGGATTTTGCTCATTTTATCAGAAACTCCAATTAATAGATTGAGTGCGCGTTTAGCCTTCCCGGTATATAGCTCTTATTGATGGTTTTCAGAAACTAGCAAACGTTTAAAATGCTCAGGAGTTAATCTTTGCATCACCCTTATCGCGGGGGACCCTTCCGAAGGGGGTCTTTGCCGCCAAACCGGTGGCGGGGGTATCTACATGTGTAGACCTCACAGCCAAGCCTGGTTAACGGCGCAGGAGTCACCTGGAATGGCAGGTTGACGGCGTTACTCAAGATCTAACCAGGTTCATGAGACATCCTGTCCGGCAGCGGTTCGAGGGTTCGAATGAGTGGTGCGCTGCGAGCTCCGAAATTCCCTCCCCCCGCACCATTGTCCATCGTTACCTTTTTGACTGTAAGTTCCCTAGCTTGTATAACTGATTTCCGTCTCCACGGGGCTAATTCCATGCTACACGTGGTATATCTAATGCACCCAAGCGGGGTCTGTCTTCTAGACCAAAAATTTGGAGAATTAGAACTTGACTCCACGCTAGTTGCTGGCTTCTTTTCTGCAATCCGAGAATTCGCCCGAATGATCTCGAAAGGCAAAGGTGAAGCGCGAATCGTTGAGATGGGCGATTTTTACATTACCTATGCAGCCGGAGATTATATTGTCGTGGCGGCCATCGTTGACAAAGATGACAATCGTCTCCAAGTACTTCAAGCACTTGACAAAGTCATCGAACGATTTTCAAGTATTTATGAAGACATCCTTAAAGCGTGGGATGGAAAACTTGTCTTTTTTTCCTTTACACCAGAGCTTAATCAAATGCTCAACAATGGATTCATTGGGACAAACGATGTACCTGCACCCAAACTCAAACGAGGTCTTCCAAAACTAATGGTTAAACTCGGGCAAATTAGTGAGCACGAATACAACGTTGCTAAGCAATGTGACGGTACAAAAACCCCGAAGGAAATATCTGACACGGTGGGGCTTTCTCAGGATGACGTGGAAGTGCTCTTATATCGACTCAATAAACTCGATCTAATCGAGTAGGATAATGCTTTTTATTTTATTCACTGGCCTCCAGAAGTACTCCCATAGCGATAATCCCAATAGCTATCATTACAATGATGGGTGCAATGAGCACTCCAAGAGCTGGGAGTACTGCTTGAAGAACGCGACCACCGTAGTATATCAAAAATCCTGTACCCAATAGGAAATTACTTGTTCGAAGTTGACCTGTAAGCTGTAGTCCAATGAAAAAGAATAGCGCAGGTAAGACGATTACGTACAACGGAAGAATGGCGTAATTCGAGATGATGTATCCAATGGTCAATATACCCCCTGTTAGTGAGGATGGCCAAAACAACCAAGGTAGAATCAGGATTAGAATTGCGATAATGAGTGGCGGTGAGGAAATAAGGACAATCTGCCACAGCTTTCGTTCAAGAATTTGATATGCTAAAGCAAGAAATACTGTGAAGATCGCTATCCATGAAGTAACGGTTGCTAATCGCCACCAGCTTTCGATATGGATATAGAAGTCCCAGACTAGATAAAAGATTCGACCAATACCAAGTAGGAGGAAGAAGAGGCCGAAGCCTAAGTGGAATGGATTTCGCTTCTCGCGATATCGAAAAGCGAGAAAGTAGATGAACAGGAGAAAGAAGTATCCAACTATAACAAACCATAAACCAATAATCAGTGTGTCAAGCTCAGTAAATTGCATTACGACACCCTCTTTCCGCGTGGAAATGTTACTAGAAAGTCTTCTTTTTTTTCCATATAAGCCTGCTGTTTGCAAATCGGTCCTCAAGGAACGCTGAAGAAGGCAAATGTTTTTACTTTTACAAATGTAAAGCTAGTTCCACACCACCTTGGGGTGACCTTCGTGATCGATCGTCGATTAATTAATGGGTCAAAGATAGGTAGTGAGCTCGCTGAAGACATGACCAAAGCAGGTCTTGATCGTATTCGTTCTTGTATTCAATGTGGAACATGTACCGGTTCCTGTCCTTCAGGTCGTCGCACAGCGTATCGGACTCGGCGGTTAATTCGAAAAGCTCTCCTAGGGTTACGAGAAGAAGTTTTGTCCGATCCGAATTTATGGCTCTGTTCAACGTGTGGCACGTGTACAGAGCGGTGCCCTCGCAAAATCGATGTCACAGAAGCAATTCTCTATCTTCGAAATCTCTCCTGCGAAGCCGGGTATATGCGACCAGAACACAGAGATGTCTCCCACAAACTCATTGAAACAGGACATGCAGTTCCCATTGATGATGAAAAATGGAGTAAAATACGCGAAGAGCTCGGGCTTTCACCCCTTCCTCCCACCGTCCATTCCTATCCCAAGGCCTTGAAGGAAATTCAACACATAATCAAGCAGACCCGTTTTGACAAACTCGTCAACTACAAGGAGAGCAAAAAGGATGGTAAAACATAGATACAGTTTCTTCCTTGGCTGCGTTATTCCAAACCGACTACCCCAAATTGAAGCCGCAACTAGCCTCGTGGTTCCTAAACTTGGAATCGAACTCGTCGATATGAAAGGCGCATCATGTTGCCCTGCGCCTGGTGTAATCAAATCTTTTGATAAAAGCACTTGGCTTTCTATCACTGCACGCAATCTATCACTCGCAGAAGAAAATGGTTTGGACATCCTTGTTCTGTGTAACGGTTGTTATGGAACACTTATCGCTGGTTTAAACGACTTAAAGGATGCTGAGACACGGAAAAAAGTCAATAAAATTCTGAAAGGCACTGGACATCAATACAAGGGCACTATAACAGCCAAACATCTGGTAGAAGTCTTGTACAATGACATAGGCAAGGACGTTATCAAAGAAACCATCGAAAATCCAATCGATGCGCGGTTTGCCATTCAAATTGGATGCCATCTTCTCAAACCCAGTTATATTCGACCCTGGGGGGTAGTTGAGGATTTCACGCTGGTAGATGAACTCGTCGAACTAGTAGGCGGAACACCTGTCGATTACAAACTCAAAGACATGTGTTGTGGAGCAGGTGGTGGATTACGATCCGCTGAACTTGAAGTTTCTTTGGATATGGTTCGGGAAAAACTTGAAGCGATGAAACAAGCCAACGTTGACGCAATAGTCAATGTCTGCAACTTCTGTCACTTACAATTTGATTTAGGACAAATGCAGGTGAACAAACAATTTGGCACAGACTACCAAATCCCGGTCATATATTATACCCAGTTATTAGGGCTAGCCCAAGGCTTTACGCCAAAGCAAATGGGACTGGACAAACACTACATTTCTGTTGCCCCATTCCTTGAAAAAATCGGGATGAGCTTGTGATGTTTATTAGGCAGGAACGACCCCTTGCTAAATCCATCGAAAAAGCTCTCCAAAAAAAGGGCTTTAAATTTATTGAAGTCGTATCACCCTGTCCACGCCTATACGACCGTTATCACCGCCATGGCAGTGGTCTTGAAGTCATGAAGAGATTCCGAAAAATATCTGTGATACGAAACTTCACTGATCCCATGAAAGCAGAAATCAACTATCGTACACGCATCGTTTACGGCGAATTCATTGACATAGAAAAACCGGAGTTCACCGACCTTCTCAACCAACAAGCTAACGAACTTCAAAAGAGGTGACCACGAATCAATGGCGCGAACTGAAATTCGACTCGGTGGTTTGGGCGGTCAAGGCATCATAAAATCAGCGGCCATTATTGACGAGGCTGCCTCCATACACGACAGGAAAAAAGCCGTACAGACAGCTTCCTATGGTCCGGAATCCCGCGGCAGTACCTGCAAAGCCGAGGTTATTATCTCCGAACAACCCATCGATTATCCCCTCGTTTTAACTCCTCATTTATTGGTTGCCCTATCAAATGATGTCTTCCAAAAATACAAAGACGATTTGAACAAAGAAAGTATCGTGATTATTGATTCAGACTTGGTACAAGAAGGAAAGATAAAACCCGGCATCCAAATACATCGTATTACGGCAACTGCAACTGCACACCAAGTTCTGAAAAATCCCTTGGTAACAAATGTGGTAATGTTGGATGCCTTCACCGCAATTACCAAAACAGTCACTCCTGAGGCAATGCGAAAAACCATTGCCAATATGTTCCCGCACTTCCAAGAACTCAACCTCCGTGCTTTCGACGAGGGCATGAAACTCGGACAGAAAGCTTTGGAGCAGCAATCAAAAACGAAGTGAAACCCGCAAATGTCAACTGAACCTCCTCAAATCGGCGTATTCATCTGCCACTGCGGATCCAACATCGCAGGCGTCATCGATATTCCCAAACTCGTAGAATACACCAACACGCTCCCAAATGTTGTCGTGGCAAAAGAATACCGTTATATGTGCTCTGACCCAGGACAAGACCTCATCAAAGCGGAAATCAAGAAAAAGGGGCTCAACCGCGTTGTTATCGCTGCCTGCAGCCCCACCCTCCATGAATATACATTTCGTCGAGTCCTCGAAAGCATGAAGGTCAATCCGTTCTTCCTAACCCTCGCGAATATACGCGAACACTGCTCTTGGGTCCACACCCACGAAAAAGACGCGGCTTTTGAAAAAGCAAAAGACCTCGTGCATATGGCCATAGCCCGTGCATCAGAACTGCAACCATTGGAAAAGAAAGAAACCACAGTGAAACCCAGCATCCTCATAATTGGCGGTGGCATCAGCGGAATCCAAGCGGCTTTAGATGTCGCTGATGCAGGCTACAAAACCTACCTAGTAGAAAAACAACCCAGTATTGGTGGGCATATGGCCCAACTTGATAAGACTTTTCCGACACTCGACTGCAGCAGTTGTATTTTGACGCCAAAGATGAGCCTTGTAGGTCATCATCCAAACATTGACCTTTTATCCTACAGTGAGGTGAAGGAGGTTTCAGGATTTGTAGGCAATTTTACTGTGAAAATCGAGCGGAAGCCACGATATGTTATTGAGAGTAAGTGCACAGCTTGTGGCCAGTGTACTGAAGAGTGCCCAATTAAGGGTCTTGACGAATTTAATGCTGGGTTACAGAAGCGCAAAGCGATATTCATTCCCTTTGCGCAAGCGGTGCCCAATACCTACGTTATCGACCCCACACGTTGTTTGATGATTCGGCGGTCAAAATGTGGAAAGTGCAAAGAGCGTTGTGAGTCTGGAGCCATTGACTTCGAGATGAAACCAGAGTTATTGGAGCTCGAAGTTGGCGCTATCATTGTGGCTACAGGCTATCAGCTCTTCGATGGGAAGCGTGTGCCAGAGTATGGATATGGTAAATACCCTGACGTCATTACAAATCTAGAAATGGAGCGGTTATTAAGCGCCGCAGGACCTACAGAAGGTAAAATCATTCGTCAATCCACGCGGCAAAAGCCGAAACACATCGCATTCGTTCAATGTGTCGGTTCTCGAAACGAACTGTATAATCCCTATTGTTCCCGCGTTTGTTGTATGGCTGCTATCAAACAAGCACGCCAAATTCGGGAAAAATACCCTGACGTAAAAGCCACCATTTTATATGTTGACATGCGCGCTTTTGGTAAGGGTTACGAGGAATTTTATGAAACTACTGCCCGAGAACATGGCGTCCTTTTCGTTCGGGGGAGAGTTTCAGAAATCCGTCAATCATTCGACACTGATCGACTAGTGGTTCGTGCCGAAGATACTCTAATTGGCGAACCCATCGAGCTAGAAGTGGATATGGCCGTACTATCCAATGGACTGGAACCCTTTCAAGGAGCCGCAGAGCTTTGTAGAACTCTTGGCATCCAACGAAGCGCTGATGGGTTCCTCTTAGAAGCACACCCCAAGCTCCGCCCTGTTGAAACAATCACTGATGGTATATTCATTTGCGGAGCCGCGCAAGGACCCAAAGACATACCCGACTCTGTTGCACAAGCCAAAGGCGCTGCTTCAAGCGCCTTAACAATGGTGACGGCAGGCAGAGTAACCCTCGAGCCCTATACTGCCGTTGTTAACGAAGACCTCTGCGCAAGATGCCGGTGTTGCGAGACGGCCTGTCCCTATGGCGCACTCAAAATGGTTGAAGACGTCATAAAGGTCACAGAAACCCAGTGTAAAGGCTGTGGAACCTGTGCCGTCGCATGCCCCAACAACGCCATTGCTCCCCAACACTTCACCAATTCCCAAATCAATGCTCAACTTGACGCACTCTTTCAAGAGGCTAAGTGACCATGAAAAAAGATTTCGAACCCAAAATTATATGCTTTGCCTGTAGATGGTGTTCCTACGCTGGGGCAGACATGGCGGGAACATCTCGAATTCAGTATCCTCCCAACGCTCGAATTATTAGAGTTAATTGTAGTGGTCGGATAGATCCCATGTTTGTCTTACGGGCACTAAAACTCAATGCAGACGGCGTTTTAATTGCAGGTTGTCATTTTGGAGACTGCCATTATATTACAGGCAACTACCAGACATCCCGTCGCGTTGCCCTGCTACATCAGTATCTAGAGGCGTTCAATATTAATCCCGAGCGTGTGCGATTCGAACAAATCTCTGCCGCCGAGGGACCAAAGTTCGCCTCGACCATGAAGACGTTTGTGACTAAAATTAAGGCGTTAGGACCCAACCCATTGGCCAACGGAGGTCCTCAATAAAATGTCAAAACCAAGTCTCGCAGTAGAAACCCTAAGCATTTGTTCTGGTTGTGAAATTGCCATATTAGATCTACATCAAGCTTTACCAGGCGTATTGGACGCAGTGGAACTCAAATATATTCAGGTCCTGATGGACCATCGCGAACCCCCCGAAGGAGTAACCGTTGGCTTTGTCTCCGGTGCTGTCCGCAACGAAGAACAGTTGGAACTCCTTCACAAAATGCGTGAACGCTGCACCGTTCTCGTCGCCTTTGGTGCTTGTGCCGCCTACGGTGGTGTTCCCGGTCTCGCCAACCTACACACCACAGAGGAAATCCTACAAGAAGTTTACATCAACACGAAAAGCACCGTAAACCCCAAAGGTGTGATTCCTCACAAAATCGTACCCCCCATGCTTCCTGAACTCCATCCTCTCAGCGACTTTGCCAAAATCGAATACAGTCTCCCAGGCTGCCCACCACCACCCAAACTCATCGCCGAACTCGTCACCTGCCTCCTCGAAGGCAAAGAATTCAAACTCGAAGCCAAAACAGTTTGCGACCAATGCCCCCTCGAAAAAGAAGAAAAAAGCATCACCGAATTCAAACGTTGGGGCACAGAGAAAATCTTTCCTGAACGTTGCTTACTCGAACAAGGTTACCAATGCCTCGGACCTAGCACCCAATCCGGCTGCGAAGCACGCTGCCCCGAAGCCCTTTCACCCTGTAGAGGATGCTTTGGTCCCACAGAGAACATTGAGGACCAAGCGGCGAAGATGATTGGCGTCATCGGCAGCATTGTCGACCAAGATCCCAGCAAAGCTCCCACTCCCAATCAAATAGTGAAGGAAATTCCCGACCTCGTCGGAACATTCCTACGCTTCACAATTGCTGCTTCCACCTTCAAGAAAGCAGTCCACACCAAGGTAGTCAAAACCAAATCTGCGGAGGCAAAAACATGACTTCAAAAAACAAAACTATCAAAATCGCACCGGTCTCCCGCATCGAAGGACACGGCGCTATCACAATCAATTTAGATGAAAAAGGCAACGTCGCCAAGGCCCACTTTTCGGTCATGGACGTACGCGGCTTTGAAAAATTCATGCAAAACCGACCCGTCGAAGAGGCAAACCGTATCGCCACACGAATGTGCGGCATCTGCCCGGTCAGCCACCACCTGACCTCCGCCAAAGCCGCCGATGCCCTCTTTGCCGCTGACCCCCCACGCACTGCCAAACTCCTCCGCGAACTCATGCACCAAAGCCAAATGCTCCACTCTCACGTCTTACACTTCTTCTACCTCGCCGCTCCAGACCTCCTCATTCCCGACGGCGACCCCTCAACCCGCCACGTCGTCACCCTCCTCAAGCAAAACCCCGAGTTGGTGAAAAAAGTCATCCGACTCCGCCAAATTGGTCAAGACGGCATCAAGATCACCGGCGGACGATCCATCCACCCGGTCACCGCACAAGCCGGCGGTATCTCCAAACCCCTCAGCGAAGACGAACGCGATGAAATGCTCGAATGGAATGAAGAAGCCTACACCCTCTTCCACGAGCTCTACCCCGTCGTCCAACCCCTCCTCGGACAAGTCGAAGTCCTCGACGAACTCAAAACCGGTTATGTGGGACTCGTCAATAACGGCAACCTTGAATTCTACGACGGCCCGGTACGTATCATTAACTCTGATGGGAAACGCCTCGCTGAATTCCCCATCAAAGACTACCTTCAATTCATCGGCGAACACGTCGAAGACTACTCCTACCTTAAATTCCCCTTTTATCTCCCCCATGGCTGGCCCAAAGGCATCTACCGAGTCGGCCCCCTCGCCCGCCTTAACGTCGCCGACAAAATCTCCACACCCGAAGCCAACGAAGAACTCACCAAATTCCGCGCCCAATTCGGTAAAACACCCGACCACACCTTCCTCTACCACTACGCCCGCATGATCGAAACCCTCTACGCCATCGAACGCACCAAACAACTCCTCACCGACCCCCACATCACCAGCCCCGACATCCAGACCCCCATCACCATCAAAGGCGGACGCGGTGTCGGCGTTCTCGAAGCCCCCCGCGGACTCCTCATCCACGACTACACCGCCGACCCCAACGGCCTCCTCACCAACGTCAACCTCATCGTCAGCACTGTCGGCAACAACCCCGCCATGGACCTTGGAGTACAGACATTAGCACAACGCCACATCAAAAATGGATACATTGACCAACAGATAGAGAACAGTTTGGAGATGGGTATACGTGCGTACGATCCCTGCCTTAGCTGTGCGGTTCATAGTATAAATGGTCGTCTAGCTTTACGTGTTGAAGTGTTGAACCATCGTGGAGAAATCCACAAAATCATTCAAAACTTCGAGGACTAGAGTTGTCAATTACTTGGCTATAGAACGAATTCAAAGGAAATCATAGTCTATGATGCGATTCAAGACCTGTTTCTCGCGGTAATCGGGAAGTAAAAGCGGAGCCTTTCGGTCCGTATCAATCCCGGCGGTTTGTAACTCTGTTTCATATTTGTCTAAATGAGCCAAACTCAGTGTTTTCAGGCGTTTTGCGGATTTAGCATATTTTGCAGCCGAGA
>CAYFXC010000016.1:0-18557 GCA_964347045.1 uncultured archaeon
TACGGTCTACGTCGGGAAGCGCATCTTGAGTATATCTTTGATGTTGCAAATACCAGATGAGTCGGAGCCCATACCGAGAGTGAAGGTCTTTTTTCGAATCTTCAAGGTGCCTTCGAAGGGAAATGGCTCGACTAATAAGGTGAAAAAGGTCTTCAGGTACACGGAGTGATTGCTCGTTTTCATTCAGAATTTGCGTTATTGTTTTTCCAGTAATCGCTTTGGTAAGTGGGATACCATATTGGTCTCGAAGCTTCAGCCCAATCATGGAGGGTTGGTGACCTTCCTTTGCTAATTTCACGACAAGCTCTTCAACCTCCTCAGGTGTCCTCTGACACCAATCAGGAGTTTCAAGTCGGATTGGACGATTGGAATGAGATTTCCCTTTTCGAGGTGAATGCATTCGAGCCATTCAATACACCAAGTTGATGATGATTCCCCTGTTTAAACAGGAGAATCAGGTGCTAAGCACCGGAGAGCAGGAATAGACAGCGCTATTTAATCTTATCCCTGTTATGTGGTGAAAGGACCATACTTCAAAAACCAGTTGACAAAATTCGCCAGAGATTTAGCTCGGTGGGATATACGGTTTTTCATTTCATCTGACATCTCGGCATAGGTGGAACCATCACCCTCATCAGGAATGAAAATTGGGTCAAAGCCCCATTCTGTTCCCCGTATACGACGCGAAATGCGTCCCATCGTTTCACCTTCAAAGAGGTGGATTTCCCGATTTGGTTCACCATAAGCAATCACACTTCGAAAAACTGCAACCCGATTCTTTTCACCGTCCATGAGTTTAAGAATTCCAGGATTACCGAGTGTGTTCAGAACATAAGAGGAATAGGGACCAGGAAAGCCATTGAGTTGGTAAATGAACATTCCGGCATCCTCGACGAAAAGGGGTTGGTTAACCGTTTCTAGTACCTGCTGGCAGCTATGTTGAGCTATCTCGTGTAATGAACTCGATTGGATTTCAACAGGGCGTTCATAATACTGTTCAATTTGAATGCCAGCACGTTTTGTGATTTTTTGAGCTTCAACGAATTTATTTTTGTTTCCAGTGACAAATAGAAGTGAAGGTTGGGTCATAGGGTTCACCGGATTCTTTCAGTGATATATCTTCCTCGACTTTCTATTGCCTTAACCTTGCGGAAAACTTTAGCACTTCTCTCACCGAAGGTGATGCGATATCCTTCTTGGAATGCACTATAACAGTCTTCCCAGTGTGAATAGTGGGTGCTGAGAAGAGCTCGACGAAGCAGATGCAAATCAGTGCCATAATCCTCAAGGTTTTGTGTGGTTGCGGCAAGTCCAAAATCAATGAAGTAGATAAGCTTTCGTGAACGAAGAAGCATATTCGAGGTCGTCAAGTCCCCATGGGTAACTTCATGTAGATGTAATCGGGCAATTGCTTTACCTATTTCTTGAAACAGGTTTTGCCGTTTTGTTTTAGTTAATTCAGGAATCAATTCTTTTACCCGTAGACCATCGATATACTCCATTATTATTGTCGCAGTATCGACATCAACCTGATATAGAACCGGGGTGGCTACACCTGCCTGACGAGCAACTGAGAGCAAACGGGCTTCACGAATAGTACGGTCGGTACGAAGTTTTGCATCCAATTGTGAGAGTCGGTAAGGTTTGGGGCGACGATGTTTTCTGATTACAGGGCGTCCAAAGAATTCCTCAAGATAAAGAGAGGCTTCTGCGCCTTTAGCAATAAGTTTAGACATCACAAATTCACGGCTCCCAAGGGATGTCAACCTGATCCAAACGCCATTTGGGTTGTATTAAGCTTTCAGAGAGAGAGGTCGGTTTTCCAGCTTTAAGGAGAAGCAAACCATTGTAGGCAATCATTGATCCATTATCCCCCGCATACTTCTGCGGAACAGAGGCAAATTGCGCGGATTGTTCATTGGCCACGATTTGTAGCATTTCTTTTAACCGAGAATTAGCGGCCACTCCACCTGTAACAATTATTTCGTCTCGCTGCGTATGGGCGAGTGCACGTTCTGTTACTTCAGCAACCATAGAAAATGCGGTTTCTTGAAGGCTATAACAAACATCCTCGAGGGAAACGCCCTTCTTAAGTAGTTGTTTTGCCGCGGTTAGAAGCCCCGAAAACGCCAAATCCATACCCTTCACGGTGTAGGGTAAGACATGGTATCCATTCACTGCTTGCTTGGCTCGTTCTTCGATTTTTGGTCCACCTGGATGAGCGAGATTTGCGTCTCTTGCAAACATATCGAGCATGTTTCCTAATGCAATGTCAAGTGTCTCGCCAAATATTCGATATCGGTTAGCGGCGAGTGTAGTTATTTGAGTGTTCCCACCTGATAGATAGATTACGAGCGGTTTGTCCGCTTGGGTAAAAAAGCGAGCTTGTTCAACATGAGCCACACAATGGTTAATGCCAAGGAGAGGAATGTTAAGGCTTTTTGCAAAACTACGAGCAAAGACTGCACCTACACGGAGCGAAGGGGGAAGCCCAGGCCCCTGTGAAAATGCAATTCCATTCAAATCATTTAAAGAAATGCCTGCTTGCTTGAATGCATCCTGTAAAACGTGAATAGCTTCAGCGTGGTGGTGTTCTGCAGCTTCTCGCGGATGAATTCCACCTTCTTTTGGAGAATAGACTGCTTTCGAATCAGCTAGGATTCGCCCTTCACCATCGACTATGCCGATTCCAAACGTGTGTGCAGTGCTTTCAATACCTAGGACATTCATCTTATTCTAACCAGACCTAAAGGCGAGCTGCAAAAAGCAGAACGCGGCAAATCCGAATTTCTAAGGGATTAGTGGTTTTTTGTGTCTAAGTTTCTTTCTCCTTTTCCTTCTTGGAGGGTTTAAATTCCGTAAAGCCACAGTTGCCGCAATGAAAACGATTGCTATGCTCAGCCATGAAACTGCCTTCTCCACAACGTGAACAAGATCGGCGTTTACGTTCTAGCTTACCATCTTTGCTAACTGAGTAATATTCGTGAGTTTTTGACATCGGTTTTCACCTTTTTTAATTTTAAAATATGATTAGGAGGCTTCCTTTTTTGCAGAGGGCTTTTCAGCGTTCTCTTTTCGGGGTTTTTCTTTCTTAGGTTTTGTTTCTTTCTTAGGAGCCTTTGTAGTCACCTCCTTCGGAGGCTTTTCCGGCTCTTTCTTCTTAGGAGGTTCCGCCTTCGGAGGCTTTTCCGGCTCTTTCTTCTTAGGAGGTTCCGCCTTCGGAGGCTTTTCTTCAGGTGCAGGTTCGGGTGGTTTTACTGGTGTAGGTTGGGGCGCTTCTTCGATGGCGTGTCGTTTTTTGATGTAATCCTGTTCTAGTTCCAGTGCAGCTTCCTTTGAAGGATAAAGATGAGCATAACCTTGAGAGATTGATTGCCCATACAGACCAGCTAATCTTACGATGTAGAGTTGATCTTCCTTACAATTTAGCATAGCAGCAAGTTTTGCTCGGACATCTCTCCGGGGTGGTGTTGCTGTCCCTGTATGATCAACTTGGAAACTAATGTCCTGACGCTTGAGAAGCGTATTCTCGTTTTTTTCTTCAATCTTGATTTTCATCTTTTTGCACCATTTCTTGTAATATTGTTTCAACCGTCTGTTTATGCTCTGACGTTACTTTGATGACAACAATGCCCTGATCAGGAAGCCCATAAACTACGGCAGATCCAGTGGGTGCAAGTGCCACTGCGGGCAGTGCCGTTAGGTCCTCTTCGCCCTCTATTAAGAGTTTCGCAGTTTTACCAGATTTTCCGGCCATAAGAGCGAGTTCGATGGCAATCCAAACCTCGGGTCGAATTTGGGCAGCCGCGTTAACCGCTGTAAATGTGACATCAGAAGAGATGTCAAATCCGACAGGATCACGCCGTTTTGTTTTTCCATCCAAGATAGATATTGTTGCTTGGCAATTGACTTTAGCGAGGTTAATCGATACTAAGTCACCTACGGCGATGACAGGATTTAGTTTATGTTTCCTAATGTAACCACACGCATCTTCAGCGGCACCTAGGTCTTTACGAGAAAAGAGTTCACCCTTAGGTCCTTTTAGAGATTGTCGGAGATGCTTTGGGAGCACAAGGATGTATTGTCGCAGCTGCTTGGCAGCCAACTAATTCACCTAACGAACTTGGAGGGCATATTCTCCATCTTTGGTGATGTTGAGCTTTTTGGCAATCATTGAATTTTCAGGATCAAAAATTAAAACTAACCCTGAAAAGCTCTCAGAAAGATTTGTGCTTTTACATACTGGACAATGCGATTTAGTTGTCATTATATGACAGACTTTGCAAGCTTTCCGTTTTGCCATTTTCATCACCATTATTCTATTAGCGGGATTGGAGAAGACTAAAAGATATTACTTATCCTTACCTTCTTTCTTTTTCTCCGCTTTTCGCTTTGATTCAATTAATCTAGCGATTTCTTCTTTAATCCACTCGAACTTGCCTAGAAAAGGCTGTCGCATTGTCAATCCTAATTTTCCACTACGCGCACCGCCATCAATGCTTACTGCAACAATTCGAGTACGAACTAAATCGCCCTCCGTGATAACTCTACCCGTTTCTTTACCGACGAGGGCGGCGCTTCGAGGGTCATAAGAAAAGAAGTCATCAGTAATTTGGCTCACATGACACAACCCATCAAGAGGACCTAATCGAATGAATGCACCGAAGTCAACAACTTCAACAACTTCACCCTGTGTAAGATAATTAACTTTCGGATCAAAAGTAAGAATTTTGAGTGTGACATCGTGATATGTGGCCCCATCACCAGGAATGATTTTACCCACTCCAATCTTGATTACTTCAGTTACCGCAATAATGAAGCCGAGATCGACATCGATTATGCCTTCGTATTGCTCGCGGAGAATTTCCTCGGCAACCTCATATAGATCTTCATCAAATCGGCTAGGCGGAATACGCACATGTCCTTTTATAGTAACAGCTTGGTAGATAGTTTTGCCTCCGATTTCGGACGGATTACAAGTTGGGCTGATAAGCTTTTCTATTGAATTGGTATGCAGGCTTTTTTTGGCATTATGACTCTGTGAGAGCAAGAACGGCTAGTTTTCGAACAAATATAACGCGATTACCCTGATTTACGAGTTTTCGACGTAGTTCACCATCATTTGTGGCAACCAAAGCACCCATTTCTTTTGCGTGCCAGAGAAGGGCTGAATCTGCGTCGAGATTCCGAACTGATGAAGGAAGATCTTCTACTATCTCACAATGTAGTTTTGCTAATATCAAAGAACTTTTCGCCGTGCTTTTTTCTTTAGAAGTCCCATTCTTTTCAAGCCATTTTAATTCGTTTAGGACCTGTGGAAGGATAATAAGGTGAACATGGCTCCCGATTAAACGTGGAATCTCATCATAAATATCGATACGCTGCTGTAA
Organism: uncultured archaeon; assembly: GCA_964347045.1. Classification (GTDB taxonomy): domain Archaea; phylum Asgardarchaeota; class Hermodarchaeia; order Hermodarchaeales; family Hermodarchaeaceae; genus Hermodarchaeum. The sequence continues at coordinate 5,391 of CAYFXC010000016.1, forward strand.
TGGGAGCAGAAGAAAATTAGTGTCTAGTAGCACCTTGGTCCCTTGTGAAGAACTCAAACTATTTGGCAACGACGGTGCCCCATCCAATTAAGCGCCACCGCATTTCGATTTGACGGCTAATCGCTACTCGTTGGTTGGGAATAACGGCTACAGGTTTTCGGAGGTCAAAAGTAATGCGGTTTTTGGTTCCGATTTTTTTTACATGGCCAACTGTTGCAGACGAACCAACTATAAGCATTAAGGTTTCATTTGGTTTGACACTTTGAACAGCGGTTTGTTCAATTGAGCCAACAACCCGTTTGAGCAAGTGTGATTCCAAGGTTATTTGCTCAACTATTGGAGGAAGATTCCCAACTGGTCCTGCAAGATTTCCAATTAAGGAATCAGCCCGGGTAAGCGAGGGGTCTAGGTTAGTTCCCATACCAATAAGCCCACTAGGATGTGCTGTTTTGAGGGGTTTTCCAGTACCTGTTTGAATACTTTCTACCGATGTTAGAATCGGTTCATAAGAGATAGTGCCCTTTTCCTTTTTCATCGGGATACCTGGTTGAATTTCGAGAGCATCTCCCACTGACACCTTACCTTGGATAATGGTTCCTCCAATGACACCGCCTTTCAAATCCTTAGGTCTTGTACCAGGTTTATTAATATCGAAAGATCGGGCAACATAGAATAATCCTGGTTTCTGCAAATCTCGTTTAGGAGTCGGAATAACTTCTTCGATGGTTTGAATGAGAAAATCAATATTAGTACCAAACATTGCAGAAATCGGGATAATAGGTGCGTTTTCAGCAATCGAACCAGCGATAAAGCGTTTGATTTCCTTATAATTGGCCAATGCGTCTTTTTCAGAAACCAATTCCACTTTGTTTTGAGCAATAATGATCTTGTCAACACCAATTATTTCTAATGCTGCTAGATGTTCCCTTGTTTGCGGTTGAGGACACTTCTCATCAACAGCAATGAGTAGCAATGCACCGTCCATCAAGGCCGCCCCTGAAATCATGGTTGCCATCAAGACTTCGTGTCCAGGAGCATCTACCAGCGATATCCGACGAAGTGGCTCTGACTTCCCTCCACACTTTGTACATTTAGGAGAAGTAGAATAGGCAGAAGGTCCCCGACACTTACTACATTTGTAGACTGTGACATCCGCGTACCCTAATTTAATTGAAATTCCCCGACGAAGTTCCTCCGAATGGCGATCCGTCCATTCCCCTGACAACGCCTTAGCCAAAGTGGTTTTGCCATGATCAACATGACCAACTAGTCCGATGTTGACTTCAGCTTGTGTGGGCATAGTTTTCCGGGAAGACATAATAGATCTTCATCTCTTAGAGAGCGTCTATGTTTAATTCTTATGAGGAGACAGTACTTTTTTCGATTAATTCAAGGAGAGGTTTGGATCCTTGTGTAATAATTTTGGCATTTACCTGCACGATTTCATCGGTGATTTCATTGCCACGAACACGGCGACGCCGACGTTCTCCATGTGTTTGTGGCTTATAACCGATGCCGCCAGCTAAAAGTGGGCGCTTACGAACTGCTCCATGAACATCAGGGCGCATAGGTGTTCCTGTGCCATCGCTTCCGCCAGTAATTTTGAATTGGTACCCACCAAAACCAAGCGAATCTCCCTCGACCATTTCACCAATGAGTTTACCATGGAGGAGGCGGCTGCGTTGTTCACTAAGCTCTAGCTGGATAGTCTTACCACTCTGTGGATCACCGATGACTAAGCGAATTCGTGTCATATCTAAGACCTCTGTATGTGCATTGATTCGGTTATTGCTGCTCGGGAATATTGAGAGCAATGATAAATTCGTAGCATGGGATTAGCGCTTATCAATCTTGCCATCAAATGAGAGAAAAGGCAATGCATTCAATGATATTTTTGGAAAATTAGACGCCCCAAAAGGGTTGCACATACTTCCGTTTGAGTTCTAAGAACTCTTGTAGTAATTCTTGTTCATCAGATGAGAGTTGATCTTTAAATTCTTGGTTAAGCCGAATAACCATGCCCTCAGGTAAATCAATGTAGAGAATATCGCCTTCATCTATTTGTCGACCCACTGTAGCCCCACGAATCGATACAGCGACTTCTGCACCAATTCGAGCTGTTGGAATCGTTTCACCTTTATCTTGGATTTGTTGTATAGTGCCAATCTGACGATTGTCTGGAGTAATGAGTTTGCTTTTGGCACGAATTCGACCTGCAATCACTTTTACACCAACTACAGCAGGATTACTTTGGCGAAAAACGTAGCCGGGAAGGATTTCGAATTTTCCCGGGAAAACAAGCTCCTCAAGCATTGCCTCTTCTAGCTTCCGACGCTTATCCGAAACCCAAGTTTCATATTGATCCACTAGGTCATAGATAATTTGACTTTGAAAGATCGGGACACCTAAAGCATCAGCTTCATTGGCTGCATCAGGGAGTGGGCGAATATTAAAGGCCAGAATGACCCCCACGAATGGATCGTTCTCATACACTGTTGAAACTTCTTTTACTTCCTTTTTCGAAATATCGCCGATATCCGCTCTTCGAATAGGAATATTCCGTTCCTTGAGATAGTCTATTAGGGCCTCCAATGACCCCAAGGTGTCAGCTTTGAGTAGGACTCCGATTTTGTCAGTTTCGATCCGAACTGCATCCATATCCTGAATTATGCGCTCTTTGATTGAGAGAATTTCATCTTCTGAGTTGGCTACGAATAATCCTCCACCAGCAATAGCATCTTCCAATTCAGGAGCTGCAATTTTGATACCGGCAGCGGCTACAACTTCTTTGACCGGTGAAAATCTTTCACGGGGATCACGAATCTCATCAAGCGGTTTAGGCATCAGAAGAGCACGAACGTGTGTGATTATTGGTTCAGGTAGTCCACCAACAACGATGGTATCTCCATGATTGAGTACACCATCGTAGATGATAGTATCAACAGTCACTCCGAGTCCAGGTTCTTCTTTAACCTCGAGAACGACGCCTTTCGCAGGTCCTTCACTGGTTTGTAGTTGTTCTTCGAGATATTGCTGAGCTAAACCAATAAGCACCAAGAGTAATTCAGACAAACCTTCTCCAGTTTTTGCACTTGTGGGAACAATTGCAACCGTTTTAGCAAAGTTGGTGATACGATCATAGCGATCAGACTGAATATTTTCCCGAGACAATTCGCCCATTACTTCGTAAATTTTATTATCTAACTCGGTTTTGACATATTCAGATTGGGCGTTGATGGATTCGGTAACTACCCAAGTCACTTGGGGTTTCCAACCAGGTAGTCGATCCACTTTGTTTAGTGCAATGAGAAATGGGGTTTTGCGTGATCGAAGAATTCGTAGCGACTCATAGGTTTGAGGTTGAAGTCCGTCGACAATATCGATCACAAGAATGGCAATATCAGCAACCGCACCACCACGCTTTCTTAGATTGAAAAATGCCGCATGACCTGGGGTGTCAATGATCAAAAGGCCAGGGAGAGTGAGGTCTCGCTTGAAGGTTTTCATAAGTGGTCCAACAAGTTCTTTGACCGTTGACAAGGGAAAGAAACTAGCCCCAATTTGCTGAGTGATTCCACCAGCTTCACGTGCTTGCACACCAGTACCCCTGATTTTATCAAGAAGGCTTGTTTTTCCTGTGTCGATGTGACCTAACATGGTGACAATTGGCTGACGAATAGGCAATGGTGACACCTTCCTTAAAACGTCATCAGGGGAGTGAGCTCTAAATTGCATCGACAGGTCTGCAATATTTAAGGCTTATGTCCTTGGAACCCAAACTAATTGAATTTATTCACCGAGAGAAGGCTTTTTGTGAGGGAAATTAGTTGTGCCTTCACGAGGTGTGTCCGATGGAGCAGACGCTACTTATCTTAAAACCGGATTCTACGATGCGAAGAGGAGTGGGAGCTGCAGTATTTGAGCAAATACTTTGTTCACTGCCCGATGTGAAGTTGAAAGGCTTCTTAGAAATCGCTGTTCCTGACCATTTAGCGGCAAAACACTATACAATACATGAAGGTAAGTTCTTTTATCCGTGGCTCTTGCAATTCATTCAAGTCGGCAATGTGCTGGTAACCGTTTTGGAAGGCGAAAATATTGTTACACGTCTCCGTGATGTGCTAGGGGCAACCTTTGTAGAAAAAGCTAGTCCTGAAAGTCTTCGCGGGAAGTATGGTATTGTTGGGGGTGTTAACGTAGCACATGCATCCGATGAGCCAGCAAATGCGAAAAATGAAATTCAACTATGGCAACAAGAGGCACAACTCGATCTCGGCCAAGATGGACTTGAACCAATTAATGCGTACATAGCCAAGTGGGTAGAAACGCCGATAGTAGCTACCGAACGTATTCGACAAATATGCCAAGAATATGCTCGGGAATATTTGAATAGAGAAATTTACCAAACTGGAATATCTGAGCTGCTAATTGAAGAATGCCCTGATTGGACTGAACAAGAGCTTGAAAAGTTAGCCAACGCAATATTAGGTAACATGGACTTAGATCGTGACAAGATTTAAGCCATTGATCTTTCTACAAATGGTTCAGTTATAAACTACTATCGAGTCTACTCTTTCTTGGATTTCGACTTGGAATCAGATTTCTCTGATTTTTCTTTGGTTTTCGATTTGGGAGAAGCTTCAGCTTTTTTTTTCTTGGCTGTAGACTTGGTTTCTTTCTTAGCCTTTGCTTTGGGTTTAGTCTTAGGTTTTGTTTTGGGTGTGGTTTTAGGCTTTGCCTTAGCTTTGGGTTTGGCTTTTTTCGTCCTTTTCGCTGCTTGTGCCCGTCGGCGTAATCGTTCTTCATACACTTCGGTCCACTTCAGACGTCGGGCTGTTCGCTTCAAAATAGTTTGATTTCGCCGACATTTACTCGAACACAAGTAGAATAAGCTACCATCGTTTTTTACATAAATCGAGCCCGTTCCAGGTTCAACGTCTGTACCGCAGAAAGTGCAACTGTATTTTTTGACCATGTGTTTATCCCAGCCTATTTGGTTTATGGGGTTCGTATCTTCCGTGCTTCGCGTTCAGTTTCACGAAGTACTAGAATATCCCCTTCACGAATTGGACCTTTCACGTTCCGAGTGAGAATGCGGCCTTGATCGCGACCTTCTAATACGCGGACGCGGACCTGGATGATTTCTCCTGTGAGCCCTGTTCGTCCCACGACTTGGACTACTTCGGCTGGAACACTCGGGTCTTCTGAACTCATTTATGTGTCACCCATTAATTGGAGCTTATTTTTGAAGGTCTTTTAATTTCTTGGTGAGGTCATCAACAAGCTTCTGCGCTTCACCTGCTTCTACGATGGCGGCAGAGGCTGAAGGGACATCGATACCAAGAGCGGTCCCCATCTTGTTTTTGCTGGCTACATAGATGAATGGAATATTCTTTTCTTCACACATAACGGGAAGGTGGAAGATGATTTCCGGAGGATCTACGTCTTCAGCAATGACGACGAATTTTGCGATGGCACGTTCCACTGCTTTGGTTGTTTCGTTTGTGCCTTTCCGAACCTTACCAGTATCCCGTGCTATTTCGATTATCTCATATGCAATATCTTGCAGTTCTTTGGGAGCAGTAAATTTTACATGTGGTTTTGACAACAAGAACACCTCATGGTGTATTCATCGGGTCTTGTCGAGACCAACAGCCAGTAACTAATCGACCCGTGGCTGTGGCGACAGAGTAGCAAACAACACGGCATTTAAAGCTTTTTCTTCTCAGAACACTTTTTTGTTTAATTCATTTGCGGAGCCGCCGATTGGCCTTGAATTCAGTGAAATCCTCATAAACACGGTATTCAAGCCATTCCCGAGTATAACCAGTTACAACTACCGGTGCTTGTGATAATTCTTTGAGATTAGCAGCGCCGACTAGAAACATCGCGGCTTTCAACCCGTGGATGAGAGACTCCATGAACATTTGAACTGCTGTAGCATCAAGAATAGCAGGAGCAAGAACAGGAAGAGCGACTCCGGCAAGATCCGCACCAATAGCTATCGCTTTTGCAATATCAATTCCAGTCCGTATTCCTCCGGATGCGATAATAGGAATCCGCTTTTTCACATAATAAGCTACTTCAAAAGTTGAAACAGCAGTTGGTATCCCCCAATCAGTAAACCACCGACCTAAAGTTGCCTTCGTTGCATCGTCTGGCTTTGCTCGTTCAACTTCGACTGCTGGCCAGCTTGTCCCCCCTAATCCTGCAACATCCAGCGCCTTAACGCCTGCATTCTCCAAGGCTTTCGCGGCGCTTTGGCTAAGCCCAGCGCCAGTTTCTTTTGCAATAATAGGTATTGATATTTTTGCGGTGAGGTTTTTAATGGTCTGAAGCACACCAGCAAAGTTTGCTTCACCCTCGAGTTGAACCGCTTCTTGAGCAGCATTGAAATGAATTGCAAGTGCATCTGCCTTGATCATGTCGATTGCTGTTTCCACTTCTTCTATACCCCAGCCAAGAGAGAGCTGGGGGGCACCAATATTTCCGATAAGAATCGCAGTGGGAGCATGTTTTCTAGTAATTGAGAAGGATTCAGCTAAAGTGGGATCTTCGATTGCGGCGCGTTGACTTCCAACGCCCATCGCGAGTCCTAAAGTTTCAATGGCTTGAGCAATGTGTTTGTTTATCGGCAGAGCTTCCTGATGCCCACCAGTCATCGCTGTTACAATAATCGGTGCTTGAAGTTGATGGCCAAGAAATGTAGTTCGCACATCCACATCGTCAAGATTGATTTCAGGCACCGCATTATGAACTAGAGTGATATCATCAAATCCTGTAGGAATACTGGATTCTATTTCACGATCTAAACAGATGCGAATGTGATCCATCTTTCGGTCTTCTGTGAGTTTCTTCATTTGCTTTGGTTTCGATTTCCCACGAGTTTTTGACAATTGTACTCCCTCTGAGATGTCTACTTTGATTCTTCTTGATTCTTATAATGAGGTGCTATTCTAGAGGATTTCGACAAATCCTTTAGTGGCGTCAACCCGTACTTGCCGTCCAGTATTGATTTTGTCAATTGGAATTTTATCGACTGCTGGTATTTCACTGATAATGCAACCTACAGCAACAATGGTTTCTGTTTCTTGGTTTATAATGGCTACCGGTCCTTTACCAGTTTTAGCCAGTTGATAAAGCACGTAGGAACCAACAGTTGAACCTTTTCCACTAGGAAATACGAGAACCTTTCCCGTTACGGATTGTCCTTCTAGTTCATGATCTTTTTCAACAACTACTCCCGTTTCAGGATCCACTCCCCCGTAGAAGGAAATCCCTTGAGTACTGACCAGAGCTTCTCCGCTTGCGGTACCAGGAGAGATTTTTCGACCTTCAAATTTTTTGGTCATTCCCTTAGCGCCTCCTCAATACAGTCTTCCAGTGAACAATGCTTTGTCTGGAACTTGTTGCGGCCATGACCATAATAACAGCCCTTTGCTGAATCTGTACATAACCCAGTAAATCGACCTTTGATTGGAGCCACCACACAGCAGGTATCACAGGCAAATTTGATTCCTGCGGCTTCTATAGTTTTTGTGTACCCCATCCGGTCTGCAACCTGTTTCGTGGGACGTGCTGTTGTAATCCATGTTTCCTTTTTCACATGTTTCCCATCAACCAGCTCAGCGATATAACGGATTTCACGCAATGAAGCATGCGGGCAGCCAATACTGACAAAATCAATTACGGCTCCTTCTTCGTTGAGCTCCTCTTCCGCTTTTTTGAGGTGTGCCTTGGTAATAATAATTGTTTCTTGTGGAACCTTGGTTTTATTAGGCGTTAAACCCTCCATGTGAAATAATGCCGTGCCTCCATATGTTGCGATTGACGCACAGAAGGCTTTGAGTTCATCAGTATTTGCAGTTGAGATGCCCGTGATGAGAGGGATTGTCCATTCGGTCTTGGAGTCAAGTATGTCTCCGATGGCTTTTCCCAATAGGCCAAATTGGGCCGTCCCTGACACTGACGGTTCAACTTTAAACGCAATGTGAGCCTGCCGATTCTTATCAAGATGATATCCGTAAACTGGAGTAAATCCAGTTAAAGCAGCTGCTAATGCGCTGGGTCCCCCTTCACGATTCGTTTTAGCTCCAATGACTGAATTAGCAAAACATACTGCACTACTTTCTGCCCAAGCAATATGCTCACCAAAATGAGGAAGGTTGCCAACAAGATAGGGAGTACAGGTACAAGTCGTGATAATGTCCATCTTTGCAAAGGCGTTAACGACACGTTCTTGGTTCTTAGCAAATTCAGGATCGATTCCTAAGGCTTTCCAATTTTCTAGGTCCATCCCCGCGGGGTTTAATGTAGTCAAAACGCGAACTCGCCCGTCTTGAGCCATTTGAGCAAGCCAATCCAATCCGGGTTCTCCCAGATTTGCGTAACTCACACCTGCAATTTGAACAGACGTGACCGGGACCATTTCCTTTGCATTAAAAATGTCACCAAGTGCATTGAGGATTTCCATGCTTTTTTGAGCAGCATAGCCATGTTTACCTTCAAGCATATCCTTTTGAAGTTGGGTTAACTGCATGTTGAATTTCACCCTTCAAGATATTTTTTGAGGTCCACTTTGGGAAAAGTTGCTTTTTCAAAGGTTTTTCCTTCAGTTTTCAAGGGATGGGTGAGATCGAAGCCAATTTTTGTAGTGAAATAAGTGCCCGGTTCAGAACTAGGGTCAAGACTACTCCCCCGTTCTTTATCTTTCACAATCATATCGATATCTCCTTGAAATCGTGTTGCCATGGCCCATTCAACGTCGATGGAATCATAGATGTCGATGTCTTTGTCAACCACGAAAACGTGCTTACAACTTCGATGTCCTTCGAATGCTCCTTCAATCGCAAGCTTACCGTCTTCCTCACGTTGTTTATCAATCTGGACGACAGCATGTAACCAACTACTACCTCCGGGGTCGATGTTTACATCAAGACAGCGAACGCCTTTCTCATTGACTTTGCGAAAAATAGTAGGTTCACGAGGCATTCCCATGAGAACCTTATGCTCGAAGGCGCCAGGGAGAAGTGCTTGCCAAATAGCATCTTTTCGATGCGTAATACGAGTGACTTCAAAGAGGGGTTCGTTGCGAATTACATCATAAGTTTGAGTGAGATCAATGAACGGTCCTTCATCATGGCGTTTGTCGCGGTAGACTTTTCCTTCAATTACCCACTCGCAATCAGCAGGGATGAGTAAATCCGAGGTTTTTGCTTTCACAACTCGAATGGGTTCAAGAGCGTTGGCAATTTCGAGTTCGTTGATGCCAATTTCTACACTAGTTGCTGCTGCAACTAGAATATTTGGTGAATTCCCCACACAAAACGCGACATTAACTTCTCCAATATCTTCAAGGAAGGTATGGAAGTTTCGTTTTGCAACCACGCGGGTGCTCATTAAGTCTTTTTTAATCTGCATGGCTCGATGAAAGTCAAGGTTTTGCCCATACGTGGGATGGCCTGCAACAACAACAGCTGAAGAGATATATGGTCCTCCATCTCGTTCATTGTGGAAAAGAATAGGAATCTTATCGAGATCAACATCTGTTTCAACGACTTCTTGGCATGGTGCATCTTTGATTTCCTCGGGAACAGAACGATCTTCAATAGCTTTACTTAGCGTAGGAATGATTTCGCTCGTTGTGATACCAAGGTAACCTGCCACACTTTCTTTACTACAAAATAGGTTACCCATAATCCGATAGTCGGAATCTTTAACATTTTCAAAGAGAACAGGTTTGGGTTCTACCGCTTTAAGGATGCCCGCGGCTTCAAGGCGTTTGGACACCGGTTTCTTGATTTTTATGAGTGAACCCTGTTTGTCAAGTTTATTCAGATGCTTACGTAAACCCATTTATTTCACCTCTTTTAGTCCTATATCCCAATTCGATACCGCCAGGCAGAAAAACCTCGTTGCTTAATTGTTCCAAAGACATCATTTTGTAATTCCCGACCAGGCGTTAAAGCCACTATATTTCCGCCACGACCAGTTCCTGTGAGCTTTGCCCCCCAAGCCCCTGCTTGGCGGGACACACCGACTAGCTCCTCTAATTCTACACTGGAGACCCCAATTTCGATTAACAAATTATGATTTTGGTTCATCAGGAGCCCAATCAACTGGAGATCATGCTCTTCAAACCCCTTTCGGGCAGTATTTACTATATCTTGATAGTCATCTGTGATTTGATCAAACCACTTTTCCTTCTCATCTTTCATGCGACGAACATCAGCCACGACATCTTTTGTACTCGCAGTAATTCCTGTGCTCGCAATCACGATATCTGTGGGTTCTTTCATTTTGATTGTTTCAATTGTTGGGGGTCCACCCTTTAAATCGCGTTTGTACCAGACAATTCCACCAAAAGTTGCCGCAGTGTTATCGATGCCACTAGGAGTACCATGATAGCCTTTTTCGCCTTCAAAGGCGCAAGCGTTAACTTTGGTATTATCCCAACCAAGCCTGAATTCATCACTTAGAGCACGTGCAATTGCAGTACAGCTGGCAGCGCTAGCCCCAATGCCACTAGCGCATACTAGTTTTCCTCCTAACGTGATACTAATTCCCTGTTCAGAAAGATCAATATCAGCAAATCGGAGGATATTCTCAATGGACGCTGTTTGCTCATCAAGCTTCTTCTTTTTGTAACCCGGGACCGCTGGACGATTATCAATTAACTTCCAGCCGGGTCCGGATATCCTGCGTACAATAGCCGTGGTGGTGGATCCGATTGCGGCCGCGATAGCTGGGAAGCCATAGACGACGAAATGTTCACCAAAAAGAATGGTTTTACCAAAACCTGAGCCTTTACCCAATGAGATTAACCTCCAGAAGTTTATTGTCTAGCTGCGAAATAAGCCAATCAACTTATTCGCGTTCGGAATTATGGGTCGATTCCTAGCTGGACGCTTAAGAGCCTTTCCATGACTCGATGAAATCGAGTTGTGGCGAGTTAAGCTTCAGTACGTCGTAAGGTTGCTTCGAAGTCTTCAACTGTGAATGGAAACTCAGCCTCGGGCGTTAATTGGCCTCGTTCGCGCAGAACTTGACGTGATAGAAGCCAGTAGGTGAGGGAGAGGGATTTTCGACCTTTATTGTTACACGGAATTGCTAGATCGATATATTCCAATGAGTTGTCAGTGTCAACCAAAGCTACAATTGGGACTCTGATCTTTGCACCTTCTCTGACCGCTTGGGCGTCTGCTCTAGGATCGGTTATAAAAACAAGAGAAGGTTCCGTGTATTGGGGTAATCGCGGATTTGTAAAAGTGCCAGGAATGAATCGACCTGCAAGAGGCGTTGCTCCAGTAACTGTGCAAAACGTGTTAATGGGCTTTTGGGCATATTGTCGTGCACCTACCACCGCAACCGCGGAGGGTTCGACACGGGCAAGCATACGCGCGGCAACCCGGATTCGTTCATCAAATTTCCGAATGTCTAGAACGTAGAGCCCATCTTGACGTACTCGGTAGATATACGGTTCCATGGTGACAGTTTTTACTTGGGTGCCAATGTGAATACCCGCAGCAAGGTATTGATCAAGGGCTATTAGAAGATCTTCGGTCATGGTTATGTTCGCTCCGCAAATTGAAGGACTGCATCAATGATGTCAACATGGCTCAGAAGCATTCTTCGACAACAATAGCGTTTCAGCCCCATCGAGTCTAAAACTGCCGTAGGATCTTCTCCCTGACGCACACGTCGGCTGTATTCTTCCCATTTATCTGCAACAAGCCGACCACAAGTAAAACAACGTACTGGAATAATCATGAAGTTCTTCTCCTCTATCGATAACTTTTCTGTTTTTTAGCCCTAGCTCCAGGACCGCCGAATTTTTTCTTTTCTTTTCGGCGTGAATCGCCTGCGATTAGAGTTCGATCATATTCAACGAATTGCTTTCGGAGATCAGCACTCTTTGTAAAATTCACAAGTCCACGAGCAATTGCAATGCGAGACGCTTGCGCTTGTCCCATAACTCCTCCACCCCGTACGTTTACTCGAATATCAACTTTTGAAGTGATATCTGCACCAGCAATCATGAGAGGTTCTTCAATAATTAGCCGTGCTATGACGGGATTGAAATTATCTAATGGTATTTTATTAATTTGAATTCGCCCCGTTCCTTCTCTTACTGTGGCACGGGCAATGGCGGTTTTCCTTTTCCCTGAACTTACTATTATTTTCATGCCGATCCCTTCCATCCAAGTTCTCGCGCAATTTCGCCCAAATAAATTGTACGACGACCTGTCCTTTCATATTGTGAGACGTCAAGATGTCGTTTTGTTTTTAATCCTTCAGGAGTTCCGGTATAAACTCGAAGGCGTTTCATTGCTTTCCGACCGCGATCTTTTTTCCATGGAACCATCCCACGAATGATTCGTCGTAGCAAACGATCTGGTTGACGGGGATGCAATGGTCCTTTCCATGGAGCAGTCCGGGTACGGATTCCAAGGCGTTCCTTGTATTGCAGGATGAGGCTGGACCGATCTCCAGATAATACAGCCTTTTCAGCATTTATAACGACGACATGTTCGCCTTGAAGGAGTTGTTTTGCAACAACTGTGGCTAATCGCCCAGCAACTGTGTTGTTTGCATCAACTAGGAGTGGCTCAATTTTAGCAGGTGCATCAGTCGCTGATGATTTAGTAGATTGTTTAACCATCTTGTATCCTCCTTAGCTGATGAGTCGAGCATTCTTCCCAGTAGGATTTTTTTCCATAAATTCTTCAATAGTTAGACACTGACCGCCTTTACTTTCAATTTTGGCTCTAGCTTGCGTAGAGAAGGCAACAGCCGCAACATCGAATTTGTCTTCTATGACTCCATCGCCGAGAACTTTACCCGGTACAACCATGACTCGGCCACGAATGTGATGGCGTTGTAAATAGCCAACATTAACTGTGACGCGCGTTCGCCGAGCAGATTGTAGATCATTATACAAAGTTCGCCAGATGCGACCTCCTGGCTTTCGAGACTGCTGTTTAAGTTTAATGATTAATTTTTGTCGCGTTTCATCAGTAGTTTTTGTTTTCACCTGGCATCACATTCACTTGGTTTTTGGAGTCTTTGATTTCGAAGTGGTTTTTGTTTTTGCTTTGGTCTTTTTTGTTGCGGTAGTTGTTTTTTTCGTTGGAACCTTCGCTGTGATCTTTGGTTTTGGCTTAGCTT
>CAYFXC010000016.1:18657-26617 GCA_964347045.1 uncultured archaeon
TAGGCTTAGCTTTAGGCTTAGCTTTAGGCTTAGCTTTAGGCTTAGCTTTAGGCTTAGCTTTAGGCTTGGCAACTGGTTTGGGCGCACGCCCAGGGAGCAATTTGATGAGGTCTTCGTATTTCTTTCGGAATACATCTAAACCCTTCTCAAAAATTTGCTCAGGAGGTGCGGCTCCAGTTGATTCGATTGTTACAATGAAACTATTTTCATCATATGTTACTTTAATTGCTTGCACATCACATGCTTCTACACAAAGATTGCATAGTGTGCAATTCATTTCATCGACTACCACGGCTTTGTCGTTTTGCATTTCGAAGACTTGCCTAAAACATGCATTTACGCATTCCTTACATCCATCACATTTCTTTGTATCAACCTCAACATGGGGAATCATTTTGTAAGCTATGGTTGAAACGGGCTGCCACTTTGCATGGTCTAGCCCAATTCCTAATCGGGCATAGGCTTCAACGACAATGCGTTGACCCTTAGCCATCTTTGCTATTGGAATCTTATCACTTACGGGAACAGTTTCTGGATCTTGCGGTTTAAGATCTCCAGTCGTTGCAAGATAGCCATCTTCTGGAGCCTCAACTTCCATGGTGAATCCCGCTTGGCATAAATGACACCCTGCACCTTCACAAGTACATTCAGATGAAGGAACATATGTGTCATAATTCGTTTTCAAAGGAACAAGACCAAGCCGATGTGCGATGATTTCGTCAAATAGAGGTGATTGATTTTCGAGAATCACAACTTCTTCAATTGCCATAGAAGGAGTTTCAGAAATGATGATTCGGCGTAGGGCATTAATCAAACCAGGACGGACTCCTTCTACACGCATTGTGAGGATGTCTTCAGATTTTTCAAGTACGGTTATTTTCATATCTTGTTCACTTCGTTTCGAAGCCCTACTTTGCACCGCATTATACTCTACGACCTCGGCGCCCTCCAGGACGGCGTGTTCCGTCATGAGGCATAGGTGTTACTTCTTCAATTCGACCAATTCGTAGTCCAGCACGTGCTAGAGCACGGATGGCTGCTTGAGCACCAGGACCGGGTGTTTTGGGACCATGTCCTCCTGGTGCGCGCACCCTAATGTTTACTCGAGTGATGTCTTTGTCCATTGCAGCACGGGCAGCACGAAAAGCCGCCTGCATCGCGGCATAAGGAGAGCTTTCGTCCCGATCTGCGCGTACAATCATTCCACCTGACGCACGGGCAATCGTTTCAGCGCCTGTAATATCAGTGATATGAACAATTGTGTCGTTATAAGAACTGTAAATATGGGCAACGCCCCACTTTTCCTTGCTATCAACGGGAGTAGGTGTACGAACTCGCCCCCCTGAACGCGGTGCACGAGAACGAGTTCGCCGAGTGGGTTTCTCATCTTCCGATTTCGGCTCTGCCTTTTTCTTTGTTGGTTTGGGTTTTGCTTCTTCTACAGCTTTCGCAGGTGCGGAAGGTTCTACCGGGGGTTCTTTCTCAGCTTCCTTTGCCACGAGTTCTGGCTCCTTCTTCGGAGCCGCTTTAACCTCTTTTTTCGGAGCTTTTTCCGGTTTCGATTGTGTTTCCTTTTCTTTAGCCATAACCCATCACCCATAAAGCGCAATTATCTTCAATTACTTTGCATCCTTTTTCGCGGGGGTGCTTTTCTCTTCTTTTACAGGAGGCTTCTTAGATTCTCCCTCACCTTCCATGTTCTCAGGAAGGTCTTCGTCTTTGTCAACTTCTTCCTCAAGTTCAACTTCTTTGATTTCACGAACCTTTGGAATTTTAACTTCAATTTTGTCCTTTGGAACAGGTTCCGGAACTTCGGGCGTAGGGGCAACGGTTTCACCCTTTGGAAGTTCAGGGTGAATAGGGTTGCTGTACGGGCTGTCAGGGGCGTATTTGAGCTGTTTTTCTTGATCCCGGTACAAAAGCATGCCTGGAGAAGTCACACGGTGCTTATCCAAGATCACATGCCCATGAACAATGAGTTGCCTAGCATGATGCATAGTTTTTGCTAAGCCTTGACGCCTTACCTGGGTTTGCAGACGCCGTTCAAGAATATCGCGAATTGTTAAATTTAAAATATCATCTAATTGCGAATTCTCATCAATGAGCGCTAGGCGGTTCAGCCGACCGAGCAGTTGACCCTCTCGTAAACCACGTTCTTCAGAGGGAAGAGCTACAAGATCTCGTGCGGTACCACGAAACTGGGTGAGTTGCGTTCGGTGTTTCCAGAGCTCGCGTTTATTTCGAAGTCCATATTCACCCACATAGATTAGTTCCTCTGCGAGCCGAGTTTTTTGCCAAGGGTGCCCGGGTGCGACATATTTTTTCTTTGGTTTTCGAATTCCGCCCATATTTCACTCACCTATGCTCCGCGGCGTTTTCGTGTAACGCCAACTGTTCGTCCTCTGCGACCGGAACATCGAGTTCGCTGACCCCTTACTTTTAATCCAAGCCCATGGCGAATACCTCGCCAACTTTTGGTTTTCATTAAATAGTCAATGTCCATTTTGAGTTGAAAATCAAGGTCTGCACCTAGGAGGTGCTTATTTTCACCAGATTTCATATCCTTCTGGCGATTCAGCATCCAATGAGGAATACCAAAGTTTGAAGGTGTTTCCAACACCTCTTCTATTTTAGCAACATCCGCATCAGTGATGAATCCTGCTCGTCGATCCGGATTGAGCCCTGCTGCTTCAACTATAGCACGGGCTAACCTTCGGCCAACTCCTTTCACAGCGCTCATGGCCCTGTCAAGTTTTAAGCTTCCATCAATGTCGGTACGAGCAATTCGGATTATATGTCGATATGATGACGACAAGTTAGCACCTCAAGTAGCATATGCTCTGAGCTATCGCAATCGAAATACAAAACCGCTTTTAAATGTGTTGCCAAAGCTCGAATCCCAGCGAGCCTAATCTCGACGAAAAAGAAAAAAAGTGACAACTAAATCTTTAAAGGGCATGTCTCGGAAGGAAACGGCGAGCCGCGGTAGCCAAGTGGTTTACGGCGCAGGCTTGGAGTTAATACATATATTGTGTATCTACCGACCAGCCTGTGACCTTCGGGTCGCACGGGTTCGAATCCCGTCCGCGGCGCCATTCTCTTTACTCAAATTAGCAATCATTTTGATTTGTCTGCAGTTTTTCGTCGCCAAGTAGAAGGATAAGTTCCTGCGGGTAACACAACTCGTTTTGTATCGGCTACAATTCCTGATTTGGCTTCAAGTATCTGTTTACTATTTTGTTGTGCAACTGCAAGAGCTACGAGTTCGCCTTTTAGCGTCATAAGTGCAACGAAGTCACCAGGCTCAATATCGTCATGAAGTTGAAGGACACCGGTTACGGCGAGGTTGGCGCCGTGACAGATAGCATCAACAGCTGTGTCGCGAATGATGAGATGGGGTAGATGTTGGACCCCATTTTCAAGGGGTTGAAGATACTGGCGAAGCAAACGCTCATCCTTATCATCATGCCAAAAATGATATGCATCCATCACGTCGTAGAGTGTGACCAGTGTTTCATCCTCTTTGAAAGGTCCTGTACGGGTACGACGCAGTTCGGCCATGTGGGCTCCACCGCCTAGAACTTCCCCGATATCGTACACTAATTTCCGAATGTACGTTCCTGCCTGGCATCCCACGCGAAATAGGACATTTTGCTCCTCGATTTCAAGAATTTTGAGATAGTATATTTTTCGTGTGCGAACCCGACGTTTAACGGAGGAACGAACAGGAGGGCGTTGATAGATCGTTCCAACAAATTCTGCGGCGGCTTCACGTACTTTTTGGGGATTTTCTTTTTGGTGTAATCGCATTATACAGATGTACTCTTTGCCCGAGGTAAGCAGAGCATTGGCGATTTTCGTAGCGTTCCCTAACATAACTGGAAGTACGCCTGTTACTTGGGGATCCAATGTTCCTGAATGACCAGCACGAGTCAAATTCAGAATGCGTTTTACCCAAGACACTACTTCATGGCTGGTCGGTCCTGGAGGCTTTTCTGGGCTTGGAAGGGATAAGAATTCCCTTCAACCAAACTATCCAGATTAATGATACCATCCTGAAATAATTCCGGGATGGTTCGTTCTTCAGGGACACAACCATAAGCCGGGTTCGTAGTGTCTTCAGCACGCGTTACCAATTTTCGTTTCCTATCTGCAGGTAACCGAGCTTTTGTCAGAGCCAAAGTCCTCCTCCGCTCCCTCAATGGGAGTGTATATTATCCCTTCTCATCTTTTTTCATAAAGGGTGTGAGCTTCGCAGCCTTGATAGCTTTTACAATAGTGGGATCATCTGCTCCTGCTTTGAAGTCGACTTTCTTCTTTGTAGGATTCAAATGATCTACATTTGAACGACGTCGTCGAACACCACTAATTTCTTGAGGTCCAGTGACGAGGACGAAGTTCTTATCCACGCGTTCAACAACAACACATTTCTTTCCAGCCTCACGGCCGTGCGTTTTGACGCAAATTCTTCCAACTTCAACAAGACTCATGGGGATTCAACCTCCACCGGTTGACAGTCAGCTGTCATGTCGCCATAACAGCTTCATTCTAGTGTTGTCCCGGAGGACGCGAGATACGCCTTTACCACTGCGATACATATACTTATCGTAGCAACGACGTTGAAGTGTTCGGTATTCAACACAATATCAAAGAGACAAGTATCCGTGACATCAATGCCATAAAATTCTTGAAATCGAAATTGTTCACTTTGTTCACGAAACTGTGTTTCTTCCAAAGCCTTTTCGTACTTTTGTGCTTCTCGATTCGCTATGCGGAGCGCGCGAACGTCTAATGGCGCATGAAGATAAATTGTTAGATCCGCTTGCCGTCGGGCAACCCATCCGGCAATATACGCGTCAATAACTACATTACCAGCTTCTGCTTCAAGCCGTGTTCGATCATCTATTTCTTGGTCGATATGAGGATTTTCTTCAGCAATTCTGCAAAATTTCGCGAGAGAAACTCCTTTTTCTTTTGCGAGTTGACGAAATATAATCCCAGCAGAAATATACCGGAGATTGAAGGCCTCCGCAAGGGCTTTTGCGACTGTCGTAGTACCTGCTCCATGTAACCCACTGATCGCGATAGTCAAGCCCATGCTATCAAACGTCCATTTTCGCTATTAGCTGGGAGTCATACTAGTGCCCAACACTTTCTGGATAACCAAGTTCATCGTAAAGCTGCAGAGGATATACCAGTAAACATAGAGTAAGCCCATACCACCAAAGGGCACACCAGGAGTATATAATCCATAATCAATCCATTGACCATACTGCCAGCCAAAGCCCATTCCAAAAGGACCTAACAATTGGCCAAAGTTAAGGGGAGACCAGATAACTGGAGCAGGAACGGCACTTGGTGGAAAGGCTAACCCCGGGTCAACAAAAACACCGTTCATTATAGTGAAGATTAGGATGAAGGGTATAATAGTAATCAGCATAGGAACAAACGACTGTTTACTCACATCACCTTGGAGTTTCAAGATGTAGCGTTCGCGGCGCTTAATTTTCAGTTCAAGTTTACGTCGCACCCGTGGATCCTTTTCGTCTTTGACTCGCTTTTTCATTTCGTTGTATTTGTTAATTTCTTCACGAGACCGTCTCAACCGATCATAGTCAATGAAACGACGATTCACCAGGTTCGAAGTCAGCGAGATAATAATGCTGACCAATAACACAACAATTGCAGACAAAGGCGGATACGCCCATACACCTAAACCTCCCCGAAGGGCAACGGCAATATCAATGAAAATATTCTGCACGGTAATCACACTTTCAAGAGTAAATTGGCAAAGGCAGTTGCTGCTTCCTCAGCTTTACCTTCTACGTTCTTAAGAATCATTACGGTTGCGCCTGTTAAGGTCCCCACGGCCACAGCAGCCGACCGACACAATAATTGATGTTCTGCAATATTTTCAATCAATTGCTCATCACGGGTCCGTGTTGGGTCCTTTGCCCGCCTAGAAGCGATATTCTTCGGATCTGCTTCAACTAGGACAATCGAAGCAGGACGAATCGCTTCAGCTACCCATTTAGGAAGGCCAATTAGAAAACCACCATCAGCGGTCTGAATCAACGTATGGGTGTCTACAATTACAACTTGAGTCTTACTCATCGCCGCGATGCGCTCACCCGCTAGTTTCTGAACTTCACGCTGCTTTTTAACCGGCAACATCCGAAGTTCATCACGACTCTCCACAAGCCGCTTCTTTTGGGCAATCTCAAACATTACGGAACCATACGTAATCAGCGAAACACTAATCCGATCTTCAACCTTGCGGATCGCATCCGTGACCACTGTCGTCTTTCCAACACCGGGTACACCACTAACCACAACAACCTTGCCCACTTGCAATCAACAGACCTCCACCAAAACGTGGCACACTCAATATCACAACCTTAAGAGCTTTTCGCGCCCACAAATGCTAAACCTGAAGTCCACAGACTAGCCAACGCCCAAGAGTCCACGCATCATCGGATGCAGCTCACCCAGTTGCTCTTTCGCAAGGATTTCGAAGTATTGCCGCATGATGCCTACGGCTAGCAGTATACCAATACCCGTGGTGAGTGCACCAAGGAAGTCGGCAAAGGCAGCGAGTGCACCAACGATAATTCCACCGAGAATAGCAACAGTAGGTATGTAGCGATTAAGGATTTTTTCAATGACTTGGGGTGATCGCCGGAAACCAGGAACTTGCATGCCAGCACCAATAAGTTGACGAGAAACATCGCGTGGTGAAATGCCGGAGACATCAATCCAGAGTCGGGCAAAGCCAGCGCAGAAAAGCATGAGGAGAACGGCATATCCTATTGCTCTAAGCCACCCGAGGGGTTCGAAGAGCGAGAGGATACCAATAGGAGGTGTAAGGAACCAAACGAAGGTTAATGGTTCGGGAACGAGATAGTTTCCACCAGCGAGTGGTACTGTATATCGTGCAAGGAGCCCGAACCAGAAGTTACCTTGGAGAGCGGGGAGTTGGACCCAGAGAATTTGAGTGATGAAGAGAATGTTAGCATAAAGGGCTTGCGTAAAGATGACTGGGATGTTGGATACATAGAGAAGTTTAATGGGATATTGTCCTCGGAATCCGCGGTATCGAGCGTATTGGAGGGGGATGTTAACGCGATAAGATTCCATGTAGATAACCAAGACGAAGGTGATAAAGGTGGTGAATAAGCCGAGCAGGCTAGCTCTGGGATTTTCTGGCCGGAACCATATGGTGGCGGCATTGGCAATGAATCCGGTTGGATTATCGACAGGATGATAGATTACAGTTGGGTTCCAATTGTTGGCAGACCAACCGCCTAGATTCTGAAGTAAAAAGGGAATGATTCCTTGGTATCCAATCGGAGCTGTGGGAACGTCTTGACTTTGAGCAAATGAGATGGAGAACATACCCCAAAGGATTTGGGTGCAGACATTGGCCATGATGAAGAGGCTAACACCGCTTCCAAGACCCCAACCCTTCTGGATGGTTTCATCCATCATGATCACAATGACACCGGCAAACATGAGTTGAATAAAGACCAAAATCGCGCTAGCGTAATCGAGTTGACCGGGAACCTGTCCGTAAGCTCCAGCGAAGATATACGCGAAGGCTTGGAAGGCTGTCATGAAAATGGCAAGAACTTTTTGAGCTCCCGTATAGAGCGACCGCTGATAAGGGTCAGACATGTCGACGCGGATTAGCTGAGAGCCCACAAGAAGTTGCATGATGAGCCCAGCGGTTACAATGGGACCAATTCCAAGCTCCATGAGGGTGCCCCTTGAAGAAGCAAGAATGGTACGAAGCCAGAAAAAGTAATCAAACCCTAATTCTTGATTGATGCCATAGAGGGGCATGCTAGCCATAATTAGATATAATACGAGGATGACGGCGGTCCAGATGATTTTTTCTCGGAAAGAGACCTTCCGGTCGGGTGCCTTGATTTCTGGCATGACGCGAATCAATGGACGCAAT